>NZ_JACJHR010000020.1 GCF_014174495.1 Amycolatopsis echigonensis
GAGAACTAGCTGGAACTGGGCGGGATAGCGGACGACGCCTTTGGCCCGGGCGATGCGGACTTCGCCTTCTTCTAGGACGGTGCGGAGCGAGTCGAGGCGTTGGTTGCCGAATTCGCAGGCCTCGTCTAGGAAAAGGACGCCTCGGTGGGCTCGGCTGATGGCACCGGGAGCGGCCAGACCCGTGCCGCCGCCGATGAGGGCTGGCGGGCTGATCGAGTGGTGCGGCGCGACGAATGGCGGGACCGTCACCAGGGGAGACGACTTCGACAGGGAGCCGTCTACGGAGTGGATGGCGGTTACCTCCAGGGATTCGTCCGGGGAGAGGTCCGGCAACAGACCGGGGAGACGTCTGGCGAGCATGCTTTTGCCGACGCCGGGCGGGCCGGTGAGCAGGAGATGGTGGCCTCCTGCCGCGGCGACTTCCAGGGCCCAGCGGGCTTCCGGTTGACCTACTACGTCGGCTAGGTCGGGGACTGCCGCAGGCGCGACAGCTGTGGGAGCGGCGGGAGGTTCCAGGTCGCCTTCGTCTTTCAGCCAGGCGATGAGTTCGGCCAGGCGCGTGACGCCGGAGACTTCCAGGCCGTCTACGAGGGCGGCCTCAACTAAGGATTCAGTCGGTACTACGGCGCGTTCGTGACCGGCGGCTTTGGCGGCCAGCAGGCCGGGGAGGACACCGCGCACGGGGCGGATTCGGCCGTCCAGCGCGAGTTCGCCTAGCAGGATGGTGTGCAGGAGTTTCCGGCCTGGGACGGCGCCGATGGCGGCTAGGACCGCGGCCGCGATGCCCAGGTCGTAGCCGGAGCCCATTTTGGGCAGGTTGGCGGGCGACAGGGCTAGCGTGATTTTGCCGTCCGGCCAGGACTGGCCGGAATTGCGGACTGCGGAGCGGACTCGGTCTTTCGCCTCGCGGAGGCCGGCGTCAGGCAGGCCGACCAGGGTCACTCGGCTGAGGCCGCCGCCTAGGTCAGCTTCGATTTCCACTACGCGGCCTTCGATGCCGAGCAACGCGACGGACCAGGTTTTGGCGTGCGGCATCAGAAAGCCCCCACCAGATGCCGCACGACGGGCTCTTCGCCGTTTGGCGCGTAGACGGTCACGACGTCGTAGCGGATGCGGCACCAGCCGACTCGATGTTCCTTGAGCCAGCGCATGGCGGCTCGGTGGACGCGGTCGATCTTTTCCGGAGTGACCGACTCGGCCGGGGTGCCGTATTCGGTGCTGGAGCGGGTTTTGACCTCGCAGAAGATCACCCGGTCGCCTTCGGACAGGACCAGGTCGAGTTCACCCTCGCGGCAGTGCCAGTTCCGGCTGAGCAGGACCATGCCGGCGGCCTGCAGATGCCGGGCGGCGAGGTCCTCGCCCCAGCGGCCGAACGTCCGGCGCCAGTGCGTGCCGGGGTGCGGGCCGTCGTTCATGGTGGTCCCCCTCGAACAGCGTGAGCACCGCCGATCACGGTGCGTGTACTTTCACGATCGCAACGTGATCAGCGCCCGCGCCAGGGGGATTCCGCGCAGCTGTGGATAACCCGGGGGTTGTGGATCGCGGCTGGTCTCAAAGGACAGGAAGCGACGGAATTGTCGGTGCGGTGTGCGGGCCGGCCGGAGAACGACGAAGGCCACCGGGCAGTGCCGGGTGGCCTTCGTGGCGAAAGAGCGGGTCAGCCCGAGAACGGACCGTCTTCCGGGAGCCGCAGATCGGGTTTGTCCAGTTCTTCGACGTTGACGTCCTTGAAGGTGATGACCCGGACGTGCTTGACGAACCGGGCGGGGCGGTACATGTCCCACACCCAGGCGTCCGACATGCGCACCTCGAAGTACACCTCGCCACCGCCGTCGCGGACCTGCACGTCCACCGCGTTGGCCAGGTAGAACCGCCGCTCGGTCTCCACCACGTACGAGAACTGGCCCACTATGTCGCGATACTCGCGGTACAGCGAGAGCTCCATCTCGGTCTCGTACTTCTCGAGATCCTCTGCGCTCATGAAATCCGCGCCCCTCCTCGCGTTCGTCCTGCTCCGGCGGCGGAGCGTTCATTCTTACCCACCGAGCGGTCCGGGGCACGGACCGGCCCGCCCGCATTTTCCAGGGCATTCTCCAGTGCAGCGTAGGTGAGCACGACCGGATGCGGGGCAGTGACTCCGTGTGCGAGGGCGATAGTGGCGACATTCGTGTAGGACCAGCGGTGCGCCGGGCTCGGGCCGTGCTCACTCAGCGCAGCCAAATGGTCCGCGGTGCTGTAGCCCTTGTGCACGTCGAACCCATAGGCCGGCAACTCTTCGTGCAGGCCGGCCATGATCCGGTCCCTCGTCACCTTCGCCAGGACGGACGCCGCCGCGATGCTCGCGACACTGCGGTCCCCCTTGATCACCGCGACGTTCGGCGCGGGAATGCCGGGAATCGGGAAACCGTCGGTGAGGACGTACCCGGGATGGGTGCGCAGACCGGCGACGGCGCGGCGCATGCCTTCCAGGTTCATCACCCGGATGCCGAGCAAGTCCACCTGCTCGGAGGGGATGACGATCACCGAGTAGTCGAGGGCGCGTTGCAGCACCCGGTCGTAAACCCGTTCCCGGGCCTTCGCGGTGAGCATCTTCGAATCGGTCAGCTCGGGCAGTCGCGCGCCGTCGCCGGGACGGAGCACGCACGAAGCCACCACGAGCGGACCCGCACAGGCTCCGGCACCGGCCTCGTCCACACCGGCGACCGGGCCGAGGCCGCGGCGTTCGAGTGCGCCTTGCAGACCCCAGAACAGCTCGCCGCGCACCACAGCGCGCGGCGGGCGGAGCGGTTCTGCCGGAATACGGGGAGGAGGGAGAGTCACCGAAACACCACCCGGGAGTCGCGGACGACGGAACGCACTGCTTACCGTGTCCGGCCGGCCGCCTTGCGGAGGCCAGCCTTCACGCGGCGTCCGACGAAGAGCGTGGGCACCGCGGTGGCGAAGCCGATGCCGAGCGGCAGCCCTTCCTGCCAGGCGGGCGCGCCGAGCGCGACCGGCTGGGCGTTCTGCTGCGGATTGTGGTCCGAGATCCCGCCCCAGCGGCTCGGCGGCAGCACGATGATGCGGGCCTTGCCGATGACGTGGTCCACGGGCACCGCACCGTTGGGACCGCCGCCGCCCTGATACCGCGAATCGGCGGAGTTGTTGCGGTTGTCGCCCATCACCCAGACGGTGCCCTGCGGGACCTTCACCGGGGCGAACGACTCCTGAACGGGGTGGTTCGGGTCTTCCCAGTGGATGTAGGGCTCGTCGAGGGATTTGCCGTCGACGATCACCCGGTTGCGGTTGTCGCAGCACTGGACGGTCTGGCCGCCGGTGGCGATGACGCGTTTGACGAAGTCCCGCTCGTCCGGCGGCGCGAAGCCGACCAGCGAGCCGATGCCGCGCAGCGCTCGGACGACGATGTTGCTCGACTCCTGCGGCGCGATCTCGTTCTCGGTCCACGCGGGCGGACCCTTGAACACGATCACATCCCCCGGGGAGGGGTCGGTGAAGTCGTAAGTGACGCGGTCGACCAGGATCCGGTCGCCGGTGCAGCCGGGGCAGCCGTGCAGCGTGGACTCCATGGATCCCGAAGGGATCATGTAGACCTTGGCGAGGAACGCCTGGATCAGGATCGTGAGCACCAGCGCGATCACGATCAGGATCGGCAGTTCCTTCCAGAACGACCGCTTTTTCGAGGACTTGCCTCGCCGGTGCGACCCCCGACGCCCGCCGGACCGTTCCTGGTCCTCCTCCGGGCGTTCGGGGCCGTCCTCATCGGCGTTCCGCGACACAGGTTCGACCACGTCGCCAGGCTACCGGTAGCCGACTCGTCACTCAGGAGGCGGAGGTGGTCTCGCGGTTCTCGCGGCGCTCCTTGATCTTGGCCTTCTTGCCGCGCAGCTCGCGCAGGTAGTACAGCTTCGCCCGGCGGACGTCGCCGCGCTTGAAGACCTCGACCTGCGACAGGTTCGGCGAGTGCACCGGGAAGGTGCGCTCGACGCCGACGCCGAACGAAACCTTGCGCACGGTGAAGGTCTCCCGGATGCCGCCGCCCTGACGGCGGATCACGACGCCCTGGAAGACCTGGTTGCGCTCGCGGTTGCCCTCGATGACGCGGACGTGCACCTTGAGCGTGTCGCCGGGGCGGAAGTCCGGGATGTCGGAACGCAGTGACTGCGCGTCCAGCGCGTCCAGGGTGTTCATCGGTGGTCCGTCCTCGTATTCGTGTGGCTTACGTACAGCTTGAGCGCGCAGTGGAGTTCACTGCGACTAGCCCGGGGCTGATGGCATTCACGGTTGGCCTCGCGGTCCTTTACTCCGGCCACTGGCCCTAGTAAAAACTCGCACGTCACGCCAACTGATTCATTATGGCAGAGGCCCCCGGAGACCTCGCACGGGGCCTATCCGGGCTGGTCGTCCAGCCCTTCGAGCACCTCGCGGTCCCGTTTGTCCAGGCTGCCCTCCGGCAGCTGGGCCAGCAGGTCCGGCCGCCGCCGCGCGGTGCGCTCGAGCGCCTGGTCGCGCCGCCAGCGGTCGATCAGCGCGTGGTTGCCCGAGCGCAGCACGTCCGGCACCGCCAGGTCGCGCCACACCTCCGGGCGGGTGTAGCTGGGGCCTTCGAGCAGGCCGTCGGAGAACGAGTCCTCGGCCGCCGACCGCGCGTTGCCGAGCACGCCCGGCAGCAGCCGGACCACGGCCTCGACGATCACCAGCACCGCTGCCTCGCCGCCGACCAGCACGTAGTCGCCGATCGAGACCTCGTCGACCGGCATCCGGCGGGCGGCGTCGTCGACGACCCGCTGGTCGATGCCCTCGTAGCGGCCGCAGGCGAACACCAGGTGCTTTTCCTCCGCGTACGCGTGTGCCAACTCCTGGGTGAACGGCTTTCCCGCGGGGGTCGGGACCACGAGCCGGGTCTCCTCGCCGCACACGTCGTCCAGGGCCGGGCCCCAGATCTGCGGCTTCATGACCATGCCGGGACCGCCGCCGTACGGCGCGTCGTCGACCGCGCGGTGCACGTCGTGGGTCCAGTCGCGCAGGTCGTGCACACCGACCTCGATCAGGCCGCGGTCGATCGCCCGGCCCAGCAGCGCGGCGCGCAGCGGGTCGAGGTACTCGGGGAAAATGGTGACGACGTCGATGCGCAAGCGGTTACCAGTTCCAGTACTCGGTGGCCTCGGCGTGCCACGGGCTCGGGACGTCCTGGTCGATCGCGAAGGCCATGCCGAGCCCCTTCGCGATCTTGATGCTGCGGTGCAGGGTCTCCCGCATCGGCGACCCGGCGGGCAGCCCGTTGTCGTCCGACCACGTCTCGGTCTGCGTAATGCAGGTTCGCGCACCGAAACGGGCGTTCGAGCACGGAGCGGGCGCGCCCCACGTCTGCAGGTGTTCGAAGTGGACGACCTTGCCCGAGCTCTGCCTGGTGATCGTGCCGCGCGCGACGAGCCGGTAGTCGGTGGACGGCACGGTCCAGCGCACGTAGTGCTGGCGGCCGCCGTCGGACGGGATCGCCGTGCATTGGGCCCCGTCGCATGCGGACTCTTCGGTGACCCGCTGCGAGTAGTAGGTGCCGTTGCCGTCCCAGCCGTCGAGCAGCACCCAGTCGCCCGAGCGGACGAAGTGCTCAGCGGTCGCCGGCGGCCACGTGACCGGGTCACCCCAGGTGATCTGCGATTCGGTGGCCGACTGCGGCGACCACGCCCACTGGAACGCCTTCTCCCCCGGCGGGGCGTACTGGCCAGCGCTGCGCTGGAACATCAGCGAAAAATCGCCGTACACCGGCGAAGCGGCCTGCGCGGGCGGCGCGGCGAAAGCGGTGGCCAGAACAGCCGCGAAGCCGGCCTTCATCCAGAACTTCACGAGCTCCCCCTCACTCGGCGTCGAGGAGGCCCTCGGGCGGATCGAGCACGACCCGGCCCCCCGCGACGTCCACCACCGGGACGATGGCGCGGACGAACGGTACCAACACCGAGCGCCCGTCGTGATCGAGTTCGAGCAGTTCCCCGGCCGGCGAGTGGACCACCTCGACGACCTTGCCCACGACGGTCCCGTCGAGCAGTTCGGCGCGCAGGCCGGCCAGCTCGTGGTCGTAGAACTCGTCCGGGTCGCCGGTGGGCGGCAGCGCGTCGGTGTCCGCCAGCAGCAGGGCGCCGCGCAGGGTTTCCGCGACGTCGCGCGTGAGCACTTCCTCGAAACGCACCAGCAGCCGCCCGCTATGTTCGCGGGCGGCTGCGATGGTGAGTTCTCTCGTGCTGCCGTCGCGCAGCTTCGTCGTGACGACCGCACCGATCGCGAACCGCTCCTGCGGCGAATCCGTGCGCACGTCGACCGCGAGCTCGCCGCGGATGCCGTGCGCCTTCGCGATACGGCCGACTACGACGTCCATACCTGACCGTTTCCGAGAATCCGGATCAGCGATCGGTGTCGACGACGTCCACCCGGACGCCGCGGCCGCCGATGCCGCCCATCACGGTGCGCAGAGCGGTCGCGGTGCGCCCGCCCCGGCCGATCACCTTGCCGAGATCGTCGGGGTGGACGTGCACCTCGAGCGTGCGGCCACGACGCGTGGTCAGCAGCTCGACCCGGACCTCGTCCGGGTTGTCGACGATCCCGCGCACCAGGTGCTCGAGGGAGTCGGCGAGGAAGCTCACTCGGACTTCTCGCCCTCAGCAGCTTCGGCCTTCTCGGCCTCGGCCTTCTTCGGGGCCGACTTCTTCTTCGGCGTGACGGCCTCGGTGGAGGGCTCCTCGCCGGCCGCGGCCAGGGCCGCGTTGAACAGGTCCTGCTTGGACGGCTTCGGCTCGGCCACCTTCAGGGTGCCCTCGGCGCCCGGCAGGCCCTTGAACTTCTGCCAGTCGCCGGTGATCTCGAGGATGCGCTGGACCGGCTCGGTCGGCTGCGCGCCGACGCCCAGCCAGTACTGCGCCCGCTCGGTGTCGACCTCGATGAAGCTCGGCTCTTCCTTCGGGTGGTACTTGCCGATCGTCTCGATGGCCTTGCCGTCCCGGCGGGTGCGCGCGTCGGCGATGATGATGCGGTAGTACGGCGCACGGATCTTGCCGAGGCGCTGCAGCTTGATCTTGACGGCCACGGGTGTGGGTACTCCTCAGTGCTGTGTGGTGCAGGGCGCGCGCGGAGCCCGTGGGGACAGGCTCGCGGTGCCCGGAGGTCAGGAGCTTCCACACGGCGAGAGGGTCCGGCGGAAGCGGGCAAGCAAACATTCTGCCAGATGCGTCGTTGTGCCTGCGCAGGGGCTCCCGCGCAGGCCCCGCCGGGCCTCAGAACGACGCGAGGCCGAGCGCGCCGAGCAGGATCGCGACCGCGGGCAGGAAGTTGTTGACCGCGTGCGCGACGATGCTGCCGGCCAGCCGTCCGGTGGACAGCCGGGCCAGCCCGATCGGGATCGAGATCACCAGCAGCAGCGTGGTGCGCAGCGGTTCCAGGTGGCTGGCCGCGAAGACCGCGGTGGACAGCAGGAACGCGGCGATCCGGCCCCAGCGCTCGCTGCGCCATTGCAGCCGCTCGACCGCTCCCCAGAGCAGGCCGCGGTAGATGATCTCCTCGCAGATCGGCCCGAGCAGCCACAGGTAGCCGAACATCACCGCGGCGGCGGGCACGGACATCTTGCGGTCGTCGACCAGCGCGCTGATCGCCGACGTCGCGTCCGCCGTGCCGACCAGCTGGGTCCACACGTAGGCGCTCAGCGAGGTGAGCACGAGGCCGAGCATGCCGAATTTGAGGCCGGTCCAGACGTCCGCCCAGCGCCATTCGAGCCGCAGGTCGAGCTTCGGCCCGTTGCCGCGGACGACGGTGATCAGCACCGCGACGCCGGCGGCGATCATGGTGGGCAGCATCGTGCCGAGCAGCACCGTGCTGATCGGCAGCGGCCTGCCCGGAGCCGTCGGCCCGGACAGTGCGCCGATGAACGCGGCCGACGCCAGCAGCACCGCCTCGACCAGCAGGAACGCCCCGAATCCCCAGCGATGCGCCGGGAACGCGGTCGGTTCGGCCACGAAGTCCTCCGGGGAGAGCGCGCGAGAGAGGGGTTCACCGGGCTGTGATGTGGTCACGCCCGCCTCCCCGTGCTCGCTCTGCTCACCGGTCGAGCCTAGCGGCCGAAATGATTTCGCACAGTACTCGGCTGGTCACCGGCTTCCGCATCGCCCGCCTGCCCTCAGTGCCCGGTGAAGAGGAGGACGGCGGGCGGCAGGTTGTTGGCCGCGTGCGCGAGCACGCTCGCCGACGTCCGGCCCGAATACTGCCGCGCCAGCCCGAGGACCAGACCCTGGCCGAACAGCGCGATCGTGCGCGTGGTCTCGCCGTGCAGCAGCGCGAACATCAACGAGGTGAGGACGAGCACCACCCACGGCGGGATCTTGTAGTGCAGCAGGGCGTTCCACAGCACCCCGCGCAGAAGCAGTTCCTCGGTGAGCGGGACGGCGATCACCAGCACCAGTGCGGTCGTGACGAGCCAGAGCGTGCTGCCGCCGGACACGTCGGGCAGGTCGGTGAGCGGGCTGTCGGACACCTCGTCGCCGCCGAAGACGGCGATTTCGGCGGCGTTCAGCACGAAGCCGACGACGAGCGCGAGCAACCCGCAGGCGAGACCGATCCGGAGGTCGCGGCCCCGGACGCGGAGCCCGAAGTCGCGTTCGAGGCCGGAGCCGTACCGCAGCGAGGCGATCGCCGGGCCGAGGCCGAGCACCAGGTTCGGCAGGAAAGCCAGCAGCAGCAACGGTCCCGCGTACGCCTCGACCGGGTCGTCGTCGCCGACGTGCCGGTTGAACGCGGCCGAGGTGAGGAGGGTGACGAGGTAGTAGCCGGCTACGCCGAAGAAGAACGCGGCGAAGGCCCAATGGGCACCCAGAATTCGCTTTCCCCCACGGTCTTCGGCCACGGGTTCACGCTATGTGCCTGTGCTGTGGCACATCGAGGCGGGGTCAGTGGAAGACGGTGCCGCCCAAGACGATGTGGGTCGGGTGGTGCAGGGCGGCGAGGTCGGCGCGCGGGTCGTCGGCGTAAACGATCAGGTCCGCCGGGGCACCGTGCTCGATGCCGGGGTGGCCCAGCCATTCGCGCGCTTCCCAGGACGCGCTCGCGAGAGCCTGCGTACGCGACATGCCCGCACGATGAAGCGCTTCGACCTCGTCGGCGATACGGCCGTGCGCGACCAT
The DNA here is from genome assembly GCF_014174495.1 of Amycolatopsis echigonensis. GTDB lineage: Bacteria > Actinomycetota > Actinomycetes > Mycobacteriales > Pseudonocardiaceae > Amycolatopsis > Amycolatopsis echigonensis. The sequence continues at coordinate 9,159 of NZ_JACJHR010000020.1, forward strand.
GCCGCCCGCGTCCGTGCCCGCGAAGACGCGTACGCCCGCTTCAACCGCCGAAGAGACCATGTCGGCGACACCGGTGTGCAGCGCGCGCATGTGGGCCGCGTACGTCGGGTACTTGCCTGCCTTGTCCGCGATGCCCGGGAAGTTCTCGATGTTGATGAGCGTCGGCACCAACGCGACGTCGCGGCGCGCGAGTTCGGCGAGCTGGTCTGGCGACAGCGCGGTGCCGTGTTCGAGACAGTCGATGCCCGCGCCGATCAGGCCCGGCAACGCGGCTTCGCCGAACACGTGCGCGGTGACGCGTGCGCCGAGGTCGTGGGCGATGCGGATGGCTTCGGCCAGCACGTCGTCCGGCCACAGCGGTGCGAGGTCGCCTTGGCCGCGGTCGATCCAGTCGCCGACGAGCTTGACCCAGCCGTCGCCGTCGCGGGCCTGTTCGGCGACCGCTTCGGGCAGCAGCGGCGGGTCGTCCAGTTCGATCGCGAAGCCGGGAATGTACCGCTTCGGCAGCGCCAGGTGGCGTCCGCAGCGGATGATCGTCGGCAGGTCGGCGCGCGATTGCAGCGGCCGGACGTCCAGGGGCAGGCCGCAGTCGCGGATCAGCAGGGTGCCCGCGTCGCGGTCGGTCGCCGCCTGGTCCGCCGCCTCCTCGACCGACAGTCCGCCGTGCGGGCCGAGGCCCGGGTGGCAGTGCGCGTCGACGAGTCCCGGGACCACGAATCCGCCGGTGGACAGCGTTTCCGCGCCGGGAATCGGCTCGAACGACAGCTTTCCGTCCTGAATCCAGAGGTCACGCGGTTCGCCGTCAGGCAGGACGGTGCCGTGCAGGTGCAGCGGGCTCAATTGCTCTTCGGGTCCTTCGGCAGCTTGAACTTGGACGGGTCGAAGCCGGGCACGTCGTTCATGCCGCCGAGCTGGGACAGGTCCGGCATCCCGCCGCCGCCCATGCCGCCCGGGGGAAGCATCGGCATGCCACCGGGCATCCCGCCGCGCATCTTCGGCTGCGTGGGGCCGCGCCCCTTGCCCTTCTTCCCCTTCTTGCCCTTGCGGTTCTTGCTCCCGCCGCCTCCGCCGCCGAAGCCGAACCGGCCGGCCATCTGCGCCATCATCTTGCGCGCCTCGAAGAAGCGGTTGACCAGGTCGTTGACCTCGCGGACGGTGACGCCGGAGCCGTTCGCGATGCGCAGCCGGCGCGAGCCGTTGATGATCTTCGGGTCGGCGCGCTCGGCGGGGGTCATGCCGCGGATGATCGCCTGGAGCCGGTCGAGCTGCTTGTCGTCGACCGCGGCGAGCTGGTCTTTCATCTGGCCCGCGCCGGGCAGCATGCCGAGCAGGTTGCCGATCGGGCCCATCTTGCGCACCGCGAGCATCTGCTCGAGGAAGTCCTCCAGCGTGAGCTGGCCGCTGGTGAGCTTTTGCGCGGCCTGTTCGGCCTGCTCCTGGTCGAAGTGCTGTTCGGCCTGCTCGATCAGGGTCAGCACGTCGCCCATGCCCAGGATGCGCGAGGCCATCCGGTCCGGGTGGAACGTGTCGAAGTCCTCGAGCTTTTCGCCGTTGGACGCGAAGAGGATCGGCTGGCCGGTGACCTCGCGGACGGACAGCGCGGCACCACCGCGGGCGTCGCCGTCGAGCTTCGTGAGCACCACGCCGGTGAAGCCGACACCATCGCGGAACGCCTCGGCCGTGGTGACCGCGTCCTGACCGATCATGGCGTCGACCACGAACAGGACTTCGTCCGGCTGCACGGCCTCGCGGATGTCCGCGGCCTGCTTCATCAGCTCTTCGTCGACACCCAGGCGGCCCGCGGTGTCGACGACCACGATGTCGTGCTGCGCGTGCTTGGCCTCTTCGATCGCGCGGCGGGCGACGTCGACCGGGTCGCCGACGCCGTTGCCCGGCTCCGGCGCGAACGTGGTGACGCCCGCCCGCTCGCCGACGACCTGCAGCTGGGTGACCGCGTTCGGCCGCTGGAGGTCACAGGCGACCAGCATCGGCGCGTGGCCCTGTTTCTTCAGCCACATCGCCAGCTTGCCGGCCAGCGTCGTCTTGCCAGCACCCTGGAGACCGGCGAGCATGATCACCGACGGCGGGTTCTTGGCCAGGTTCAGCCGCCGCGTCTCGCCGCCGAGGATGCCGACGAGCTCCTCGTTGACGATCTTGACGACCTGCTGCGCCGGGTTCAGCGCCTGGGAGACCTCGGCGCCCTTCGCCCGGTCCTTGATCTTCGCGATGAACGCCTTGACCACCGGGAGCGCGACGTCCGCTTCCAGCAGCGCGATGCGGATCTCGCGCGCAGTGGCGTCGATGTCGGCGTCGGACAGCCGGCCCTTGCGCGAGAGCGACTGCAGGGCCGAGGTGAGCCGATCGGAGAGGGTGTCGAACACGGGGGTGCACGCTCCAGCTGGGTCGAAAGTTCGCGTGCCGGGCGGTGCTCGGCACCCCCGGCATCTTCCGAGGGTAGCCGCCCCGGCCACCCGGCCTTCACGGGTACGGGAAGGGTACTACGCACCCGCGTATTAATTGGCCGAGCGACAACAGGTCAACTGCGCGAAAATCGTTCGACCGGCTTCGCGGATTAAGTAAACATAGGCGTATGACATCAGCAACTGCCCGGCGTCCGACGCTCGCCGAACCGGCAGGAGACGAGGACGAACAGGTCCCGTTCAGCCGCATCGCTGGCCTGTTCCGGCCGCACCGGGGTGCGCTGGCCGGGCTGTGCGCGCTGCTGGTCGTGCAGGCCGGGCTGGGCGTGACCTCGCCGTTCCTGCTGCGGGAGATGCTGGACGACGCGCTGCCGCACCGCGACGCCCTGCTGGTGAGCCTGCTCGCCGCCGGAATGATCGCCGCCGCGCTCGGGTCCGGAGCGCTGAGCGTGCGGACGACCGGGCTGTCCAACACCATCGGCCAGCGGGTGATGAACGAACTGCGGGTGGCGGTGTACAGCCATCTGCAGCGCATGTCGCTCGGCTTCTACACCCGGACCAAGACCGGCGAGGTGCTGTCGCGGGTGTTCAACGACATCGGCGGTGTGGACAACGTCGTGACCGGGACCGCCGCGTCGATCGTGCAGAACGGCACCACGGCGCTGGCGATCGCGGTGGCGATCCTGGTCATGAACTGGCAGCTGGCGCTGTTGTCGCTGGTCGTCGTGCCGTTGTTCCTGCTGTTCACCCTGCGGCTCGGCGGCAAGCAGCGGAAGCTCGCCCGCGGCCGGACCCGGCGGATGGCGAGGCTGACCACGATCGTCGAGGAATCGCTGTCGGTCACCGGCGTGCTGCTGGCCAAGACGATGGGCAACGCGACGCTGATGCGCGACCGGTTCGCCGAGGAGTCGCGCGAGGTCGCGGCGCTGGAGCGCAGTGCCGCGCTGGCCGGGCGGTGGCAGCGGGCGGCGCGGACGATGAGCCTCACGATCATCCCGGCGCTGGTCTATTGGGCAGCCGGGCTGGAGCTCGCCGGTGGTGCGGCCCCGATTTCGCTGGGCACCGTCGTCGCGTTCACCAGCATGTTGAACCGGCTGCTCACGCCGGCGACGGCGATGCAAACGGTGGGCCAGAACGTCGCGTCGGCGAAGGCGTTGTTCGGGCGGATCTTCGAGGTGCTCGATCTGCCGGTGGAGATCGACGACCGGCCGGGCGCGCGGACGCTGCGGCCCAGCGGCGGGGCGGTTTCGATGCGCGGGGTGTCGTTCCGCTACGACGACGATGGCCCGTGGACATTGCGCGATATCGACCTCGACGTGCCCGCGGGGACCACGACAGCGCTGGTCGGGTCGACGGGTTCGGGGAAGACGACGCTCGCCTACCTGGTCGCTCGGTTGTATGAGGTGACCGAGGGAAAGGTATGCGTGGACGGGACGGACGTCCGGGATGTCACGCTCGCGTCGCTGGCTGCCGGGGTGGGATTGGTGTCGCAGGAGACGTATCTCTTCCACGCGTCAGTGCGGGAGAACCTGCGTTTCGCGAAGCCGGACGCCACCGACGAGGAGCTGGAGAACGCCGCGAAGGCCGCGCACATCCACGACACGCTGGCCGCGCTGCCGGACGGGTACGACACCGTGGTCGGCGAGCGTGGATATCGGTTCTCCGGCGGGGAGAAGCAGCGGATGGCGATCGCGCGGATCCTGCTGCGCAATCCGCCGGTGCTGATCCTGGACGAGGCGACGAGTTCGCTGGACAACCGCACCGAACGGGCGGTGCAGGCGGAACTGGACCGGCTCGCGGCGGGCCGCACGACGATCGCGATCGCGCATCGGCTGTCCACTGTGGAGCATGCGGACCAGATCGCGGTGCTGGACGCCGGGCGGATCGTCGAACGGGGCACGCACGCGGAACTGCTGGCGCTGGACGGGCGGTATGCCGCGTTGGTCCGAGGAGAGGCCGCCTAATCTGGCCTCATGCAGACCGAACCCGCCGACGAGCTGGCGATGCTGGCCCGGGCGGTGCGCGAGGGCGTCGGCCGGCTGAACTGGCGGATGCGCTCCGAGGCGGACACGCCCGCCCCGGGACCGGCGGTGCTGGCGGTGCTGTCGCGGCTGTACCGGGGCGGCACGCATACGCCGAGCGAACTGGCCGAGGCGGAACGGATGCACCCGCAGTCGCTGACGCGGATCCTGGCCTCGCTGGCCGAACGCGGCTGGATCACGCGCACTCCCGATCCGGCGGACGGGCGGCGGTCGCTGATCGACATCACTCCCGCCGGCCTGCGGGAACTGCGCAACTATTCGATCGCGCGGGAGGCCTGGCTGGCCGCTGCTCTCGAACGGACGCTCAGCCCGACCGAGCGGGAGCTGCTCCGGCTCGCGGCGGGGCTGCTGACGCGGATCGCGGATTCCTGAAGCCTGGGAGTCCCGGGGCGGCCGCTCCCCACGGCCGTCCCCGGAACTCTGGCGGAAGAGCTCACCTCCCCGGGAGCCTTCCGCCGCAGGCACGCGGAGCGGTTCCCCCTCGACCACCCGGCGTTGGGGAGAAGTCTGCCGTCCGGGACCGGGCGCGCGGCAGCGTGAAGTCCCTCAATCGGCACTGAGTAGAACTACTCAAACGCGGGTGTCGGGCCCCGCGGAGTCGCTCGTGAACTCGAAGAGCGGTTCCGAATCGGCGAGTTCCTCGGCCGAGCAGCTCACCGCGCAGGCCGCGGCCTGGAGGACTTCGGTGAGAACCTCGACCTCCGACGGCGAGACAGCGGCGAGCGCGGGATTGCGGACGTCCATGCGGCCGGCGAGACCGGCCAGTGCGTGAGACAGCGCGTGCTGGCCCGCGACCAGCTGGGTGACCACCTCGGACAGCTCGCCGAGGGTGGCGGCCGATCCGTCGCCGCGGAGCAGGGCGGAGAGTTCTTCGGCGCAGGTGCGCAGGTGCCCGGCCACGACTGTCGGGGGCAGCGAAAGCTCGGGCAGGTTCTCGTGACCTCGCACCGCGTTCACCTCGCCCCTTGCTCGGACCTGCCATCCTGCCATCGGAACGGGGGTTGTCGCTTCCGACACCCCGAATGGGTGAGCCCGGATGGCGCAATTGCAGGTGGTGTGCCCTGCGCGGCTGCGCCGCGAGAAGACGGTTGCGAGGGGCACCCCGAAGCTGGATTGTGCTGACGGTCTGGGGGTGCTTGTCAAGGCGGGAAAGATGCCTTGACAAACACCCCCCAGACCGCAGGGAGGCTTCGTATCGGGGTGCGGGGGAGGGTCTGGGTGCCTCGATCGTCGGGTGCGCGGGTGCGGTCGGGTGGGCGGGTGGGCGGTCCGTGAAGGGCTCCTTGAGGGAATTAGATTCCCTCAAGGAGCCCTTCACGGACGGTCAGGAGACTGCGGCTAGGACGGCCTCGGTGATCACGGTTCGCCACTGTGGGGTGACGTGGCCGGAGCGGGGTGACAGGGCGAAGGAGTCGACGACGGCGCCGCCTAGGGTCGCGGCTTTTGCCCAGTGGACGTCGGCCTCGGCGCGGCGCAGGGCGCTTGCCACGCGGAACAGCAGGCCGATCCGGTCGGCGGCGCGCAGTTCCAGCACGACGGCGTCCGGGCCGCTCGTTTCGTCGTCGAACCATCGCACGACCGGCTTGACCACGGCTGGCGACGAGGTGGCGTAGTCCCGTTCCTTCGCGGCCAGCCGTTGGGTGAGCGGCATCGTTCCGGCGACCGCGCGGGCGAACTGTTCCCGCAGCAGCGCGGGATCCGGGAGCGAGCCGAACTTCGGCGACGCGGTGAACACGCCTGCCCGGCCTCGGCCGGAGTGTTCGCGCAGAACCGCGGAGTGGACCTCCAGGGAGTTCAGTGCCAGCACCCCGGCCGCGGGGGCGAGCAGTTCGCGGTCCGCGGGCACGGCCAGCAGGACCGTGACGACCTTGCCCTGTGCGGAGATCCGGATCTGCCCGGCGCCGGTCCGGGCGGCCTCGGCGACCAGTTCGCGCTGGTCGTCGTCCAGCGGCTCGGGCGGCGTGAAACCCTTGCCGTGCACCGCTTCCTCGCAGCCGCTGACGAGTTCGGCCAGCAGCCGGTCCTTCCAGTCGGTCCAGACGCCGGGTCCGGTGGCCAGCGAGTCGGCGCGGGTCAGGGCGTGCAGGAGTTCCAGCAGGACGACGTCGCGGTCCAGGGTTTTCACCACCCGCGAGATGGTCGCGGGGTCGCCGATGTCGCGTCTGGTCGCGGTGTGCGGGAGCAGCAGGTGGTGGCGGACCATGGCGGAAACCGTCGCGACGTCCTCGGGCGGCAGGCCCAGCCGTTGCGCTACCGAGGCGGAAATCTTCGCACCCAGTTCGGAGTGGTCGGCCTCGCGGCCCTTGCCGATGTCGTGCAGCAGCGCGCCGATCAGCAGCAGGTCGGGCCGCGACACGGTGGTGGTCAGCTTCGCTGCTTCGACACACGCCTGAACGAGGTGCCGGTCGACAGTCCACTGGTGCACGGGCGACCGCGGCGGCAGGTCGCGCACGGACCCCCATTCCGGGAACAGCCGGGCCCACAGGCCGGTGCGGTCCAACGCCTCGACCGCGTCGACCAGCCCTTCCCCCGCGCCCAGCAGTTCGACGAGGGCGTTGCGGGCGTCGTCCGGCCACGGCTCGCGCAGCTCGGGCGCGGACTCGGCGAGCGTGCGCAAAGTACCTGGTGAGATGGGCTTTTGTGTCCGAGCCGACGCGGCTGCCGCGCGAAGCAGGAGCGCCGGGTCTCGTGCCGGGAGCGCGTCTCGGGCCAGCGCGACTTCGTCGCCGTGCAACACGACGCCCTCAGCCAACGGACGGCGCACGGGACGTCGACCGAAAAGCGGGCGTGGTTGTTCCACAGTGGACCGAAGGGCGACATCGACGGCGTACGCGATGGTCCGGCCCGCACCGGAAAGCTTGCGCGCCAAGGCGAATCTGTCGCCCAGCTCCAGTTCGTGCGCGACGACGTCGGCGTCCGGAGCGCTGAGGATGTCCCGTTCTCGACGGGATTCGCGGCGCAGTTCCGTGCGAACGTCGAGCAGGAGTTGCTTGGCTGCCAGCAGTTCTTCGCCCGGTCGCGCGGTGAGCTGTCCGGCCGCGAGGGCTTCCAGCACGCCGAAGTCGCGGAGGCCGCCGCGGCCGTGTTTGAGGTCCGGCTCGGCGGATTGGGCGATCTCGCCGCTGCGCCGCCATCGGGTGTGGACGGATTCGGCCAGCTCCGGCAAACGTTTGCGGGCCGTCCGCCGCCACTGGTCGCGGGCGGCGGAAGCGAGGCGTTCGGTGAGAGCCGGGTCGCCGGCCAGGTGCCGGGCGTCGAGGAGACCGAGCGCGGTCCGCAGGTCCTCCGCCGCGACTTTCAGCGCCTCGCCGGGGGTGCGGACCGAATGGTCGAGGCCGACCCGCGCGTCCCACAGCGGGTACCACAGCGCGTCGGCGATCTCCCCGATCTGACTGTTTCCGTTGTGCAGCAGCACTAAATCGAGATCGGAGTACGGCACCAGCTCGCGCCGTCCCAACCCCCCTACGGCGACCAGCGCGACACCTGGGTCCGCGGTGTCGACGCCGGCCGCCGTCGCTCCTTTCCCGAGCCAGAACTCGTACAGATCGACCAGGGACGTCCGCAGGGCGGGCGCTCCGTGCCGTCCTTCGAGCAGCAGCGCAGTGGCTCGGGCGAGTTCTCCCCCGTCGGTCATCGGCTACAGCGCGTCCGTGCCGCGTTCGCCGGTGCGGACCCGGATCACCGTCTCCACCGGCGTCACCCAGACCTTCCCGTCGCCGATCTTGCCGGTGTGCGCGGCGGTGGTGACGGCGTCGAGGACCTTCTCGACCACGGCGTCGTCCGCCACGACCTCGATCTTCAGCTTGGCCACGAAGTCCACCGAGTACTCGGCCCCCCGGTAGACCTCGGTGTGCCCCTTCTGCCTGCCGTAGCCCTGGACCTCGCTCACCGTCATCCCGAGCACGCCCAGCTGCTCCAGCGAGGAGCGGACGTCGTCGAGCGTGAACGGCTTGACGATCGCGGTGATGAGCTTCATGCCTTGGTCTCCTCGAGTTTCGTGACGGGCTTGGCCGGGAACGTGCTCGAGTGGCCGAGGCCGCCCATGCCGGTGAAGTCGTAGGCGCTCTCCGCGTGCTGACCCTCGTCGATGCCGCTGACCTCGTGCTCGGTGCTCACGCGGAACCCGCCCGCCTTCTTGATCGCGAAGCCGATGATCAAGGTCATGATGAACGAGTAGCCCAGGACCGCAAGCGCGGCGACCACCTGGATGCCCAGCTGCTTGAAGCCGCCGCCGTAGAACAGGCCGTCCGCGCCCGCCGAGTTCACGCTCTTGGTGGCGAAGAGCCCGATCAGCACGGTGCCGACGAGACCGCCGACGAGGTGCACGCCGACGACGTCGAGGGAGTCGTCGAAGCCGAGGCGGAACTTGAGCGAGATGGCCAGCGCGCACAGCACCCCGGCGATGACGCCGATCGCGATCGAGCCGAGCGGGCTCACGAAACCGCAGGCGGGCGTGATCGCGACCAGCCCGGCGACCGCACCCGACGCCGCGCCGAGCGTGGTCGGCTTGCCGAACTTCAGCTGCTCGACGAGCAGCCAGCCGAGCACCGCGGCCGCGGTCGCGACGGTGGTGTTGGTGAACGCGACGCCCGCGAGGTCGTTCGCACCGAGCGCGGAACCGGCGTTGAAGCCGTACCAGCCGAACCACAGCAGCGACGCGCCGAGCAGGACGAACGGGACGTTGTGCGGACGGCCGGTGTCCTTCGGCCAGCCCTTGCGCTTGCCGAGCACCAGCGCGAGGGCGAGACCCGCGGCACCGGCGTTGATGTGCACCGCCGTGCCGCCGGCGAAGTCGAGCGCCTTGAGCTGGTTGGCGATCCAGCCGCCCACCGCGTCCTTGCCGGTGAATCCGTCGAACGAAAACACCCAGTGCGCGACCGGGAAGTACACGACGATCACCCAGATCGCCACGAAAAGCGTCCAGCCCCAGAACTTGGCGCGATCCGCGATGGCACCGGAAATCAGCGCCGGGGTGATGATCGCGAACATCAACTGGAACATGCAGAACGCGAGCAGCGGCAAGGCGTCCGGACCCGGCCACGGAACCGCGGGCGGGCCGGAGCTCGCGAGCCCGACGAGTTTGCCGAACGCGTCCGACAGGCCCGCGTAGTCGAGGTTCCCGACCAGGCCGCCGAAAGCGTCGTCGCCGAAGGACAGCGAGAACCCGAAAAGCACCCACAGCACCCCGACTATCGCGAGTGCGATGAAGTTCATCATCAACATGTTCAAAACGCTCTTCGCGCGGACCATGCCGCCGTAGAAGAACGCGAGGCCTGGGGTCATGAGCATGACCAGCGCGGCGCTGATCAGCACCCAGGCGGTATCTCCGGCGTTCAGCACAATCGTCCTCCCGTGCCGTGGGCAACTGCAGAGGAAGTGTTGGCCGCCGGTGTTTCACCAGGCTTCGGTTCACGTTTCCCTCGCGTGAACTCCGGTGCGGTGGTTGTTACGGGGACGTTTCCAGAGACCCAGGGCGAAATGTCCGGTCAGGCAACCTCATGGTCGAATAGCGCCCATGTCTTTGCCTGATCGGGTGATCGAAGCGCTGCGCTGTTCGGTGTGCGCCGAGCCGGTCTCGCTGACCGGCCGGACGCTGCGCTGCGAGCGGCGGCATGCGTTCGATCTGGCCCGGCAGGGTTACGTCAACCTGCTGCACGCGCGCATCCCGGCGGGAACGGCCGACACCGCGCCGATGGTGGACGCGCGGGCGGCGTTCTTGTCTTCCGGTGCGTACGCGCCGCTCGCCGAGGCGGTCGCCGCGGCTGGTTCTGCTCCTGGATTGATCATCGACGCCGGAGCCGGGCCTGGCTATTACCTCTCGCGAGTGCTGGACGAAGCGCCGGACGCGGTCGGGCTGGCGCTGGACGTGTCGGCGATCGCGTTGCGACGGGCCGCGCGGGCGCATGCCCGGCTGGGTGCGGCGGTGTGGAACCTGTGGGAGCCGTGGCCGGTGGCCGACGAGGTGGCTTCGGTGGTTTTGGACGTGTTCTCGCCGCGGAACGCCGCGGAGTTCCATCGGGTGCTCGCGCCGGGCGGGAAGCTGGTGGTGGCGTCGCCTTTGCCCGGGCATCTCGCGGAACTGGGCGATCTGGTGCTCGCGGTGGACTCGCGGAAGGAAGAACGGCTCGAGGACGCCCTGGGCGGGCTGTTCGTGCGGGAGTCCGCGGCGGAGGTGGTCCGGACTCAGCCGTTCAGTGCCGCGCAGGTGCGGGACGTGGTCGCGATGGGCCCCGCGGGATTCCACCTGGACCGGGATGGGCGGCGGGAGAGGCTCGAGGCCGCGGCGGGGAGGGACGTGACGCTGGCGGTTTCGGTGAGCACTTGGCGGAAACGGTGAGGGCCAGGCCGGACACCCGAGTACGAACGGCCCAACTGAGCGACGTCGAGGCGATCTGCCGCTTCGGCGAAAGGCACATCCCGCCGCACTACACCCCGCTGATCGGCGAAGCGGCGGCCCAGCGCCAAGTCCGCCAGTGGTGGAACGAATCGCACGTCTCCGCGGCGGTGGCGGACGGGCGAGTTGTCGTCGCCGAAACCGGCGGACGCATCGTCGGCGTCGGGCAGCGCGGACCGGATCACGTCGTCTACAAGCTTTACCTGCACCCGGACCACCGCGGCCACGGGCTGGGCCCACAGCTGCTCGACGCCCTCGCCAGCCAGCTGCCGGAAGACGTCGGCCAGCTGCGCATCGAGCATTTCGCCGCCAACGAGCGGGCCGCGGCGTTCTACGAACGGGAAGGCTTCGCGGTCGAGCGGATCGAACCGGACCCCGCCGGGGATCCGGCGCTCGCGGTGGTCTGGCGAGCCCGCCCGATCACTCTCCGGGAGGAATGGCCGCCGCCCCGGGCGCTGGGTTAGCGTGGCGCTCGATGAGCGAACGTACCTGGGGCTTCCGCACCCGCGCCCTGCACGCCGGCGGCACTCCCGACCCCGCGACCGGGGCTCGTGCGGTGCCGATCTACCAGACGACCAGCTTCGTGTTCGAGGACGCGGCCGACGCGGCCAACCTGTTCGCGCTGCAGAAGTACGGGAACGTCTACAGCCGGATCGGCAACCCGACCGTCGCGGCGTTCGAGGAGCGCGTCGCGAGTCTCGAGGGGGCCATCGGCGGGGTCGCGACGGCCAGCGGGCAGGCGGCGGAGTTCCTGACGTTCTCGGCGCTCGCGGAGGCCGGCGACCACATCGTGTCGGCTGCCGGACTGTACGGCGGGACGGTCACGCAGCTCACCGGAACGCTCGCGCGGTTCGGTGTCGAGACGACGTTCGTGCACGGCGACACCGAGGACTACGCCAAAGCGGTGACCGACCGCACGAAGCTGATCTACACCGAGGTGATCGGCAACCCGAGCGGTGCGATCGCGGACCTCGCCGGGCTGGCCGATCTCGCGCGTTCGCACGACATTCCTCTCGTGGTCGACGCGACGCTCGCCACGCCGTACCTCTGCCGCCCGATCGAGCACGGCGCGGACATCGTCCTGCATTCGGCCACGAAGTTCCTCGGCGGACACGGCACGACGCTCGGCGGGGTCGTCGTCGAGGCAGGAACTTTCAACTGGGGCAACGGAAAGTTCCCCCGGATGACCGAGACCGTCGACAGCTACGGCGGGCTCAAGTACTGGGAGAACTTCGGCGAGTACGCGTTCTGCACGCGGCTGCGCGCGGAGCAGTTGCGCGACATCGGCGCGGTGCTGTCGCCGCATTCGGCGTTTTTGCTGCTGCAGGGCGTGGAAACGCTGCCGCAGCGGATGGACGCACATGTCGTCAACGCGCGGGCGATCGCGGAGTACCTGAACGCCGACCCGCGGGTCGCATGGGTGTCTTACGCCGGGTTGCCGGATCACCCGCATCACGAGCGCGCCGCGCGGTATCTGCCGCAGGGGCCGGGCGCGGTGTTTTCGTTCGGGGTGAAGGGCGGACGCGCGGCGGGCGAGAAATTCGTGGAGTCGGTGGAACTGTTGTCGCACTTGGCAAACGTCGGCGACGCGCGGACGTTGGTGATCCATCCGGCTTCGACGACGCACGCGCAACTGTCCGAGGATCAGCTCGCCGCGGCGGGCGTCGGCCCGGACCTGATCCGGCTGTCGGTCGGGCTGGAGGACGTCGAGGATCTGCTGTGGGATCTCGACCAGGCTCTCGACAAGGCGGTGAACGCGTGAGTTACGACGTCGGAGCGGTCGAACGGCGGCGTCTTCTCGGGCGCACGAAGTCGGTGACGGTCGTGGGCGCGTCGGCGAATCCGGCGCGGCCGAGCTACTTCGTGGCGACGTATCTGCTGTCTTCGACGCGGTACGAGGTCAACTTCGTGAACCCGCGGCTCGACACGTTGCTGGGGCGGCCGGTGTATCCGTCGCTCGCGGACGTGCCGGGCGAGCTGGATCTGGTGAGCGTGTTCCGCAAGCACGATGACCTCCCCGGGGTAGCCGAGGAGGTCATCGAGGCAGGGGCGCGGACTCTGTGGCTCCAGCTCGGCCTGTGGCACGAACCGGTGGCGGACCGCGTCCGCGAAGCGGGGTTGGACGTGGTGATGAACCGCTGTGTGAAAATCGAACACGCGCGTTTCGCGGGCGGTTTGCATCTCGCCGGATTCAACACCGGGGTGATCAGCTCCCGGCGGCAAACGGCACCGTAAACCAGGTGCTGACCTCAGGACGGTCGGCGGGCAGCTCCACGCTTTCCTTACCGCCGAAGGGTTTCCCGTCGAATACCACGAGAGCGTCGTCAGCAGACAGTCGCCACCAGGAACTCCTCCCCCGACGTCTGCAACCCATCCGAGCGGCCCGACAGATACCGCTTGGTCAAATCGGCCGCGCTGACATGCTGGACATCCTGAAAGCCGCACTCCCGCGCGAACTCCAGCATCTCGTCCGGCGCGAAGAAGCTCACGAACGGCGTCCCGGCCGCCTTCGCTCCCTTCATCGCCGCCGCCCGCGCCTCGCGGTCGGGATCGTCCAGGTACTCCTCCGACATCTGGAACGTCATCGCCACCACGGTGCCCGGTGCGAAACCGGCGAGCGCACGCAACGTCGCGGCGTTGGCCTCGCGGGTCAGGTACATGCTGACGCCCGTGGACGCCACCACCGCGGGCTTCGCCATCTCGAAACCGTTGGCAGCCAAGCGTTCCGGCCACTGTTCGCCGGATTCGAAGTCGACCGGCACGAAGCGGTACGGCGCGGGCAGCCCGAGTTCGGCGAGCCGAGCCCGCTTCCATTCCTGCGTGCCCGGCTGGTCGATCTCGAACACCCGCACACCGAGGTCCGGCTCCCGCTGCGCGAACGTGTCCAGTCCGGCGCCGAGGAGAACGTACTGCGCGACCCCGCGTTCGCGCACCAGATCCTCGACGAACCGGCTGCGCAGCACGATTCCCGCCCGGAACCGCCGGGTGAAGCCCAGGTCCATGTCCGGCCGGGACCGCCAGTCCGGACCGGGATCCGCCAGCTGGAGACCGATCTCGTCGACCAGCGCGTGCGGCGGCGGATCCGCGAGCAGGTGCAGCGCGCGCCACAGCGCTACGCGCACCGCGGTGTGGTCCGGCTCGCTCACTTCGGCGCCCGCAGAATCCAGGCCCGGCCGTCCGGATCCCGCACGGTCATCTCGCGCGTGCCGTAGTGGGTGTCCTCGAACGGCGTGACGACGTCGAGTTCCGCGTCGACCGACTCGTCCGGGACCGCCACCACCACGCTCGTCCGCGGCTCCTGGCTTTCGGGAACCTCGGCGACGAACACGGGCACGCCGTCGCCGTTCGACAGCTGCCCGGAGTTGTGGTCAGTCTCGAAATCGAGGCTGAAACCCACACGCTGCAGGAACTTCGCGGTCTTGCCCCAGTTGTGCGTCTCCAGGAAGAGCGTCGTGATGCCCTCGCTCATGTCAGCCGTCCTCTCGTTGGTCCGGCGGGGAGCCGAGATAAGCCCGCAAGGCCTCGGTGACCAGTGCGGACAGTGACTGCTCGGTCTCGATCGCCCGGTACTTCACCTGCTTGATCAGCTCGACCGGCAGGTAGACGTTGAATTGCTTGACCTCTTCACCGGCCATTCTAGGATGCTAGCATCCTAGCCAACGGCGGACAAGGGCCGCCGACCGCCGTCATGAGAAGGTGGAGGCATGGCGAAACCCTCCGGGCTGCAGATCAGGAACATCATCGCCGCCGTCCTGATGGCTGCCGCGTTCGTGTTCAACCTGGTCACCGGCGGCCCGTGGTGGGTCACCGCGATCGTCGGCGTCGCGGCTCTGCTGTCGTCCTTCTCCGCCTACCTGAACCGGCCGAGCGCCCGCGGCTGACCGTCCGGGCAGCCCCGCCCGGACGCTCGGGCAGGAAGCCGCCCCGTTCAGCCTTCGTCCGCACGGACGTCGCCTCCGGTTCAGCCGCCGCTGCTCTACTCGGCGCGGCCCGATCGCGGCAGGCGAAGGAGTGTTGGTGGCAGGGAACGGCTTCACCGTCCACCCGGACGAGTTGCACACATTCAGCGAGTACCTCGACAAGACCACCGTGCCGACGGTGCACGACTCCGCGAAAGCGGTGGACGACGCCAACGGCGGGGACATCGACGCGTTCGGCGTCGTGCTCGCGCAGGTGCTCGCCATTCCCGCGCGGATCGCGCTGAAGGCCGTCTCCGACAATCTGCACGGCGTCGCGAACGACGTGACCCAGAGCGCGGACAAGACGCGCCAGGCCAGCGAGCAGTACAGCAAGGGCGACCAGGACCTCGCGAAGGCGTTCGACAAGTTCAAGCCGGAGCAGGTCAAATGAGCGTCGTCGAGCCCATCACCGACTCGAACAGCACCACCGGCGCGGGCGTCGCGGACAGCTGGCACAGCGTCGTCTCGTCGATCCAGGAGATCCAGCACCTGCACGGCGCGGACGCGGCCGCGGTGGGCGTCGAGATCGGCGTGTCGATCGTCGGCGCGATCGCGGACACCGCGGCGTTCGTCGTCGACCCGTTCGGCAAGCTGATCGCGGCCGGGCTCGGCTGGCTGATCGAGCACATCTCGTTCCTCAAAGAGGGCCTCGACAAACTCGCCGGCGACCCCGCGGCGATCAAGAAGATGGCCGAGGAACTGCACAAGACCGCCCAGAATCTGCGCAACGCGGCGAAGGACCTCGACGCCACGCTGCAGAAGACGGTCGTCAGCTGGGAGGGCGAGGGCGCCGAGGCGTTCAAGAAGAACATCAGCGACCGGCGCGGCCAGATCGACAGCGCCGGGCAGGCGGTCGATGTCGCGGGCTATGTCGTCGAGACGACGATGGCTCTGGTCACCGTGGTGCGCTCGCTGATCCGCGACATGATCACGACGTTTCTCGGCGACGTCATCGCGACCATGCTGATCGCGCTCGCGATGGCGGCGTTCACGTTCGGCGCGTCCATCGTCGTCGGGGTGGGCAACGTGATCCGGTCGGGGATCTCGCTGGCGCTGACGATGGCGTCCAAGATCGCCCGGCTGGTCGGCCTCGGCGGGCGGACCGCGAGCCGGCTGGCCCAACTGGCGGAGAAGGTCAAGCCCGGTCGCGGCAGCGGCGGCAGCACACACAGCGGGAACGACCACGAGATGACCGACCTTCCGCACGGCACCGGCGGGGACCACGGCGGCGGGGGCGGCGGTCAGGGCGGAGAGGGCAGTCACGGCCGAACCAACACTCCGCACGACGACACTCCCGGTGGGAACGACCACCACGAAGACACTCCCGGCGGGACCAGCCAGCACGAGGACCCGCCCGGCAACACCACGAACCACGAAGACACCCCGGGCGGCAACGACCACCACGAAGACACCCCGGGCGGAAACAACCACCACGAAGACGCGCCGCGCGGGAACAATCAGCCGCACGAGGACGACCCGTTCGACACCTGGCTGGCCGCGGACCAGCACTTCAACCCGCCGCCCGACCGCCCGCACGACTCCCCGGGTGGCAACACGCACCACGAGGACGCCCCGGGCGGCGGCAACCACGAGAACTCACCGGGCAACAACAACACCGGCCACGACAACACGCCCGGGAACAACTCGCACGAGGACGCGCCCGGGAACAACAACCACGAGGACCCGCCGGGCAACACCACGAATCACGAAGACGCACCCGGCGGGAACCCCAACCACGAGGACAACCCGGGCGGCACCAACCATCACGAGGACGACCAGGGCGGCGGAAACCACGAGAACGGCGGTGGCGGCGGGAACGAGCCGCAGTCCCCGTTCAAGCCGTACGACTTCGACTGGATGAAGAAGCACGAAGGCTGGCTGGCGAACGTCTGCGACATCCCCGCCATCCAGAAGTACACCGGCGGGAAGAACGTCTGGAAGGACATCGTCAAGGGCCCGGACGAGTACTTCAAGACGCACCCGAGGCTGTACCCGTTCCTCAAGGGCTTGGCCGACGCCAAGAGCAGCAAGAACTTCGCCGGCTGGATCGGCAAGGACGCGATCAACTTCGACAAGTCGATCACCGACATCCAGATGCAGGCCGAGGAAGCCTGGAACGCCTCGGACGAGGAGTGGCGCAAGGAGCATCCGGACCCGGCCGCCGAAGGAAGCACCGCGGAGTAACGGTGCCAGAAGCCGTGAAGGGCTCCTTGAAGGAAACAGATTCCTTCAAGGAGCCCTTCACGGACAAAGAACTCAGTCAGACGTCTCCGCGAAGCGCGCCGTCAGGGCTTCCCGGCCGCGTTTGCTCAGTTCGCCGAAGAGCCGCAGCCGGGCGAGTCCGCCGTCGGGGTAGATGTCCAGCCGGATCTCCGTCACCTCGGGGCCGTCGTCCGCCAGGGCGAAGCGGTGCCGGGTGTCGGGCTGCAACCTGGTGCGCGGCAGCAGTTCCACCCATTCGCCCTCGTCGAGGCGGCCGCTCACCGACGCCCACCCGGGTGCGTTTCCCTTGAGGTTGCTGGTGTCCAGCTCCACGAACCGGATCACGCCCGCGCCCGCCAGCGACACCGTCGCCCAGTCGTTGCCGTCGTCGCGCCGACGGGCGGTTTCCCAGCCTTCCGCCTGGTGCGCGGCGAGGCCCGGCGACAGCATGTTGTTCGGCGACGAATAGAACATGTCGCTGCATCCGGTGACGACCGCGCCGTTCTCCAGCGCTGCCAAGTCCAGCGAGCGGGGGTCGAGCAGGGCTGGGTCAGGCACTGGCGAACCGTGCACCCGCAGCCGTGCGACGCCGCCGTCGGGGTGCTGGGTGAGGCGCACGTGGGTGTAGCGACGCGGGGACGTCACCTTGTAGAAGTTCTCCGAGTCGCCGACCGCCGGTTCGTGGTCGACCAGGACGTCCCAGTCGGCCTCCTGCAGTTCGGCCGCGCTCGGGTAGCCGGGGACGGACGTCGCCGCGACCGACACGAACGGCGGGTAGTTGCCCTTGAAGAACGCCGTGTCCACCACCACGCCGGACACCACGCCGCCGAGGCCGAGGCGGACGAGGGCGTGGTCGTCGCCGGGTTCGCGGTGCCGCCGGGTCTCCCAGCCGTCGTACACCTGGCCCTTCGGGCCGAACGTTTCGGCGCGGTGCGCCGGCCGCCACGGATTGACCAGGTTTTCCTTTTCGGCGAACAGTTCGTCGCTCGCCCACATCACGGTGCCCCCGAACAGGCGCGAGGCCAGATCGGGCTGGGCAGTCCACTCCGGACGGTCGGACACGTGCTCCTCCATCTTGTCAGCAATTGCCCCGGGTCAGCAGAGTCCCCCTCGGTTCGCCGCCGGTCACCGGCTCGCCGCGCAGCCACGTGCCGCGCACGACGCCGGCCAGCGGACGCTGGTCGTACGCGCTCACCGGGTTGCGGTGCGCGAGCTTCGCGACGTCCACGACGAAGGCTTCGTCCGGCGCGAAGACGCAGAAATCGGCGTCATAGCCCGCTTCCAGTTTGCCCTTGCGCGTCATCCCCACCTGCGCCGCCGGGCCCTCAGCCATCCACCGCACCACGTCGGTCAGGCCGAAGCCGCGCTGACGCGCCTGCGTCCAGATCGCGGGCAGACCGAGCTGCAGGCTGGAAATACCGCCCCACGCGAGGCCGAAATCGCCGGTGTCGAAGCGTTTCAGCTCCGGCGTGCACGGCGAATGGTCGCTCACGATCGTTTCGATCACGCCGTCCGCCAAGCCCTGCCACAGCAATTCCCGGTTCGCCGCCTCGCGGATTGGCGGGCAGCATTTGAATTGCGTTGCCCCGTCCCGGATTTCCTCCGCGATGAACGACAGGTAGTGCGGGCAGGTTTCCACCGACAGTGCGACACCTTCGCGGCGGGCGCTGGAAATCAGCGGCAAAGCATCCGAAGAGGACAGGTGCAGGATGTGCGCGCGGGCGCCGGTGCGCCGGGCCGCTTCGATCACGTGCGTGATGGCCAGGTTTTCCGCGCCGCGCGGGCGGGAGCCGAGGAAGTCGTGGTACTTCTCGCCGTGCGGGTCGGGAGCCGCGTCGATCGCCTCGGAATCCTCGGCGTGCACGATCATCTGCGCGTCGAACGACTTCAGCTCGCGCATCGCGGATTCCAGGCCGGCCGCGTCCAGCGGCGGAAACTCGTCGACGCCGGAGTGCAGCAGGAAGCATTTGAAGCCGAAGACGCCCTCGTCGTGCAGACCGCGCAGATCGCCTTCGTTGCCCGGAATCGCGCCGCCCCAGAACCCGACGTCGACGTGCACCCGGCCGCTCGCCGCCTTGCGTTTGACCTCCAGCGCGGCGACGTCGACCGTCGGCGGCAGGCTGTTGAGCGGCATGTCCACGATCGTCGTGACGCCGCCGGCGGCGGCCGCGCGCGTGGCGGTCTCGAAGCCCTCCCATTCGGCCCGGCCGGGGTCGTTGACGTGCACGTGCGTGTCCACGAGACCGGGCAGCAGCACCTCGTCCTCAGCCAGCTCGACGACCCGCGAGCCCGGCATCTCGACGACACCGGGTTCCACCGCGACAATCCGGCCGTCCCGCACGCCGATCGTCGCCGGCCCGAGACCGGCGGGGGTCACCGCACGCGCGGCCCGCACCACGAGGTCCATCGACGGCCTCCTCCACTTCCACTTTACGGAAAGAGTCTTTCGCTCACCGAGATTAGACGCGTGCTTCCCGGCTCGTCAACGCCGTCCCTACCACGTTACGGTCACCGGGTGGAGTTGGAAGCCGAGTTCACCAGCGAGCCGTTCCGCGGCGAGGGCGCACCGCCGGAGCACGCCGTGCGCGCCCGCGACGCCGCCGACGCGGCCGGGCTCGACACCGACTTCGGCCCGCTCGGCACCCTGGCCCGCGGGACCGCCGACGAGCTGTTCGCCGCGTTGCCGTCGATCGCCCGCGCCGCCCTCGAAGGCGGGGCCACCCGGGTGACGCTGCAACTGCGCCGGACCGACGATTCCGACACCGTTCCCCCGATCGAACTCAACAGCGCCCTGGCGCGATTGATCGCCGACGTGGAACGCGAGCTCGGCTCGAAACTGCGCGATCTCGATCGGCCGGAAAAGCAGCGCGCGGTGCGCCTGCTGCGCGAGCGAGGGGCGTTCAACCTGCGGAAATCGGTTTCGGCCGTCGCCG
The DNA here is from genome assembly GCF_014174495.1 of Amycolatopsis echigonensis. Taxonomy (GTDB): domain Bacteria; phylum Actinomycetota; class Actinomycetes; order Mycobacteriales; family Pseudonocardiaceae; genus Amycolatopsis; species Amycolatopsis echigonensis. The sequence goes on from NZ_JACJHR010000020.1 coordinate 29,109, forward strand.
AGGAACTGGGCGTCACGCGGTTCACGGTCTACAACTACCTCAACCGGGAAACCGACTGAAAGAGACACGGGGTCGCGATTCAACAAAGTGTTGACGCACGCTCGGCCCGGCCGTACGGTCAGCGGAACACCACCTCCCCGGAGGAGATTCCGTTGCCGCTCGCACTCGCCGAGTTCAACTCCGCATCCGCCGCCGAACTCCGGCCGACGCTCACCGCCTGCCTGGCCGTGCCGCGCTGGGTCGACACCGTGCTCGCAGGCCGCCCGTACGCCGATTTCGCCGCGCTGAGCAAGCAAGCCGACAGCGCGACTCCGTTGCGCCGCAACGAGATCCGCGAAGCGATCGCCGCGCACCCGAGAATCGGGGAACGCCCGACCAGCAAGGGCAGCGACGCGGACTGGTCCCGCTCAGAACAGTCCGGCGTGGACAACGCGGACGAATTCGCCGCCGCCAACGCCGAATACGAAGCCCGCTTCGGCCACGTGTTCCTCGTGTGCGCGAGCGGGCGCAGCGGCGAGGAACTGCTCGCGAACCTGCGGTCCCGGCTCGGCAACGACCCGGAGACCGAACTCGACGTCGCCGGCGCGGAGCTGGCCAAGATCGCACAACTGCGCCTGGCGAAAGCGGTAATCCCATGAGCGCAGCTTGCGAGCGAATCACGGCTGTTCATGCCGTCGCCTCCCAGGCAACCAGCGTGAAACTCGACAAGGAGGCGACAGCATGAGCCTTGTGACGACCCACGTCCTCGACACCGCGAGCGGGAAGCCCGCCGCCGGAATCGCCGTGCGCTTCGAGCGCCAGGACGGCTCGCTTATCGCCGACGGCACGACCGACGACGACGGCCGCATCCGCGACCTCGGCCCGGACACGCTCGAGCCCGGGGTCTACCGGCTGATCTTCGACACCGGGAGCTACCTCGGCCCGGAGGCGTTCTTCCCCGACGTCACCATCGCCTTCCGGATCGTCGACGGCACGTCGCACCACCACGTGCCGGTGCTGCTGAGCCCGTTCGCCTATTCCACCTATCGCGGGAGCTGACATGGGAATCTCGTTGGGCCCCAACCAGTACGGCAAGGCCGAGGTCCGCCTCGTCACCGTCCGGCGCACCGGCGGCGTGCACCACCTGCGCGACCTCACGGTGTCCTCGGCGCTGCGCGGCGACCTGTCGGCCACGCACCTCACCGGCGACAACTCCGCCGTGCTGGCCACCGACACGCAGAAGAACACGGTGTACGCGTTCGCCAAGCAGCAGGACGTCGGCGAGATCGAGGACTTCGCCCTCCGGCTCGGCCAGCACTTCGTCGGCACCCAGGAAAAGATCACCGGTGCGCGGATCACCATCGAAGAGCAGGAATGGGACCGCATCACCGTCGACGGCGCGCCGCACGACCATTCGTTCAGCCGCTCCGGCGGCGAACGCCGCACCACGACCGTCACCGTGCACGCCGACCGCGCCTGGGTGGTGTCCGGAGTGGACGGCCTGACCGTGCTCAAGTCCACCGGGTCCGAATTCCACGGCTACCCGAAGGACGAATACACCACGCTCGTCGAAACCGACGACCGCATTCTCGCCACCGCCGTGACCGCGCGCTGGCGCTACGAGGGATTCACCGGGATCGACTGGGCCAAGAGCCATCGGGAGATCCGGCGGACGCTCCTGGAGACGTTCGCCACCAAGCACAGTCTTTCGCTGCAGCAAACCCTGTACGCGATGGGCGAAGCCGTGCTTCAGGCACGGCCGGAAGTAGCCGAGATCCGGTTCTCCCTGCCCAACAAGCACCATTTCCTCGTCGATCTAAGCCCCTTCGGCCTCGAGAACCACAACGAGGTGTTCTACGCCGCCGACCGACCGTACGGCCTCATCGAAGGCACGGTGGTCCGCGACGAAGCCGAAGAGCCCGGCCCGGCCTGGACCGACGCCGTGCTCTAGCCCCGAGTCCCCTCCGGGAGAGCGCATGTCAGTAACACCGGAACGACCTTCTCGGCACCCCGTGGACGCGGCGCCTCCGCTGCCGCAGTTGATCCTCGGAGGAATCCAGCACGTAGCGGCCATGTACGCCGGAGTGGTGGCCCCACCGCTCGTCATCGGCGCGGCCGTCGGCCTCTCCCCCGGCCAGCTCGCACTGTTGATCAGTGCGGCGCTGTTCACCGCGGGACTGGCCACCCTGGTGCAAACCCTCGGCTTCTGGCGCTTCGGCGCGAGACTGCCGCTGGTCAACGGCGTCACTTTCGCCGCCGTAGCACCAATCCTGTCCATCGCGGCGCAGCATCGCGACAGCAACGCGTTGGGCGTCGTTTACGGCGCCACGCTCGCCGGCGGCGTGTTCGTAGTGTTCGCCGCGCCGTTTTTCTCCAAGCTGACGCGGTTTTTCCCGCCGGTGGTGACGGGGACGGTCATCACGCTCATCGGGATCTCGCTGCTGCCGGTCGCCGTGCAGTGGATCGCCGCGCAGCACAAATCGGCCAAGCCGACCGGACTCGTGCTGGCCGGGATCACGCTGGTCGCGGTGCTCGTCTTCACCCGGTTCCTGACCGGGTTCTGGAGCCGGATCGCGTTGCTCCTCGGCTTGGTCGCCGGCACCGCCGTGGCGTGGCCGATGGGCCAAGTCGACACGTCGACGCTGCGGCAGGCCCCGGTGTTCGGCATCGTGACGCCGTTCCACTTCGGCACGCCGACGTTCGACATCGCGGCGATCGTCTCGATGCTCATCGTGATGCTCGTGGTGATGGCGGAAAGCACCGCCGACCTGCTGGCACTCGGCGAAATCGTGGACCGGCCGACCACCAGCCGCGTACTGGCCGACGGCCTGCGCGCGGACGGGCTGTCCACCGCGGTCGGCACGATCTTCGGCGGGTTCGCCTGCACGGCGTTCGCGCAGAACATCGGCCTCGTGTCGCTCACCCGCATGGTGAGCCGGTACGTGGTCGCGGCCAGCGGCGTCGTGCTCGTGCTGCTGGGCGTGTTCCCGGTGACCGGCGGGATCGTCGCGCTGGTGCCGCAGCCGGTGCTCGGCGGGGCCGGGCTGGTGCTGTTCGGCAGCGTCGCGGTGAGCGGCGTCCGGACGCTCGCGAAGGCGTCGTTCGAGCATCCGGTGAACGTCGCGATCGTCGCCGCGTCGCTCGGCGTCGGGCTGATCCCGATCGCCATGCCGGACTTCTACTCCGGCTTCCCGGCGGCGCTGCAGGTCGTGCTCAACTCCGGGATCAGCGCGGGCTGCGTGACCGCGGTGGTGCTCAACCTGGTGCTCCGGCCGCGCTTGATAGAACGCTCTACCGTGAAGGAGCTATCCTCGGTGTCGTGACTGGCACCAAGGACCGCATCCTCGCCGCCGGGGCGGAACTGTTCCGCCACGGCGGCTACGCGGGCACCGGCATGAAGCAGATCGTGGAGAAGGCCGGCGCGCCCTTCGGGTCGGTGTACCACTTCTTCCCCGGCGGCAAGGAACAGCTGGGCGAAGAAGTGGTACGCACCTCGGGGATGGAGTACGCGCGGCTGTTCGAAGTCTTCATCACGCCCGCGCCGGACCTGATCACCGGCCTCGAAACGTTCTTCGGGGCCGCGGTCACCACGCTGCTCGAAACGGACTACGTCGAGGGCTGCCCGATCGCGACCGTCGCGCTCGAAGTGGCGACCACGAACGAACCCCTGCGCAAGGCCACCGCGGACGTGTTCGAGGCGTGGACCAAGGCGGGCACCAAGGGGTTCTCCGCCTTCGGGCTTCCCGAGGAGCACGCCCGCACGCTCACGCTCGCCCTGGTGACGAGCCTGGAGGGCGCGTTCGTGCTGTGCCGCTCCATGCGGACGACCGAACCGATGGCGGTCGCGGGCGCGGCGGTGGTCGACGTAGCGCGGCGGCTGCTGACCGAACTGGGAGACGACGGGAAACGACGTCCCGCGGACGGCTAAGCTGGAAGCAACATCCGGGTCCGCGGGAGGTTGCCGGTGTTCGGTCTCAGCATCGACCACATCGTGATTTTGCTGCTCGCCGGGTTGTTCATCCTCGGCCCGGAACGGCTGCCCGAGGCGGCGCAGTGGGTCGCGCAGACCTTGAAACGGGTACGCGGGTTCGCCGCGGGCACGAAGGCACAGCTCGAGGCGGAGCTCGGCCCGGAGTACCAGGAGCTGCGGAAACCGTTGCAAGAACTGCAGTCGCTGCGGCTCGGCAACCCGCGCGCGGCCGTGACGAGGTATCTGCTCGACGACACGCCCCCGGCCGCGACGCCGCCGCCGGCACCAGCACCGGCACCGGTTCCGTTGCGGGCGAACGAGCGGCCCCCGGTCGACCCGGACGCCACCTGATCACTCGGCCGCGCGCCACGCCCATCCGGCGAGCACCAGCAGTTCGACCAGTTCCAGCACCGCCATCAGCCGTTCCACGAGCCCGGTCGCGACGGTCGGCAGATGCTGCCCGAACGCGACATTAGCCGCGAACGGAATGAGAAACGGCAGAAAGAACGGCACCGCCGCCACCGCCAGAATGCGCGACCAGCGCGCATAACCCCGCCATCGCGGCGTATTCCGATGCGCCCAGCCGAGCAGCCATCCAGCTAACGGCAAACTCACACAACTGATCCCGGTCGCGCCGAGATGCACTTTGCCGATCAGCGTCACCGCATTTCCCTGCGGGTCCTTCGTGAACAACGCCACAGTGGCGAGCCCGGTGCACCAGGCGGCCATCGCGACGACCGTCAGCGCTCCGTACAGGACCTCCCGGCGGCGCAGGACCACGGCCACCACGACCGACCCCGCCGACGTCAGCAGCATCGCCGCCGCCCACATCCACCAGCCGGGAGTCCAGGCGTAGTCGCTGAGCATCGCGCTGACCGGGTCGATCGGGCCCCAGTAGCGGTCGACGTGCAGCACCACGAGGAAAGCCGTCGCGACCAGCACCGCGACCACCGCCGCGCCGAGCGCTCGTTTCGTTCCTTTCGCCGACGGGGCTGGCGCCAGCACCGGGACCGGTGCCGGGGTCAGTTCTGTCGCCACTCTGGATTCTCCGCTCGCCCGCTGGTTTCCCGAAAGCATATCCCGGCCGTGGGCCCGTCGCTTTAGGACAGTCTGGCCGAATTGCCGGGCATTCTCAGCGTCCTGCCAGAAATCAGTGGCTACCCTCGCGGCCGTTCACTGATTTCTGACGACGGGAAATCCATGCCTGCCGGGCGCGGTACGGAATTGCGGCTGCTTCTGTTCGCGGTGGGGATCGTCTGGTGTGCGTTCCTGCTCGTGGACGCGAACGCCTTGGCGCGGATCGACTCCGCGGTAGTCGGCTACGGCGCCTCGTTCACCGCGGTGGTGGCGGCAGCACACCTCGCGGTCCGGCGCTGGGCCCCGCACGCCGACCCGCTGATCCTGCCCTGCACCGCGCTGCTGAACGGGCTGGGCCTGGTGGTGATCCACCGGATCGACCTCGGGCTCGCCGAACAGGCGGGGCAGCGGGGCAAGGTGTACTCGGCCGTCGCCGGACAGCAGGTCCTGTGGACGGTCGTGGCGCTGGTGTTGTTCCTCGCGGTGCTCGGGTTCGTGCGCGATCACCGGGTGCTGACCCGGTACGGCTACCTCGCCGGACTGGCCGGGATTGTCGCGGTTCTGCTGCCCGCGCTGCTGCCCGCGTCGCTCTCGGAGGTGAACGGCGCGAAGGTGTGGATCAAGATCGGCCCGATGTCGATCCAGCCGGGCGAGTTCGCGAAGCTGCTGCTGATCGTGTTCACGGCGACCACGCTGGTGGCGAAACGGGAGCTGTTCCGGGTCGCCGGGCGGAAGGTGCTCGGCATCGAACTGCCGCGGGCACGCGACCTCGGGCCGATCATCATCGCCGCGCTCGGCTGCGTCGCGGTGCTGGCGTTCGAGAAGGAACTCGGCGCCTCGCTGCTGTTCTTCGGGATCGTCCTGGTGATGATCTACCTCGCGACCGAGCGGGCGATCTGGATCTACGCCGGGCTGACGGTGTTCGTCGGCGGCTGCGTGCTGGCCTACTTCCTGTTCAACCACGTGCGGCAGCGCGTCGCGAACTGGCTCGACCCGCTCGCGACCTACGACCAGGCAGGCGGCGGATACCAGATCGCCCAGGGCCTGTTCGGCCTCGGCACCGGCGGCATGGGCGGAACCGGCCTCGGCGCGGGCCGGCCGGACATCGTGCCCGAGTCGAACACCGACTTCATCACCGCCAGCATCGGCGAGGAACTGGGCTTCCTCGGACTGGCCGCGGTGCTGATGCTGTACCTGCTGATCGCCCTGCGCGGAATGCGGCACGCGCTCGCCGTCCGGGACAGCTTCGGCAAACTCCTCGGCGGCGGGCTGGCGTTCACCGTGGTGATGCAGATTTTCGTGGTCGTGGGCGGGGTGACGAAGCTGATTCCGGAAACCGGGATCACCGCACCGTTCCTCTCGAAGGGCGGCTCGTCGCTGCTCGCGAACTACATCCTGGTCGCACTGCTGCTGCGTATTTCGGACGCCGCGCGCCAGCCGAGCGCGACAGAACCGGTGCAGGCGGCACGGGCGCCGTTGGCTGATGCGGGAACGGTGCTGGTCAAACGGCCTCGCTGAGCCGTCAGCCGTCCCGAACACACGGCAAGCCATCGACCCGGAGCCGCGGAGGCGAGCAACGGGTCTTCCCGCGAGCACTCGCACCCGACCTCCGGACGCGGCACGCCAGCCAAGTGCGACAGAACCGGTGCAGGCAGCGCGGGCGCCGTTGGCCGACGCGGGAACGGTGCTGGTCAAACGGCCTCGATGAGCTAGATGACGGAATAGGGACGACTTGAGGACGGCGCATGTCAGCGTGTCTCCCGTCCAGTCATCTACTGCGAAAGGACTGACATGCCATCGAGGGGAATGCTGCTGCGGATCGCCGGAGCGGGCGCGGGTGCCGCGATGCTCACTGCCGCCCTGTCCGGCACCGCCTACGCGGGGGAGCAATCCGTCGCCGCCGGCGCGAACTTCAAGATCCATCGCGCGGGAACGAGCTCCTGCTTGGACAGCAACACGGGAGGGGATGTCTACACGCTCACGTGCAACGGCGGGCGAAACCAGGTATGGACCAACTACGCCCCGGGCAAGTTCCGGAACCTGGCGACCAACGCCTGCCTCGCCGCGAGCAGAACGGCCGTTTTCACCACGACCTGCTCGTCCAACACCACTGACTGGACGACTTCGTCCACGACGAACAAGTACGTCAAGAACGTTCAGACCGGGCTCTGCCTGAACAACAGCGGCGGCAGCCCCGAAGCGGTCGGGGTGCGGATCTGCCACGCGCCGACCGCGCTGTGGACCATGGAACGGGTCTGACCCTTGAAGCCGGTGGGCCGTTCGCGAGAGCGGCCCACCGGGCTACCCGTCTTCCCGCAGCCGGGCGCTCGCCTTCGCCAGCTCGCTCGCGATCGCCGACTCGTCCGCCGTCCTCAGCTGGCCTGTCTCCACCACGGTCTTCCCGCCCACGAACAGCCTCCGCAGCGGCGGCGGCGCGGCCAAGACCAACGCCGCGACCGGGTCGTCGATGCCCGCGTAGTTCAGCCCGTTCAGATCCCATACCGCCAGATCCGCGAGCTTTCCCACCTCCACCGAGCCCATGTCCTGCTCGCGGCCGAGACACCGCGCGCCGCCCATCGTGCCGAGCCACAACGCTTCCCGCGTCGTCAACCCGGTCGGCCCGCCGCGTTGCCGGGCCTGCAGCAATGCCTGGTGCAGCTCCTCCGCCAAGCCGCCGGATTCGCTTGAAGCCGCGCCGTCGACGCCCAAGCCGACCGGAGCACCGGCGTCGAGCAAGTCCCGCACCGGGGCGATTCCGCTGCCCAGACGGCCGTTCGACGTCGGGCAATGCGCGGAACCCGTCGCCGTCGCGCCGAAACGGCGGATCGCCTCCGGCGCGAGGTGCACGGTGTGCGCCAGCCAGACGTCCGACGCCAGCCAGCCCAGTTTGTCCGCGTACTCCGCGGGCGTGAGGCCGGTTTCGGCGAGGCATTGCTTTTCCTCGTCCTGGGTTTCGGCCAGGTGAGTGTGCAGCCGGACGCCCTTGCGCCGGGCCAATTCCGCCGACTCGGCCATCAGCCGCTCGGTGACGGTGAACGGCGAGCACGGGCCCGCCGCGATCCGCAGGTGCGCGTCCGGCGAGGCGTCGTGGTAGCGGTCGATCGCGGCTTCGGTGCCGAGCAGAGCGTCCTCGGCGGTCTCGACCAGGCTGTCCGGCGGCAGCCCGCCGTCCGACTCGCCGCGGTCCATCGAGCCTCGCACCAGGTGCAGCCGCAGCCCGATCCGTTCCCGCGCGGCGACGAGCGCGGCCACCTGGTCGCCGCCGTCGCGCGGGAAGACGTAGTGGTGGTCGGCGACCGTGGTGCAGCCGCTCAGGGCGAGCCGCGCCATTCCGGCGGCACCGGCGGCGTGCGTGATCTCCTCGGTCAGCTTGGCCCACACCGGATACAGCGCGACCAGCCACTCGAAGAGGGTGTGGTCGGCGGCGAGGCCGCGCGTGGCCCATTGGTAGAGGTGGTGGTGCGTGTTCACGAGGCCGGGCGTGACGAGGCAGCCAGTGGCATCGACGCGTTCGTCCACCTCGCCGGTGAAGGCGCCGTCGCCGACGGCTGCGATGCGGTCGTCCTCGAGGACGACGTGTCCGTTGCGGTACTCGGGACCGCTGACCGTCGCGATCGCGGCGTTCTCGACGACTGTCCTCATGCGACAACTCACCTCCGGGAGATCTCGTGAGTGGCTACCCCGAACCCGGGGCAGCCACTCACGAAACCCGTCACAACGCCTTGGCCGCGCGATCCGCCACCAGGTTCAGGAACCGGCTGGGGTCGCTCAGCTCGCCGCCCTCGGCGAGCAAAGCCATGCCGTGCAACAGCTCCGCCGTCTCGGCCAGCGAGGCGTCCTCCGGGTGCTCGGCGAACGCCTTGCGCAGGCCGGTCACCAGCGCGTGGTCCGGGTTCAGCTCCAGCACCCGCTTCACCGGCGGCAGTTCCTGCCCCATGGCGCGGTACATCTTCTCCAGCGTCGGCGTCAGATCGCCCGCGTCGCCGACGATGCACGACGGCGACGTCGTCAGCCGCGACGACAGCCGGACCTCCTTGACGGTGTCGGACAGCGTCGCCGACATCCACTTCAGCAGGTCCTCGTACTCGGCCTTCTTCTCCTCGGACGTCTCGTCGCCGAGGTCGACCTCGCCCTTCGCGACCGACTGGAACGTCTTGCCGTCGAAGCCGCTCACCGCGTCGGCCCACATCTCGTCGACCGGGTCGGTGAGGATCAGCACCTCGTATCCCTTGGCGCGGAACGCTTCCAGGTGCGGCGAGTTCTCGATCGTGGTGCGCGAATCGCCGGTCAGGTAGTAGATGTGCTCCTGGCCCTCCTTCATCCGCGACACGTAGTCGCGCAGCGAAGTGGGCTTCTCCGCGTGGTGCGTCGAGGCGAACGACGAGATCTCCAGGATCTGCTCCCGGTTCTCCGGGTCGTCGATCAGGCCTTCCTTCACCGCGCGGCCGAACTCGGACCAGAACGTCGCGTACTTCTCCGGCTCCTCGGTCATCATCGTCTTGACCGTCGAGAGGATCTTCTTCTCCAGCCGCCGCCGGATCGCGCGGATCTGCCGGTCCTGCTGCAGGATCTCGCGCGACACGTTCAGCGACAGGTCCTGCGCGTCGACGACCCCCTTCACGAAGCGCAGGTAGTTCGGCATCAGCGCTTCGCAGTCGTCCATGATGAACACGCGCTTGACGTAAAGCTGCACGCCGCGCTTCGCGTCCCGCATGAACAGGTCCATCGGCGCGCGCGAAGGCAGGAACAGCAGCGCCTGGTACTCGAAGGTGCCCTCGGCCTGCATCCGGACCGTCTCGAGCGGGTCGGTCCAGTCGTGGCTGATGTGCTTGTAGAACTCGTGGTACTCCTCGTCGGAGACCTCGTCCTTCGAACGCGCCCAGAGCGCCTTCATCGAGTTGACCGTCTCGAGACCGGCACTGCCCTCTTCGCCCTCGCCGGTCTTGGCCATCTGCACCGGCCAGGTGATGAAGTCGGAGTAGCGCTTGACGATCTCGCGCACCTTCCACGGCGACGTGTAGTCGTAGAGGTGGTCCTCGTCGTCGGCGGGCTTGAGGTGCAGCGTCACCGAGGTGCCCTGCGGGGCGTCGGAGAGGGACTCGATCGTGTAGGTGCCCTCGCCGGTGGATTCCCAGCGGACGCCCTCGTCGGTGCCCGCGCGCCGGGTCACCAGGGTGACCTTGTCGGCGACCATGAAGCTGGAGTAGAAGCCGACGCCGAACTGCCCGATCAGGTCCTGGCCCGCGGATTCCTTCGACTCCTTCAGCTTGCGCAGGAAGTCGGCGGTGCCGGATTTCGCGATGGTGCCGATCAGGTTGACGACGTCGTCCCGGCTCATCCCGATGCCGTTGTCGCGCACGGTGAGGGTGCGCGCGTCGGAATCGAGGAGGATCTCGATGTGCAGGTTGTCGGTATCCGCCTGCAGATCCTTGTCGCGGTACGTCTCGAGCCGGAGCTTGTCCAGCGCGTCGGAGGCGTTGGAGACCAGCTCGCGCAGGAAGATGTCCTTGTTCGAGTAGATCGAGTGGATCATCAGCTGCAGCAACTGGCGCGCCTCGGACTGGAACTCCAGCGTTTCGACCGTCCCGGTTCCCTCAGCCATGGCTTTCGTGTTTCCTTTCGCCCCTGAAAAGACCGTCGTGAAGTCTACCCAGCAGGGACGACAGAACGTGCGGAGACCGCGAAGTCCGAGTGCGGCCAGCGGTGCCAGCCGGAGCGGGTATCGAGCCGAGGCTGAGCATTTCGCCGCCGGTGGCCCCGGTTCGGCTTCTTTTGCCCCGCTGGCCCCGTATTTCGCCGAGGATGTCGTACTGCGCCAGGCCGCGAGTGCCTGCGCCGGTCAGCGCAGGCACTCGCGGCGTGGTTCAGGCTTGGCGCCGCGCGTACGCGTCGAGCCGCGCCACCTCGAAGGGCAGCTCGGACTCCGCCAGCGCACCGCAGTGGAACCCGCCGAGCAGATACCGCGCCAGCGCTTCCGCGGTGGCGGGTTCGTCCAGCACTCCCCCGGACGTGTTCGACGCGTAGTCCTGCAACCGCTTGGCCGCCGCCGGGGCGCCCTCGCGGTAGAAGGCGTACGTCGCCGCGTACCGGGTCGGCAGCTGGTGCGGATGCAGGTCCCAGCCCTGGTAGAAGCCGTTCTCCAGCGACCGCCGCACCAGGCGCAGGTGTTCCGCCCAGGCGCCCGGCAGGTCGTCGCCCACCGGAAGCCGGTTGGTCGAACCGTCGGACAGCCGCACGCCCGTTCCGGCAGCCGCGACCTGCATCAGCTGCTTCGCGAAGTCGGCGGCGGGGTGCGCCATGCTCTGGTACGCCGCGCTGATGCCGAGACCCGCGCTGTAGTCGTAGGTCCCGTAATGCAGCCCGGAGCACCGGCCGTCCGCGGCCTGGATGATCCGCGCGACCGAGACCGTGCCGTCGGTCGAGAGGATCGACTGCGCGGTCTCGATCTGCACCTCGAACCGCAGCGCGCGGTCCTCCAGTCCGTACGCGGTTTCCAGTCGCCCCAACACTTCCGCGGCGACCTCGACCTGTTCGACCGCGGTGACCTTCGGCAGCGTCACCACGAATCCGTCCGGCAGCGATCCTTCGGACAGCAGGCCCGACAGGAACAGATCGAGCGTCCGGATGCCCCGTCGCCGGGTCGCGGCTTCGAAGCTCTTGAACCGGATCCCGACAAACGGGGTGCCGCCGGTGGTCGCGAGCGTCCGCCCGGCGCTCTCCGCGGCCGCGTCCTCCGCTCCGTCGCCGGGATGGCCGTAGCCGTCCTCGAAGTCGATGCGGAGGTCCTCGATCGGCTCGGTGAGGAGCTTCTCGCGGACCCGCTCGGCCACCGCCGGGTCGAGGTTCAGCAGGTCGCCGTGCTCGACGAAGACCCGCATCGCCTGCTTGCCCCAGTCGGCGACCAAGCGCGTGCGGTACTGCGACGCCGGCACGTACACCGTGTGCACCGGACGACGGCCCGGAGACTCGCCGGGGTACTTCGCCGCCACGCGCGCGTCGGCCTCGGCCAACCGCGCGTCGGCGGCGCTGTAGACGTCCTCGGCGAGTCGTCCGCCGCCCATTACTGGATGTGCTCGTAAGCCGGCAGGGTCAGGAAGTCCGGGAAGTCGTCGGCCAGCGCGACCTGCTCGAACAGCTCGACCGCGGGCTTCAGGAGATCGTCCGGAACCTCCGCCGCGAGCTCGCCGCGGACGTCGGCGACGACGCCGCGCACCAGCTCCGCGGTGACCTTCTCGCCGTTGTCCAGCTGCGTGCCGTTCTTGACCCACTGCCACACCTGCGACCGCGAAATCTCGGCCGTGGCGGCGTCTTCCATCAGGTTGTGGATCGCCGCCGCGCCGTTGCCGCCCAGCCACGAGGCCAGGTAGCGGATGCCGACGTCGACCGCCGCGCGCAGGCCGGCCGCGGTGGCGCTGCCCGGCGTCGAGGCGACGTCCAGCAGCTGGTCGGCGGTGACGCTCACGTCGTCGCGGGTGCGCTCGAGCTGGTTCGGCTTGTCACCGAGGACCTTGTCGAACTCTTCCTTGCAGAGTGCGACCATGCCCGGGTGCGCGACCCACGAACCGTCGAAGCCGTCGCCGGCCTCCCGCGACTTGTCGGCGTGCACCTTCTCGAAGGCGCCCTTGTTGACTTCCGGGTCCTTGCTCGGGATGAACGCGGCCATGCCGCCGATCGCGAACGCGCCGCGCTTGTGGCAGGTGCGCACGAGCAGTTCGGTGTAGGCGCGCATGAACGGCGCGGTCATGGTGACCGAGTTGCGGTCCGGCAGCACGAACTTCTCGCCCGCGTCACGGAAGTACTTGATGACGCTGAACAGGTAGTCCCAGCGGCCCGCGTTGAGGCCGGAGGCGTGCTCGCGCAGTTCGTAGAGGATCTCTTCCATCTCGAACGCGGCCGGGATGGTCTCGATCAGCACGGTGGCGCGGACGGTGCCGTGCGGGATGCCGAGCGCCTTCTCCGCGTGCGTGAACACGTCGTTCCACAGCCGCGCTTCGAGGTGGCTTTCCATCTTCGGCAGGTAGAAGTACGGGCCCTTGCCGCGGTTGAGCAGCTCCTGGGCGTTGTGGAAGAAGAACAGGCCGAAGTCGACCAGCGCGCCGACGCCCTTGCGCCCGCCGAAGGTCAGGTTCCGCTCGTCGAGGTGCCAGCCGCGCGGGCGGACCACGATCGTCGCGTGCTCGACGTCGGGCTTCAGCTCGTAGTGCTTGCCGTTCTGGTCGAGCGTGATCGTGCCGCGGATCGCGTCGGACAGGTTGACCTGGCCGCCCACGACGTTCGCCCAGTGCGGCGTGTTGGCGTCCTCGAAGTCGGCGAGCCACACCTTGGCGCCGGAGTTGAGGGCGTTGATGGTCATCTTGCGGTCGGTCGGGCCGGTGATCTCCACGCGGCGGTCGCGCAGTGCCGCCGGAGCCTCGGCGACCCGCCAGTCGCCCTCGCGGATCTCCTTCGTCTCCGGGAGGAAATCGAGCCGGCCGGTGGTGCGGGCCTCCTCGCGCCGCTTGCCGCGCGCGACGAGCAGTTCGTCGCGCCGCGCGGCGTACTCGTCGTGCAAGCCCGCTACGAAAGCGAGGGCTTCCGGCGTCAGAATCTCGTCCCCACGCTCGACGGACCCGCCGAGTACCTGGACCTCAGACATGCGCAACACCCCGAGTAGTGCTTTGGATAACGTCCCTACGGTTTTTACCTGACGGACTATAGTTTCTGCATAGCGGAACATCAATCGGGTCTGTGAGGAGGACCACTGGTGGCGGCTGAGAAGAGCGGACGAGACGGCGGCGTCCAGTCCCTGCAGCGCGCGTTCGAGCTGCTGGAGCACCTGGCGGACACCGGCGGCGAGGCCAGCCTGTCGGAGCTGGCGACCCTGTCCGGGCTGCCGATGCCGACGATCCACCGGCTGATCCGCACGCTGGTGTCGCTGGGCTACGTCCGGCAGAACACCAACCGGCACTACGCGCTGGGCGCCCGGCTGATCCGGCTCGGCGAGAACGCCAGCATGCAGTTCGGCGCGTGGGCGCGGCCGCTGCTGGTGGAGCTGGTCGAGGAGGTCGGCGAAACGGCGAACCTGGCGGTGCTGGAACGCGACGAGGTGGTGTACGTCGCGCAGGTGCCGTCGAAGCACTCGATGCGGATGTTCACCGAGGTGGGGCGGCGCCTGCTGCCGCACGGCACCGGCGTGGGCAAGGCGATGCTGGCGGAACTGCCCGCCGACGAGGTCTCGGCGCTGCTGGAACGCACCGGCATGCCGGCGTACACCGAGCACACCTTCACCGACCCGGACGCGCTGGCGCTGGAGCTGAAAAAGATCGCCGGACAGGGTTACGCGCTGGACGAGGCGGAGCAGGAACTCGGGGTGCGCTGCATCGCCGTCGCGATCCCCGGCGCACCGGTGCCCGCCGCGGTGTCGGTGTCCGGTCCGTCCGGCCGGCTGACGGCGGACGCGGTCAGCCACATCGCGCCGGTGGTGCAGAAGGTGGCGGACCGGCTTTCACAGCAGCTGCCGGTTACCTGAGTTCGTTGGGCTGGCCCTTGAGTTCGCCTTTGAGGAGGTCCATCAGCAGGCCGTCGTGCCAGGTGCCGTCGAGCCCCTGCTCGTAGTCGCGCAGGATGCCGACACGGCGGAACCCGAGCTTTTCGTACACGTGGATCGCGCGGACGTTGGCCGCCGCCGGATCGATGGTGATCCGGTGGTGCCCCTGGTCGAACAGGCGCTGGGCAAGGATCCGGATCGCCTCCGCGCCGAGCCCGAGCCCGTAGTAGTCCGGGTGGACGGCGAGGTCGATCCCCGCGTGCCGGTAGCGGCGAGTGAGTTCCTCCCAGCTTTGGATGACGCCGACGGTGTGGCCTTCGTACTCGATGGCGTAGGTCTGGTCTTCCCCTTCGGCGAGGAGGCCGTCGGTTTCCTCGTCGGGATCGCCCCACCACTGCGCGACCTCCGGAGCGGACAGGATCTCGTGCACTCGCGCCCGATCGGCTTCGGTGAGAGTCCGGAGGATTACGCGGTTCACTGCATCGGCTTCTCGTCGACCTTCACGTCGTAAGTGGCCTTAGACCCGTTGACCCCGGAAAGAGTCACGGTGAGGCCGTATTTCTCACCGCCGCCGGTCAGGAAACAGCGAGCGGTCTGCCCGTTCTCCGCCTTGATCGGCCCGGGGCATGTGACCGAATCCGGCCGTCGCCCGTTGTTCGACTGCTCGAGGACGGTGGAGATGTTCTTCTCGAGATCAGCCTTGGAGATCTCGTTGCCAGCCGACACCGAGACGCTGCAAGCCGTGAGCACCAGCCCGCAGAGGACGGGCAGGCCAAGACGAATCGAACGATGCACAGCAGGTCTCCTACCTGGTCCAGACGGATGGGGGAATACGGTCTAGCAAATCGCAGCGCGCGTCGAGCGCAGCCAGCTCGAGCGGTCTCGGGGCTGCTGCCCGGACTCCGGATCGCCGACCTTGATGCCACCTTGGCCGATCCCGGCCCTTGCCACAGCAGACCCGCGGATCTGCCGAGCACATCCCCGATCGACTTCGCCGTCCGGAGCAGTTCTTCCGGGACCGCGCCGAAACCGCCCGCCATGCCCACCCCTCGTAGTCGTAGCTGCGCCGCTACCTACCGTGGCAGGCCACACTACAAGGAATGTCCGGTTTGGCCGCTATCCACCCGTCTGGGGGAATCAGCCCAGCAAAGCGTCCACGAACGCGCCCGGCTCGAACGGGGCCAGGTCGTCCGGCCCTTCGCCCAGCCCCACGAGCTTCACCGGCACTCCCAGCTCCTTCTGGACCTGGAACACGATCCCGCCCTTGGCGGTGCCGTCGAGTTTCGTCAGGACGATGCCCGTCACGTCGATGACCTCGGCGAACACCCGGGCCTGCGCGAGTCCGTTCTGTCCGGTCGTGGCGTCCAGCACGAGCAGCACCTCGTCCACCCGCGCCTGCTTTTCCACGACTCGCTTCACCTTGCCGAGTTCGTCCATCAGGCCGGTCTTCGTGTGCAGGCGGCCCGCGGTGTCGACCAGGACCGTGTCCACGCCTTCGCTGATGCCCTGCTTGACCGCGTCGAACGCGACCGCCGCCGGGTCCGCGCCTTCCTTGCCTCGCACGACTGACGCGCCCACTCGCTCGCCCCAGGTCTGCAGCTGGTCCGCGGCTGCGGCGCGGAAGGTGTCGGCCGCGCCGAGGACGACGGTTCCGCCCTGCGCGACGAGGACTCGCGCCAGTTTGCCGGTCGTCGTGGTCTTGCCGGTGCCGTTCACGCCCGCCACGAGCACGACCGCGGGCTGCTTCTTGCCGTCCACCTCGTGCGGCAGGGCTCGAACCGAGCGTTCGGCGTCCGTGGACAGCGACGCGGTCAGCACCTCGTGCAGCAGTTCGCGCGCTTCCGCCGACGTGCGCACCGCGCGCCGGTTCAGTTCGTCGCGCAGGCGGTCCACGATCTGGGTCGTCGTGGCGGCGCCGAGGTCCGCCATGAGCAGCGTGTCTTCGACGTCCTGCCAGGAATCCTCGTCCAGGTCACCGCCGCCGAGCAGGCCAAGGAGGCTCTGCCCGAACACCGAGCGGGACTTCGACAGCCGGCCGCGCAGCCGCTCAAGACGGCCAGCGGGGGACTCGATCTCCTCGATCGGCTCCACGGTCCCCGGCACGACTGCCTCCGGGGCCGCTTCTTCGACCGGCTCGGGGAGCTTGACGTCGCGCACCGTGCGCTGGTCGGAGTCGCGCGGGACCGCGGCGTCGTCGCCGACCGCGGGCTGGCCGTCGACTTCCGGCCGGTCCTCGACGGGATGTTCGACCACCGGCTCCGGCGCGGGCTCAGCAGCAGGCGAAGGTTCCGGCGAAGGCTCCGGCGGGGCCTCCGCGGTCTTCCCTCCGGGAGCCAGCGAGATACCGCCGCTCGCGGCGTACCCGCCGCCCTTCGGCTTCTCCTCGACCTCGCGCTGTTCGGCGATGCTGATTCGCCGCTTGCGCGCGATGAGCAGCCCGGACACCAGAACGGCGACCAGGACGACGACGGCGACGACAACGATCCAGAACCAGGTGCTCGACACGCCACCATCCTGTCATCCGCGTACCCGGGCCACGGGACACCCCACCTCGAAGCCAACGAGTAACGCGAACGGTTCCGATTCGGCCAAGACTCCACGACGCGTCTTGCGCCACCCCTTCCGTGTTGACTAGACCACATCGGATGACCACCCCCGCCGGCCACTGTTTCCGCGTCCTCGGGCTGCTGTCGGGCACGTCCGTGGACGGGATCGACGTCGCGGTCGCCGAAATCCGCGTCGAGGACAACACCGAAGGGACCGTCGTCCTCACCCCGCTCGGCGAACTCGACGTGCCCTACCCCGCCGGCCTCCGCGCGGATCTCCTCGACGCCCTCCCGCCGCGGCCGAGCAGCGCACGGCAGCTGACCGTCCTCGACACCCGGGTCGGCCAGGCGTTCGCCGACGCGGCCGCGCGCGGGATCGCCGCGTACGGGCCGGTGGACGTGATCGCCTCGCTCGGCCAGACCGTCTACCACTGGGTCGAAAACGGCGTCGCGCTCGGCACGCTCCAGCTCGGGCAGCCGGCGTGGATCGCGGAGCGCACCGGAGTGCCGGTGATCGCCGACCTCCGCATCCGCGACATCACCGCGGGCGGCCAGGGCGCCCCGCTGGCGAGCACGCTCGACGCGATGTGGCTGCGCGGCCTCGCCGAGCAGACCGGACGTCCGGTGGCCGCGCTCAACCTCGGCGGCATCGCCAACATCACCGTGGTCACGCACTCCGACGAGGTGCTCGCGTACGACACCGGCCCGGCCAACGCGCTGCTCGATCTCGCCGCCGCCCGCGTCAGCGACGGCGAGCTGTCCGCCGACGTCGACGGACGGCTCGCGCTCGCCGGTTCAGTCCGCGACGACCTGCTCGACCGGCTGCTCGCCGATCCCTATTTCGCCGCCGCTCCCCCGAAATCCACGGGCAAAGAGCACTTCCACGGCGGATACCTGGACGCGGCCTTGTCCGGACTGCCGCCGTTGTCGCCGGAGGACCTGCTGGCCACGCTCACCGAACTGACCGCCGCGACGGTCGCCGCGGAATGCCGGCGGCACCGCGTCGCGACCGTCGTCGTGTCCGGCGGCGGCGTCGCGAACCCCGCCACGATGGCCGCGTTGGCCCGGCATCTTCCCGGCGGCGCGCTCCGCACCAGCGACGACCTCGGCCTCCCCGGCTCCGGCAAAGAGGCCTATCTGACCGCGCTGCTCGGCTGGCTGAGCTGGTGCGGCGTCCCGGCGACGCTGCCGTCGGCCACCGGAGCGAGCGGTCCCCGCCTGCTCGGCGCGCTGACGCCGGGTGCGGCGCCCTTGAATCTCCCCGCCCCGCTGGGGGGCGCCGCGACCCGGCTCCGGGTCGCGCAATCCGGGCAACCACGGTAGGAGAACCCCATGAATCCAGTCGATCTGGTGATCGTCATCGTGTACCTCGCGGCGATGCCGGTCATCGGCGTGCTGGTCGGACGCAGACAGAAGTCCGCGAACGACTACTTCGTCGGCGAGCGCAGCATGCCGTGGTGGGCGGTGACGCTCTCGGTGGTGGCCACCGAGACGTCCACGCTCACCGTGATCTCCACGCCCGGGCTCGTGTTCGGCAGCGCCTTCCTGTTCCTGGAGGTCGCGTTCGGCTACATCGTCGGCCGGGTGATCGCCGCGTTCGTGCTGCTGCCGCGCTATTTCCGCGGCAATTACGTGAGCGCGTACGAATTCCTCGGCCGCCGCTTCGGCCGCGGGCTGCAAGGTACCGCGTCGGTCACCTTCGTGGTGACGCGGCTGCTCGCCGAGGGGCTGCGGCTGTTCGCCGGGGCGATCCCGATCAAGGCGATCCTCGGCCACTACGGCATCCACACCGAGTACTGGCACATCGTCGTGCTGCTGACCGCGCTCACCGTGGTCTACGCGTTCGTCGGCGGCATCAAGTCGGTGATCTGGGTGGACGTCATCCAGTGGTCGCTCTACATCCTCGGCGCGATCGGCGCGGTGATCTTCCTGTCCACGAAGCTGCCGTCCGGCTGGACGCAGATCGCTTCGAGCCAGGGCCGGTTCCAGCTCACCGACTTCACGGCGAACCTGCTCACCAACCCGTACGCGTTCCTCTGCGCCGTGGTCGGCGGCGCGTTCCTGTCGATGGCTTCGCACGGCGCGGACCAGCTGATCGTCGGCCGGCTGCTGTCCTGCCGGAATCTGCGGGACGGCCAGCGCGCGCTGATCGGCTCGTCCATCGTCGTGTTCATTCAGTTCGCGCTGTTCCTGCTCGTCGGCGCGATGCTGTGGGTCTACGCCGGCGGCAAGACCGGCGCGACAGCCACCGCGGTCGCGGCCGGGAAGATGTCCGGCGACGACGTGTTCTCCAATTTCATCGTCAACGACCTCCCGGTCGGGCTGGCCGGGCTGCTGATCGCCGGCATCCTCGCTTCGACCATGGGCGCGCTCGCCTCGGCGCTCAACGCGCTGTCCACCTCCACCATCGCCGACCTCTACCAGCGGTTCACGCACAAGTCGATCGAGGACGCCAAGCTGCTCCGGCATGGTCGCATGTGGACACTCATCTGGGCGGCGGTGTTCGCGGTGTTCGCGTCGATGTTCACCAACTCGAAGGACCCGGTGATCCAGCAGGGCCTCGGGATCGTCGGCTACACCTACGGTGCCTTGCTCGGCTCGTTCTTCCTCGGCCTGCTCGTGCGCAAGGCCCGCCAGTCCGACGCGGTGATCGCGTTCGCCTGTTCGGTGGTCGGGATGGCGTTCCTGATCCTCTTCGTGAAATTCGACAAGGCGACGACCGACGTGCACATCCGGTTCGGCGCGGCGACGAAGACACTCGTGCCGCTGGCGACGTACTGGTACACCTTCGCCGGCGTACTGATCACGCTGATCGTGGGCGGCCTGCTGTCGCTGCGCCGGCGCGGCGTCGACCCGAACGTCGAGCAGGTCGAGGAACCCGCGGAAACCACCGCGTAGCAAGGTCTTTTCTCTCGCCGGGTTCCCGCGGGAACCCGGCGAGAACGCGGGTTACGGCTGCGTGTAGAAGACCCGTCCGTCCTTGTCGCAGCCGACCCGGCCGCTGCCCTGCGCGCCGGTGTCGGCCATGCACCGCCAGCCGCTCACCATCAGCACGTGCGCGGTGCCCTCGGCCTTCTTCGGCGCGTCCTGGAAATACTCGGTGATCACGTCGATCGCCTCGGTGCAGCCAGGACGGCCCGCCTTGGTTTCGGTCGCGACCACGCCGACCTTGCCGTTGGGCGCGTCGACCGGGCCGCAGTCGACCGGCGGGCCAGCCGTCGCGCCGGTGTCCGCGCCGCTGCCCTGGGATGTGCTCGGGCCGGGTGTCTTGCTCGCTGGCGCCGACTCAGTGCCGTACGCCGGGCTCTCCGGCGCGGAGGTGACGGTCGGCGCGGCCAACGCCGCCGACTGGGCTGCCGGGTCGCTGCTACCGCCGCCGCAGGCCGCGGCGAGACCGCCGAAAGCGAGCATCGACGCCGTGACAACGGCTTTGGTCACCATCGTGCGCATGAAGGCTTTCCTCCCCGGGGTTGCGGCCGCCGATCAGCGGAAATCACCCTAGGCGGCCCGCGCCGGGTCGGCAGCGTGGCGGAGGAAACCCGGCGAGCGGCCTGGTTTCCCGAGAGGAAGCCGGGCCGTCACCGCACGGGAGTGGCAGAAGGACCGCGCTCACACCGCCTTGCCGTGGAACGAAAGCCCCTTGCTGCCGCAGAAGATCTGCTTGGTGCCGCCGTTTCCGCCGTCGTATCCGCAGTTCCAGCCGTCGACGTCGAGGAAATGCCCGGTGCCCTCGGCTTTGGTCGGCGCCTGGGCCAGGTAGTCGGACATCACGTTGATCGCCTCGGTGCACCCGACGGTGCCGGCCGGCATCGCCTCGGTCACCACGTCGACCTTGCCGTCGGGGCCGTCGATCGGTCCGCAGTCGGCTCCGTTGCCGAGTTTGCCCTTGCCCGGCAACCGGTCGCTGGGCTGTTGCTGGGCCGACGTCGGGTGTGGCTTGGGCTTGCTCGGGTGCGTCGGAGCCTGCGCCGGGGTGGGCGTCGCGGAAGAACTCGGCGCGGCCACCGACGACGCGGTCGGCGCGGCCGAGAGCGAACTCTGCACTGCCGCGGCCTGCCCGGCCTGGGAGCCGTCGTTGCACGCGGCGACCGCGAGCGCCACGCCGAGCATCGAACCGGAAATCAGGGTGCGGGCCACCATGCTGCGCATTGTCGAATCCCCTCCAGGATGTGTTTCTCGTGAACACCCCTGAAGACGCGCGGGCTCCGCGGCAGTTGGCCGATCGGACGAGGCCTGCCCGTTCGGGCAGGATCTCCGGAACGGCGCAACCCGCTCAGGAAGCCGGTACCGGTTCCTCTTCCGCGGTGCGCAGCCGCTGGGAGATCACCTTGGTGATGCCGTCGCCCTGCATGCTCACGCCGTACAGCGCGTCGGCGATCTCCATCGTCGGCTTCTGGTGCGTGATGATGATCAGCTGCGACGAATCGCGCAGCTGCTCCAGCAGGCCGATCAGCCGGCGCATGTTGGTGTCGTCCAGCGCCGCCTCGACCTCGTCCATCACGTAGAAGGGCGAAGGGCGGGCGCGGAAGATCGCCACCAGCATGCCGACCGCCACCAGCGACTTCTCGCCGCCGGACAGCAGCGACAGCCGCTTGACCTTCTTGCCCGGCGGGCGCGCCTCGACGTCCACGCCGGTGGCGAGCAGGT
This sequence comes from Amycolatopsis echigonensis, assembly GCF_014174495.1. Classification (GTDB taxonomy): domain Bacteria; phylum Actinomycetota; class Actinomycetes; order Mycobacteriales; family Pseudonocardiaceae; genus Amycolatopsis; species Amycolatopsis echigonensis. The sequence continues at coordinate 50,854 of NZ_JACJHR010000020.1, forward strand.
CGTTCGGCTCGGTGAGCACCATCCGGCCCTCGCCGCCGGGGAACAGCACGCTGAACACGGTCTCGAACTCGCGCGCCACGTCGGCGTAGGCCGAGGCGAAGACCTCGAGGATCTTCTCGTCGACCTGCTTGATGACGGCCTCGAGGTCCTTGCGGGTGTCCTTGAGGTCTTCCAGCTGGGTGGAGAGGAACTTGTACCGCTCCTCCAGCGCCGCGAATTCCTCCAGCGCCAGCGGGTTCACCTTGCCCAGGAGGGCCAGGTCCTTCTCCGCGCGCTTGGCGCGGCGGGCCTGGGTTTCGCGGTCGTACGGCATCGGCGGCGGCGGGGTGACGTCCTCGCCGCGCTCCTTGGCCGCCTCGTACTCGGCCATCTCGCCCGCGCTCGGCGGCACCGGCACGTTCGGGCCATACTCCTCGACCAGGTCCGTCAGCCCGATGCCGAAGTCCTCGGCGATCTTGGCTTCCAGCGTTTCCAGCCGCAGCTTCTGCTCGGCGCGCAGCACCTCGTCGCGGTGCACGGCGTCGGTCAGCTTCTCCAGCTCGCCGGACAGCTCGCGCACCTTCGCGCGCACCGCGGTGAGCGCGGTTTCGCGGGATTGGCGCTGCGCCTGGGCTTCGTCGCGCTCGGCGGCGGCGCGCTGCACGGACACCTCGATCCGCTCCAGCGCGAACTCGCCGGCGTTGACGACCGCGTTCGCGATTTCCGCGCCACGCTCCCGCGCTTCCCGCGCCTTGGCCGCGCGCTCGCGCGCCTGCTGCTCGGCGTATGCCGCACGGCGCAACGATTCCGCTCGTCCGGCGATGCTGCGCGCGCGTTCCTCGGCGGTGCGCTGCGCGAGCCGCGCTTCGACTTCTTCCTGCCGTACCACGGCAAGCTGCTCGGCGGCCTCGTCGCGCTCGGCGGTGTCCGGGTCGTCCTCGACCGGCTGTTCGGCGACCGCGGCGAGGCGTTCTTCCAGCTCCGCCAACTGTTCCAGCGCCTGCTCGCGGCTCTGCTCGACCTTCGCGCGCTGCTGGGTCAGCCGTTCGACCTCGGCCTGCGCGGAGCGCGCCGCCTGCTCCAACCGGTTGAGCCGCTCGGACGAACGCGCCTTGCGCACCTTGGCTTCGCCGAGCGCGTCCTTGGCCTGCCCGACCTCTTCGCGCCGGGCCTGCTGCTCGGCACGGGCGCCTTCCAGCTCGGCGGAGTACTGCTCCAGCGCGCGTTCGGCCGCACGCAAGCGTTCCTGCGCCTCGTCGACCGCCGCCTGGACCTCGATCACGCTCTCGCGGGCAGCGGAACCGCCGGCGATCCAGTCGGCTCCGAAAACATCGCCCTCGGCGGTGACCGCGCGCACCTCCGGATGCTGGGCCACGAGCTGACGCGCGGCGTCCAGGTCCGGCACCAGCGCGAGCCGGTCCAGCGCCTTCTCGACCGCGGGCCGCAGCTGCTCCGGCGCGCTGACGACCTCGCGGGCCCAGCGCGCGCCCTCGGGCAGCGCCGGCCACGAGCTGGTGTCCACAGTGGACCTGGCACCGGCCGGCACGATCCCGGCGCGGCCGGAATCGGTCTCCTTCAAGTACTTCAGCGCGGACAGCGCGTTCTCGCCGCCGGACACCGCGACCGCGTCGGCCACCGGCCCGAGCGCGGCGGCCAGCGCGACCTCGTGCCCCGGCTGCACGGTGAGCAACGCGGCGACCGAACCGAGCAGGCCCGGCAATTCCGCGGACGCGCCGAGCAGCGCGCCCGCGCCGTCCTTGCGCTTGAGGCCCATCGACAGCGCCTCAACCCGGGCCCGCTCCGACGCGATCTCCCGCTCGGAACCGCGCTCGGCCTTCACCAGCTCCTCGACGCGGGCCTTGGCGGCGTTGTTCGCCTCGACCGCACGGTCGTGGCGCTGCTGCAGCTCAGCGTCGTCGGAGTCTTCCGTGCCGCCGGCGGCTTTGGCTTCTTCCAGCTCCTCGACCGCGATTTCCGCGCGCTCGGCCGCTTCCTGCAGCCCGACGGTGAGCCGGTCGACTTCTTCCGCGGTCGCGCCGTTCTTGCTGCGCAACGCTTCGACCTGGCCGGTCAGCTTCGCCATGCCTTCCCGACGGTCGGCGATCGCCCGGACCGCGGCCCAGTGCGCGCGCTCCGCGGCCTGCACCCGCTGTTCGAGATCTTCCCGGCGCAGCACGGTTTCCGCGAGAAGTTCGCGGGCCTCCATGACGGCTTCGGTCAGTTCCTGCTCGCGCTCCGCGGCCTGTTCGGCCTCGGCGAGCAGTTCCTCCGGGTCGCGGCCGCCGGTGGGCGCGGAAACGTCCGAAGAAAGGTGCCGCTGCCGTTCCACGGCCAGCCGCACGGTGCCGCGCAGCCGTTCGGTGAGCGCGGACAGCTTGTACCAAGTCTCCTGCGCGGTCTGCAGCCGCGGCGCGTCCTCGGCGAGCGAGGCCTCCAGCTCGGCCTCTTCGGCGGACACGATTTCCAGCGCCTGCTCGACCTCGGCGCGGCGCTGGCGAGCGGTGCGCTCGTCCGCCTCGTCGCGGGCGATGGACTCGCGCTGGGTGACCAGGTCGTCGGCCAGCAGCCGGAGCCGGGCGTCGCGCAGGTCGGACTGCACCGACTGGGCCTTGCGGGCGATCTCGGCCTGTTTGCCCAGCGGTTTGAGCTGCCGGCGCAGTTCCGTGGTGAGGTCGGTGAGCCGGTCGAGGTTGCCCTGCATGTTGTTGAGCTTGCGCAGGGTCTGCTCTTTGCGCTTGCGGTGCTTGAGGACGCCCGCGGCCTCCTCGATGAACGCGCGCCGCTCCTCGGGCTTCGACTCCAGGATCGCCGACAGCTGCCCCTGCCCGACGATGACGTGCATCTCCCGGCCGATGCCGGAGTCCGACAGCAGTTCCTGGACGTCCATCAGCCGGCAGCGGTCGCCGTTGATCTCGTACTCGCTCGCGCCGTCGCGGAACATCCGGCGGGTGATGGACACCTCGGCGTACTCGATCGGCAGCGCGCCGTCGGCGTTGTCGATGGTGAGCGTGACCTCGGCGCGGCCGAGCGGGGCGCGGCCCGCGGTGCCGGCGAAGATGACGTCTTCCATCTTGCCGCCGCGCAGGTCCTTCGCGCCCTGGGTGCCCATGACCCAGCGCAGCGCGTCGAGGACGTTCGACTTTCCGGAGCCGTTCGGGCCGACCACGCAGGTGATGCCGGGTTCGAAGCGCAGCGTGGTCGCCGAGGCGAAGGACTTGAAGCCCTTGAGCGTCAGGCTTTTCAGGTGCACGTGCTGCCGACCCCTCTTGGCCACGGGTACTGGATGGCTACCGGTTCCCCCGGTTCGGGACAGGCTACCCGGGGGTTCCGGAGCACCGTGGGAGGCCGGGCCGCCCGGGCGCGCCTAGCACAGGATCGGCCGCCCCGGCAACCCCAGACACCCCATCAGCCGCAGCCGCCACACCGGCCTCAGCGTTCGGCGAATCCGTCCAGCCCGCCCTTGGCGGCGCTCCAGCGTTCAACGACCTGATCCACTCGTCCGGGTGAGGTTCCGGAGCGCAGCGCGGCCAGCAACTGCGCACAGTGGTCACGGCTACCCTCCGCGACGACTTCAACACGGCCGTCCGGGAGATTCCTGGCGAATCCGGTCAAGCCGAGTTCCAGTGCCCGGCTCCGGGTCCACCAGCGAAAACCGACTCCTTGCACCTGCCCGTGCACCCAGGCGGCCAGCCGGACGGGCGATTCCTGCTCGTTCACCGGTCCCATCCTGCCGCACGCGCCCGGCTGCGGACCGTGACGGCCCTGTCCCTCGGTCGCGGGTAGGGGTGCTGAGCAGTGATAATCTCCGGCCTGGCATCCGGGGTCCGGAGCCCGCTTCCCCGTGCCGCCCCTCGACTTGAGCGTTGACCCTTCTAAGGAGCCTGCATGTCCCGTCCCGACGGGCCTGAACCAAGCTCAGCGTCGCCCGAGAACGCGATCGCGGTGAGCGCTGCCCCCACCGCTCCGCCGAAGGGCGCGAGCGGGAGGCTGAGCCGCTCCGGCTACGCGATCCTGGGCGTCAGCGGCCTCGTGGTCGCCACGGCCTTCGCCGCGGTCGCCGAACTGGCCGGCCCCGGCTCGGTCACCGACACCGCGACGAACACCACGAGCGGCGGCGGCCCGGGCGGGCTGCAGGGCAGCTCGCAGGTCGTCGTGCCGGGCAACGCCGTCCCCGGCGGCCCGATGACGGTCCCCGGTTCGCCGACGCCCGGCCAGACCGCCCCGCCGACCCCGACCACGGTGGTCGCCGTCGGCCCGGACGGAAAGCCGACGACGAGCGTCATCACTCCCCCGCCGAACGCGGGCCAGCCCGCCGGTCAGCCGGGAGGTCAGCCCGGCGGCGGACAGCCGGTGCCAGGCGGCACCACGTCGCAACGCAGCGACCCGCCGCCGCCCACCAAGTCTTCTGGCGGAACCACTACGCCGCCCTCGACCCCGGTGACCACCCCGCCGGAAACCTCGACTCCGACGAACCCGCCATCGTCGGACAGTTCGGCGCCGAAGCCCCCGACGGGCAGCAGCTCGACCGGCGGCCAGCCGTCGTCCACGTCGAGCGCGTCCACTTCGGACACCAACCCGACGAGCTCCACCAGCCGCTGAAGTCCGTGAAGGGCTCCTTGAAGGAATCTGATTCCTTCAAGGAGCCCTTCACGGCGTTCCGGCCAGGGGTGTCAGGCTTCGAAGCGGTAGCCCATGCCGGGTTCAGTGAGAAGGTGGCGCGGCCGCGAAGGTTCCGGCTCCAGCTTCCGCCGCAACTGTGCCAAATACACGCGCAGGTAATGGGATTCCGTCTCGTACGACGGCCCCCACACCTCGTGCAGCAGCTGCTTCTGCGCCACCAACCGGCCGCGATTGCGCACCAGCAGTTCGAGCACGCCCCATTCGGTCTTCGTCAGGTGCACCTCGCGGCCCTCGCGCAGGACCTTCTTCGCCGCCAGGTCGATCGTGAACGAGCCGGTGTCCACTACGGCTTCCGCGCCGTCCGCGCCTGCCACCGACGAACGCCGCACCGCAGCACGCAAGCGGGCGAGCAGTTCGTCCATTCCGAAGGGTTTGGTGACGTAGTCGTCGGCGCCCGCGTCGAGCGCTTGCACCTTGTCCGCCGAATCGCCCCGCGCGGACAGGACGATGATCGGCACCGTGGTCCAGCCGCGCAGGCCCGCGATCACTTCGGTGCCGTCGAGGTCGGGCAGGCCGAGGTCGAGCACCACCACGTCGGGTTTCGTCTCGGCGACCGCTTTCAGAGCGGCGGTGCCGTCGTGTGCGGTGATCACCTTGTATCCGCGCGCGTTGAGGTTGATCCGCAGCGCCCGCACGATCTGCGGTTCGTCGTCGACGACCAGCACCGTCGCCGTTTGGTCGGCAGTCATCGCGCCGCGCCCTCCTCCGCCGATTCAGCTTCCACGAGTTCCCGGCCGGTACAGGCCGGCAGGGAGATCACCACGGTCAAGCCTCCACCAGGAGTGTCCTCGGCGCGAACCGTACCGCCCATCGCCTCGGTGAACCCCTTCGCGACGGACAAGCCGAGCCCGACGCCCGGCGTCGAGTCCCGATCGCCGCCCAGCCGCTGGAACGGCGCGAACGCGGACTCCGCGGCGCCCTTCCGCAGCCCCTTGCCGTGGTCGACGATCCGCAGCTCCACGAATTCCGAATGCGCGCTCGCCCGCGCCGAAACGTCCCCGCCGCCATGCCGGAGAGCGTTGTCCAGCACGTTCGCGATCACCCGTTCCAGCAAGCCGGGATCCGCCAGCACAGAAGGCAATCGCGGGTCCACGGACACCTGCACCTCCTGCGAGTTGTCCACAGTGGACAGGGCATGCGCGACCACCTCGTCGTAGCCGACCGGCCGCAGATGCGGGGTGACCGCACCGGTCGCCAGGCGCGACGAGTCGAGGAGGTTGTCGATCAGCCCGGCGAGCCGGTCCGCCGAAAGCTCGACCGCTTCCATCAGTTCCTCAGTGTCCTCATCGGACAGAGACAGGTCCGGCGCGCGGAGGCTGCCGATCGCGGCCTTGATGGACGTGAGCGGCGTCCGCAGGTCATGTCCGACCGCGGACAGCAGCGTCGTCCGCAGCTCGGTCGCCTCGGCCTTGCGTTCGGCGGCCGCCGCGGCCGCTGCCATCCGCTGCTGGCGCAAGGCGAGCAACGCTTGTCCCGCAACGGCTTCCAACACACGACGGTCCGCAGCGGGCAACGCACGTCCGCGCAGCGTCAGATGCACGTCCGCGGTCACCGCGATGTCCACATCGGCCTCATCCGGATCCGCGCACGGCTCGCCGCCGGACAGCGCGACCTTGTCCCATTTGCCGTTGCGTTTCTCCAGCAGCGTCACGGAAGTGAGGCCGAAATTCTCCCGCACCTTCTCCAGCAACCGCTCAATCGGATTCGGGTTGGTCAGCACCGTGCGCGCGTACGACGCCAGCAGCGACGCCTCCGTCCGGGCCCGCGCCGCCGCCACGCCGCGTCGAGCAGCGGAAGCGACGACCAGCGCCACCATCACCGCCACCACGATCATCGCGATCAGCGTCACGACATTCTGCGGGCTGTGCACATCCAGCGTGTACAGCGGCGGCGTGAAGAAGAAGTTCAACAGCCCCGCGCCGAAGATCGCGGCCAGCAAAGCCGGGCCCAGCCCGCCCACCAACGCGACGACGACGGTGGCCAGCACGTAGAGGATCACGTCGGTGGAGAACTCGACCGCGTCGCGCAGCAGCACCCCGAGACCGGTCGCGGCGACCGGCAGCAGGATGCTCAGCACCCAGCCCATCACGAGCCGCGACGGAGCCAAGGGGTTCGTGCCCAGCCGCGCCCGCAGCCGTCCGCCGGCGTAGGAGTGCGTGACCATGTGCACGTCGATCGGCCCGGACTGCTGCACCACGGTCGCGCCGATGCCCTGGTCGAAAAGCCGCGCGATCCGGGAGCGCCGCGAAGTGCCGACCACCAGCTGAGTCGCGTTGACCCCGCGCGCGAAGTCGAGCAACGCTGTCGGCACGTCGTCGCCGACCACGGCGTGGAAGGTCGCGCCGACCTCCTCGGCCAGCGTGCGGCAGCGGGCCATCGCGGTCGGCCCGAGACCGGCCAGGCCGTCGCCGCGCAGGATGTGCACGACCTGCAGTTCCGCGCCCGCCCGGGTGGCGATCCGGCTGGCGCGCCGGATCAGCGTCTCGCTTTCCGGCCCGCCGGTGATCGACACGACCACCCGTTCGCGCGTCTCCCACGTATCGGTGATCTTCTGCTCGGCGCGATAACGCTGCAGCGCGACGTCGACCTGGTCGGCCACCCACAGCAGCGCCAGTTCGCGCAGCGCGGTGAGGTTGCCGGGCCGGAAGTAGTTGCCCAGCGCGGCGTCGATGCGCTCGGCCGGGTAGACGTTGCCGTGCGCGAGCCGCCGCCGCAGCGCCTCCGGCGTGATGTCCACCAGTTCCAGCTGCTCCGCGCGGCGCACGACCTCGTCCGGCACGGTTTCCTGCTGGGTGACGCCGGTGATCCGCTCGACCACGTCGTTGAGGCTCTGCAGGTGCTGAACGTTGACCGTGGACAGCACGTCGATGCCCGCGTCGAGCAGTTCGTCGATGTCCTGCCAGCGTTTCTCGTGCCGTCCGCCGGGCACGTTCGTGTGCGCCAGCTCGTCCACGACGACGACCTCCGGCGCGCGGGCGAGCACCGCGTCGAGGTCCATCTCGGCGAACTCGTGCCCGCGATGGCTGACCGTGCGCCGCGGCACGACCTCCAGCCCGTCCAGCAGGTCCGCGGTCTTCTTGCGGCCGTGCGTTTCGACCAGGCCGACGACCACGTCGGTGCCGCGGTCGAGCCGACGGCGTGCTTCGCCGAGCATGGCGAAGGTTTTGCCGACCCCCGGAGCCGCACCGAGGTAGATCCGCAGTTCGCCTCGGCGCGGCTTCGGGGAGGTGTCAGAGGTGCTCACCGTGTCAGTGTGCTCCAGGAGCGGCCGAATGCACGGCAAGGTTGAGCCGGAGCACATTCACGCCCGGCACACCGATCCCGCTGCCGGTCGTGTTGTCCACGACCAGCTGCCGTACCTTCTCCTCGCTCAATCCGGTGTTGCGCGCCACGCGAAGCACTTGCAGCTCGGCGTAGGAGACGCTGATCGCGGGGTCGAGGCCCGAGCCCGACGCGGTCACCGCGTCCGCGGGCACCTCCGCCGGGGTGACGCCCTCGCGCTGGGCGATCAGCTGTCGCCGCTGCGCGATGGCCTTGGTGAGATCCTCGTTGTACGGGCCCTTGTTGGACGGCCCCGACGTCGACGGGTCACCCGGCCCGAGGAGGTCCTTGGAACCGGCGGAGGGCCGGTTGTGGAACCACGGGTCGTGGGCGGCGTCGGCGGGCACCGGGTCGATCCCGATCAGCGACGAGCCGACGGCTTGGCCGTTGACCGTCACCACCGAGCCCTCGGCGTTCCCCTGAAGGCCGGGGACCCGGGACACCGCCCACACGCCCAGCGGGTAGCCGATGCCGAGCAGCACGGTCATCGCGATGAGCAGGCGCAAGCCCGCCCAGGTCTGCTTGAGCAAGACGTTCATGTCAGCCAATCCCTGGAATGTGGCGCACGATCAGGTCGATCACCCAGATCCCGAGGAACGGGCTGACGATCCCGCCGAGGCCGTAGACGAGCAGGTTGCGGCGCAGCAGCGCGGAGGCCGACGAAGGCCGGTACCGCACGCCGCGCAGGGCGAGCGGGATCAGCGCGACGATGATCAGCGCGTTGAAGATGACCGCGGAGAGGATCGCCGACTTCGGCGTCGCCAGGTGCATGATGTTGAGCGCGCCGAGCTGGGCGAAAATGCTGGTGAACATCGCCGGCAGGATGGCGAAGTACTTCGCGAGGTCGTTCGCCACGCTGAACGTGGTGAGCGCGCCGCGGGTGATCAGCAGCTGTTTGCCGATCCCGACGATCTCGATCAGCTTCGTCGGGTTCGAGTCGAGGTCGACCATGTTGCCGGCCTCTTTCGCCGCCATGGTCCCGGTGTTCATCGCCACGCCGACGTCGGACTGCGCGAGCGCGGGCGCGTCGTTCGTGCCGTCGCCGGTCATCGCGACGAGCCGCCCGCCCTCCTGCTCCTTCTTGATGAGCGCCATCTTGTCCTCGGGCATGGCCTCGGCGAGATAGTCGTCGACGCCCGCATCCTGCGCGATGGCCTTCGCGGTGAGCGGGTTGTCGCCGGTGATCATCACCGTTTTGATGCCCATCGAGCGCAGTTCCTCGAAGCGCTCCTTCATGCCCGGCTTCACCACGTCCGACAGCCGGATCACGCCGCGCACGAAGGCCGTCCCGCCCGCCGATTCCGCGACCACCAGCGGGGTTCCGCCCTGCTGGCTGATCTCGTCCACGACGCGTTCGGTCTCGTCCGGCACGTCGCCGCCGCGCTCGCGGACCCATTCGCGCACCGCCGAGGCCGCGCCCTTGCGGACCTCGCGCCCGCCGACGTCGATCCCGCTCATCCGGGTCTGCGCGGTGAACGGCACGAACTCGGCGAGCTTCTCGGTGTCGTCCGCCGCGGCCGGAAGCCCGTGCCGCTCGGCGATCAGCTCGACGATGCTGCGGCCTTCCGGCGTTCCGTCGGCGAGGCTGGACAGCCGGGCCGCGCGCGCCAGATCATCCACAGTGGACTGGCCGACCGGGATCAGTTCGGTCGCGCGCCGGTTGCCGAAGGTGATCGTTCCGGTCTTGTCGAGCAACAGCGTCGACACGTCGCCCGCGGCTTCGACCGCCCGGCCGGAGGTGGCGAGGACGTTGCGCTGCACCAACCGGTCCATTCCGGCGATGCCGATCGCGCTCAGCAGCGCTCCGATCGTCGTCGGGATCAGGCAGACCAGCAGTGCGGTCAGCACGATCACCGACTGCTCGCTGCCGGAGTAGGCCGCCATCGGCTGCAGAGCCACGACGGCGAGCAGGAAGATGATGGTCAGCGTCGACAGCAGGATGGTCAGCGCGATCTCGTTCGGCGTCTTCTGCCGGGAAGCGCCTTCCACCAACGCGATCATCCGGTCCACAAAGGACTCGCCCGGCTTGGTGCTGATCCGGACCACGATCCGGTCGCTCAGCACCGTGGTGCCGCCGGTGACCGCGCTGCGGTCGCCGCCGGACTCCCGGATCACCGGGGCCGATTCGCCGGTGATGGCCGATTCGTCGACCGTGGCGATGCCTTCGACGACGTCGCCGTCACCGGGGATCACCTGCCCGGCCTCGACCACCACGCGGTCGCCTACGCGCAGGTCCACGCCGGGCACCCGCTCCTCGGAACCGTCCTCGGTGAGCCGCCGCGCGACGGTCTCCTTTTTGGTCCGCCGCAACGATTCCGCCTGCGCCTTGCCGCGTCCTTCGGCGACGGCTTCGGCCAGGTTCGCGAACACGACGGTGAACCACAGCCACACCGCGATGAGGATCGAGAACACGCTCGGATCGGTGATCGCGAAGACGGTGGTCAGGACCGAACCGGCCCACACCACGAACATCACCGGGTTTTTGAGCTGGTGACGCGGGTTCAGTTTGCGCAGCGCGTCCGGCAGCGACGACCAGAGCTGCTTCGGGCTGAAGACACCGGCTCCGACGCGTCCAGCATTCTCGACATGGTGCTGCGTCTCCTCTTCCGGAGTCCGCTCCTGAGTGATGGTCATGCCAACGCCTCCGCGATGGGACCCAGCGCGAGCGCCGGGATGAACGTGAGAGCCGCGACGAGGACGACCGTGCCGGTCAGCAACGTCCCGAACAGCGGTCCGGTGGTGGGCAGCGTGCCCGCGGTTTCGGGGACTTTCTTCTGCGACGCGAGCGAACCCGCCAGGCAGAGCACCGCGACGATCGGCACGAACCGGCCGACCAGCATGGCCACCGAAAGCGACGCCTGGAACCAGTCGCTGGTCGCGGTGAGACCGCCGAACGCGCTGCCGTTGTTGTTGCCCGCGGACGTGTAGCCGTAAAGGACTTCGGACAGCCCGTGCGGGCCCGCGTTGCCGAGCGCGTCCCGGGTGCCCGGCAGCAGCAGGGCGATGCCGGAACCGAGCAACACCACCGTGGGCATGGCCAGCATCGAAATCGCCGCGCAGGTGACCTCGCGCTTGCCGAGCTTCTTGCCCAGGTACTCCGGCGTCCGGCCGACCATGAGCCCGGCCAGGAACATCGCGATCACGGCCATGACGAGAATCCCGTACAGCCCGGTGCCGACGCCGCCCGGCGAAACCTCGCCGAAGAGCATGTTCAGCAGCGTGCCTCCGCCGCCCAGTCCGGACAGGCTGTCGTGCGCGCCGTTGACCGCGCCGGTCGACGTGCCGGTGGTGGTGTCGGCGAACAACGACGTGCCGCCGATCCCGAACCGCTGTTCCTTGCCTTCGAGATTCGCTCCCGCGGCGAGTGCCGCCGGGCTGTTCGTGCGCGCCTCGGACGTCCAGATCACCGCGAGCATCGCCGCCCACAGACCGGTCATCACCGACAGCAGGACGTAGCCCTGCTTGCGGTTGCCTACCAGCTGCCCGAAGGCGCGGGTCAGGCAGACCGGGATGACGAGGATCAGGAACATTTCGACGACATTGGTCCAGACATTCGGATTCTCGAACGGGTGCGCGGAGTTAGCGTTGAAGATGCCGCCTCCGTTCGTGCCAAGTTCCTTGATCGCTTCCTGGCCAGCAGCCGGCGCGAGCGCGATCGTGCTGTGCGAGCCGTCCGGGTTCGTCACCGCGACGCCGGACCGCAGGCTCTGCACCACGCCGAGCGCCACGAGGACGAGCGCGAACACGAACGCCATCGGCAGCAGCACGCGGATCGTGCCGCGGGTCAGGTCGACCCAGAAGTTGCCGAGCCGGTCGGTGCGCGAGCGGACGAACCCGCGCGTCACCGCGATCGCCACGGCGAGCCCGACGCCCGCGGACAGGAAGTTCTGCACGGTGAGCCCGGCCATCTGGACGAAGTGGCCCATCGTCGTCTCGGGCGTGTAGGACTGCCAGTTCGTGTTGGTCACGAAGGAAACCGCGGTGTTGAACGCGACGGCGGGCGACACCGGCCCGCGGCCGAAGTTCCACGGCAGGATCGACTGCAAGCGCTGCAGCAGGTACAGCAGGAGCACCGAGACGAACGAGAAGCCGAGCACCCCGGAGGCGTAGGTCTTCCAGTGCTGTTCGGTGTCCGGGTCGACGCGGACGATCTTGTACAGGGCCTTCTCGACCCGCAGGTGCTTCTCGGTGGAGAAGACGCGGGCGAGGTAGTCGCCGAGGGGTCGGTAGACCACCGCGAGGGCGACCAGGAGCACGCCGGCTTGCGCGAAGCCGGCCGCGACGTCACTCATCTCAGAATTTCTCCGGCCTCACGAGGGCGACGAACAGGTAGCCGAGGAGGCCAAGCGCCAGCAGCCCGCCGACGATGTTGGCCACGGTGCCCGCGCCGCTCACAGCTTCTCCAGCCCGCGCAGGACACCGGCAAGCACCGCGAAAACGCCGATGAGCAACAGGGCGTACAGCAAATCTGCCACGAGGCACCTCTCAGGAAGGGTCACCCGGCACGGGTGACCGTCGGTCGAGAGCCACTGTGCGGTGGGCGCGACGGTGCGCATCCCGCGTCTGACGGGTCCTTGACGCGGCGACCTGGGGGCGTTTACGCGATCTTGACGGCCGGTGACCCGGGCCACGACGTCAAGCGCCATCCGGGTTAGCGAGGGCGCATGACTGTCCGTAGTTGGTGGGTGACTTGCGGCACAGCAAGTAGTGGATCAAGGACAGAGAGTGCAATTCGGGCAGACATGAATTCGAGTTCGTGTTACACCTGGGTTACCGATACTTGTATCAGCTAACTAACTGGCTCAGGGAGGTCTCGTATGTGCGGAATCGCGGGCTGGGTGTCCTACGACACCGATCTCACGCAGCAGCAGGAGATCGCGGACGCGATGACCGAGACCATGGCCTGCCGGGGACCCGACGACCGCGGAACCTGGGTCCGCCGCTCGGTCGCGCTGGGCCATCGCAGGCTCGCCATCATCGATCTGCCGGGCGGACGCCAGCCGATGAGCGTGAAGACGCCGAACGGCGAAGTCGCGATGGTCTACAGCGGCGAGACGTACAACTTCGCCGAACTTCGTGAAGAACTCACCAAACTGGGCCACCGCTGGGAGACCGACAGCGACACCGAGGTCGTGCTGCACGGCTACCTGCAGTGGGGCACGGAGGTCGTGGACCACCTCAACGGCATGTACGCGTTCGCGATCTGGGACGAGCGCGACCAGAAGCTCGTGATGATCCGCGACCGGATGGGCATCAAGCCGTTCTACTACTACCCCACCCGCGACGGCGTCCTGTTCGGCTCCGAGCCGAAGGCGATCCTGGCGAACCCGTTGGCGCGCAAGGTGGTCGACAGCGACGGCCTGCGCGAGCTGATGGGCTTCACGAAGCGGCCGGGCTGGTCGCTGTGGAAGGGCATGTACGAGGTCGACCCGGCCACCGTCGTGACCGTGACCCGCGAGGGGATCAACACCCGCACCTACTGGAAGCTCGACGCGAAGCAGCACACCGACGACCAGGAGACGACGGTCGCGCGCGTGCGCGAGCTGATGACCGACATCGTCCACCGGCAGCTGATCGCCGACGTCCCGCGCTGCGTGCTGCTGTCCGGCGGCCTCGACTCGAGCGCGGTCACCGGCCTCGCCGCCGCGCGGCTGGCCGAGGAAGGCGAGCAGCTGCGCACCTTCTCGGTCGACTTTTTCGGGCAGGAGGAGAACTTCAAGCCCGACGAAATGCGCGACACCCCCGACTCGCCCTACATCCGCGATGTCGCCAAGCTCGTCGGTTCCGCGCACCAGGACGTGATGCTGAACCCGGCCGACCTGAGCAACCCCGAGGTCCGCCGCGCGGTCCTGCGCGCCCGCGACATCCCGTCCGGGCTCGGCGACATGGACACGTCGTTGTACTTGCTGTTCAAGGCGATCCGCGCGGAATCGACGGTGGCGCTGTCCGGCGAATCGGCCGACGAGGTGTTCGGCGGGTACCGCTGGTTCCACGACGAGGCCGCGGTCAACGCGGACACCTTCCCGTGGCTGGCGTTCCGCAACAGCCTGATGGAGGACCGGGGCTCGCTGCTCGACCCCGGACTCTCCGCGAAGCTGGACCTCGATTCCTACATCGCCGACCAGTACCGGACCGCGGTGTCCCAAGTGGACCTGCTGGACGGCGAGTCCGAGCGGGAGTCTCGGATGCGGGTCATCTCGAACCTGCACCTGACCCGGTTCGTGCGGCAGCTGCTCGACCGCAAGGACCGGATGTCGATGGCGGTCGGCCTGGAAGTGCGCGTGCCGTTCTGCGACCACCGGCTCGTCGAGTACGTCTACAACGCGCCGTGGTCGCTGAAGACCTTTGACGGCCGGGAAAAGAGCCTGCTGCGGCACGCGACGAAGCACGTGCTGCCCGCCTCGGTGCGGGACCGGGTGAAGAGCCCGTATCCGTCCACTCAGGACCCGGGGTACGCGGTCGCGTTGCAGCAGCAGATCAAGGAAGCCTTGGCGCAGAAGGACAACCCGGTGTTCCAGATGGTCAGCCGGGAATGGCTGCGGCAGTCGGCGGAGACGGACCCGTCGGCGATCAGCCAGGCGCAGCGGGTCGGCATGGACCGGGCGCTGGACCTGCACCACTGGTTCGACATGTACTCGCCGGAGCTGGAACTCAACTGACCCGCTGCCTCTCGGCGCTCACCGCGACGCCGCATTGGGTGCGTCTGACGCACTCAATGCGGCGTCCAACGCCGTTTTCGGGGCGCGTGCGGGCAATCGGTCAGAAGTCCAGGTGCGCGTCGATCTCCGTGCCGCGGACGTCCAGTTCCGCGCCGGTTCCGCTGAGCAGCCGCCGGGCCGCCGCATTGTCCACAGTGGTCGTCGCGACGAATTTCGCCGCGCCGCCGTCGCGGGCCGCGTCCAGCAGCACCGCGGCCACCTTGCGTCCGATCCCCCGGCCGCGGGCCGAACGGCACAGCCACACCCCGGCTTCGACCTCCAGCGCGGCCCGTCCGGACACCGGCCGCAGCCGGGCCGCCCCGCGGACCCGGCCGTCGACCTCGATGACCCAGGTCGTTTCGATGGCGGTGTCCGGATTGAGCGATCGTCGGCGGTGAAAGGCGAGAAACGCTTCGCGGCGGGCTTCGGTCCAGCCGGCGGGACCTTCCACCGGCGGCATGACCTCGGCCGGTTCGGCGTCGGCCACCGCGGCTTCCAGCAGCCGCTCAAGCCCCTGCTCGTCGAGCGGGATCAGCACGATCTCGGATTCTCCGGATCCAGGCACGCCCCGCAGCTTGGCACGCGAAGCCGCCCGGCGCTACCCGATCGGCCCAGTCGTTACCAGGGAACGGCTTGCCGAAGCGGTCGAGGAACCGCAGCCCCGGCTCGCCTGCCTGCGCTTCCAGCACCTCGACGACCGCGGGCACGCTTTCCCCGGGCAGCAACGGCCGTTTTGTAGAGCTCGTATCCAGGCTCGACGTTCATCGAGATGCTGCCCTGCTCGGACGACATCACCGCGACCGTGCCGCCCGGCGCGACCAGATCATGCAGTCCTTCGAGAACTCTCAACGGGCCCAACGCGTTAGTGATCATCACTTCGGAGAACACCTCGGCAGAAACTTCGCTGATCGGCAGATTCCCTCAGTCGATCGCCGCGTTCACGAAGAGCAGATCGAGCGGATCGTCCATTCTGCCGCGCAACGCGGCGATCTGTGCGTCGTCGGTCATCTCGAGTCGCTCGATCCGCAGCCCTTCTCGAGGCACCGCACCATCACGAGTCGTCGCGACGACCTCCCACCCGCGCCGGTCCAGTTCGGTGACCAGCGCCCGCGAAGCTCCGACCACCAGTGCCCGGCGGCAGCCATGACCTCTCTTGTTTAGACGCAACGTCACGTCTAGCCGTTAGCACGGGTAAAGTGCCCGGTATGCCCGCCGTCAATTCCCAGCCCCGCAGGGCACGCTCCGGCAACCGGCGCGACGAGGCCGCGCGCCTGGCCGTCCTCCACGCTGCCGACGACCTGCTGGTCGAACACGGCTTCAGCGCACTGACCGTCGAGGCGATCGCGCGTCGTGCCGGCGTCGCCAAGCAGACGATCTACCGCTGGTGGCCGTCCAAGGTCGAAATCCTGCTGGACACGCTGATCGAGGACAGCGAGAAACGCCTGCCGGTGCCGACGGAACTGCCGACGGCCGACAGCATCCGCACGTATCTGCGCGACTTCGCGCACTTCCTCGCCGAAGACCCGGCGGGCAAATGCCTGCTCACCCTGCTGGCCGAGGCACAGCACGACGTCGCGACCGCGGCTCGCTTCCACGAGCGTTACCTGGAACCGCGGCAGATCGCCGAACGCGAGATGCTGACGCGGGCCGCCGAGGAAGGCGAGGTTTCTCCGGCGCTGGGACCAGAAGCCACAATGGACGCTCTGGTCGGGCCGATTGTCTACTGTGCACTGACCGGGGCGGCAGTGCCGGAGGAATTGGTGGATACGTTGGTGGAGAAGCTGCTTCGCCCGCGAGCTTGACCTACCGTCGCACCTCCGCGACCCGCACCGGACGATTCTCCTTACGGGAGACCTCGCACGCCTCCGCGATGTAGAACGCCTCCAACGCATCCCCCGCCCCCGCTGGCGACGGGATCCGTCCGGCGGCCACGTCCAGGAACGCCCGCAGCTCAGCGGCATAAGCCGTCCGGAAGCGTTCCATGAAGCCTGGGTACGCCGGTCCCGGCAATGGCTCGACGCCGGGCTCCACCGACCGCAGCGGAGCCTGGTCGTCCAAGCCCACCACGGCATTCCCCGATGAACCGAGGGCCTCGAAACGCACGTCGTAGCCCGCGCCGTTGTAGCGCGTCAGCGAGACCGTCGCGAGAGTTCCGTCGTCGAGCGTCATCGCGACCGCTGCGGTGTCGACGTCTCCAGAATCGGCGAAGAACTGCTCGCCTTTGTTGCGTCCCAAGGCGAATACCTCCTCGACCTCCCGGCCGGTCACCCAGCGGATGATGTCGAAGTCGTGCACCCCGCAGTCCCGGAACAAGCCGCCGGAGTGCGCGATATAGGCGGCAGGCGGCGGGGCCGGGTCCAAAGTGGTCGCCCGCACGGTGTGCAGCCAGCCCAGTTCCCCGCTTTCCACCGCGACCCGCGCGGCCTGGTAGCCCGCGTCGAACCGGCGCTGGAAGCCGATCTGCACCGGGACGTCCGCGTCCGCGATCCGGTCGATCACCGCGAGCGTGCCGGGGATGTCCGCGGCGACCGGCTTCTCGCAGAACACCGGGACCCGCGCGTCGACCGCCTGGATGATCAATTCCGGATGCGCGTCCGTGGCCGCCGCGATGACCAGGCCGTCGAGGCCAGCGCGGAACAGCGCGTCGATTCCCTCGGCCGCCTCGACCCCGAGCCGAACGGCCACCGCTTGCGCTCGCGCGGGATCCACGTCCGCGACGACCACGGACGTGACCTCTTCGAAGCCCGCCAGCGTTTCCGCGTGCGAAGCACCGATCCGCCCGGCCCCTGCCAGTCCCAACCTCACCGCTGTGCCTCCCCTGAGTTCGGCCCCGTGGTCTGCCGCACGACCAGGGACGGATGGAGCAGATGCCGCACCGGTTCAGTGCGTTCACCGCGGACGCGCTCCAGTAACGCGTCGAAAGCCAGCCGCGCCATTTCCGCGCGCGGCTGGTCCACTGTGGTCAGTGAAATGTGCCGCAGGGCGGCCAAGGACGTGTTGTCGTAGCCGACCACCGAAACGTCCTCCGGTACCCGCAAACCGTGTTCCTCAAGCGCTGAGATCGCGCCGACCGCGTTGAAGTCGTTGCCCGCCAGCAGCGCGGTCGGCCGCGGGGAGTGCGAGGACAGCAACTCCTGCACGGCTTTCTCGCCCGCGGTGTCGGTATGTTCGCTGCGCACCACGATCGGTTCGAGCCCGTGCGCCCGCATCGCCTGCCGAAACCCTCGGCGCCGCGCCGCGGCACCGGCCGCTCCCCCGCCGTCGAGGTGCGCGATCCGGCGATGCCCCAGCTGCACCAAGTGCTCGACGGCCAACGCAGCGCCAGCTTCGCCGTCGTCGTTCACCGTATCCACAGTGGACAGCCGGGAAGTACGCGACACCAACACTACTGGACACTGCCGTGCCGCGGCTTCGATCGCCGCGGCCGGAACCACCGGCGACAACAGCACCACGCCAGCCGGACGGAACGACAGAAGACTGCGCAATGCCGCGCCTTCCCGAGAAGGCATCCGGCCGCCGGTGTTGAGGATCAAGTCGAACCCGGCCGCTTGGGCCGCCGCGTCCAGCCCTTCCACGACGTCGGCGAAGAAGGCGTTGCGCAGGTCGTTCACCATCACGCCCAGCACCGTCGACGTCCGGCTCGCGAGAGACCGCGCCATCACATGCGGCGAATAACCCAGTTCCTCGGCCGCTTTCAGCACCGCCGCGCGCCGCTGCGCCGAGACGTTCGGCGCGTTGCGCATGACGAGCGAGACCAGCGCCCGGGAGACTCCGGCTCGCTCCGCGACGTCCTCCATGGTGGGCTTCCCCATGCGGAAACCTCCCCGGAGAAACGCTTGACTCGACGGGTCGGACGCTACAAGCTTAGAGCGCTCTAATCAAGGGCACGCGCACCGCATCCATCGGAAGGCACTGTCCCCGACCGGAGAGGGATCCATGACCGCGAAGATCCGTGTCGCCGCCGCCCCGATCTCGTGGGGAGTCTGCGAGGTGCCCGGCTGGGGCCGAGTGCTCGAGGCCCCGGCAGTACTCGGCGAGATGGCCGAATTAGGCGTCACCGCAACGGAATTGGGTCCGCCCGGCTACCTGCCGCGCGAACCGGCCGCGCTGAAGAAGCTGCTGGGCAGTCACCGGCTCGAACTCGTCGGCGGCTTCCTTGCGGTGCCGCTGCACGTGAACCCGGACGCGGCGGTCGGCGAGGCGGAAGACTCAGCGGCGCTCTTTGCGGCGTGTGGCGGCGGAACACTCGTCCTCGCCGCGGCGACCGGCCTCGACGGTTACGACGAACGGCCCACCCTGACCGACGCCGAATGGTCCACTTTGGTCAACACGGCGGGCAGGATCCGCGACACAGCGGCAAAACACGGCCTTCAGACGGTCCTGCATCCGCACGTCGGCACGCACGTGGAGACCGAGGCCGAGGTCGAACGCTTTCTCGCCGACTCGGATCTCCAGCTCTGCCTGGACACCGGCCACCTGCTGATCGGCGGCACGGACCCGGTCGCGCTCGCGCAGCGGCACCCGCGGCGGATCGGGCACCTGCACCTCAAGGACGTCCGCGGCGAGCTGGCCGAGGCTGTCCGAGCAGGCCAGCTGCCGTACGCCGAAGCCGTCGGCAAGGGGCTCTACGTGCCGCTCGGCGAGGGCGACGTGGACATCGAAGCCATGGTCCGCTCCGTCGCCGAAGCGGGCTACGACGGCTGGTACGTCCTGGAGCAGGACACCGCGCTGAGCGACGACAGCCCGGTGGACCGCCCCGGCCAGGACGTCGCGACCAGCCTCTCGTATCTGCGCACAATCACCGGTTGACGTAGGAAGACAAGCGAGGAGAGACAACGATGTCCCATCGCTGGGAGCGCGTACGACGCTCCAGCCGCGCGGTGGCGGGCCTGCTGGCCGCGGGCTTGCTGCTGACGGCGTGCACCGGTCCGGCCGCCGAGCCGAAAACGACCGCGCCCGCCGCCGCGCCGACGCCGTCCGGACCGTTGAAGGTTTCGGTGATCACCCACGGCACCGCGGGCGACGCGTTCTGGAACGTGGTGAAGAACGGCGCCGAACAAGCGGGCAAGGACCTGGGCGTCCAAGTCGAATACACGTCCGACGGAGATCCGGGCGCGCAGGCGAAGCTGATCGACAACGCAGTCGCGCAGCAGACCGGCGGGCTCGTGGTGTCGATGGCCAACCCGGAGGCGCTGCGTCCGTCCATCGAAGCCGCGGTGCGCGCCGGGATCCCGGTGATCACCATCAACTCCGGCGAGGACAAGAGCGCGGAGTACGGCGCGCTCACGCACGTCGGGCAGAACGAGTCGATCGCCGGACAGGAAGCCGGGAAGAAGTTCAAAGACCTCGGCAAGCACAAGCTGTTGTGTGTGATCCACGAGGCCGGAAACGTCGGACAGGCGCAGCGCTGTGACGGTGCCAAGGCCGGGTTCGCGGGCACGGTGCAGACGCTGCAGGTGGACATCTCCAACCCGACCGACGCCGAGTCGCGCATCCGCGGCGCGGTGCAGACCGACTCGTCGATCGACGCGGTCCTGACGCTCAACTCGCAGGTCGCCGCCCGTGCGGTGAGCGCGATCAAGTCGGTGAACTCGAAGGCGCAGGTCGCCACGTTCGACCTCAACTCCGACGTGGTCGCCGCGATCAAGGCCGGGGACGTGCTGTTCGCGGTCGACCAGCAGCAGTACGAACAGGGTTATCTCCCGGTGGAGTTCCTGAAGCTGTACCGGGACAACGCGAACGTCGTCGGCGGCGGCAAACCGGTGCTCACCGGACCCGACCTGGTCGACAAATCCACAGTGGACAAGGTCGGCCAGTACGTGCAAAGGGGCACCCGATGACGACCCTCGACGAACGCCTGGCGAAGCCGCGGCTGACCGACCGGCTGGTGGTGCGCCCGGAGATCGGCGCGCTGCTCGGCGCGGTAGTGGTCTTCCTGTTCTTCACCTTCGCGTCCGACAAATTCTTCAGCGCCAGCGGAGCCGCGACCTGGCTGGACGACGCGGCGACGCTCGGCATCATGGCGGTGGCCGTCTCGCTCCTGATGGTCGGCGGCGAGTTCGACCTGTCCGCGGGCGTGATGACCGCCTCGACGTCGCTGGTCACCGCTATCCTCGCCACCCAGGCGGGCTGGAACGTGTGGCTCGCGCTGCTCGTCTCGCTGGTCTTCGCGCTGACGGTCGGCGCGTTCAACGGCTGGCTGGTGATGAAGACCGGACTGCCGAGCTTCATCGTCACCCTCGGCACTTTCCTTGCCCTGCAAGGATTGAACCTCGGCGTGACCCGGCTGGTGACCGGCACCGTCCAGGTGTCCGGCATGCGCTCGACCGACGGCTACGCGTCCGCCGGGTTCGTCTTCGCCTCCACGGTGGACATCGGCGGCACCCCGTTCCAGATCTCCATCGTCTGGTGGCTCGGCGCGATCGCGGTGGCCGCGTGGCTGCTGGTCCGGACGCGGTTCGGCAACTGGATCTTCGCGGTCGGCGGTTCGGCGGCGAGCGCACGCGCGGTCGGCGTTCCGGTGGTGCGCACGAAAATCCTGCTGTTCATGGGCACCGCGCTGGCCGGATGGCTGGTCGGCTCGATCAACATCCTGCGGTTCGCGAGCGTCCAGGCGAACCAGGGCATCGGGCTCGAATTCCAGTACATCATCGCCGCGGTGATCGGCGGCTGCCTGCTGACCGGCGGGTTCGGCTCGGCCGTCGGCGCGGCGATCGGCGCGCTGATCTTCGGCATGGCGCGCCAGGGCATCGTGTTCGCCGGCTGGGACAACGACTGGTTCATGCTGTTCCTCGGGATCATGCTGCTCGCGGCGGTCCTGGTCAACAACGCTCTGCGGCGGCGCGCGGAAAGGGTCCGGCGATGAACGCTCTCCTCGAAGTCAAGGACGTCGGCAAGCGGTACGGCACCGTGGTCGCGCTGCGCGACGTGTCCACAGTGGTCAACGCGGGCGAAGTCACCTGCGTGCTCGGCGACAACGGCGCCGGAAAGTCCACTTTGATCAAGATCCTCGCCGGGGTGCACCAGCACGACGAAGGCGAGTTCCTGGTCGAAGGCGCGCCGGTACGGTTCGCTTCGCCCCGGGAAGCGCTGGATCGCGGAATCGCCACGGTGTATCAGGATCTCGCGGTGGTGCCGTTGATGAGCGTGTGGCGCAACTTCTTCCTCGGCTCCGAGCCGACCGTCGGGTTCGGCCCGTTCCGGGCCCTGGACCGGCGGAAAGGCCGTGAGCTGACGAAGAAAGCTCTTGCCGAGATGGGCATCGACCTGCGAGACGTCGAACAGCCGGTCGGCACGCTGTCCGGCGGCGAACGGCAGTGCGTCGCGATCGCTCGAGCCATCCACTTCGGCGCGAAGGTACTGATCCTGGACGAGCCGACCGCCGCGTTGGGCGTGAAGCAGGCCGGCGTGGTGCTGAAGTACGTGGCCCAGGCCCGCGACCGGGGCCTGGGCGTCGTCCTGATCACGCACAACCCGCACCACGCGTACCCGGTGGCCGACCGCTTCCTGCTCCTCAAACGCGGCGCGGCGCTCGGGTCCTACGAGAAGACCGAAATCGACCTGCCGGAGCTGACCCGGCAGATGGCCGGCGGCGCGGAACTGGAGGCATTGGAGCACGAGCTACGGCAGGCGGAGGCGTCGTGAGTGTTCATCGCGGCTAGAACCGCGATTGCCACTCACGAGGTCACCTTCTCCAGCCACGGCCGCACCACCGGAACCACCGCGGCCGCCTGCATGGCGCTCAGGTGGTCCAGCCCGTCGAGCACCTCGACGGTCCATCCGCGCGCCTCCAGCTCGGCGCGCTCCCGCAGCAACGGACCGGCGATGTCGACGGTCACTCCGCCCCACCGTTCCCCATATTCGATCCGGTCCTCCGAACCCGCGAAACACAGCCGGGGGCACGACAGCTCGACCGCCCGGTCGTCGAAGTCCCGCAACGCCTCATACAACGTCACGAACTGCTTCGTCTGCCCGGCGGACAACGTGACGTCCACCGAATCCCAGTCCCCCGGCTCAGCCGCTGACCCCGAAAGAACAGGCCCGGCCGACGCCATCTCGTGCGTCGCCCGGGTCACCGCGAGCATCGCCGCATACGGCCCGTCCAGCGGCGGATACCCGCCCATCGCCAGCGCGTCCAGCCGATCCGTCCGCAACGCCAGCTGCAACCCGGAAAGCGCCAGCCACGAGTACCCGTAGTACGAGAACCGGTCGACCCCGACCGCGTCCGCCACCGCCAGGAAATCCGCCGCGACCGCGTCCGGCGTCAAGTCGGCCGGATGCGCCATCCGGTGTCCCTGGTAGTCGAAGGCCACCACTCGGAACCCGGCGAATCCCTCGATCAGCGAACGGCCCAGCTCCGGGTCCGCACCCCACTGCCGGGCCGCTTCGGCCTCCGGTCCTTCCGCGGGCCGGGGGTCGACCGGGAGCAGCAGCACCGGCCCGTCCCCGTGGACCTGCGCTTCGATCCGCGTTCCATCGTGCAGAGCAGCCTCAGCCATCTCATCTCTTTACGTCGTAAAGTGTCGTCGGACCCGACCGTACTATACGACGTAAAGAGATGTCGAATCAGCTGGTGACGGCGGGCGACGCCGCGTCGGAGACGAGCTTGCGCGGGGTCCCGGACCCGTCCGCGGGCACCGACCACACGGCGTTCTCGAGGCCATACAGGATCGTGTGGTCGTCCTGCCAGAGCGCCTGGTCGTCGACGCTGCGGGTCTCGGCGAGCGCGGTCTCCCGCATCGTCTTGAGGTCGAGCACGGACAGCCGCCAGACGCCCTCGCCGACCTTCTTCTTGAACGCGATCCGCGTCTCGTCCGGCGACAGCGACGGGCATTCCACGTTCTCCCGCAGCGCTTTGCCGCGGTAGGTGTCGTAATTGCCTTCGATCAGATACGTCTTGCCCTTGGTGCCCAGCGTCGAGTAGAAGCGCTTGCCGTCCTTGCTGAACGTGATGCCCCAGTAGTTGACGTCGGAGGAGAAATACCGCTTCCCGTCGACCAGGACCGGCAGTTCCTCGATCGTCTTTTCCAGCTCGCCGTTGTCCAGCTGGTACACCCCGGCCCGCGTCGAAAACCCGGTGGCCGCGTAGGAATCGCCGGTGACGAACACCGTCCAGTACACCCGTTTGCCGTCCGGCGACACCCGCGCCCGGCTCGGCGTCCCCGGCAGATAGTCCTTGTGCACCGTGGTGAAATTCCGGTCGAGGACGCTGAAATCGCTGACCGCGGGCAATGTGCCGGGCCGCACCGCGAGACACATCCCCGTCGACGCGGAGACCGCGAACCGATCGCACTTCAGATCGCTGAACTTCGGCGCGGCGCCGGGATTCGCGAGCGGAACGACGCCGACGTTGCCCGTCTTGGTGCTGCGAAAGAACAACTGCCCAGGCGCGAGCGAAAGATGTTCGACCTTCGCGGGTTCAGCCGGACTCGGCCGCGCGGCAACTGTGTAAACCACCGCGGCGGCTGCGAGCACCACCGTTCCGGCAACCGCGAGAAGTACTTTTTTCATGTGCGCACCGGCCTTGCGAAAGCAGCGCCGAGCGCCACGACAGCGAGCGCTCCGGCAGCGACGAGAACCGCGGGCTGGAGATCCCACAAGGTCCAGGCGAGTCCGAAGAGGACAGACGAGAGCATCCGCGCGGCAGCCTGTCCGGTTTGGACCACGGCCAGACCGGTCGCGCGGAGATCGGCGGGCACCAGTGGTCCGGCAGCAGCCATCAGCACCCCGTCGGTGGCCGCGTAGAACACGCCGTGCAGCCCCAAAGCGAGAGCCGCGAGCCAGAACCCGGACACCGGCCCGCACAACGCGATCAGCGCGGCGACGAGCGCGACGTGCCCGCCGAGGAACACCGGCCAGCGCCCGATCCGGTCGGCCAGTTTGCCCAGGGGCACCGCCAGCACCAGATACACCGCGGCAGTGCCGAGCGGCAGCAACGGGAAGAACGTCGCCGCGACGTCCCAGCGTCGCTGAAGCACCAGGTACACAAAGGAATCGCCGAGGGTCACGAACCCGAGCAGCGCCGCCCACACCGCCACACGGCGGAAACCCCGCTCGCGCAACAGCCCGAGCGCGGCCCGCACGGACACCGCTGCCCGGTCGACCGCAGCCGGCCGGTCGCGGACGAACAACACGAGCAGCAACACCGCGATCGCCGCGATGCAGAAGCTGGTGAAGAACACCGACGGGTAGCTGCCGAGGCTCAGCGCGAGCACCGCCATCGCGACGAGCGGACCGAGGAACGCGCCGACGGTGTCCATCGCGCGGTGCACGCCGAAAGACCGGCCGAGCGTCGCGGGCTCGCTGCTGAGCGAGATCAACGCGTCGCGCGGGGCGGTGCGCAGCCCCTTGCCGGTGCGGTCGGCGGCGAGCACCACGCCGATCGCCGCGACCGACGAACCGGCCGCGACCAGGCCGAGCTTGCACACCGCGGACAAGCCGTAGCCGAACCCGGCGACCGCCTTGAGCCGGCGCCACCGGTCGGCCAGATGCCCGCCGAGCACGCGGACCACGGCGGTGGCTCCCGCGTAAAGCCCGTCGAGCAGGCCGAACTGCAGCGGGTTCAGCCCGAGGCCGAGCACCAGATACAGCGGGAGCACCGCGGTCACCATCTCCGAGGAGATGTCGGTGACCAGGCTGACCGCGCCGAGTGCGACGACGTTCGCCGACACCCGGCGCAGGCCGGCCTTGCGCTCGGTGCCCGCCGCGACGTCCGAACTACGGCTTGCCGCGATGTACATGACCGGCCCCTAGTTGTGGCAGGTGTAGGTCGGGCTGCTGTCCAGCACCGTGCCGTCGAGACCGATCAGCTGCTCGGAGAACGTCGTGTCGGTCATCGTCAGTTTCAGCACGCCGAAGGTGTCCTTGAGCAGCTTCGCCGTGGTCGGGTGCGCGGCGTGGACCGGGTACGGGTTCGCGCCGCCCATGCCGCCGACGATCTCGACCGGGCCCGCCGGGTCCGCCTTGCCGTTCGCGTCCTGCGGGACGAACCGCTCGTAGTGGTGGTCGTGGCCGTTGAGGATCAGGTCGACCTTGTTCTGCGCGAACAGGTCCCACAGCTGCTTGGACCCGCGCTGGTCGCCGTGGTCGCCGGAGCTCCACCGCGGGTGGTGGTAGTACGCCGCGACGCAGCCCTTGGTGTTCTTGGCCAGATCCTGCTTGATCCAGTTCATCTGGTCGGTGTCCTTCAGCTCGCCGCCGTCCTTGTCGTCGACGAAGCCGTTGGAGTCGAGGGCGATGAAGTGCCAGTTGCCCATTTCCCAGCTGTAGTACCGCTTCCCGTTCGGCGTGGCGATCTTGCCGAAGTACTGCTCGTAGGCCTGGAACGGGGTGTCGTCGTAGGTCTCGTGGTTGCCCGGGACCGGATGCGTGATGCTCTTGAACTTGCCCCAGGTCTTGTCGTAGTAGTCCTTGAAGTTCTGCAGCGTCAGCGAGTCGTTCTCGGCGTCGTACTGGTTGTCGCCCATGGTGATCACCGCGGCGGGGTTGATCTGCTGGACGAGCTTCGCGGTCTTCGGGTGCATGCAGCTGGAGCTGCTGGCGGTGCACTGTTCGGCGATGTCGCCCGCCGCGGCGAGGACGAAGGTGTTGCCCGCCGTCCCCGGCTTCGTGTGCACCTTGACCGCGGCGCTGACCGGCGAAGCGTTGCCGGCGGCGTCCTTCGCCCGGACGGTGTAGGTGTAGTCGGTGTCCGGCGAAAGGCCGTTGTCGGTGTAGGACGTGGACGTGCTCGTGGCGATGGACTTGCCGTCCCGCAGCACCTCATACCCGCTGACGCCGACGTTGTCCGTCGCGGCGGCCCAGGTCAACGCGACGCTGTTCGCACCGATCTCGCCCGCGGCGAGGTTCGACGGAGCAGTGGGCGGCTGGGTGTCACCGGACGAGTCCGGCGTGCCGTACGCCTGGAGCTCCCACAGCGAGTAGCCGTACTTCGTGGCGCGCTCGGTGCCGACGAAGCGCAGGAACCGGCCGTGCCCGGACAACCCGGTGAGGTCGTCGGTGCCGCCGTCGCCGTTGGTGATCGTCGCGATCGGCTTGAAGTTCTCGCCGTCGTCGGAGATCTCGATGCGATACTTCTTGGCGTAGGCCGCTTCCCAGTTCAGCTTCACCCGGTGGACCGTGGCGGCCTGCCCGAGATCGACGCGCAGCCACTGGGCGTCGGCGCTGACCGCGCTGGCCCAGCGGGTTTTGAGATTCCCGTCGACGGCGTTCTCGCCGCTCAACGTGGACGCCTCGAGCGTGGACGTGCTGACGGGTTTCCCTTGGGACAGCAGCACATCGGCGGCAGCGGCACTGGCGTCGCGCGCGGGCGAGACCGCGGCGGGCAACAGCACCACCGCGGCCGCCGGCAACGCGAACCGGGCGAGACTTCGGACACGGGACGAGGACACGTCGCACTCCTTCGGGCCGGACGGGAACAGGGCGGCGGCGTTACGGTTCTGCGGCGTCTCGTTGCGTTAAGAAAGTTTCCTAACTAAACGGCAGAGTAGCGGGGCCGGTTTCTCCCGACAAGCCCGGAACGGACGTGAAACGATCAAGACCACCCGCTCAGCGGAACCTCGCCTCCGGCTGAAGATCCGTGAAGGGCTCCTTCAGGGAATCTGATTCCGCCAAGGAGTCCTTCACGGAGCGCTCAAGGCCGCAGCAGCCGCCGAACCTCCTGCACGGCGGCGCGACCGGCCCGGTTCGCCCCCACCGTGCTCGCCGAAGGCCCGTACCCGACCAAATGCAGCCGCGGCTCCGCGACGACCCGAGTCCCGTCCATCCGGATCCCGCCGCCCGGCGTCCGCAAATGCAGCGGAGCCAGGTGATCGATCGAGGCCCGGAACCCGGTCGCCCACAGGATGACGTCCGCGGGCTCGAAACTGCCGTCCTCCCAGACGACCCCGTCGGCGACCAGGCGCGAGAACATCGGCCGCCGGTCCAGATATCCCGCCGCCCGACCGGCGAGCACCTGCGGCGTCACCGGCAGGTCTGTCACGCTCACGACGCTCTCCGGCGGCAGCCCGGCCCGCACCCGCTGCTCCACCTTCGCCACCGCCATGCGGCCCCAGTCCTCGCTGAACTCTTCCTCGCGCCACACCGGCGGACGCCGCGTCACCCACACTGTCGAACGGGCGACCGGGCCGATCTCCATCAGCAACTGCACCGCCGACGTTCCGCCGCCCACGACCACCACGCGCTGGTCGCGAAATTCGTCAGCACCGCGGTAATCCGCCGTGTGCAGCTGCCGTCCGGCGAAATTGCCGGGATAACGCGGCCAGAACGGCCGATCCCACGTCCCGGTCGCGCTGATCACCGCACGCGCCGCCCACGTTTCCGCGGGCGATTCGACCAGCAGCCGCTCCCCCGCGCGCCGCACCGCGGTCACGTCGACCGGACGATGCACGGGCAAGTCGTACGTCTTCTCGAAGCGCCCGAAGTACTCCGACACGGCCTCGCTCGCCGGGCGCGCAGGGTCCGGAGTCCCGAACGCCATCCCCGGCAGGTCGTGGATCCCGTGCACCCTGCCGACCACCAGCGACGGCCACCGGTATTGCCACGCGCCGCCCGCGCGCTTGCCGTGGTCGAGCACGACGAACCCGCGTTCGTTGGCGAACCCGGCCCGGCGCAGGTGATACGCCGCCGACAGCCCGGCCTGCCCGGCCCCGATCACCACGACGTCGGTCTCGTGATCCGCACTGCTCATACAACGTTCAACAATTGCCCGCGCCCGGTATTTCCGGCTCAGACCGCGACCCGGTTGCGGCCGGCGTCTTTCGCCCGGTACAGCGCGGCGTCGGCCGACCGCAGCACCTCGTCGAGGGTGGTGCCCGCCTGCGGATAGCACGCGACCCCGACGGACACGGAGAGTCCGCTGATCCGCAGCGGACCTCCCACCGAGACGGTCAGCTCCCCCACCGCGACCCGCACCCGTTCGGCGATCCCGAGCACGTCCGTGCCGCCGGTCGCGGGCAGCAGGACCACGAATTCCTCGCCGCCGAACCGGCCGACGGTGTCGCTTTGCCGCACCGAGGACTCAATCGTCACGGCAACCGCGGCGAGCACCTCGTCGCCGGTGAGGTGCCCGTACGTGTCGTTGATGCGCTTGAAGTGGTCGAGATCGATCATCAGCACGGCGAACCCGCTGCCGGTCCCGCGCCGCCGGGCCCGGGTGAATTCGCGGGTCGCCAGCTCGTGCCAGCCCGCGGTGTTGAGCAACCCGGTCTTCTCGTCGGTCACGACCGCCACCTGCAACTGCTGCTTCAGCAGGAGATAGCGGTGCAGCAACAGCAACGGCGGCAGCACGAACACCACGAGCACTGGCTGATGGACGAACGCCAGCGCGACGAGCCCGCCCAGACAGAGCGTCGCCAGCTCGAAGGCGTTGTCCTCCCACGTGCCGATGAGGTCCGCGGGCGAGCGGCTGTTCGTGTACAGGTAAATGCCTGTCGCCACGAGCACGACGTTCACAAGTTCAAAGGCAGCTGCCGCCAGTACGAGCGCGAGGACGCCGTACGCGGTATCGAGCCGCGCTTGATCCAGACCGCCGATGGTCAATACCGCAGACGCCGCGAAGCACGACAGCATCGCCCACGCGGTACTCGCCGCAAAGCGATGCGCGGGCCGCGTACGCACGTGTCGCCACACTCGCAGCCACAGATGCAGGTACAGCACCAACGCCAGCAACGCGACCCACGCCGGCGGAAGCAGGAACGCGCCGGCGAGATACCAGACGGAGGTGACATTGATGTGCGTCTGGCCGCTCATCCACCGCCGCAGCCGCTCGATCCGCCGCGACATTTCGGCCTGCGCGATGCCCAGCCCGGCGAGCACGCCGAACGAACTGAACTGCACTGGCCCGCCGAACCCGGTCGCCAGACCGGTCGCGGTGAGCGCCGTCGCGACCGCTTCGCACGCTAGCGCGTAGCCGATCCACCGCCGCCGCGCGACCGCCCACATCGCCCAGCGCGGAGGCCAGCCGCGCCAGGCCGTCACCGCGCCGCGCACCCCGATGGGGACAGGTGCCTGCGTCACGGGCGCCCCCACGCGAAATTCGGCCTACGGAAGTTGCCCAGGGTAGCGGGTCGGCTCCGCAACTAGCCGAACCGAGCGAAAACTCCTTCGCGAATTGCCCGCTGGGCACGCTCTGGGTAGAGAGCGGGCAGGTGCCGGACCGGTCAGCGGCGCAGCTTCCGCACGATGGCCAGCACGATCAGCAGCACGACCACGCCCGCGGCCACCGGAGCCAGCCGCTTCGCGACGGACTGGCCCGCGTAGTCGAGCAGGTCGATCGCCTCGGTCTCGCCGGTCGAACCGCCGGCCGGAACGCTCCGCAGGTGCGGCTTTTCGTCGGCGGCCGGCTTCTCCTCGGCAGGCTTCTCTTCGGCCTTCTCTTCCGGCTTCTCCGCCGGAGCCGCGGCTTCTTCGGCCGGGGTCTTCAGCGAGGCCGCGAGGTTCCCCGCGAAGGTGTCGAGGATCTTGCCGCCCACCTCGGAGATCAGGCCGCGGCCGAACTGCGCCGGGCGTCCGGTGATCGCCAGGTCGGTGGCGACCGCGCCGTGCGTGCCGCCGTCGCGCTCGGTGAGCGTGAGGGTGACCGTCGCGGCCGCGGTGCCGCCGCCGCGGGCGTCCTTGCCGGACGCCTTGATGACGACCTTGCGCGCCGCCTCGTCCTTCTCCAGGAACTCGCCGGTTCCCTTGTACAGCAGCGAAATCGGCCCCAGCTTGACCTTCACCGTGCCCGCGAAGGTGTCCCCCTCCACCTTGGTGAGCGAGGCGCCCGGCATGCACGGGGCGACCCGCTCCGGGTCGATGACGGCCTGCCAGACCTCCCCGATCGGGGCGGGGACGGTGAATTCGTGGTCGAGCCGCACGGGCCGACCTCCTCTCCTGCACACTGCTTCGAGCCGTTGCCGTCCACCTTACGGCCGTCTCGCGGGGAGCGGCCCGGGAAGGACTCCTTGGGGGACTCAGATTCCCTCAAGGAGTCCTTCCCGGGCGGTCAGCTCAGGCGCCCACCGCCGCCGCGACGGCACGCCCGGTCAGCACCCGCGCGAGATGCTGGCGGTACTCGACGTCGGAATTGCCGTCCGCGACCGGGTTGGTGCCCTCGGCCGCGTGGGCGGCGGCCGCCCGGATCGTCTCCGCGTTGGCCTGCGCGCCGAGCAGCGCCTGCTCCACGGCTGTCGCGCGGACCGGCGTCGCGCCCATGTTCGTGAGCGCCACCCGGGCTTCCTCGATCACGCCGCCCTCGGTGCGCACGGTGGCCGCCACCGCGCACATCGACCAGGCTTGGGCGACCCGGTTGAACTTCTCGTAGTGCGCCCGCCAGCCGGTGTGCTTGGGCAGCCGCACCTCGACGAGCAGTTCGTCCGGGGCCAGCGCGGTGGTGAAGTAGTCCTGGAAGAACTCCGCCGCGGACACCGTGCGCCGCCCGTCCGGACCGGCCAGCACCAGCTCGCCGTCCAGTGCGAGCACCGGAGCCAGCAGGTCGCCCGCCGGGTCCGCGTGCGCGATCGCGCCGCCGAACGTGCCGCGGTGCCGCACCTGCGGGTCCGCGACGGTGTCGGTCGCTTCCTTCACCAGCGCGGCGTGCTCGGCGATCAACGAGTCGCGCTGGACCTCGTAATGCGTCGTCATCGCACCGACCACGAGCGCGTCGCCGTCCTCGCGCACCCCGCGCAGTTCGGCGATTTTCCCGAGGTCGATCAGCGTTGTCGGCGCGGCGAGGCGCATCCGCAGCACCGGCAGCAGGCTTTGCCCGCCCGCCAGTACCTTGGCGTCCTCGCCCGCCGCGGCGAGCGCCTGCACGGCTTCGTCCACCGTGGACGGAGCGACGTAGTCGAACGGAGCCGGGATCACTGGGCACCTCCGGAGGCGTCGATCGAACCGAGGCCGCCGCCGGCCTCGCCGCCGGGTCCGCCGGCGTTGGCGGCGCCGCCCCGCACCGCGTTCCACACGCGCATCGGGGTAAGCGGCATTTCGATGTCGTTCACGCCGAAGTGGCGCACCGCGTCGACCACCGCATTGACCACGGCGGGCGTCGAGGCGATGGTGCCCGCCTCGCCGACTCCCTTGGCCCCCAGCGGGTTCGTGGTCGACGGCGTTTCCGTGCGGTCCGTGGTGAACGACGGCAGGTCGGCCGCCGAGGGCAGCAGGTAGTCGGCGAACGTGCCGGTGGTGAGCGTGCCGCTCTCGTCGTGCACGGCCTCCTCGAACAACGCCTGCGCGATGCCCTGTGCGAGCCCGCCGTGCACCTGGCCTTCCACGATCAGCGGGTTGACCACCTTGCCGACGTCGTCCACGCAGACGTACGACCGCAGTTTCACCCGGCCCGTTTCCGTGTCCACTTCGGCCGCGCACAAGTGGGTGCCGTGCGGGAAGGAGAAGTTCTCCGGGTCGAAGGTGGCGTCGGAATCGAGCGACGGTTCGACGCCGTCCGGCAGGTTGTGCGCGGCGAACACCGCGAGCGCGACGTCCTGGATCGTCGTCGACGAATCCGTGCCCTTCACGGTGAACTTGCCGCCGGAGAACTCGAGATCGTCCTCCGAGCACTCCAGCAGATGCGCGGCGATCGGCTTCGCCTTCGCGACCACCTTCTCCGCGGCCTTGACGATCGCGATGCCGCCGACGACCAGCGAACGCGAGCCGTAAGTGTCGAGGCCCTTGTGCGAGGACTGCGTGTCGCCGTGCAGCACCTCGACGTCCTCGAAGGACACGCCCAGCTGGTCGGCCACGATCTGGCTCCACGCCGTCTCGTGCCCCTGGCCGTGCGCGGACGCACCCGTCGTGACCTCGACCTTGCCGGTCGGCAGCATCCGCAGCGACGCGTATTCCCAGCCGCCGGCGCCGTAGTCGAGCGAACCCAGCACCCGCGACGGCGCGAGCCCGCACATTTCGGTGAACGTCGAGACCCCGATGCCGAGCTGCACCGGATCGTTCGCCTCGCGGCGTTCCTTCTGCTCGCGGCGCAGCGCGTCGTAGCCGAAGAGCTCCTTGGCCTTCGCGGTCGCGGCCTCGTAGTTGCCGGAGTCGTAGGTGAGCCCGCACACCGTGGTGAACGGGAATTCCTCGTGCTTGATCCAGTTCTTTTCGCGCAGCTCCACCGGGTCCATGCCCAGTTCGTCGGCCAGCTCGTCCATGATCCGCTCGATCGCGAACGTCGCTTCCGGACGGCCCGCGCCGCGGTAGGCGTCGGTGAGCGTGGTCGTGGTGAAGACGTTGGTGCAGGCGAAGTGGTAGGCCGGGATCTTGTAGATCGCGTTGAACATGAACGCGCCGAGGATCGGCACGCCCGGTCCGACCAGGCCGTTGTACGCGCCGAGGTTGGCGAGCAGTTCGACCTTGAGCCCGGTGACCGTCCCGTCGGCCTTCGCCGAGATCGTGATGTCCTGGATCTGGTCGCGGCCGTGGTGCGCGGCGAGCATCGTCTCGGACCGGGATTCGTTCCACTTCACCGGCTTGCCGAGCTTGTTCGCGACGAGCACGGTCATCATTTCCTCGGGCAGCACGCCGATCTTGCCGCCGAACCCGCCGCCGACGTCCGGGGCGATCACGCGCAGCTTGTGCTCCGGGATGCCGAGCGTCAGCGCGGACATCACGCGCAGGATGTGCGGCACCTGGGTGGCCGACCACATGGTCAGCTGCGCGCCGGTCGGGTCGACCACGCACGCGCGCGGCTCCATGAACGCGGGCACCAGGCGCTGCTGACGGAACCGTCGCTTCAGCACGATCTCCGAAGAGGACAGTGCTTCCTCGACGTTGCCGCCGGTGCCTGCTTCAGCCGAGTCGAAGGCCCAGAAGGCGTTCTTGTTGCTGCCGAGTTCTTCGTGCACGAGCGGCGCGTCTTCGGCGAGCGCGGCTTCCAGGTCGAGAACCGGCGGCAGTTCGTCGTACTCCACCTCGATCGCCTCAAGCGCGTCGTGCGCCTCCGCAGCGGACCGTGCGACCACGACGGCCACGCCCTCGCCAGCGAAATTCACCCGATCCGACGCCAGCACCGGACGTCGTGGGGCAGCCATGTCCGGCGTGATCGGCCACGCGCACGGCATGCCGATCGCCCCCTCGGGATCGAGGTCAGCCGCGGTGTAAACAGCGACGACACCGGCGGATTCTTTCGCCGCCGACGTGTCGATCGAAACGATCTTCGCGTGCGCCAGCGGACTCCGGAGCACCGCGAGGTGCAGCATGCCGGGCAACGCGATGTTGTCCGTCCACCGGGTACGCCCGGTGATGAGCCGCTCGTCTTCCTTGCGGCGACGGGACTTTCCGACTTCAGGCTCGATCGTGGCAGTCATCATTCACCACCCACGCCGACGTGGTTGGGCTGATCGATCTTCTCGGCATCCGGCCCGGCACCAGGACTCATGTGCTTCGCGGCGTCGCGAACCGCCTTCACGATGTTCTGGTAACCGGTGCAGCGGCAGAGGTTGCCCTCGAGCCCCTCGCGGACCGCTTGTTCGTCCGGATCCGGGTTGTCGGCCAGCAGGTCGATGGACTGCATGATCATGCCCGGTGTGCAGAACCCGCACTGCAGCGCGTGGTTGTCGTGGAACGCCTGCTGGACCGGGTGCAGCTGGCCGTCGCG
Organism: Amycolatopsis echigonensis; assembly: GCF_014174495.1. Lineage (GTDB taxonomy): Bacteria > Actinomycetota > Actinomycetes > Mycobacteriales > Pseudonocardiaceae > Amycolatopsis > Amycolatopsis echigonensis. The sequence goes on from NZ_JACJHR010000020.1 coordinate 85,099, forward strand.
GGCCAGCCCCTCGATGGTGGTGACCTCGCATCCGTCGGCCTGCACGGCGAGGACGGAACAGGATTTCACGCTGTGTCCGTCGAGATGGACGGTGCACGCGCCGCAGTTGCTGGTGTCGCACCCGACGACGGTGCCCACCTTCCCGACGCGTTCCCGTAAGTAGTGGACGAGCAGGGTGCGCGGCTCGACGTCATCGGTGTATTTCGTGCCGTCGACAGTGACGGTGATGCGCATCAAAGGCCTCCAAGTGCAAATGCCCGCCAGCCCCGGCGGAGGCGGCGGGCCGGTTCGGGAACGGCCAAGGCGCGATCGTGATCGGCCTCACAGGGGAGCGTGCTACGCCTTTCGCGCGCGGACAAGTCCTGATGTCGCACGTCGGCTGGGTCGTTCCGCAGATGCGGTGTTTTTGGGGTCTTTGATGCGCAGATGCGTGAAGCCGGACGGGTGATTTTTCCTCCGTCGGAGCTGGCGGGCGGATCTTCCCGAGGGTGCCGGGTTTCGGGTCGGGGGTTCACCGGGTTTCGTTGCGGGGAAGGGGGTTTCCCGGCGAATCGCGCCGACTCGCCGCATCGTTCGCATGAGGCTCTGCCGGGCCTGGCGCTCCTTGGCAGGTGATGCCCTCCGCACCAGCAGCCACACCCCGACGCTCTGGCCACCTCGTACGGCTGTCTGATCTCCGCCTGTCCGTCGAACTGGTGGCATTTCCGGACGGTTGGCGCGCCACCAGCCGGAATGCACCCTCGCGGCCACCCGCACGACCGTTCGAGCTCCGCCTCCCCTCGACCTAGCAGCGCTTCCACACAGTTCGCGCACCACCAGCCGAAATGCACCATCCCGGCCACCCGCACGGCTGCCGCGCTTCCCGGCAGCGGCCGCTCGATCCTCGCAACGCCTACTGCGCTGCCCGGGGCAGCCGCCCTCAGGTGGCGGATTCCTGGCCGGAGTTGCGAGGTCTTCAGCTCCGTGTCCGCCCAGCCCGCACCTGGCCACCAGCCGCCGCATCCGCTCCGCGAAGCCGATCAGCCGCTCGGCCCAGCGCCGTCAGGCACCGAATCCCGGGCCGGGCCTCAGCTCTCCCTGCAGATCAGCTGTGGATCCGCCCGCTCAACGCCGCCAGCCGCTGCCCGGTCCCGCTCCAGCGCAGGGCGATGATCTCCGCGGCGATCGACACGGCCGTCTCTTCCGGCGTGCGCGCGCCGAGGTCGAGGCCGATCGGCGACGACAGGCGTTCCAGCTCGCTCTCGGTGATCCCCGCCTCGCGCAGCCGCGCGAACCGGTCGTCGTGTGTCTTGCGGGAACCCATCGCGCCGACGTACCCGACGTCGAGCCGCAGCGCGACCTCCAGCAGCGGCACGTCGAACTTCGGATCGTGCGTGAGGACCGCGATCGCCGTCCGCCCGTCGATCCGGCCCGCCTCAGCCTCGGCCTTCAGGTAACGGTGCGGCCAGTCGACCACCACGTCGTGCGCCTCCGGGAATCGGCTGCTGGTCGCGAACACCGGACGCGCGTCGCACACCGTCACCTGATATCCGAGATAAGCACCCATCCGTGCCATCGCGGCGGCGAAGTCGATCGCTCCGAACACAAGCAGTCGCGGCGGCGGCTCGAAGGAGTTCACGAAGACGGCCATACCCTCGCCGCGACGTTGCCCGTCCGGTCCGTAGTGGAGGGTCCCGGTGCGTCCGGCGGCAAGAAGCCCGCGCGCGTCGTCCGCGACGGCATCGTTCATCCGGGACGAGCCAAGGGACCCCTCGACCCGGTCCGGCCACACGATCATGTGCTCGCCGACCAAACCCGGTGTCTCGTGCTCCACGATCGTGACGACCGCGACCGGCTCGCCGCCGCGCACCGACTCGACGACGCGCTCCAGTTCCGGCATCGATTCGCGGTCCACCGGCTCGACGTAGATGTCGATGATCCCGCCGCAGGTCAGCCCGACCGCGAAGGCGTCGTCGTCGCTGACGCCGTACCGCTGCAAAACCGGCTTCCGCTCGGCGACGACCTCGTTGGCCAGTTCGTACACCGCGCCCTCGACGCAGCCGCCGGACACACTCCCTACGACCGTGCCGTCCGGCGCGACCATCATCGACGCGCCCGGTGCCCGCGGCGCCGACGAAAACGTGGCCACCACCGTGCCGAGCCCGACCGTTTCGCCCGCCTGCCAGCGGCGGTACACGTCGTCCAGTACGTCACGCATCGGCAATCTCCCCGAGGAGTCGTTCCAACGTCGCCAGGCTGTGCCCGGCCAGCAACCGGTCGATGTGCGGCAGGGCGGCCACGATGCCGGATTGGACCGGAGCATAACCCTCGCGCCCTGCGTGCGGATTCACCCAGAATACGGCGTGCGCGAGGCGGCGCAGCCTGCCAAGCTGCTCGGCCAGCAGGCTGACGTCGCCGCGCTCCCACCCGTCGGAGAACACGGTGACTACCGCCCGTCGCGCGAACCCGCGCTGGCCCCACCGGTCGAGAAAGACCCGGAGCGTCTCGCCAAGCCGCGTCCCACCAGCGAAATCGGGCACCGCGGTGCCGGCGGCGAGCATCGCTTGCTCCGGATCGCGTTGCCGGAGCTGACGGGACACTCGCGTCATCCGAGTACCCAGCGTAAATACCTCGACCGACATCGGTGCCGCCCGCGCGACGACATGCGCGAACCGCAGCAACGCGTCGGCATACGGGCTCATCGAACCGGAAACGTCGATCAGCAACACGACTTTCCGCGCCCTTGTCCCCCGGCGAAGATGGGCCAGCCGAACAGGCTCGCCGCCGGACGCGAGCATCGCCCGCAAAGTCCGCGCCGGGTCAAGCGCACCCCGATGCGCAGGTGCCCGCCGCGCCGCTCGCCGCCGCGGCAAGACCGGATGCAGTGTCGCGAGCAACTCCCGCAAGTGCTCCCGCTCAGCTTTGGTGAGCTCGGCGAGATCCCGATGCCGGAGAACCTCATGGTCGCTCGCCGCGACCCGGAGCGAGTCGTGGGATTCCTGGGTGCTGTCCCCCTCGCCACCAGCCGCGACCAGCGGCGCGATCCGGGCCTGCTTCCGCACCGGAGTCCCCGACGTCGCCTTCGGACTGTCGTCCCCCTCGAACCACCGCGCGAAGGCTTCCTCGTACCGGGGCAGGTCGTCGGGATCGGAACAGAGCGTCAACCGCCCGACCCAGTACAACTGCGTCGGCCGAGCGACGTCGACCTTCGCCACCGCGGACAGGTAAGCCTGCACCCGCCGCGCGTCACAGGCGACGCCCGCCTCCCGCAACGCCGCCGCGAACCCAGCGTAGCCAGCAAGCGGGTCAGCGACTTCGGTGCTCATGTCCCCCATTGTGACCCCAACACCGAAAACCGCGCCCCGACAGCCGATCCGGCCTGGTTCAGGCGTCCTTCACTAGCTCCGACGGACGGTTCAGCTGTCTTGGGCGACTGTTCGACCACGTGCCGGGGGTTGCCAGCAACGATCTTGGCGCGCGGCGGTTTTTGGTCTCGCGGAACTTCGCGGCCGTGTGGGACGTCGTGGTCGCGACCTTCGTGGTCATGCGAAGCTTCGTGGTCGTGCGGGCCTTCGTGGTCGCGCCGAGGTCCTTGGCCGGACCGAGGTTCTCGCGCACGCCAAGGATCCGGCTTGAGCTGCTCCAGCTCGCCAGCGTTCCTCCGCACCGCCATTCCAGTCTGAACCGCAGCGGCCCCGCAGATGTTCCGGCGCGCGCCATCTCATTTCCAGTTCGCCGCGCCTTGCGATCACAACCGGCCCTGCCCGTACCGCGCTGTCCAGCCCGTGTCTGCCCGCCCGGCCGACACCTAACCTCCCGCTTCCGACGCCCGGCCCGAGCTGCTCAAGATCGGCAAAAACTCCCGCGCCGCATCCGAACCATCCGGCAACTTCGGCCCGTGCACTCAACCGGAACTCCTAGCCGGTAGCGCTCGCAAGCACCCGTGCCGTACCGATGATTCCGCGCACTACTGCTTCCTTCGAGAAGCACCGCCACAGTTCCCCGGGCTCCAACCTCCCAGGCACTGCCCCGCTTGCCCACCCGACGCCCCATCGCGTCGAGCCGCCGAGGCACCCGCCTGGCCCCAACAACCCGCGCGCCGCATCAAGCCGCCCAGCCGCTCCGCCCCGCTCGGCCCACCAGCCGCACGCCGCGCCGAACTCCCCAGGCCCCACTCCACGCAACCCCATCGCGTCTGCGAAGGGCGGCCGCGCACGCCGTCCCGCCTCCGGGACAGCGTGCGCGGACCGTGGTTGCGCGCAGCGGCCAGCCTCGGTAGCGCAAGGCGGGCGCGCGGAACCTTCAGGAAAGAACGGAACTCAGCGGACAGCCAGGAGGGCAGTCCGGTCGAAGTCGGTCACGAGCCCTCCTTCCGGCACAGTCACAGTCACAAAAACAAAATCAGTGAAGTCGGCGAAGTCGTTCCAGCGATGGTTCAAGCATGCCCGATCCCGCACACCGCCGCAACGGAATTATCCGATCGTCCACAATAGACGGAAAGTCAAGAGAACAGCGTGTCCAGTTTCGCCCGCACCCGGTCGAGATCCTCGCTGTACTTCAGCACCGCACCCAGGGTGCGCGCGGCCGTCGCGGCGTCCAGTTCGTCACGCTTGAGCGCGAGCAAAGCCCGTGCCCAGTCAAGAGATTCGGCGACGCCCGGCGGCTTGAGCAGGTCCATCGCTCGCAGCCGGTGCACCGCGTCGGCGATCTGCCGGGCGAGCGTCTCGCCGATCCCGGGCAGCCGACGGCGCAGGATGCTGATTTCCCGAGCCAGGTCCGGATGCTCGAGCCAGTGGTAAAGGCACCGGCGCTTGAGCGCGTCGTGCACCTCGCGGGTCCGGTTGGACGTCAGCACCACCAGCGGCGGCTGCTCCGCACGCACCTCGCCGTACTCCGGGATCGTGACGGTGTACTCGTCCAGCAACTGCAGAAGGAACGCCTCGAACTCGTCGTCCGCGCGATCGATCTCGTCCACCAACAGCACGCACGGCGTCGTGGTGAGCGCCTGCAGCAGCGGACGCGCGAGCAGGAAGCGCTCCGTGTACAGCGAACGCTCGGCAGTGTCCGCGTCGAGCCGTCCGCCGTCGGCCGCTTCGAGGGCCCGCAGGTGCAGCAGCTGACGGGGGAAGTCCCATTCGTAAAGCGCCTGCGCGGCGTCGATGCCCTCGTGACACTGGAGCCGCACCAACGGCCACTTCAGCGCCTCGGACAAGGCAAGCGCCAGCGAGGTCTTCCCGGTGCCCGGCTCGCCTTCGCAGAAGAGCGGACGCTGCATCTGCGTCGCGAGAAAACCCGCGGTGGCCAGCCCCTCGTCGGCGAGGTAACCGGTGGTGTCGAGGGCGGCCGCGAGCGCGTCGGGCGAGGCGAGGGACTCTGTCACGCCCCCGATCGTAGATCCGAGACAGCCAAGTTCGCCGTTCGCCGCCTCCCGGCCACGGGATGCCGCACGCTCAGCGCCACGATTCACCACGAGTTCGTCGCGGGCTCCAGCCGTCGCTCGGCGGAACCTCGCCCGGATTCAGTGACCGCAATCCTGACGACCGGCAAGCCCGCAGCCAGATTTCACTCGCCGCCCGAGCCGCGCACCACCGCACCGCTCATCGCCGCTCCGAACCAGGCCCGGCCAGGTCCCCAGGCCGATCGACATCGCTGCCGCTCCCGAGGTCACCGCACTCGACCAGTCGCACGTCCGCCCGTCCGCGCAACCAGTCCCGCGCCCCGTGGTCGCCGCGCGCCGAAGCCGCGATCTCGCCCCACCAACGCCGCCCGAACAACACCGGATGCCCCGGAACCCCCTGGTAAGCGGCCCGCACGACGGCGTCCTCGGAGGCCTCCCCGACGATCCGCGCGAGCGCCTCGGCCGGCACCCACGGCAGATCCACCAGGTGCACGAGCGCCGCCACCGCCGGCTCCTCCGCGAGCGATTCGAGCCCGGCCTTCAGCGACTCCCCCATCCCGGCCTGCCACCGCACCGCGGGCACCGCGGTCACGTCCGGCGGCAGCAGCTCCCGGACCTGCTCAGCCGACGCTCCGACCACCACCCGCACCGAGGCGCATCCGGCCTCGGCCAGGTTCCGGACCGCCCGCCGGACCAGCGGTTCCCCGTCGTACTCGACCAGTGCTTTCGGACCGCCGAACCGCCGTCCCGCGCCGGCGGCGAGCAGCAGTCCGGCAACCGGTTCCGGCATCGGCCCTCCTCAGCCCTGGATCGCTCGTCCGGGGGCGACCGCGGCGAGCTCGGCCGAAATGGCAGCCGCGGTGTCGAGCAATGGCGGAACGAACTGGGTCCGGACGGTCTCGACCGACGTCCGGCTCGCGTGCGTCGAGATGTTCACCGCGGCGACCGCGCGCCCCGCCTTGTTGCGGATCGGCGCGGCGACCGAACGCAGACCTTCCTCTAGTTCCTGGTCGACCATCGCCCAGCCCTGCTCCCGGACCTTGGCCAGCTCGGCCTCGAGAGCGGCGCGTTCAGTGAGCGTGTGCGAGGTCAACCGGTTGAGGTTGGCGACGATGAAGTAGGCGTTGAGTTCAGTCTGATTCATGTCGGCGAGCAGCACGTGTCCCATCGACGTGGCGTGCGCCGGGAACCGCGTGCCGACGTTGATGCTCACCGTCATGATCCGCGACACCGCGACGCGCGCGACGTACACGATGTCGGTGATCTCCAGCACCGACACCGAACTCGACTCGTGCACCTCCGCCGACAGCCGCTCCAGGTGCGGTTGCGCGATCTCGGCCAGGCTGAGGCTGGACAAATAGGCGTAGCCGAGTTCCAGCACGCGCGCGGTGAGCGAGAAGTACTTGCCGTCGGTGCGGACGTAACCGAGATCCACGAGAGTCAGCAGGAACCGGCGCGCGGCCGCACGGGTCAGCCCGGTGGCGCGCGCGACGTCGCTGAGCGTCGGATGCGGGGCCTCGGCGCTGAACGCCTTGATCACCGCCAGCCCGCGCTCCAGCGACTGCACGTGGTGCGCCCCGCGTTCGGCCTGGTCGTCGGAGTCCATGCGGCGAACCTTATCCGCCCGGCGGCTGGGCGGTGGATTCTCCCAGCTCCGCGAGGACGCGCTGGGCGATCCCGATCGCCGTGTTCGCCGCGGGGACGCCCGCGTACACGCCGGTGTGCAGCAGGACCTCGCGGATCTCGTCCGCGGTGAGCCCGTTGCGCACGGCCGCGCGGACGTGCATCGCCAGCTCGTCGTGGCAGTGCAGCGCGGTGAGCGCGGCCAGCGTGATGCAGCTGCGGGTGCGCCGGTCGAGGCCGTCGCGCGTCCACACCGAACCCCACGCCGCTTCGGTGATGTACTCCTGGAACGGCTTGCTGAACTCGGTGGTCCGCGCGACCGCCCGGTCGACATGCTCGTCGCCGAGCACCTCGCGGCGCACCCGCATGCCCGCCTCGTACCGGTCTCCGGTCACTGCTCCTCCGTGATCCGCTCGAGGATCAGCCGGGTGAATTCGCCCGGCTGTTCGTAGCTGCCCAGGTGCGCGGCGGAGGCGACAACCTCGAGCCGGGCGCCGGGGATCCCTTCCGCGATGACCCTCGCGTGCGGCTCGGCGGGCGTCGACGGATCGTCGGCACCGGCGATCACCAGCGTCGGAACGGAGATCTTCGGCAGGTCGCCGGTGAGATCCATCCGCTCGATCACCTCGCAGCATCCGGCGTACCCCTCGTCGGGCTGGGACGCGACCATCTCGCGCAGGTACGCGACCTGGTCGGGATGCGCCTGCGCGTAGCCCGGAGTGACCCAGCGTCCGACGGTGGCTTCCGCGACCGCACCGGTGCCTTCGGCCCGTACGAGGCGTGCGCGATCGGCCCACATCTCGGGCGGTCCGAGCAGCGCGGACGTGCAGCACAGCGTGAGGCTCGACAACCGCTCCGCGGCGTTCGCGCCGAGCCACATCCCGGTCATCCCGCCGAGCGACAGGCCGACGAAGTGCGCGCGCTCAACACCGAGGTCATCGAGCAGGCCCAGCACGTCGCCGCCCAGATCGGCCAGGTCGTACGGCCCCGGCGGCACCGGCGACGACCCGTGGCCGCGCGGGTCGTAGCGGACCACGCGGAATCCGCGTTCGGTCAACGGCGCGACTTGCGGCTCCCACATCCGGTGATCGCTGCCGATCGAGTTGGAGAACACCACCACCGGACCCGCTGCCGGACCTTCGACGACCCGGTGCACCCGGACACTGCTCACGCTTGAACCTCCACAATGGACACGGCCGGTCAGACCGCGAAGAACACCGTCTCGCCTTCGCCTTGCAAACGTACGTCGAACCGGTAGCCGGCACCGTCCTTCTTGGCCAGCAACGTATCCCGCCGTTCCTCGGGAACGCTCGCCAGCACGGCGTCGCCGGCGTTGTCCTGATCCTCGAAGTACATGCGCGTGACGACCCGGTTCAGCAGCCCGCGCGCGAACACCGACACGTCGATGTGGCGCGCCTGGGCGGCCCCGGACGCGTCCGGCACGATTCCGGGCAGCAGCGTGAGAATCCGGTACTGGCCTTGCTCGTCGGTGGGACACCGGCCGAATCCCCGGAACGGACCGGCGGGCTTGCCGCGCGGGTCGTCGGGGTGGTCGAACCTGCCGTCCGGATCCGCCTGCCACGTCTCGATCATCGCGTCGGGAACCGGATTGCCCGATCCGTCGTAGACCCCGCCGCGGATCCACACCGCGCCTTCAGTGCCTTCCGGGACCACGAACGGCCCGTCGTCCCAGGGCAGCCCGATGGACAGGTACGGCCCGACGGTCTGCGAGGGCGTGCTTTCCAGCCTCACTCGTCCTCCTCCTCGTCCTCGAACACCGACTGTTCGCGCCCGCGCACCACGATGTCGAACTGGAACGCCAGGGCCCATTCCTCTTCTGTGCGGTCGAGGTCGAACCGGGAGATCATCCGCTGCCGCGCCTTCTCGTCCGGAATGGAGTTGAAGATCGGGTCCTGGGAGAACAGCGGGTCGTCCGGGAAGTACATCTGGGTGACGAGCCGCTGGGTGAACGCCGAACCGAACACCGAGAAGTGGATGTGCGCCGGACGCCAGGCGTTGTCGTGGTTCTTCCAGGGGTACGCACCGGGCTTGATGGTGGTGAACTCGTAGCGTCCGGCGTCGTCGGTCAGCGTGCGGCCGAGCCCGTCGAAGTTCGGGTCGAGCGGGGACGGCCAGCGGTCGCCGGTGTGCCGGTAGCGGCCGCCCGCGTTGGCCTGCCAGATCTCGACGAGCGAGTTGCGGATCGGCCGCCCGTCCCCGTCGAGAAGCCGTCCGGTGACGATGATCCGCTGGCCCTGCGGCTCGCCCGCGTGCTGGCGGGTGAGGTCGTTGTCGAGTTCGCCGAGCCGCCCCGGGCCGAGCAGCGGGCCGGTGACCTCGGTGAGCATCTGCGGCAGCAGGACCAGCGGCTGCTTCGGATGCCGCAACGCCGTTGAGCGGTACGGCGCGTAGTCGAGCGGCGGATGGGTGCCGTCCGGATCGGGCCGGTACTGCGGCAGGCGCCGGTCGGTTGGTGTGGCCACGATGCCTCCCCTTTCTCAGCGATTCTCGAGCACGACAGCGAGCCCCTGGCCGACGCCGATGCAGATCGCCGCGAGGCCCCAGCGACCGCCGGTGCGGCGGAGGTGATGCGCCAGCGTGCCGATGATCCGGCCGCCGGACGCGCCCAGCGGGTGCCCGATCGCGATGGCCCCGCCGTTGACGTTGACGATTTCGGGGTCGAGCTTCGACCACTCTTTCAGGCAGGCCAGCGATTGCGCCGCGAACGCCTCGTTGAGTTCCACCGCGGCGAGGTCGTTCCAGTCGATGCCCGCCCGTTCCAGCGCGATCTCCGCCGCGCGCACCGGGCCGATGCCGAACACGTCCGGATCGACCCCCGCGGCGCCGCGGCCGGCGATCCGGGCCAGCGGCGTCTTGCCGAGCCGTTCGGCCGCGGCCTCGTCGCCGAGCAGCAACGCCGACGCACCGTCGTTCAGCGGCGACGCGTTCCCCGCCGTGACGGTGCCATTTTCCTTGCTGAACACTGTTTTCAGCTTCGCGAGCTTCTCAGGCGAGGAGTCCGGCCGGATGCCCTCGTCCCGGGCCAGTTCGACGCCTTCGACCGGAACCACGTGATCGTCGTAGAAGCCCTCGTCCCACGCCCGCGCGGCGTTCACGTGACTGCGCGCGGCGAACGCGTCCTGCTCGTCGCGACCGATGCCGTAACGCTCGGCGAGCAGCTCGGTGGACTCGCCGAGGGAGACGGTCCACTGCGACGGCATCGCCGGGTTGACCATCCGCCAGCCGAGCGCGGTGTTGTACAGCGTCTGGTTGCCGGCCGGGAAAGCCTTGTCCGGCTTCGGCATCACCAGCGGCGAGCGGCTCATCGATTCGACGCCGCCCGCGACCACCAGCGAAGCGTCGCCGACCTGAATCGCCCGGCTCGCCTGCATGGTCGCCTCGACGCCGGACCCGCACAACCGGTTCACCGTCGCGCCGGGCACCGAGGTCGGCCAGCCGGCGAGGAGCGCGGCCATCCGCGCCACGTTGCGGTTGTCCTCGCCCGCCCCGTTGGCGTCACCGAGCACCACCTCGTCCACAGTGGACGGATCGAGCCCGTTGCGCTCGGCCAGCGCGCGCAGGACGCCCGCGGCCAGGTCGTCAGGACGCACTCCGGAGAGAGCGCCGCCGTAGCGCCCGAAGGGAGTGCGGATCGCGTCGAGTACATAAGCGTCGCTCATTCGCCGGCCTTCTTCAGTTCACGGAGCAGGGTCAATTCGCGTTCGGTGGGCGCGGGTGTGGTTTTGAGGTCCGCGGCCGCCTTCAGTGTCCACCCCGTCGCTTCCACGACCTGGTCCAGCTCGACGCCGGGGTGCAGTTCGGTGAGAGTGAGCTCCGCGGTGTCCGGGTCGGGCCGTATCAGCCCGAGGTCGGTGACCACGAGCGTCGGCCCGGCGCCGCGCAGGCCAAGCCGTTCGCGGTCGCCGCGCCCGGTGCCGTGGCCGAACGACGTCACGAAGTCGACCTTGTCCACGAACGTCCGCTTGCTCTGCCGCAGCACGACGAACACTTCCTTGCAGGACGCGGCGATCTCCGGCGCCCCGCCCGCGCCGGGCAGGCGCACCTTCGGATCGTGGTAGTCGGAACCAATGACGGTGGTGTTGATGTTGCCGAACTTGTCGAGTTGCGCCGCGCCGAGGAACCCGACGTCGATCCGGCCGGGCTGCAGCCAGTAATTGAACACCTCGGGCACACTGACGACGGCGTCGGCGGTGTCGGCCAGCTCGCCGTCGCCGATCGACAGCGGCAGCCTGCTGGGTTTCGCGCCGAGACAGCCCGATTCGTAGATCAGTGTGAGGTTCGGGGCGTGCGTGCGACGAGCCAGGTTGGCCGCCGTGCTGGGCAACCCGATCCCGACGAAACACGACATGCCCTCGCCGAGCGCACGGGCCGCGGCGATGCTCATCATCTCGTCGGCGGTGTACGCGCTCATGCCTTCACCCCGGTCAGCTCGTTCAGCCACTTGCCGAATTCCTCGCGGTCCCGTCCGATCTCGTCCCACGCCTGGTACGCCGCGTTGTCCCGCTCGTAGTACCCGGCGGCATACGACGGCGCCGCGCCGTGCGGCACCTCGGCCACCGCGGTGACCGCCCAGGACGGAAGGACCAGCGCGCCCGGCCGGGGCTCCAGCTCGTCGACGATCTCTTCGACGGTGACCAGCGACCGCTTGGCCGCGAGCACCGCTTCCTTCTGCACGCCCGCGATGCCCCACAGCTGGACGTTGCCCGCCCGGTCGGCGCGCTGCGCGTGCACGATCGTGACGTCCGGGTTCAGCGCGGGCACCGCGGTGAGCTGCTCGCCGGTGAACGGGCAGGTGATCGGCTTGATCGTGTCCGTCTGCGCGGGCAGGTCGGTGCCGGTGTACCCGCGCAGCACCGCGAACGGCAACCCGGAAGCACCTGCGACATAACGGTTCGCCATGCCCGCATGGCTGTGTTCCTCGATCTCCAGCGGCGACGGCCACGCGTGCTGCACGGCGTCGCGGAACCGGTGCAGCGAGCCGACCCCGGGGTTGCCGCCCCACGAGAAGATCAGCTTGCTCGCACAGCCCGCTCCGATGAGCTGGTCGTAAACGATGTCCGGCGTCATCCGCACGAGCGTGAGGTTCCGCCTGCCCTGACGGATGATCTCGTGCCCGGCCGCCACGGGAATGAGGTGCGTGAAGCCCTCGAGAGCGACGGTGTCTCCGTCGTGCACCAGCTCGGCGACCGCCTCGCCGAGCGACAGCACCCTTGCCATCACGAGCCCTTCCGTCTGGATCTTCCTGCTTCCGGCGTTCCGTGCTAGCGTGTTCGCATCGCGCACAGAAGTTCTACATATGAACATAACACGATCCGGCCGCCCGCGGGAGTGCCAAAAGGTGAAGCGGACGTCCGGACAGACGGCACAAGACACCGCGAGGTTCGCGGCTTCGAGAGGAATGAGGTGAGGCGATAAGACAACACGGTGCGCGAGGAGTCGGCGAACGGGTATAGCGGCAGGCACAGAGCGGCGCGGTCGGCGGGAGACCGGATTTCGTTGCGTGGTACCGCAATGCGGAATTCGGGCACTGCCCTCCGTCGGCGGCGTTCTGTCGCGGTCGGACGCTCCGTCGCAGCTCAGGCGGGTGTCCGGCGGTGAGCGCGCCGCGAACCTCGCCCGGGCGGCACGGTCGGCATTAGGCTGCTCGCCATGCCGAAGATCGCTGTCACCCGCTGGATCCCGGACGAGGCCGTGCAGGTGCTCGGCGAGGCAGGCGAAGTCGAAATCTCGCCGGAGGACCGGCCGCTCACGCCCGAGGAACTGCGGAAGTTCGTCGCCGGATCGGCCGCGGTGGTGTCGATGCTGCACGACCGGATCGACGGCTCAGTCGCGGACGCGGCGGGTCCCGGTCTGAAGATCGTCGCGAACGTCGCGGTGGGCTACGACAACGTGGAGGTCAGTGCACTGGCCGAGCGCGGGGTCGTGGTCGCCAACACGCCAGGCGTGCTCACCGACGCCACCGCGGATCTCACGTTCGGATTGCTGCTGGCCGTTTCGCGGCGGCTCGGCGAAGGCGAACGTTTGCTGCGCGCACGGCAGCCGTGGTCGTTCCACCTCGGCTTCCTGCTCGGGTCCGGACTGCAGGGCAAGACGCTCGGCATCGTCGGGCTCGGGCAGATCGGCCGCGCGGTGGCGACGCGGGCGGCGGCGTTCGGGATGCGGGTCGTCTACTCCGGACGGTCGGCGAAACCGGACTTCGACGGCGAGTTCGTGTCGTTCGACGAGCTGCTGCGGCGTTCCGACTTCGTGTCGCTGCACTGTCCGCTGACTCCCGAGACCCGACACCTCATCGACGCGGACGCATTGCGGACGATGAAGCCGAGCGCGTACCTGGTCAACACCACGCGCGGTCCGGTGGTCGACGAGTCGGCTCTGGCCGACGCGCTCGAAGCCGGCGAGATCGCGGGCGCGGCGCTGGACGTGTTCGAGAAGGAGCCGGACGTCGAGCCACGGCTGCTGAACCGCGACGACGTGGTGCTGACGCCGCACCTCGGATCGGCGACGGTGGAAACGCGTACGGCGATGGCGGTGCTGGCCGCGCGCAACGTCGTCTCGGTGCTCGCCGGCTCCGAGCCGCTGACGGAGGTGGGCCGATGACCCGGGTCGTGATCGCACCGGACAAGTTCAAGGGAAGCCTGACCGCGGTCGAGGTGACGGAGGCGATCGCGCACGGCGTGCGCGATGCGTTGCCGGATGCCGAGATCTCCGCGTGCCCCGTCGCCGACGGCGGCGAAGGGACGCTGGAGGTGCTCGAGAACGCGGGCGGCTCCATGGTGCGGTTGTCGGTGCGCGGGCCGCTCGCCGAACAGGTCGAGGCTCGGTACGTCCTGCTCGACGGCACGGCCTACGTCGAATCGGCGCGGGCCTGCGGGATCGAGTTCGTGACGCCGAGCCGGGAAGTCGCGCTGGCCGCGCACACGTGGGGCGTCGGCGAGCTGCTGAACGACGCCCTCGCTCGCGGAGCGCGGCGGCTCGTGTTGACCGTCGGCGGCACCGCGAGCACCGACGGCGGTGCCGGGATGCTGGCCGCGCTCGGTGCGGAGGTCGTCGACGCGTCCGGTGCACCGGTCGGTCTGGGCGGCGGGTCGCTGGCGCAGGTCGCGCGCGTAAATCTGGGTCCCGTGCGGGAACGGCTGGGCGCCGTGCCGGTCGCGGTCGCGACAGACGTGACGAATCCGCTGCTCGGCGAGAACGGGGCGGCGGCCGTGTTCGGTCCGCAAAAGGGGGCTGGTCCGGAGGACGTGCACGCGCTCGACGAAGCGCTGTCGCACTGGGCTAAGGCGCTTGTACAGGCTGGCGCGCCCGACGTCTCCGACCTTCCCGGAGCCGGGGCGGGCGGAGGTGTCGCGGCGGGAGCGATCGCGGGACTCGGCGCGACGGTCGAGTCCGGCTTCGACCTGATTGCCGCCTTGACCGGCGTCGATACCGCGCTGACCGGCGCGGACCTGGTGATCACCGGTGAGGGTTCGCTGGACGAGCAGTCGCTGTCCGGCAAGGCCCCGGCAGGCATCGCGGCCCGCGCCGGGCGGACGGGTGTCCCGCTGCTGGTGCTCGCCGGACGGATCCAGCTGGACGCGGACGCGCTGGCCGGGCTGGGAGTCGTGGGCAGCAGCGCGCTGATCGACCACGCGCCGTCGCTGGACTATGCCCGCAGCCACGCCGCGGAACTGCTGCGCGAACGGGCCTGCGTGCTGGTGCGGGACTGGCTGCGCACTCAGTAACAGAGCGCTCCCGCGATCGACCGCGGGAGCGCTCTGCACAACAACGCAGCCACCCCGTCATCTGGACAACCCGCGTCTTGGGCGGCAGCGCCGCCCCGGGATCGGCCCTGAATCAACTCGCCGGGCCAGGACGCCCCGAGACGTCCGACGGCACCGGCGAACGGCACACGGGATCAGCGGACGGATGCCGCCGCGCGGACCCCGTGGCCGGGCGCTTGCTTGCGCCGCCCGTCAGGCGGACTGCTGCTGGGGCAGGACGGCGAAGGCGACGTCGCCGGTGTCGTCCTGCTGAACGTCGAGGACCTTGTCGTCGAGCAGCGCCGCTGCTTGCGGCTCGAGGAAGACCTTCGCCCCGCCGTCGGCGCCGACGATGCGGTCGCCGTCCTCCGGGGCCGGGGCTACCGACAGCGCCAGCTGGGCACCGTCGCCTTCCATGCTCTGCAGCGCGAAGCGCAGGCCGCTCTGGTCGGAGTCACTGCCTTGATCAGCGGTCAACGCGGTGATCGCCTCGGCGGCGGCTTCGGTAACGGTCAGCATCTTTCGGCCTTCCCTTCGTCGCAGTCGGATGCGCGCGGTCGGTTGCAGGGTGGTTTTTCACGCTAAAGGCGGCACGACGGTCGCGCAGTGTGAGCGCGAGGCCATTGCCGCGACGGTGGAACCTGTCACAAATACGTTTGAGATCACGATCTTCGGGCCATGGCCGACCGGATCGCGTCGGCGACCGTGCAGCCGCCGTGGTCGACCCGTTCGCCCTGTGGCGACACCGGGGGCCAGCCGGCCCCAGTCGAGTCGAGTGACCCCGGTTCGGCTTCGCCTCCGTTGCCAGACTCGGCGACGGCATCGACCGATCCCTGCTCGCCGGCCACCGGCGGCCGCACCTCGGGCTCGTCCCCCGCCCGCTGACTCTCCCGGACCTCGCCGGAAGCAGCCGCGCCTCTCGAGCCGGACGCGCGAAACGGGGCGACCGGAGAGCCGTCAGCACCGGGTGCTTGACTCTCGCGAAGAGTGTCGTCACCGGGATCGCTCACGGGCACCTCCCGAAAGTCCGGTTGTTCGTGGTGAGCTACCCGAGGCGGCATCGAGTGAAACGGGCCGAACGGCTGTCGTCGGAATCACAGGGTTTCCGACGGCCGGCTAGGGCATCAGCGGGCGAAGCGGAGCTAGCGTCGGAACTATGACCACCACCCGGTGGAAGCCGCGCGGCCGGATCGGAATCCGTCCCCGGCGCAAAGCCAGCAGCGCCCCAGTCGGTGATGACGCGCTGCCGGATTTCCGCACGCTCGACGAGCCTTCAAGCGATCGTTCCCCGGGCTTCGATGCGACTGTGGGCCAGCATCGCGCAGCCGACAACGAGCTGGCCGCGCTCCCCGACGAGATCGACACTCGCCACGACCTCTCCGACGCCGCCGACCGCCGTGGAGAGAATGCCCGTCGCCGCTCAGCGGCAAATCCGAGCGCTGACAGCCGGGGAACGACCGATCTGGACGCTGACCAGTTGCCGTCGAAGCCCGAAGGCGGCAGCTCCCGCCGCCCCCTGCCAGCCGACGCAAGCGTCGATCGCCACGGAACGGCAACTGCCTCTGCACCCTCGCTGCCGCCAGTCCCCCGGGACGGGGCCGTCAGTCACGACCAGCTAAGCGACGCGGACGCGAATCGCCACGAATCGGCAACCAGCGACGGCCAGTTGGCACCATCCGAAATCGCCCGTCATCGCTTGAATGCCCCCGCGAACACCCTTCGCCCGCTGCCAGCAACCGGTGACGCTGAGCTGTCACGACCGGACGCCACCAGTGGACGCGCCAGTCGCCACTCAACGGCGAATCCGAACGAAGCTCGCCATGAAGCGGCGACCGACCCTGAGCTGCTGCCGTCGAAGCCCGCCAACAGCACGGCCGCTGTAGCCGCCCACCAGCCACGAGCCGCGACGGATCTGGAAGCCGGACCCGCCCACGACGAGCCCCACGCGAACCCAGCACCCGTGGACGTCGCCGACAATCAGCCAAACCACTCCGGCGACCGCATTGCCCGCCGCCGCGAAATGGGTGGTCATGCTGCCTGGTACCTGGCCGCCGGGGTCGTCACCACCGGGCTGCAGGCCGTCCTCTTCCTCGCCTTCCGTCCGGAAATCGGCGCGCAATGGGCGAATCTCGTCGCGCTCGCGATCACGACGGTCGGCAACACCGAGTTCCACCGGCGCATCACGTTCGCCGACCGGACCAGCCGCGCGGGCAAGCGGCATCTGCAGGACCTCGTGACCTTCGCCTTCTACGCCGGCTACGGATCGCTGGTCCTCGCGGCCCTCGACGCCGTGGTCACGCATCCGTCGGCCGGGCAGCAAACCGCCGCACTGCTCGCGGCGAGCTTCGTCGGCGGGGTCGTCCGGTTCGCCGTTCTGCGATGGTGGGTTTTCGCCCGGGCGCGGCGAACGGACGCGTTACAAGATCACGAACGGTAGTGAAACCCGTTCTACCCGCAGTGCGACCACTCTCTGTTGCGCTACCCGTCTATCACTCTTCGTGATGCACGAATTCGGACATCCGCACATGCTGCGAGGCCGGATTCGTACTGTGCGTCGGCTGGTCTCGTTTGTGTCAAGACCGCTGCTGCTAACGGGGTATTCGTAGTTGAAATGTGGACGGTCGACCTCCGGCCGCTTAAGGTTACGGAGCGTCGCAACGATCGCAGTGCTCCTCCCGTTCTATCGGAGTACTTGCGACCGCAACATCACAGAGTGTTGACCCCAAGACAGCGACGGTCGCAGGGTTGCCGGGGAGACGACCATGACAGCACCGTCGAAGACGTCCAGTACTGCGGTGTCCGGCGTCGCGGGCTACGTGAGCCCTGCGACGCTGCCCCGGTCCGGTGGACGCCTGACCAAAGAAGACCTCGACCCGCTCGTACGCGCCGCGGGAAAGGGCGATCAAGCCGCGATCGCCGACCTGTTACACGTGCTCCGCCCCGTTGTCGCCCGTTACTGCCGGGCCCGGATGGGCGGCCGCGACCTTTCCTATCTCGCCGCCGACGACGTCGCGCAGGACGTCTGCATGGCCGTTCTCAAGGCCCTTCCCGACTACCAGGACCGCGGCGGTTCGTTCCTCTACCTGGTGCACGCGATCGCGGCCAACAAGGTCGCCGACGCCTATCGCGCCGTCGCGCGCGACCGGTCCGAGCCGGTGCCCGAGCTTCCGGAACACCCGCTTTCCGGCGGCAACGAGCCGGAATCGCACGCGCTGCGCCTCGACCTCGGCAGCCGTCTGCAGGAGCTGCTCACCCGTCTCGCGCCGCTGCAGCAGGAGATCCTGGCGCTGCGCATCGTCGTCGGCCTCAGCGCGAACGAGACGGCGGAAACGCTGGGCATTTCGGCTGGCAACGTCCGCGTCACGCAGCACCGCGCGCTGTCCAAGCTCCGCGAGATGGTGCGGGGCCAGGACTTCTGAGCCGTTTGGTCACTCGAACGGCTGGAACGCCGCCGCGGAGCGCCGAATAGGTCGACAGGCTCTGTTTCGCACGGCACTCTGGATTCAGCCCGCCGCATCTCTCAGCTCAGTTCATACACGCGTGCCGCCGTGCGCTCGAAGACCTCCAGCCGTTCCGGGTCGCTCAGCACACCGGTCAGCGACACCGCCGCGTCCAGTACGACTTCGTACGCTGCCGCCAGTTCGCACACTGGCCAGTCGGAGCCGAACATGACCCGGTTCGCGCCGAACGACTCGAAAACGTGGTCTGCGTAGCGGCGCAGATGGTCCACCTGCCATTCGCGCCAGTCGGCTTCCGTCACCAAGCCGGACAGCTTGCAGTGCACGTTGTCGTGCGCGGCCAGCGAGGCCACGCCATCCGCCCACGGCTGCCATTCGCCGGCTGCGATGCCAGGTTTCGCGGCGTGGTCCAGCACCAGCCGAAGGTCTGGCAAGCGTTCGGCGACGTGCCGGGCGGCGGCGAGCTGTGCCGGTGCCACGAGCAGGTCGTAGACGAGGCCCGCCGCGCCGACCGCGGTCAGGCCGCGCAGGATTTCCGGACGCAGCAGCCAATCCGGGTCCGGTTCGTCCTCGACCTGGTGCCGGATGCCGACCAGCGGACCCAGTTCGCGCAGCCGGGCGAGCTGGTCCGCCACATCCGGTGCGGCGAGGTCGACCCAGCCGACGACACCGGCCACCAGCGGTTCGGACGCGGCCGTGGCGAGGAACTCCTCGGTTTCCGCCTGGTCCGAGACGGTCTGCACCAGCACGGTGGCATGGACGCCCGCCGCGGTGGTCACCGCGCGCAGATGGTCGACGGTGTACGGCTTGCGGATCGGGGCCAGCGCGTCGCCGGACATCCACGGGTACTCGCGGCGCGCCGGATCCCACAGGTGATGGTGCGAGTCGATCACTGGGCTCCTCCGGACACGACGGGGCGGGCGGCCGGCCGCAGCAGGCCGGCGTCGGCGAGGTCGTCCCACAGGACGGCCGGGATATTCGCCGCTGCCCGGCGAACGTTCAGCGACACCTGCTCGGCGTCGTGCGCGCCGACGACCACCGACACCACGGCCGGATGCGTGCGCGGCAACGCGAGCGCGGCCTCTGGCAGCGAAACACCGTGTCGCGCACAGATTTCCGCGATCTGCTGCGCTTTTTCCACGAGATCCGCGGGTGCGGTCGCGTAATCGTAAATAGTGCCGGGTTGTTCTGTGGCGAGGATTCCGCCGTTGAACACCCCACCGGCCACGACGCCGACACCGCGTTCGGCGCACAGCGGCAACAACTCGTCCAACGCCGGCTGGTTCAGCAAGGTGTAGCGACCGGCCATCAGGACGTGGTCGAGGTCGAACCGGCGCACGAATTCGGCCAGCATCGGCGCCTGGTTCATCCCGGCTCCGATGGCCCCCACGACGCCCTGCTCCCGCAACTCCAGCAACGCCGGAAACGCGCCCGAAACAGCTTCCTCGAAATGCTCGTCCGGGTCGTGCACGTACACGAGATCGATGCGGTCGAGCCCCAGCCGGTTCAGGCTTGATTCCAGCGAACGCACCACCCCGTCGCGACTGAAATCCCAGCGGCGGCGGTAGGTCGCAGGAACGTCGAAGCCCTGGTCGTCGCGTTCCCCGGGGGCCGCCGCGCGCGGTTCCAGCACTCGTCCGACTTTCGTGGACAGGACGTATTCGGCGCGCGGATACGCCGCCAGCGCGGCTCCGAGCCTGCGTTCGGACAGTCCCAGCCCATAGTGCGGCGCGGTGTCGAAATAGCGGATTCCCTCGTCCCACGCCCGCCGCACGCTCGCCGCGGCGATTTCGTCCGGCACCGCGTGGTAGAGGTTGCCCAGTTGCGCGCCGCCGAGTCCCAGCGGAGGAAGGTCCACGGTCATGCCTCCGCCGGGAGTTGCCAGACCAGTCCGAGGCCGTGGGCGACGTCGGAACGGTCGAGGTCGAGCAGTTCGTTGATCCGCTTCTGCCATGCGATGTCGGCCGGGTCGTCGGCGAGTTTCGCACGCATGTCCTCGAAATCGTCCACCTCGACGAAGTGGAACAGGTCGAGCCCGTCGCGCCAGATCCGCCACGACCGCACGCCGGCTCGGCGCAGGGCGGCGTCCAGGTCCTGCGGGATGACCGCGTGCACCTCCTCGTAGATTTTCTCCATTCCGGGCTTGAGCCGGGTGCGCAAGGCGACCGTTTGCGGCGCCGGGCCGTGGGTCATCGTTCCTCCTGACAGGAGTCGTGGCACGCTGTAGGGGGTAAACATCCGAGGTCTCTGCAGGGAGGGCGGTCCCGATGCCCGTCACCGATGTCGCGATCGACAAGATCAAGGACATGATCATCTCGGGCGAGCTCGCCCCGGGCGACCGGCTCCCCAAGGAGGCCGAGCTCGCGCAGCGGCTGGGGCTTTCCCGCAGTTCGCTGCGGGAAGCGGTGAAGGCGCTGTGCCTGATCCGGGTGCTGGACGTGCGCCAGGGCGACGGCACGTACGTCACCAGCCTGGAACCGAACCTGCTGCTCGACGCGATGACCTTCGTCGTCGACTTTCACCGCGACGACACCGTGCTCGATTTCCTTGCCGTGCGGCGGATCCTGGAGCCCGCGGCCACCGCACTGGCGGCGCTGCACATGCGCGACGAGGACGTCGCCGAACTCGGCGCGCTGCTCGGTGAGCTGGACGAATCGCCGACCGTCGAGGCGCTCGTCGCCAACGATCTGCAGTTCCACCGCAAAATCGCGGACGGCTCGGGCAATCCGGTGCTGTGCTCGCTGCTCGACAGCCTCTCCGGTCCGACCGCGCGAGCCCGGATTTGGCGCGGCCTCACCCAGGAAGGCGCGGTAGCCCGAACCCGGGAACAACACGCGGCGATCTACGACGCGATCGCCGCGCGGGAACCAGAACTGGCCCGCTCGTGGGCGACGGTGCACGTCGCCGGAGTGGAACAGTGGCTGCGAAGCACCCTGGTGGAAGACGACACGTCTGGCGATGAGGCCGAGCCCGCTGCTTCCTGATTGGACCGCGGCGTCGGTTCCTGAGCCGCTCCTTGCAGTGAAGGGTCCCTTCATTCCTTGCGGGTAGGAGTGAAGGGCCCCTTCGCTGCTATCCGGTTGGCGCGAGGGGGACTTTCGCGCCTCCACGGCAAGAGTGAGGGGACCCCTCACACCATGGTGGCCGAAGCGAAGGGACCCATCGCGCACCTTTGGCCGGAGCGAGGAGGACTTTCGCGCAGGCGGCAGGCCGGGCACCGTCAATCTCCGAACCGGAAAAGGTGAACGGACCCGTCGCGCGCGCTCGGACGACGCGGCGGGAACTCGTTCGCCGACCTGCGGGATGAAGGGACCGTTCAGTAACTCCGGCTCTGGTGCGGTGAAGGTTTCCCTCACCGCACCGGAAGCAGCGGAGACAGAGGACGCGGCGGAAGTCAATGCGGTGCAACTGGGAGTGACGGCACAGGTAAAGGTGGCGGCACGGCCGACTGCAACAACGCGGGCGACGACGGCGGCGCGCCCGGCGCGGGAAGAGCCGAGAGACTCGAAGTCCATGAGGGGCCCCTTCACGTACTTCCCCGCCGAACCATGCACCGCACCTGCCATCGAGCCGCCCGGACCAACGGCACGAGACAACCGGCCAGGCAACCGGCCAACCACCGAGCCAGCCGGCCAACTACACACCAAGCTCACCGTGCCAACCCCGCCAGCCAGCGAACCAACCGACGGGGCAGGCACCGAACCAACCGACCAGCCAGCTACCAAGCCGCCCGGACCGATCCTGCGAGGCCAATGGCCAGCCAACGAACCAGCCGACCGGCCACCCACCAAGCCAACCGAGGCAACCGCGCCGGACGACCGGCCAACCAGCGAACCAGCCGAGGGGTCAGGCACCGAGCCTGCTGACCGGCCATCCACCAAATCCACCGGACCGGCCCCGCGAGCCCAACGACCAGCCAGCGAACCAGCCGACCGGCCACTCACCGAGCCCCCGCACCGAGAAGGTCGGATGACCACCGAACCTCCACCGGTCAGGTCTGGGGCTTTCCACCGGCGTACCGGCTGATGATCAACGCGATCAAGATGATCCCCCCGTAAATCGCCTTCAGCCATTCCGCGGGGACCTGGGCGATGCGCAGCAGACTGTCTACCGACTGCAGCAACAGCACCCCGGTCAGTGCACCGACCAACGTGCCCCGGCCGCCGTCCAGTGAAACGCCGCCGATGACCGCTGCGGCGAAGACCTGCAGGATCAAGCCGTCGCCTTGGTCGGCGCCGAGGGCGCCAACGTAGCCGGTGTATGCGAGGCCGCCGATGGCTGCCAGGACTCCGGCCACCACGAACACCGCCCACGAGATCCGGTCCACCCGGATGCCTGCGGCCCGCGCGGCTTCGCGGTTGCCGCCGATTGCGTAGAGCGAGCGGCCGACTCGGTGGTAGCGCAAGCCCAGCCCGAAGACCACGAACAGCACCGCCGCGAGCCATACCGACATCGGGAGACCGGCGAACGTCGTCGTCGCCAGAGCGGTGAACGCGTCGAGCTGGTCGAACAGCGTCTTGCCGTTCGTCGTACCGATCTGGGTGCCGCGCAGGACCGTCAGCATCGCCAGCGTCACGATGAACGCGTTCAGCTTCAGCTTCACGATCAGGAAACCGTTCACGAAGCCGATCAGGGCGCCCACCAGCGGGATCGCCACCAGGCCGAGCACCGAGGGCCATTGCGTGCCGAAGCCGGAGGACGCCGCCGGAATGACCAGCATCGCGCCGATCGCGGGGGCGATGCCCATCGTCGATTCCAGCGACAGGTCGAACTTGCCGGTCAGCAGCACGAGCGATTCGCCGAGCACGACCAGAGACAGCGCGGCCGCCGCGGAGAGGATGCTGATGATGTTGTCGAAGGTGAAGAACGTGTCGCTGATCAGCCCGCCGATCACGAACACCACCACGAGTGCGGGCAGCAGCGCCAGTTCGCGCAGCCACGCCGACTTCCGGCGCTTCGCCCGCACCGCGGGCAGCGCCGTCTGCGGGTCGCTCATCAGGTCAGTCATGGAGCCCGACTCCTTCGATATCCGCCACCAGATCCCCGTCGGACCAGCCGGCCCGGTGAACAGCGGCCACCTCGCCGGCGCGCAGCACGAGCACCCGGTCGGCCAGGCGCAGATCGTCCAGCTCGTCGCTCACGAGCAGCACCGCCTTCCCCTCGGCCCGCACCCGGTCCACGACCGCGAGCAGGGCCTCCTTCGACTTCACGTCCACGCCCGCGGTCGGATTGATCAGCACCACCACGCGCGGATCGCTCTCCAGAGCTCTCGCGAGCACGACTTTCTGCTGGTTCCCGCCGGACAGATCGGAAACAGGCTGGTCCGGTCCGGCCGCCACGATGTCGTAGGCGGTCAGGGCACGTGACCCGCGTTCGCGGCGAACCTTCGGAGACGCCAGGCCGCCGCGGCCCATGCGATCGAGCACGGAGAGGGTCGCGTTGTCCATAATGGAGTGTTCCAGCACGAGACCTTCGTGGTGGCGGTCCCGGGGGACACAGCCGATGCCTGCGCGCAGGGCGGCGGGAATGTCACCGGGTGGCAGGCGTTTTCCGTTCACCGAAACGGTTCCGTAGGTGGGCGCGCGCAGACCGTAGACCGTCTCGGCCACCTGGTGCTTGCCGCTCGCGTTGCTGCCGGCGAGCCCCACCACCTCGCCGCGGTGGACCCGCAGGGAGACGTCGTGGAAGCCGTCGCCGGACAGGCCGTCCACGGCGAGCACCTCTTCGGCGTCTACCGCGAGCGGGTCACGGGTCGCTGCGTCGCGGACGGCGAGCCCGCCCTGCTCCCCCGTCATCGCGTCGACCAGCGCCGCGCGGCTGACCTCCTCGACGGGGGCGGTGAGCACGTGCCGAGCGTCGCGCAGGACGGTAACCGCTTGGCACACCTCGTAAACCTCGTGCAGGTGGTGCGAGATGAACAGGAAGGTGACGCCGTTCTCCTGCATCTGCCGCATGCGCTCGAAAAGCCGCTCGATGGCCTGGCTGTCCAGCTGCGCGGTCGGCTCGTCCAGCACGATGAACCGCGCACCGTAACTCAACGCGCGGGCGATCTCGACGAACTGACGGTCCTCAACGGACAGTTCGCCCGCCGGAGTGTCCACATCGACGCGGACGTCCCACGAGTCCAGCAGCTCCCGCGCCTGCCGGCGAAGCTTCTTCCAGCCGATCGCGAATCCGCCCCCGGCCTGCCGGTTCAGGAACAGGTTCTCCGCGACGGTCAGCTGCGGCACCACCATCGCGTGCTGGTACACGCACGCCACGCGCGCCTTCCAGTCGTCCTGTTTGGACAAGGAAGGCGCCGGTTCGCCGCCGAAGGAAACGCTGCCGGTGTCCGTTTCGGACAGTCCAGTGAGGATGGACACCAGCGTGGACTTGCCCGCCCCGTTGCGGCCGACGAGTGCGTGTGACTCGCCGGGCCGCACGGTGAGGCTGACGTCCTGGAGCGCCACGGTGGGCCCGTACCGCTTCCCGACGCCGTCCGCCTGCACTACCGGCGCGCTCACAGGTTGTTACCCCACAAAGCTTTGTCGTCCACGTTGTCCTTCGTCACGACCGGCGCGGGCAGCTGGTCTTCCAGGATGCCGGGGCTGATCTCGACGATCGTGGAGTCGTGGTCGGTCGGGCCCGGTTTGAACGTCTCGCCCGCCATCGCCTTCTTGAGCCAGTACATGCCGTACTTGGCGTAGGCGTCGGCGGGCTGCGAAACCGTTGCGTCCAGTTCGCCGTTGCGGATCGCGGCGAGCTCCTGCGGAATGCCGTCGTTGCTCACCAGCACCACGTGCTTCGGGTCGCCGACCGGGAAGAACAGGTTCTTGCGCTTGAGCGCCTGCTCGGTCGGCGC
Organism: Amycolatopsis echigonensis; assembly: GCF_014174495.1. Lineage (GTDB taxonomy): Bacteria > Actinomycetota > Actinomycetes > Mycobacteriales > Pseudonocardiaceae > Amycolatopsis > Amycolatopsis echigonensis. Next base: position 110,158 of record NZ_JACJHR010000020.1, read on the forward strand.
GAGGTAGACGCCGCCCGCCTGCATGTACACGCCCTTGATGTCCGGGTTCGCGGTCAGCAGACTGTCCAAACCGGACGACGCCTTGTCCGCCTTCCATTCCGCGGCGACCTCGAGCACCTTGACGTCCGGGTACTTCTGCTTCATGCACTCGCGGAACGCCGCCGAGCGGTCGCGGCCGTTGACCGACGCGAGGTCGCCCATCACCTGCACGACCTTGCCGCTCTTCACGCGCTTGCCGATTTCGTCGCACGCCTTGGTTCCGTACGCCTTGTTGTCCGCGCGGACCACCATCGCGACCTTGCCGCTCTCCGGTGCGACGTCCACCGCGACCACCGGGACGCCCTTGTTTTCGGCCTGCTTCAGCCCGGCGACGACCGCGGCCGAGTCGAGCGGCGTGACGACGAGCCCCTTCACGCCCTGGCTGAGCAGCGTGCCGATGTCCGTGATGAGCTTCGCCGGGTCGCTGTCGGCGTTCACCGTCGGCAGCGCGTCGAGCCCCTGCTGCTTCGCCATCTGCGGCACGTATTTGTTGTAGGCCTGCCAGAACGGCGAGGTCAGCAGGGGCAGCGTCGCCCCGACCTTGCCGGTGCCGCCCGCGCCGGCCGCTGCCGCCGGTTTGTCCTTAGTGGACCCGCACGCGCCGAGCACCAAACCGCAGGCGGCCACCGCGGCGGCCAGCCGGATCACCTTCGTACGCACCGCATCCTCCTTGATGACAGGCCTTGTTGGCTGAGCAGATCAGTTCTGCACGGGTCCGCGCGGGCGCAGGCCGTACATGCCGCCGTCCACCGCGAGCGCGGTGCCGGTAGTCGATGCCGAAAGCGGGCTGGCCAGGTACGCGATCGCGTTCGCGACCTCGTCCGCGGTCACCAGCCTTCCCATCGGCTGGCGGGCGGCGAGCGCCTTCCGCTCGGCCGACGGGTCCGCGGCGGTGTCGAGCAGCCTGCCGACCCACGGCGTGTCCGCGGTGCCGGGGCACACGCAGTTGACGCGGATCCGGTCCGGCAAGTGGTCGGTGGCCATCGCGAGGGTCAGCGACAGCACCGCGCCCTTCGTCGCCGAGTACAGAGCCCGCGCGGGCAACCCGGCCCAAGCGGCGATCGAGCAGGTGTTCACGACCGCTGCCGCGGGCGAGTTTTTCAAGTGCGGCAAGGCAGCCCGGGCCGTGCGCACCATGCCGACCACGTTCACGTCGTACGCGCGGTGCCATTCGTCGTCGTCATTCGCGGTGACGTCGCCCTGCGCGCCGATCCCCGCGTTGTTGACCAGGATGTCGAGGCGGCCGAAGCGTTCGGCCACCGCGTCGACGGCGGCGCGGACCTCGGCGTCGGACGTCACGTCACAGCGGAATCCGGCCAGCGGCTCGGGCACCTCGTCGGTCTTGAGGTCGAGCACGGCCACCCGCGCGCCGCGCTGGGCCAGCAAGTTCGCCGTGGCCAGGCCGATGCCCGAAGCGCCGCCGGTGACCGCGGCGACCAGGCCGTCGAATTCGCTCACTGCGCGTTCTCCGTCCATTCAGGACCGTCCGGGAAGCTGAACCGGCGCAGCGTAGCGTCGTGCATGCGCGCGGAAAAGCCCGGTGCGGTCGGGGCGAGGTAGCGGCCGTCGCGCACGACGGCCGGGTCGGTGAAGTGGTCGTGCAGGTGGTCGACCCATTCGATGGAGCGGTCCTCGTCCAAACCGGACACGGCCACGAAGTCGAACATGGACAGGTGACGCACCAGCTCGCACAACCCGACCCCACCGGCGTGCGGACACACCGGGACACCGAATTTGGCTGCCAGCAACAGGATAGCGAGGTTCTCGTTCACGCCGCCGACGCGCGCGGCGTCCAGTTGCAGCACGTCGATCGAACCGGCCTGCAGCAATTGCTTGAACACCACCCGGTTCTGCACGTGTTCGCCGGTGGCAACCTTGATCGGCGCGAGCGCCTTCGCGATGGCCGCGTGGCCAAGAACGTCGTCCGGCGAGGTCGGCTCTTCGATCCAATATGGATCGAACGGGGCCAGCGCGGTCATCCACGACACCGCCGTCGCGACATCCCAGCGCTGATTCGCGTCGACCGCGATCCGGATATCTGCGCCGACAGTCTCGCGGGCGAGCTTCATCCGCCGGACATCGTCCTCGAGATTCCCGCCGACCTTCAGTTTGATCATCTCGAACCCGTCGGCTACAGCCTGTTCGGCCAGCCGCACCAGTTTCGCGTCGGAGTAGCCAAGCCAGCCTGCTGACGTGCTGTAAGCGCGGTAACCCTCGGCCTCGAGCTTCGCGATCCGCTCGGCCTTTCCAGGTTCGGCGGCGCGGAGGATGTCGAGCGCTTCCTCTTCGGTCAGCGCGTCGGAGAGATAACGGAAGTCCACAAGGGACACCAGCTCCTCCGGCGTCATCCGGGACGCGAACTTCCACAGCGGCAGCCCGGCACGCCGCGCGGCGAGGTCCCACGCGGCGTTGACGATCGCGCCGATCGCCATGTGCGACACACCCTTTTCCGGGCCCAGCCACCGAAACTGCGAGTCGCCGACCAATGCCCGCGAGAGCGCGCCGAGCGCTTCCGCATCCTCCGGCACATCGCGGCCGACGACATGCGGTGCCAGCGCGCGGATCGCGGCGGCCTGGACGTCGTTGCCGCGGCCGATGGTGAACGCGAGGCCGTAACCGTCCGGTCCGGCGTCGGTGTGCAGTTCGACGTAGGCCGCCGAATAGTCCGGATCCGGGTTCATCGCGTCCGAACCGTCGAGGTCGCGCGACGTCGGGAAGCGGACGTCCCGGACCTCCATGGCCACGATTTTCGCCATGTCAGGCCTGCCCGAGGGTCTGGCGCTGCTTGCCGAGGCCGTCGATCTCCAACTCGACGACGTCGCCCGCGCGCAGGTACGGCTTGGGCTCGGGCTGCCCGAGCGCGACTCCCTCCGGGGTGCCGGTGTTGATCAGGTCGCCGGGGCGCAGCACCATGAACTGGCTCAGGTAGTGGATGATCTCGGCGACGGTGAACACCATGTCCTTTGTGGACGAGTCCTGCACCTTCGCGCCGTTGACCCACGTGCGCAGGCCGAGCGCCTGCGGGTCCGGGATCTCGTCGGCGGTCACCAGTTCCGGGCCGAGCGGGTTGAAGGTCTCGCAGTTCTTGCCCTTGTCCCACTGGCCGCCGCGGTTCAGCTGGAAATCGCGCTCGGAAACGTCGTTGGACACGACATACCCGGCGACGTGCGCCAGCGCCTCGTCCGCGCTTTCCAGGTAGCGGGCGGTTTTCCCGATGACGACACCGAGTTCGACCTCCCAGTCCGTGGCCGTGGAGCCGCGCGGGACGAGCACCTCGTCGAACGGTCCGACCATCACGTCGGGTGCCTTCATGAACAGCACGGGTTCGGTCGGCACCGGCGCGCCGGTTTCCTCGGCGTGGCGGCGGTAGTTCATGCCGATGCAGACGATCTTGCCCGGCGCGGCGATCGGCGCGCCGACCCGCAGCCCAGCCCCGTCGGCGACCGGCAGTTCGCCTGCTTCGAGCGCCTGCGCGGCCTTCGCCGACCCGTCGCCGGCGAAGAACGCGCCGTCGATGTCCGGCGTGACCCTGGAGAGGTCGTGGAGGGTGCCGTCACCGGCACGGACGAACGGACGCTCAGCCCCCGCTGCCCCGAGACGCACAAACCGCACGGACGAACCCCTCTCTCGACACCGTCTTCGCGATACATCCGATGTATAGCGCACCGGAGGGCGGCAGATCTAGAGGGCGAGCGGTTTTGGTGCGGAAATTGATCCGATCACCGGGTTGGCGGGCGGATAACGGACACTCGTCCTGGCGGGGAAATCCCGCCACGACGGAGGGGACGGTGCGGCGCGGATGAGCCCAGGAGAGGCGACGGGACCAGACGGGCGGGCGACGACTGGCGGTTCGCCCGGCGGCGAAGAGCACGCGGGAAGGCCGAGTTCGGACAGCACTGGAGGCGCGGAGGACGAGCGGGTTCCCGGCGACGCGGACAGAGCGACCATCGATTCGTGTGCCGCTGACCGGGAAGACCCATTGGCGGACAACGCGCCTCCGGTTGCCGTCGAGCATGCCGCGGCGGACCACCCCACCTCGGATCGGTCGACGGCCGAGCACTCCGCCGCCCAGTCCAGCACGGAACACCCCGCCACCCTCCCTGAGCACCTCGGCCGGGGCAAGATCCGACGTCTCCTCATTCTCGGCGGCCTCTCCGCCTTCGGCCCGCTCTCCATCGACATGTACCTCCCCGCCCTCCCCCGGATGGCGGGCGATTTCCAGGCCTCCGACACGACGGTCCAGCTGACGCTCACCGCGTTCGTCGTCGGGCTCGCGGTCGGGCAGATCGTCGCCGGGCCGTTGTCGGATTCCTTCGGCCGGCGGCGGCCGTTGCTGGTCGGACTGGGGCTGTACATCGCCGGGTCGGTCGCGGCGGCGGCAAGCCCGGGCGTCGAACTGCTGATCGCCGCGCGGAGCGTCCAAGCGCTCGGCGCGGCAGCCGGGATCGTGATCGCCCGCGCGACCGTCCGTGATCTCTACACCGGCACCGCGATGACGAAGTTCTTCTCGCTTCTCCTGCTCGTCAACGGCCTCGCGCCGATCCTCGCTCCTGTCATCGGCGGGCAATTGCTCACCTTCACGTCCTGGCGTGGCGTCTTCGTCGTCCTCACCGCGTTCGGCGCATTGCTGCTCGGCGCGGTCGCGTTCGCGCTGCCGGAGCCGTTGCCCGTCGAGCGTCGGCATCCGGCGCGGTTGGGCGGGGTGCTTCGCACGTACGGACGGCTGCTCACCGACCGCACATTCCTCGGCTACGCGCTCACCGCTGGGCTGAACTTCGCCGCACTGTTCGCGTACATCTCGGGTTCCTCGTTCGCGCTGCAGGACGTCTACCGCCTGAGCCCGCAGGAATACAGCATCGTCTTCGGACTCAACGGCGTCGGCATCGTGCTCGCCGGACAGCTCAACGGATGGCTCGTCGGCCGGTTCCCCGAACGCATGCTCCTGCGGACGGGACTGACCGTGTCGACGCTCTCCGGCCTCGCGACACTGACCGCCGCAGTCCTGCGACTGCCGTTGCCAGCGTTGCTGATTCCGTTGCTGCTCATGGTTTCCTGTATCGGAATCATCAACCCGAACGCCAGTTCGCTCGCTCTCGCCGCGCACGCGCGCACGGCGGGATCGGCGTCCGCGCTGCTGGGCGTGCTGCAGTTCGCGGTCGGCGGGATCGCGACGCCGCTGGTCGGCCTCGGCGGATCCGGCACGGCAGTTCCGATGACCGCCGTGATGGCCGGGTTCGGGGTGCTCGCCCTGCTGTCGTTCGCGACGCTGGCGGTCAGCCCAAATCGGCGAGATTCCCGCTCCGCAGCTGGTCGTCGGTGACCGCGATGCGTTCGTCGACCAGCTTCTGCAGCGCGTCCCCGTCGTCCCACTGGTTGACGTTCATCGCGGCCGAAACCTCGTTGTCCGGGGTCACCCAGAACGCGGTGAAGTCGTAGCCCGCGAGGTCGCCGCGCACGACGACGCGATCCCGGTCCAGGACGGGCAAGCCGCGGTATTCGCAGCCGATCGCCGGGCCGCCGCGATCGGGGTCGTATTGGTCGGTGAAGAAGTACGGGCTGTTCAAGTACGGCTCGTTCGCCCCGAAGAGGTTGGCCGCCACGTGCTCGCCCTGCGTACGCGCTGTCGCCCAGTGCTCGACGCGTACGCGGCGGCCGTAGCGCGGATGGAACTGCGAAGCGATGTCGCCGATCGCGTACACATCGGGTGCCGCAGTACGCAGACCAGCGTCGACATCGACGCCGCCGTCGTCTGCCAGCTCCAGGCCAGCGGCGTGCGCCAGCTCGACGCTAGGGGCCGCACCGACCGCGATAAGCACAACGTCGGCGTACAGCTCTTCGCCGCTCGACAGTCGAACACCGGTCGCTGCCGTCTCACCGGTGATCGCTGCGACGCCTTCGCCGAGACGCCACTGAACGCCGTGCTCTTCGTGCAGACGGTAGAACGCGCCGGCCACCTCGTCACCGAGGACGTTCGCGAGCGGCAGCTTCTCTGGCGCGACCACAGTCACCTCGGCACCGTGCGTACGCGCGGCTGCGGCGGCTTCGGTGCCGATCCAGCCCGCGCCGACGATCAGTACGCGCTTCGCCGCCGTAAAGGCCTCTCGCAGCCGCAGTGCGTCGTCGAGGGTGCGAAGTGTGTAGAGAACAGGCAGATTGCCACCGGGCACCTTCAACGTCCGCGGACGCGAGCCGGTCGCTAAGACCAGACGGTCGTAGCGGTGTTCGCCACCGGCATCGTCGAGGACCAGGCGTGCGCCCAGCTCGACGCGGGTCGCGATGGTGCCGGAGAGCAGCTGGATGTCGTGCTCGGTCCAGTAGCCCTCGTCGCGCACCCAGTCGGGTTCGTCGGCGTTGCCGAGCAGCACCGCTTTCGACAGCGGCGGCAGCTCGTACGGCCGGTGCGTATCGGCTCCGAGCAGCAGGACTTCGCCGTCGAAACCGCGTTCTCGCACTGTCGCTGCCGCAGTGGCGCCCGCCAGCCCGGATCCGACGACGACGATTTTCCGAGGTTCCGACATCCGTCCTCCTGAGTGCCCGCGGCGTGCGGTGGCCGACGCTACTCCGGCATGCGGCCCGTCACACCCGGTGGAAACCGGCCAGTAGGCAATTCGGGTGAACCGGCGTAAGACGCCGCGGAGGGCTCGGTCCCACCCCCGCACGAAGGACACGGGCAGTACGTGATCGGAGGGCGAGTGCCGTGGCAGGGCGGGACGACAGTGCGGTGCGGAACGAGTGGACGGTCGGCTGCCGGGATCTGGCGGGCAGGCGGCGCGACGTGACGGTGTTCGTGAGCAGCGACGACAAAGTCGTCCTGGTCGCGCCGCCGGGAGAGGCGGCCGTGCTGGGGCCGCTGGAGGTCGGGCGGCTGCGCGCGGCCCTGCGCGACGCCGTGGTGGCCACCGCGACGTCGGCGCGACGCACCGGCACCGACTGACAACTACCGTTCCTACTCATGAGTAGGTAGAGTCGGCACCCGCAGACCCCCGAAAGGTGCCGGCCATGACCACCTACTTCGTCACGGGCGCGACGGGCTTCCTCGGGAAGCGCCTGGTCGCCCGGTTGCTCGCGCGGCGGGACACGACCGCCGTCCACGTGCTCGTCCGCAACACCTCGCGCGACCGCCTGGCCGCGCTCGCGCGGGACTGGCCGAACGCCGACCGCCTGGTCCCCGCCGTCGGCGACCTCACCGAACCGCTGCTCGGCCTCGACCCGACCGGCTACGACGGGGTCGACCACGTCGTCCACCTCGGTGCGATCTACGACTTCACCGCCGACGACGCGGCGAACCGGGCCGCGAACGTCGACGGCACCCGGAACCTGCTCGCCTTCGCCGCGGCCGCCGGCGCGCGGCTGCTGCACCACGTTTCGTCCATCGCCGTCGCGGGCGATCACGCCGGGCGGTTCACTGAAGCCGACTTCGACCTCGGCCAGTCCTTCAGTTCTCCGTATCACGCGACGAAGTTCGAGGCCGAGAAGCTGGTTCGCGCCCAATCCGACGTGCCGTTCCGCGTCTACCGGCCCTCGGCGGTCGTGGGCGATTCGCGGACCGGCGAGATGGACAAGATCGACGGCCCGTACTACTTCCTGCCCGCGATCTCGCGCCTCGCCGCGCTGCCAAAGCAACTGCCGCTCGTCGCGCCTGAGCTCGGGGCCACCAACCTCGTCCCGGTCGACTACGTCGTCGCCGCGATGGAAAACCTCATGCACCGCGAAGCGCCTTCGGGCAGTACGTACCACCTCGCTTCGCCGCGACCGCAGAAGCTGCACGAGGTCTACAACGCCTTCGCCCGCGTCGCCGGAGCGCCGCGCGTACGCAGGACGGTGCCGTCAGGCTTGCTTCGCAGCACAGCGTCTCGCCTCGCGACCGCTGTGGACCGCCTGCCGACTGGACGGGCAACGCGCGCGGCAGTGTTGACAGAGCTGGGAATTCCGCTCGAAGTACTCCCCCACCTGAACATGGAAGTGGAGTTCGACACCGCGCGCACCACTTCGGAGCTGTACGGCAGCGGCGTCCACCTTCCCGAGCTTCGCGACTACGCCGAACCGCTGTACCGCTACTGGCGGACGCATCTCGACCCGGACCACGCTCGCCGTCCAGGGCTTAAAGGGCGCGTTGTCCTCGTTACCGGGGCGTCGTCCGGTATCGGTCGCGCCAGTGCGCTCGCTGTTGCGCGTCGCGGTGCGAAGGTGCTTCTCGTCGCGCGCCGTGCCGAAGAACTCGAAGACGTGCGTAGCGAGATCACCGCGGCTGGCGGCGAAGCAGCGGCGTACCCGTGCGACCTCACTGACGGCGACGCGGTCGACAGTCTCGTGAAGGCAGTCCTCGCCGACCACGGTGCGGTGGACGTCTTGGTGAACAACGCCGGACGCTCCATCCGACGCTCGGTACAGCTGTCGACGGAACGCTTCCACGACTACGAACGCACCATGGCCATCAACTACTTCGGCCCAGTGCGGCTGATCCTCGGCCTGCTGCCGTCGATGACCGAACGCCGGTTCGGCCACATCGTGAACGTCACCACGCAGGGCCTGCAGACCGACACCCCGCGCTTTTCCGCTTACCTGGCTTCGAAAGCCGCGCTCGAGGAGTTCGGCCTGACCGCCGGGCGCGAGACGCTGTCCGACGGCGTCACGTTCTCCTCGGTCCGGATGCCGTTGGTGCGCACGGACATGATCGCGCCGACCGGGTCGTACCGCGGGCTGCCCGCGAGTTCGCCGGAACGCGCCGCGTCACTGGTGGTGAAGGCGATCGAGCAGCGGCCGCAGATCCTGAGCCTGCCCGAGGGCCGGGCCGCGGAACTGGCCTCGCTGGCCATGCCGGACCTCGCGCGATTCGCGGCGCACCTCGTGTACCGGGTAATGCCGGAATCCGCGCCAGAAGCCAAAAAGCGGCCCCGGCAGCCCGCTCCGGCGGCGGTCGCGGGGACGCTCACGCGACTCGCGTGGCGACGGAAGGCTTGAGTCTTCCGCGGTGTGAGCCGGAATCGCCGCTCACGAGTCCACCAGCGTGTCGTCCGGCGAACCGCTCGCCAGCCCGGCGAGCACGTCCAGCGCACTCGCCAGCGTCGCCTCCGAAGGTGCGGACACCGCGATCCGCACCGCGTTCGGCGCGTGCCCCGGCACCACCGAGAACGCCGCCGCCGGGGACAACGCGATCCCCCGGCGGGCAGCGGCGGCCACGAAGGTCTCGGCCCGCCACTGGTCCGGCAGCACCCACCACCGGTGGTAAGCCGAAGCGTCGCCGTGCACCTGGAAGCCCGCCAGCCGGTCCGCCACGATCCTCGCCCGCGCCCCGGCGTCGGCGCGCTTCGCCGCTTCGACCTCCGTCAGCACGCCGCCGGTGATCCACCGCCGCGCCGCCTCCACGGAGAACCGCGACGCCGGCCACCCGCCGGACCGGATCGTGCTCGCCAGCCGCGGAACCCACGGCGGCGGCACCACGAGGAACCCGGCGGTGAGCCCGGGCGCGACGCGTTTCGACAGGCTGTCCACGAAAACCGTCCGCTCCGGCATCAGCGCGGCGAGCGGTTCGGTGTCCGGGCGAAGAAAGGTGTAGATGCCGTCCTCGACCACCGGCAGGTCCAGCCTCCGGACGGTCTCCGCCAGTTCGGCGCGACGCTGCGGCGGCATCGTGGTGCCGAGCGGGTTGTGGAGGGTCGGCTGTACGTACAGCGCCCGCACTGGAGCGCTCGCCGCGAGCGCGGCCGGGACCAGGCCGTGCGCGTCGGTCTCGATCGGCACCAGCTCGATGCCGAGCCGGGTCGCCACGGCTTTGACCACCGGATACGTCAGAGATTCGACCGCCAGCCGCTCGCCGGTCGGCACGAACGCCGCGAGCGCGGCCGCGATGCCCTGCCGTCCGTTTCCCGCGACCAGCACCGATTCCGGGTCCGGCGTCCAGGCGCCGCGCGCGAGCATCGTGACTGCCGCCTCGCGGACCGCTCTGGTGCCGGCCGCGCCGAGCGGATGCAGTGCGTCGGTGAAGACGTCCGCGCGCAGCACGGGTTCGAGTGCTTGCGCCAGCTTGGCCGATTGGCTCGGCAGCACGGCGAAGTTCAGTTCGAGATCCACGCGCGCGTCGCCGGGTTCGGACAGCGCCGGTTCGGGACCGGGCTTCGCCGCGCGCACGAAGGTGCCCCGGCCGACCTCGCCGATCGCCAGGCCGCGGCGGACGAGTTCGCCGTACACGCGGGCCGCGGTGGAGCCGGCGATGCCGCGGTCGCGCGCGAAACGGCGCTGCGGCGGCAGCCGATCGCCGGGGCGCAGCCGACCGGCCTCGATGTCGGCGGCGAGTTCGTCCGCGACGACGCGGTAGTCGTCCATCCCACCCTCGCTCTGCCGGGATTCTCCCGGACGCATCATGGCACCGGCCGGTCACTGGTCGCTCATGCGACCCGCGGAACTCCCCGAACGAGGGTCACTAGGTTAGCCTTACCTGTGTGGCACTGACGAGCGAAGAGACCCGCCTGCACGCTGAGGACCTGACGCTGGCCTACGACGGCCGCACGGTCGCCGAACGGCTCGGCGTGGTCATCCCGGACAAGTCGTTCACCGTCATCGTCGGCCCCAACGCCTGCGGCAAGACGACGCTGCTGCGCGCGCTCGCGCGAATGCTGAAGCCGCGCGAGGGCTCGGTGTACCTCGACGGCGAGGTGATCTCCAGCTACGGAGCGAAGGAGGTCGCGCGACGGCTCGGCCTGCTGCCGCAAAGCTCGATCGCGCCAGACGGGATCACCGTGTCCGACCTGGTCGCGCGCGGCCGCTACCCGCACCAGAAACTGCTGCGCCAATGGTCCCGCGAGGACGCGAAGGTGGTCGCCGATTCCATGCGCGCGACCGGCGTCGACGACCTCGCCGAGCGGATGGTCGACGAGCTGTCCGGCGGGCAGCGCCAGCGCGTCTGGATGGCCATGGCGCTGGCCCAGCAGACCGACCTGCTGCTGCTCGACGAGCCGACGACGTACCTGGACATCGCGCACCAGCTCGACATCCTCGACCTGTGCGCGACGCTGCACAGCGAGCAGGGCCGCACCCTCGTCGCGGTGCTGCACGACCTCAACCACGCGGCCCGGTACGCGACGCACCTGATCGCGATGCGCGACGGGAAGGTGCTGGCCACGGGGACGCGGGAAGAGGTCGTGACGGCGGAGAACGTCGAGCGGATCTTCGAGCTGCCATGCCGGGTGATGGAGTGCCCGGAGAGCGGAAGCCCGATGGTGATCCCGAAGGTCAGCCGCCGGGCAGCCTGACCTCAGCGGCGGGCCGTGAAGGACCGCCACACGTCCGCGGGCACCGACGAACCGGTCACCTTCTTGCCCTCCGCGTCGATCAACCGGCGGTCGTCGTCGGACCCCAGCCACACCGCCGTCGCCAGCTGCGGGGTGTAGCCGACCGCCCAGGTGTCCTGGTTGTCGCGTGAATTGCCGCGTTCGAACTCGCCGGTGCGCAGAGCCGCCGGGCGACCGTCCGGCAGCCTCGTCCGCAACGCCGAAGTCACGTCCTGCGCCACGGTCTCCGGAACTGCGGAAACCGGCTGGTTTTCGTGCTGCCACACGACTTTCCCCGACCGATCGAGCACCTTGTCCACCAGGTGCACCGCCGCGTGCATCCCGTTCGCGGCGTACGTCGCGTATGCGCCGGCCACGTCGAGCGGCCGCATCGGATACCGGCCGACGACGATGCCCGAGCCAATCGTGACGCCGTCCTGTTCGCGCATGGTCGGCGTGCCGTCCACCTCGTCCGGAATCCCCGCCGCACGCGCCGCCGCGCTCACCTCGTCGACGCCGATCTTCTTGGAGACCGAGATGAACGGCGTGTCCGCGCCGGAGGCCAAGGCGCTGCGCAGGGTGCAGGGCTGCGGGCACTTCGGCGGATAGTCGAACTTCTCGCCGAGGTACTGAATTTCCCTGGGGGCAGCCACTTTCCCGTTCAGCGACATCCCGTTCTTCAACCCGGCCGCCGCGGTGAACGGATAGAACGCTGAACCGAGCGCGTGCCCGGTTGCGGCATAGTCCCGGACGCCGTTGTTGCCGCCGTCGTACGCGCGCACTGCACCGTTCGTCGGATCGACGGCCACCAGCGCACCGCGGAACTCTGCTGGCTCGCCCTTCAACCGGTCGCTCAGCGCGGCGTGCGCGCCGGCCTGCAACCCTGGGTCCAGCGTGGTCTGGACGGTCAGATTCCCTTGCTGCAACCGGGAAAGCGAGAATCCCGCCGTTTCCAGTTCGGCAATCACTCGCTGCTTGAGGTGGTACTGGTCGTAGCTCAGGCTCACGCGCGTCTCCGCGGGCGGCTTGATTTCCGCGCCCGGATAAGCCATGCCGTCAGCGTTCTTCACATACCCGCGTTCGACCAGCTTGTCCCGCACGTACCGCCAGCGCTTCGCCGCGTGCTCGTCGCCGGACACCGCCGGATCGTGCACCGACGGCGACTGGATCATCCCGGCCAGGAACGCGGCCTCGCTCCAGGTGATGCTGTTGTCGAGCGGGCGGCCGAAAAACGCGTTCATCGCCGCGGCCGGACCGAAAGTGTTGCGGCCGAAGGAAATGATGTTGGCGTAGCTCTCGAAGATCTGTTCCTTGCTCTGCTGCTGGGTGATTTTCGTGGCGAGCACGAGTTCCTGCATTTTCCGGCAGAGCGTCGAATCCTCGTCGCCGGTCGATTTCTTGATGTACTGCTGGGTGATCCCGGACCCGCCGCCGACGCCGGTCAGGAACGCGCGGCCGATCCCGGTCGGGTCGAAACCGGAGTTGGCCCAGAAGGTCGGGTCCTCGGTGGCGACGATGGCGTCGCGCAGCTTCTGCGGGATCTGGTCGAACGGCACGAACCGCCGGTCGCCGCCCGGGGGCACGACGCGCAGCAGTTCGCTGCCGTCGGCGTACTTCAGCGTGACGGTTTTGCCGAGCGAGGCGAGGACGTCCTGCGGGCTGCGGACGTCCAGCAGCAGGTACGCGATCCAGAACGCGAGCAGCGGCACGCCGACCGCGAATCCGGTCAGGTAGTAGGCACCCTTGCGGATGCGGCGCCACGTGCGACGGGCGGATTGGTCACTCTCCGGGGCTGGCTCCACGAAGGAAGGACGACTGAACCAGTGACAAGGTTCTGCCGAGTCCGTGAATTGCTCACGAGAGGAACGCGCGCAGCAACGACGCGGTGCCCTCGATGTGCTCGGCCATCGCCTGCCGGGCGGCGACCGGATCGCCGGCCAGGATCGCGTCGACGATCGCCTCGTGCTGCGCGTTCGAATGCTCCAGATTGGGTTCGAGCAGCGGAATCCGGTCGAGCAACTGGTTGACTCGCGTCCGCGCGTCCGCGACCGTGCTGGTCAGCGACGCGGACGCAGTGACCTCGGCGATCGCCAGGTGCAGCCGCGAATCCTTGCGCCGGTAATCGGCGAGACTGGCCGCGGACGCTTCCGCGAGCGTGCCGGTGAGATGCTGCCGGTCAGCCGGGCTCAACGTGCGCGCCGCGGCCGCCTCCGCGGCACCGGTCTCGAGCACATGCCGCAGGCACAACGCGTCTTCCAGTCCGGCCGGGTCCACCTGCCCAATCGCGCGCTCCGCGGGCTCCGGCAGTTTCTCGTTCACGAACGTGCCGCCGTACCGCCCGCGCCGCGACTCGACGTACCCCGCGTCAGCCAGCGCGCGGATCGCCTCCCGCAAGGTCACGCGGCTCACCCCGAGCCGCTCGGCCAGCTCGCGTTCGGAGGGCAACCGGTCCCCCGCGCCGACGACTCCGAGCCGGATCGCCTGCAACAGCCGCTCGACGGTCTCCTCGAAGGCGTTCCCGGCACGCACTGGCCGGAACAGGGCCGCGTTCGCGCTCACCACCGAGGTCGACTCCACCTGTCCGATTCTATGCTGCCTGGTTGCAGAGAACTCTTTGCAAAGGATCCTCTGCGGTCTACTCTACGAAGCCTGCCCGACGAACGCCGAGCCCGCCGGATCGATGCCCGCACCCTGCGCGCGCTGGCGCATCCGCTGCGCATGGAACTGCTCGACCTGCTGACCGTCGACGGCCCGGCCACCGCGACTGGGCTGGGCAAGCGCGTCGGCGAAAGCTCCGGCACCACGTCGTGGCACCTGCGCCAGCTCGCGGACGCCGGACTGGTCGAGGAAGACACCAGCCGGGGCTCGAAGCGCGAACGCTGGTGGAAGGCGGCGCAGGAATCGACCCGGATGCGCGCGGCCGACTTCGTCGACGATCCGGAGATGTCCGGACCGCTCATGGCTTTCCTGCACCAGCACGTGGACATCCGCTACCGCGAACAAACGCAGTTCGTCTCGGAACTGCCGCGCTGGGCTGGCGAATGGCAGGACAGCGCGACGCTGAGCAGCACCCGGATGCCGCTCACGCCGGGCGAATCCCAGCGGATGATCGAAGAAATCGAAGCGGTGATCGAACGCTACCGCCGCCCTGCCCGTCCCGGCGACGAAACGGTGATCGCGCAGTGGGCCGCGTTCCCGCACGCGAGCGCATCCGAAGACCAGGGAGAATCCTGATGCACCCGTTCGTGACCGAATTCGCCGCTGCCCGCCGGGACGAACTGCTCACCGCCGCCGTCCGGCAGCGATTCGGCTGGTGGCTCATGGAACTGGGCCTGCGCCTGGCCACCCCGAAACGCGGTAAAGGACTCCTCGAAGGAATCTGATTCCCTCAAGGAGCCCTTCACGGAACGAAAATCAGCACTCGATGACGTTCACGGCCAACCCGCCGCGCGCGGTCTCCTTGTACTTCACCGACATGTCCGCGCCAGTCTCGCGCATGGTCTTGATCGCCTTGTCCAGCGTCACCACGTGGCTTCCGTCGCCGCGCAACGCCATTCGCGCGGCGTGGATCGCCTTCGACGCACCGACCGCGTTGCGCTCGATGCACGGGATCTGCACCAGGCCGCCGACCGGGTCGCACGTCAAGCCAAGATGGTGCTCGACCCCGATCTCAGCCGCGTTCTCGACCTGAGCGGGCGACCCGCCCTGCACCTCGGTCAAGCCGGCCGCCGCCATCGCCGATGCCGAGCCGACCTCGCCCTGGCAGCCGACCTCCGCACCCGAGATCGACCCGGTCTGCTTGAGGATCGACCCAATCGCCCCAGCAGTAAGCAGGAAGGTCACGATCCCGTCGTCCGACGCACCGCGCACGAACCGCTGGTAATAGTGCAAGACCGCGGGAATGATTCCCGCCGCGCCATTCGTCGGCGCGGTGACGACGCGACCGCCCGCAGCGTTCTCCTCGTTGACCGCGAGCGCGTACAGACTCACCCAGTCCATGGCGTACAACGGATCGTCCGCGCCGTCTTCCGCGAGCAGCTTGTCGTGCAACGACTTCGCCCGCCGAGGAACCTTCAGACCACCGGGCAGCACGCCCTCATGCGTGTACCCGTTCCGCACACACTCCGCCATGACCTGCCAGATCTTCAGCAGCCCGTCCCGAATTTCCTGGCGGCTGCGCCAGGAAAGCTCGTTCCGCAGCATGATCTCGCTGATCGGCAGACCGGTGTCCGCGCAATGCTTCAGCAAATCCGCCCCGGTGCGGAACGGATAAGGCACCGGCGTGGAGTCCTCCACGAACACCGTGTCGGTCTCGAACGACTCGTCCCGCACGAACCCGCCGCCGACCGAGTAGTACGTCCGCTCCCGCAGCAACTCGCCGTCCGCGTCGAACGCCCGGAACACCATCCCGTTCGGATGCGCGGGCAGAGACTTCCGCCGGTGCATCGTCAGGTCGGTGTCCTCGGCGAACGCCACCTCGTGCGTCCCGCCGACAGCCAGCCGCCCGGACTCCCGGATCGCCGCCACCTTGGCGGGCACCGTGTCGGTGTCGATCTCCTCCGGCCGCTCCCCGGAAAGCCCGAGCAGCACCGCCTTGTCGCTTCCGTGCCCGAACCCGGTCGCGCCGAGGGAGCCGAACAACTCGGCCCGCACCCGCGCGACCCGTTCGAGCACGCCGTCCTCGACCAGACCGTCCACAAAGGTCTTGGCCGCTCGCATCGGGCCGACCGTGTGCGAACTCGACGGCCCGATGCCGATCGAAAACAGGTCGAAGACGCTGATCGCCATTGATCCGCCCCTTCTCTTAGTTCCTCGCCAGCACGCTGCTGGCTTCTTGTGCC
>NZ_JACJHR010000200.1 GCF_014174495.1 Amycolatopsis echigonensis
CCGGGGGGCGGGCCCGCGCCCGCCGGTGCCGTGCTGGTGGCGCCAGCGGTTGTCGCGGGGGAGCAGGTCGTCGAGCGCGGCGAGGAGGTCGTCGTCGCTGCCCGCGCCGGTTTCCAGCACCGCGAGCCCGGCCGTCGCGTGCGGCACCCACACGTGCAGCAGGCCGTCGGTGGCGTCGGCGTCGCGCAGGAACCTTTCGGCCTCCCGGGTCAGGTTGTGCACGACCGCGCGGTCGCCGGTGTGCACCTCGATCTCGGTGGAGTACATACCGCCAGGGTAGGCGTCAGGAATCGAGATAGCGGAGCACGGCGAGGACGCGCCGGTTGTGCCCGTCCGACGGCGGCAGGCCCAGCTTGCCGAAAATGCTCGTCACGTACTTCTCGACCGAGCCGGCGGACAGGAACGCCTCCGCCGCGATCGCCGAGTTCGACCGGCCCTGCGCCATCAGCCCGAGGATCTCGCGTTCGCGCGGCGTCAGCTCGGCGAGCGGACCGGCCTGGCCGGTGGTCGCGAACAACTGGCGGACGACTTCCGGATCGAGCACCGTCTCTCCGGCGGCGACGCGTTCCAGCGCGGTGAGAAAGTCCGACACCTCCGCGACGCGGTCCTTCAGCAGGTAGCCGACCGCGCCTGCTTCCCCGGCGAGGAGCTGCTTGGCGTAGGTGGTTTCGACGTACTGCGAGAAGACCAGAATCGCGCAGCCGGGCTGTTCGGCGCGCAGGTCTATCGCCGCGCGCAGGCCTTCGTCGGTGTGGGTCGGCGGCATCCTGATATCCACAATGGACACATCTGGCCCGTGCTCGCGGACGGCGCTTCGGAGGTCGTCGGCGTTCTTCACCGCCGCGACTACCTCATGGCCGCGCAACCCCAGCAGTTCGGCAAGGCCCTGGCGCAGGATGGCCGAGTCTTCCGCGATCACGATCCGCACAGTTTCCCCCTCATTCCGCCGAGCTTAGCGGGGCAGCGGGAGCGTGGCGGTGACGACGGTCGGGCCGCCGGCCGGGCTCGATACGGACAGTTCCCCGTCTGCCGGACGGAGTCGTTCGGCGATTCCGGCCAGTCCGCCGCCGGGGACGATCGCGGCACCGCCTTGGCCGTGGTCGATGACGGTCAGCTGCAATACGTCTTCGCGGTCTTCGACCACGACTGTGCAGCGTCCGGCGCCGTGTTTGGACGCGTTGGTCATGAGTTCGGCCGCGGCGAAGTAGACGATCGTTTCCAAGGACGGCGGTGGACGGCGGCTCAGTTCTACTGAGACAGTCGCGGAGAAGTCGGCTGAGCTGGCCAATGTGGACAGTGCCAGGCTGAGGCCTTTGTCCAGCGCCGCGGGGTGGATGCCGCGAGCCAGGTCGCGGAGTTCCGTGAGGGCCTGTTTGGCGTTGCCGTGGGCGGCGTCGACCAGGGTGCGGATCTGGCCGAGGTCGACCGTGTCGGCGGCCAGTTCTTCCTTTGCCAGGCCCAGTTTCATGGCCATGGCGACAAGCTGGGCTTGAGCGCCGTCGTGGAGGTCGCGTTCGATGCGGCGGAGTTGTTCCGCTGCCTCGTCCAGCGCGGTGGCGCGGGTTTCTTCCAGGAAGCGGACTCGTTCGCGGAGACCGGGGTCGGCGACCAGGGTGCGGAGGAGGAGACGGTCGGCTTCGGCGAGCAGATGCACGACGGCGGGCCAGACGGTCAGCACTACGGCACCCGAGGCGCACCAGCCGAAGGTGCCCAGCCAGTGGTCGCTCTGGATGTTGAAGACCGGCAGGCCGTGGCTTGGGGTGGTCTCGACGAGCCAGGTGAGCGGATAGCTGAACGAGGCGAGGCCGAAGAAGCCGAGTGCACCGGAGCCGATCATCGCTACCAAGGCGAAGGGGAGGCGGATCAGGAGGTAGGCGACGGATCGCCAGGCGGTCCGGTCGCCGAGGCGGGCGGAGAGCCAGTTCCAGAGACCGGGTTTGAGGTCGGTTCCTGGCGGGGGCGGGAGGGGGAGGGAGAGGAGTTTTCCGGCTAGGCGGCGGTGGAGGCCGCCGAAGAGTCTTGCGGTGCGGAGGACAGCGGTGAGGATCAGGAGGCCTAGGAGGAGCGGGGTCAGGGCGATGCCGAGGGCGGTGCCGGTGAGGAGGAGGACTACGGAGATCAGGGGGAGGAGACCGGTTGTTGCCAGCCAGGCGGTTTCGGAGAGGGCTTGGCGGGGGGTGGTGGGCCAGAGGGGACGGAGGATGCGGGGGTTCAGCGGGTGACCTGGGGCGTGGTGCGGGGTTTGTGGGTGGGTGGTCACGTGGGTGAGTTTGCCGGGGTTTGGGGGTGGGCGGTACCGGGGTGGCTGGTGGGGTTGGGCGGGGGATAGCCCTACCTCGTCGCCTGGCGGCGACATTGCATGTGGGGGTTGCGTGGGGCACCCCGAAGCTGGAGTGTGCTGACGGTTCGGGGTGCTTGTCAAGGCGGGAAAGATGCCTTGACAAGCACCCCGAACCGCAGAGGAGGCTTCGTATCGGGGTGTGGGGGGAGGTGTGGGTGCCTCGATGCGTTGGGTGCGTCGGCTGCGGTGTGGTGATGGG
>NZ_JACJHR010000201.1 GCF_014174495.1 Amycolatopsis echigonensis
CCTCCGACCAGCGCCAACCGCATGATCGAAGGGGTACATCGAACTTGTGGACCTTGGGGGAACTTACTACAACACAAAACCCCAGGTAGAAGCCCTGGAGAAGCTGCTCCGGCAGCTGCCAGACCACACCGAACCGGCTCTGCCGCCCGTCGAGCGCCCCAAGCCCCGACGGGCACGTCAACTCGACGCCGACCAGGTCCAGGAACTCATCGCCGGGTATCAAGCCGGAGCGACGGTGTATGAGCTGGGTGCCCGGTTCGGCATCGAACGGCGGACGGTCAGCAACATCCTCAAACGACATGACGTGCCGATGCGCCGCCGTGGGCTCTCCGCCGAGCAGGTCGACGACGCCATCCACCTCTACAACCTGGGCTGGTCGTTGGCACGAGTCGGCGGACACCTGGGCGTCGACCACACCACCGTGCTGACCAAACTGAGGGAACGCGGCATCCCTACTCGAGACAGCCATGGGCGACCACGATCGTGAACGTCCCAAGGTCCGGTCGGGCACAGGTGAATCTTGTCGTCGCGAGCCGGTCGACGGTGGCAGGCCGGTCAGGGGCGGTAGGGCACAAGCGCGCGAGCGAATCCCTTTGCTCCTTGGTTACCTGATCATGCGTGCCTCCGCTTGCGTGGCTGGCCTGGCAAGGTGGGAAGCTGCGGTCTGCTTGCGGATCGCTGCGAGTGTGCTCTCGCTCGGGGGTGTACGGCTTCGCGGCGGGATCGGGGTTGGCGTGATCATGTTCATGCCCCGCGACTAACGCTGCGGGCTTGGTCTTATGAAGGCGACGGCATCGCCGGTGAGGTTGGCGAGGGGACAGGGGTGGATCTAGGACTGATCGGTCAGGCCGTGGGCATGTTCGCGGTCACCAACGTCGACGACATCGTGATCTTGGCGCTGTTTTTCGGCGCGGCTGCCGGTCGGCGCGGGGCTGGGGCGCGGGTGGTGGCCGGGCAGTATCTCGGGTTCGCCGGCATCCTGGTCGTCTCGGTTGTCGGCGCGCTCGGCGTCGGCCTGCTGCCCGCCGCGGTGATCCCGTATCTCGGTTTGCTGCCGCTCCTGCTGGGCATCCGCGCGGCATGGCGAGCTTGGCGCGAACAACGTGCCGGCGATGACGAGCCGCCCCGCCGCGCGGGGCGGCCCTGCGGTGCTGGCCGTCGCGGCCGTAACATTCGCCAACGGCGGGGACAACATCGGTGTCTACATACCTGTGTTCGCTGTTGCCGGATCAGGCGGGCTGGCCGTGTATGCCGTGGTGTTCCTGGTTCTCGTGGCGGTGTGGTGTGCCGCCGGGCGGTTCTTCGCGACCCGGCCAGTCGTCGCCCGAGCGCTGTCGCGGTGGGGCCACGTTGTGCTGCCGGTGGTGTTGATCGCGATCGGGTTGCTGATCCTCATCGGCGGCGGCGCCTTCGGACTCTGAAGGGCCGGGCGTCCGCCTACAACGTCGCCGCGCTGCCGCTGGCCGCGCTCGGGCTGCTCAGCCCGCTGATCGCGTGGGGCTGCGATGGGGGTCTCAGCATTGCGGCAGCTGCGCGCTGCTGATCGACGACGCCCTGGAAGACCTGCCCGGCGTCCGCAGCACGCAGACCAGGATGAAGCAGGTGCGCAGTACCGTCGAGCTGGACGCAAGCCCGAGCGCGGCCAGCAGCGTGGCGGTGACGGTCAGGGCGATCCGTGCTGGGGTAACCCTGGCCGTCCGGGTTTCGCCAGTGGTCACGCGGAGACACCCGCCGCCGTGGGCGTCAGCGTCGGTGGGCCGGTGATGGTCGTGGCCTGCAAGGCTTTGGTGCGGCCGGCGCGGACGCCGTTGGCGATGACGACGACCTCGGCCAGCTCGTGCACCAGGACCACGGCGGCGAGGCCGAGCACGCCGAACAGCGCCAGCGGCATCAACGCGGTGATCAACCCGAGGGACAGGCCGACGTTCTGGAGCATGATCCGGCGGGCGCGGCGGGCGTGGGTGAATGCCTGGGGCAGGTGCCGCAGGTCCTCACCCATGAGCGCGACGTCGGCGGTCTCGATCGCCACGTCGGTGCCCATCCGCGCCCATCGCGATGCCCAGGTCGGCGGTGGCCAGGGCCGGTGCGTCGTTGACGCCGTCGCCCACCATCGCCGTCGAGCGCCGGGCGCGCAGCTGTTCGATCAGGCGGGCCTTGTCCTCCGGGCGCAGCTCGGCGTGCACGTCCTCGATGCCGACGTCGGCGGCGAGCGCGGCGGCGGTGGCGTGGTTGTCGCCGGTGAGCATCGCGACGTGGTAGCCGTCCCGGCGGAGCTGGGCCACGACCTCGGCGGCTTCGGGACGCAGCTCGTCGCGGACCGCGATGGCCCCGACGACCTGGCCGTTGTCCTCGACCAGCACCGC
>NZ_JACJHR010000202.1 GCF_014174495.1 Amycolatopsis echigonensis
ATCCCGCCATGAGCCCGCCGATCTACCTCGTGGGTCGGGGCCCCGACCTCACCGGTGGGTTCACCCGCCGTCTCGGGATCACCGCCACCCAGCATGCCACCGATGATCCCGACGAAGGCTGGGCCTGGGTCCGCGAGGAACTCGACCACGGGTATCCGGTGCTGTGCTGGGCCGACATCGCCCATCTCCCGTATCTGCGGGTGCGGCTGAGCATGAGCCGCCACGACATCGTGATCACCGGCTACGACGACCACACCCGTACCGCTACCGTCGTCGACAACGACCGCGCCGACCCCCAACCCGTCCCCTACGACGCGCTGGCCCGCGCCCGCAGCTCCACCGGATTCCCCGTACCCACCCGGCACACCACCTACCGGCTGCGCTACCCCACCCAGCTGCCGCCCCTGGCCGACACCGCCGCCGACGCCTGCCACGCTGCCGCTCGAGCTCTGCGAAATGCCCAGTCACTGCTGCCTGCCGGTCAACTCGACGGGGTGGCCGACCTCGTGCATGGCGCCGGCCTGGACGGCATCAGCGTCTTCGTCGACGACCTGCGGCGCTGGCCCGACGTGTTCACCCCCACGCAACTGGATACCGTGCTCACCGCGCTGGCCGCGTTCATCGACAAGGCCGGCACCGGCGGCAGCCTGTTCCGCCGGCTGCAAGCCGACTACCTGCACTACCTCAACCAGCGCGCCGGCCTGCCCATAGCAGGACAAGCCGCCGACCTCTACGCCCAGCTCACCCAGCTCTGGCACGGCCTCGCCCGCATCGCCACCGCCGACATCTCCACCACCACCCGCGTCACCGCGCTCGCCGACACCGCGGAACATCTCCCCGAACTCGAACAGCAAGGCGCCGATCTGCTCGACCTCCTCGCCCGCGAACTCAGCTCTTGACGCCCCGGAGACGCCGTGACCACTCCCACACCCCTCACCTACCGCCGCGCGGGCCTCACCCTGGCTGGTGACCACTGGACCGCACCACCAGCCACCCCATCGCGCGGCACCGCCGTCCTGCTCCACGGCGTCGGGCAAACCCGCCACTCCTGGCACCACACCGCCGCCCGGCTCGCCGGGCACGGCTGGACCGCGCTCACCCTCGACGCCCGCGGACACGGTGACAGCGACTGGGCACACCCCCACGACTACACCGTCGATCACCTCGTGGACGACCTCGTCCACATCGCCGGCACCCTCAACGACACCCCCGTGCTCATCGGCGCCTCCATGGGCGGTATCACCGCACTGCTCGCCCACGCCGACCACACCATCGCCCGCGCCCTCGTACTCGTCGACATCGCGCCCCAGATCAATCCCGCCGGCGCCGCCCGCATCCTCGATTTTATGACCCGCCACCGCGACGGCTTCGCCACCCTGGACGAGGCCGCCGCCGCGATCGCCGCCTACAACCCCCACCGAACCCGCCCCGCCACCACCCACGGACTCCGCAAGAACCTCCGCCAACACCGCGACGGCCGCTGGCGCTGGCACTGGGACCCGCAACTGCTCCAGTTCATCAGCGACACCTCCGCCCTCACCGACCTCACCACCCGCATGGACACCGCCGCCCAACAGATCACCATCCCCACCCTGCTCATCCGCGGCGAACTATCCGACATCGTCAACCACGACTCCGTCGACCACCTTCTCCACCACATCCCCACCGCCCACACCGCCACCGTCACCAACACCGCACACATGGTCGCCGGCGACGACAACGACATCTTCACCAACCACCTGATCGACTTCCTCAACCACCTCCTCCCCCTTCCACGCGCCGAATCGAGAAAGCGGAGCGGGCCAGGGACATGAATACCGGGACAGCGGCCGACACCGTTCCTCCGGCCTTGATCACCTGGCCTTCTGCCGCTACCGGATTGACCTGTTCCGCAGCTCCCGTGAGGGGAACGTCGGCTGGCCGACGAACGCCATCGCCCCGCCATCGCCACCCAGCTCGGTTACTCGGGCCCGGTGGTGCGTTGTCGGGTCTGTCAGATGAACGGTGGATCTGATCTTGGTTCTCGTTGGTGGTCGGGTCGAGGCGTCCGGGGAAGGTGATCGCGAACGCGTTTAACGGCGCTTTCCAGGCACTTCAGCGCCGCGGCGTCGGAGGGGAAATGACCGCGGGCCTTGATTGCCCGCCGGTAGCGGGCGTTGATCGACTCGATCGCGTTCGTGGTGCAGATGACCTTGCGAATCTCGACGTCGTATTCGAGGAACGGCACGAACTCGGCCCAGGCGTTGCGCCACAACGCCACGATCGCCGGGTACTTGTCCTGCCACTGCTTCGCGAACTCGTCGAACCGGTCGGTGGCCGCCTG
>NZ_JACJHR010000203.1 GCF_014174495.1 Amycolatopsis echigonensis
TTGATGTTCACGTTGCGCCGCAGCGCGTGGATCAGGTGGTTGCCGCCGATGGACAGCGCGTCGCCGTCGCCGGTGACGACCCATACCGACAGGTCCGGGCGGGTGGTGGCGAGCCCGGTCGCGATCGACGGCGCGCGGCCGTGGATCGAGTGCATGCCGTAGGTGTTGAGGTAGTACGGGAACCGCGACGAGCAGCCGATGCCGGAGATGAAGACGATGTTCTCGCGCTTGAGCCCGAGGGTGGGCAGGAACGACTGCACGGCGTTGAGCACCACGTAGTCGCCGCAGCCGGGGCACCAGCGGACTTCCTGGTCGGACTTGTAGTCCTTGGCCTTCTGCGGTTCGTCGGTGGTCGGCACCAGGTCGATGCCGCCCAGTTGCGGCAGCCCGAGATCGACTGTGTTTCCGGGCGCCTCCGCGGGAAAGAATACGTCGGCTGTGGTCACTTGACGCCCTCCGGAACGAGGTTGGCGATGATGTCGGAGAACACGTTCTGCAGCTCCTCGGCCTTGAACGGCAGGCCCGCGACCTTGGTGTGCGAGTGCACGTCCACCAGGTACTTCGCCCGCAGCAGCAGCGCGAGCTGGCCCAGGTTCATCTCCGGGACGACGACCCGGTCGTAGCGGGCGAGGACCTCGCCGAGGTTGTGCGGCAACGGGTTGAGGTGACGCAGATGCGCCTGCGCGATCGGCATCCCGAGCTTGCGCACGCGGCGGCAGGCCGCGCCGATCGGGCCGTAGGAGGAACCCCAGCCCAGCGCGAGCACGCGGGCCTCGCCGGACGGGTCGTCGACCTGCAGGTCCGGCACGTCGATGCCGTCGATCTTGGCCTGGCGCAGCCGCACCATCGTGTCGTGGTTGTCCGGGTCGTAGGAGATGTGGCCGGTGCGGTCGGCCTTCTCCAGCCCGCCGATGCGGTGGGCCAGCCCGGGGGTGCCCGGGATCGCCCACGCCCGCGCGAGCGTCTCGGGGTCGCGCACGTACGGCCAGAACTCGCCGGATCCGTTGTCGGAGTTGGTTTCGGAGGCGAATTCCACGCGCAGGTCCGGCAGGTCGTCGACGTTCGGGATCAGCCACGGCTCGGAACCGTTGGCGATCGCGCCGTCGGACAGCAGCAGCACCGGGGTGCGGTACTTGAGCGCGATCCGGGTGGCCTCGATCGCGGCGTCGAAGCAGTCGGCGGGCGAGAGCGGCGCGATGATCGGCACCGGCGATTCGCCGTTGCGGCCGAACATCGCCTGCAGCAGGTCGGCCTGCTCGGTCTTGGTCGGCAGGCCGGTGGACGGCCCGCCGCGCTGCACGTCGATGATCACCAGCGGCAGTTCGGTCATCACGCCGAGGCCGATGGTCTCCGACTTCAGCGCGACGCCCGGCCCGGACGTGGAGGTGATGCCCAGCGCGCCGCCGTAGGACGCGCCGAGCGCGGCCCCGATGCCGGCGATCTCGTCCTCGGCCTGGAAGGTGATGATGCCGTAGTTCTTGTGCTTGGACAGTTCGTGCAGCACGTCCGAGGCCGGGGTGATCGGGTAGGTGCCGAGCAGGATCTGCAGCCCGGACTGCTGTCCGGCGGCCACGATCCCGTACGCCAGCGCGGTGTTGCCGGTGATCTGCCGGTAGGTGCCCTTGTCCAGCTTCGCGGGCGCGACCTCGAAGGTGGTCGCGAACGACTCGGTGGTCTCGCCGTAGTTCCAGCCCGCCCGGAAGGCGAGGATGTTGGCCTCGGCGATGTCCGGCTTCTTGGCGAACTTCTCGCGCAGGAAGCGTTCGGTGCCCTCGGTGGGCCGGTGGTACATCCACGACAGCAGGCCGAGCGCGAACATGTTCTTGCAGCGTTCGGCGTCCTTCTTGCCGAGGCCGGTGTCGGCGAGCGCGCCCTGGGTCAGCGTCGACATGGCGACCCGGTGCACCTGGAACGGCGAGAGCGAATCGTCGTCGAGGGGGTCGGTGTCGTAGCCGACCTTCACCAGGTTCCGCTTGGAGAACTCGTCGGTGTTGAGGATGATCGTCCCGCCGTGCGGAACGTCCCGCACGTTCGCCTTGAGCGCGGCGGGGTTCATCGCCACGAGCACGTCCGGCCGGTCGCCCGGGGTGAGGATGTCGTAGTCGGCGAAATGCACCTGGAAGGACGACACGCCGGGGATGGTGCCCTGCGGCGCCCGGATCTCGGCCGGGAAGTTGGGCATCGTCGACAGGTCGTTCCCGAACGCCGCCGCCTCCGAGGTGAACCGGTCGCCGGTCAGCTGCATCCCGTCGCCCGAGTCGCCGGCAAACCGGATGACCACCCGGTCCAGC
>NZ_JACJHR010000204.1 GCF_014174495.1 Amycolatopsis echigonensis
CAAGGCATCTTTCCCGCCTTGACAAGCACCCCCAGACCGTCAGCACACTCGGGCTTCGGGGTGCCCCACGCAAGGGACCGGGCGCAATGTCGCCCCCAGGCGACGAGCCGCCCGCGACCGAACCTCACAACCACCCCCGATCCTCAGCCACCCTCACCGCCCCCATCCGGTTCCGCGCCCCAGTCTTGGCAATAGCCCCCGACAAATAATTCCGCACCGTCCCCTCCGACAAATACAAACTCCCCGCGATCTCCGCCACCGACCCCCCACCCCGAGCGGCGATCAACACATCCCTTTCCCGAGCAGTCAACGGCGATTCCCCCGCAGCCAAAGTCGCGACCGCCAATGCCGGATCCACCACCCTCTCCCCCGCCATCACCCGCCGAATCGCATCCCCCAACGCCTCCGCGGGCGCGTCCTTGACCACAAACCCAACAGCCCCAGCCTCCATGGCCCGCCGCAAATACCCAGCCCGCCCGAACGTCGTCAACACGACCACCCGGCACTCCGGCGCCTGCTCCGCCAGCACCGCCGCCGCGGCCAACCCGTCCAGCCCCGGCATCTCGATGTCCAGCAACGCGATGTCCGGCCGATGCTCAAGCGCCGCCCCCACCACCTCGTCCCCCCGCCCCACCTGGGCGACCACCTCGAAGTCGTCCTCCAGGTCAAGCAAGGTCCCCAACGCCTGCCGCACCAGTGCCTGGTCATCCGCGAGCAACAACCGAATAGTCACGCTTCCCCCACTGTCACCCGCAAGCGCCACCCCCGAGGCCGCATCGGCCCCGCGTCCATCCGCCCGCCAGCCGCCGCCACGCGATCCCGCAGCCCGGACAACCCATTCCCGGGATCCGACGCGGAACCGACACCGTCGTCCCGAATCTCCACGGAATCCCCCGAAACAATCACCGCACAACTGGTCGCCCGAGAATGCCGGACCACATTCGTCAATCCCTCTCGGACCACCCAGCCGAACAATTCCTGATGCGGACCGTCCGCCGCAGTCGGCAACTCCGCGCTGATCCCCGCCGCCCGCAGCAATTCCCGCCCACGCGCAAGCTCCCCGGCAAGCGTCACCTCCCGGTAACCGGAAACCGCCGCCCGAACATCCGCGAGCGCCTGCCGGGACAACTGCTCGACCTCCCCGATCTCCTCGACCGCTCGCCCATCCCCCTTGGCCGCGAGCCGCCGGGCAAGATTGCTCTTCACCGTGATCGCAGTGAGCGAATGCCCCAAGAGATCATGCAAATCCCGCGAAATTCGCGACCGCTCCGCATCAGCTGCCAACCGCTGCACCTCCGCCCGCGCCTGCACCAGCGCCCGGTTCGCCCGCAACGCCTCCGCGAACGCGACGACCACCAGCACGGTGAACACCAGCGCAGCCGCCTGCGCCCACCCCGGATCGGTATGCCAGACCGCCCACGGCACCACCACAGTCGCCGCCGCGGCGATCGGCACGAGGACCACACCCCAGCGCGGCAATCGTGGAACAGCGAGCGAAACCACCACCGCAAGCAGGTAAAACGCGTTCGCCCGAGCGATCGGCAGCACGACGGCGAACAGCGCCGTCAACACCCCGGTCAGGATCCAGAAGAGCCGGCTCCGAAACGCGTAAGCAGCAACGGCCGCCCCGATGTAGCACGCGCAGAACGCCAGCAGCACTACCACCGCCACTGGCTGGCCGGCCGTCTGGGCGAGGACGATCAGCGGATACACCAGGAGGCCGGCGTCCAGCACGAGCCGGCGCCAGCCCAGTACCCAGCGTTGCGCGTCGGAATCGGGGCCGCGGTCCACGTCCGGCACGCTACTCGGAGAACAGCGAACGCACGTGCCGTCCGTTGACCAGGACGACCACTGCCAGCAGCAGCAATCCGCAGACGCCCTGTTCCAGCCGGACCCACAGCGGGAGGAACCCCGGGATCGAGACGATGACGATGATCGCGACCGTCATCACCGCCGACACGATCCGGAGCCGCAGCAGCCCCCGTTTCGACCCGCGAGCCGCGCTTCTCGCGAACAGGAACGTGAGCAGCGCGCTGGCCGTGACGATCGTGGCGCGAACCCAGACGACGTCGGTGACCATCGACGGGTTGTTGCGGAAGAGGAAGATCGCGCCGAGGGTGAGCACGCTCAGCGCCAGGTAAGCCCCGGTGAGGACGCGGACCGCGCGTAGTGCCGGGTCGGTGCGGAGCGGAGAGGAAACCGTTGCGGGACGGGAGTTCATGACT
>NZ_JACJHR010000205.1 GCF_014174495.1 Amycolatopsis echigonensis
TGATGGCGCTCTGTGAATAGGGCCAGTCCTGCTCTCTGAAAATCCCCAGTTGGGTGTCCTGTCGGCGCGTCGTTTGCGCTGGTCAACGACCCTCGGGTGACGGTTTCGGTGTTGATCACCGTGGACCGTCGCTGGAGGGTGGATGCTCTCGCTGGAGGAAGACGTGGAAGCGCAGGCGCTGCGCGATCAAGGCTGGTCGATCTCAGCCATCGCCCGACATCTCGGTCGTGACCGCAAGACCATCCGCCGGTACCTGTCCGGCGAACAGGAGCCCGGCAAGCGCAAACCCGCAGGTCCGGACCCGTTCGACCCCTTCGTGGCTTACTGCCGGACCCGGCTTGCCGACGACCCGCATCTGTGGGCGTCCACCCTGCTCGACGAGCTCGCCGAGCTGGGCTACCGCGGCGGCTATTCGACCTTCACCCGCGCGCTGCGCCGCCACCAGCTGCGCCCGCACTGCGAGCCCTGTCAGGTCGCTCGCGGCCGGGACGTCGCGATCATTGCCCATCCACCGGGCGACGAGACCCAGTTCGACTGGGTGGAGTTGCCCAACCCGCCAGCGGATTGGGGTGTCGGTCGGCACGCGCATCTGTTGGTCGGCGCGCTGGCGTATTCGGGCCGGTGGCGTGGTGTTCTCACTGAGGCCGAAGACTTCCCGCATCTCATCGAGGCCCTCGACGCCGTCGTGCGCAAACTCGGCGGCACCACTCACGACTGGCGCTTCGACCGCATGGCGACCGTCTGCTACCCGTCCACGGGCCGGCTGACCGCCGCGTTCGCCCAGGCTGCCAAGCACTACGGAGTCCGCTCCGTGGTTTGCCCGCCGCGACGCGGGAACCGCAAAGGTGTTGTGGAGAAGGCGAATCACTCGGCCGCGCAGCGATGGTGGCGCACCGTCGCTGACGACGCGACCATCGCCGAGGCGCAAGCCGGGTTGGACCGGCTCGCGGTCAAGCTCGACGATCGCCGCCGGGTCCGCGACGGCGAACCCACCACTGTCGCCGCGCTGGCCGCCGAGGAGGCGCTGCGGCCGCCGCCGCTGGTGGCGTTCCCCGCCGAGTTCGACGTGACCCGGATCGTGACACCGCAGGCGCTGGTTTCCTTTCGTGGCAACCATTATTCGGTTCCTCCGGGACTGGGCGGTGCCGCGGTTCAGGTCCGTCACCGGCTCGGCGCGGACGAGCTGCGCATCGTCACCGCCGGCGGCGCGACAGTCGCGCTGCACCACCGTGCCCTCGATGGCGCCGGGCGGCTGATCCGCGACGACGGGCACGTCGCCGCGCTGGAAAAAGCCGCGCTGGGCGCGTTCACCACGGATCGGCCCTGCACCCACAAGACCCGCCGTCCGCCCTCGGCGGCGGCGTTGGCCGAAGCGGCACGACTGCGCGGCCTGCCTGCGACGGGGCCCGCGGCCCACGTCGTGATCGATCTGTCCGCCTACGCGGCCACCGCCGCCAAGCTCGACAGCGCGCCCACCAAGGAATCCAGGAAAGGTTGAACCTGTTGTCTGCCAACAAATCCGCGCCACAGATGAGCGAAGCCCGCCGCTACCAGCAACTGCGCGCGCACTTCTCCTACCTCAAACTCGACAACGCCGCCGAAGCCCTGCCGAGGGTTCTCGATGAGGTCCGGCACGAGAACCTGTCCATGACCGCCGCGCTCGAGCGGCTGCTGGAGATCGAGGTCAACGCCACCGAAGCCCGTCGCCTCGCCGGACGGCTGCGGTTCGCTTGTCTGCCCGATCCCTGGACTCTGTCGGATTTTGACTTCGCCGCGCAACCCGGGGTCGACGAGAAGCTGATCCGGGACCTCGCGACGCTGCGTTTTCTCGACGACGCCTCGAATGTGTTGTTCGTCGGGCCGCCGGGGGTTGGGAAGACGATGTTGACCACCGCGCTGGCGCGCGGCGCGGCCGAGGCCGGGCACCGGGTCTACTTCACCACCGCCGCAGACCTTGCTGCTCGCTGTCACAAGGCCGCAGTCGAGGGGCGGTGGGCGACCTGCATGCGGTTCTTCGCCGGACCGAAGCTGCTCGTGATCGATGAGCTGGGCTACCTACCGCTGCCTGGCGACGGGGCGTCGGCGTTGTTCCAGGTGATCAATCAGCGTTACCTGAAGTCGTCGACGATTTTGACGACAAACGTCGGGATTGCTGACTGGGCAACAGCTTTCGGTGACGCCACTGTCG
>NZ_JACJHR010000206.1 GCF_014174495.1 Amycolatopsis echigonensis
TTGCAAGGTGCCGGGCAGCTTCTTGAGCGCCGAGGCGAGTGCCTCGTGCTGCTGCGCGGTGAGCGACGTCGTCTTCGACAGCTGGTCGATCACCGTGCGCAGGTCGGCCTCACGACCGGCGAGGGTGCCGACCATGGTGTCGAGCTGGGTGACCATCTGCTTGATGGCCGGCCCGTCGCTGCCGAGTCCCCGCAGCACTTCACCGAGCGCTTGCACGGCGGGGCCGGCCGAGCGCACCGTGTGGTTCACGTCGGCCTCGTTGCCCTTGACCGTGCTGTCGAGCCGGTTGATCAACGAGCTGAGCTTGGCCCGGGTCGGCGGATCCAGAGCGTTCAGCACCTGGTCGAACTCCATCGGCACCGGCATGTCGCCCTTGATCATCCCGTGGTCGGGGATCTCCGCGTTCCCGCTCGGTCCGTCGGTGATGTTCACCATCCGCTCGCCGAGCGCCGCCTTCCACTCGATCCGCACCTGCGCGCCGTCGTGGAGGGGAACGTGGTCCCCTTCGAGCGCGAGCACCAGCTTCGCCTTGCCGCCCTCGACCGAGATGTCGGACACCTTGCCGACTTCGAAACCGTTGACCTGCACGGTTCCCCCGGACACCACGTTCGTCGCGGAGTCGAGGATCACGCCGACTTCGTAGTCGTCGCTTCTCATCGCGGCGACGGCAGTGGCCCCGACGCCCAGGGCCGCCACCACGATGACGCCGACCGTCAACACACGTTTCATGAGTCAGTCCATCCCCAGCGGGCCCGCGGATTCGCCGGCCAGGAACTGCCGCACGAACGGGTCGTCGGACGCGAACGCCTCCTCGGCTTCGCCGTAGTGCACGACCTGCCCTTGCCAGATGAGGCCGACGTAGTCGCTGACCTTGCGCGCGGTGCGGATGTCGTGCGTGACGAGCAGGTAGGTGCCCTTGTGCTCGCGGTGCATGTCCAGGATGAGGTCGTTCAGCAGGCTAGTGCGGACGGGGTCCAGACCGGAGTCCGGCTCGTCGAACAACACGATGTCCGGGTTGAGCACGAGCGCCCGCGCGAACCCGGCGCGCTTCCGCATACCACCCGAGACCTCGTTCGGGAGTTTCGTGATCGACCGCTCCAAGCCGACTTCCGTCAGCCGGGTCATCACGATGTGCTCGATCTCCGCCTCGCTCATGTCCGTGTGCTTGCGCAGCGGGAAGGCGGTGTTGTCGTAGATGTTCATGGAGCCGAACAAGGCGCCGTCCTGGAACAGGACGCCGAAGCGCTTGCGGAGGTCGTAGCGCTCCTGCTCGGTGATCTTCCACAGGTCCTGGCCGAAGATGACGATCTCGCCCTCGTCGGGCTCCAGGAGCCCGACGAGGTGCTTCAGGAGCACGCTCTTACCGGTACCCGACGGCCCGAGCACCGTCGTGATGGCGTCGTCGACGAAGTTGATGTTCATGCCGCGCATGACGTGGAAGTTCCCGAAGGCCTTCGAGACGTTCCGCACTTCCATCGAGTGCGTCCGGTCGGCCGGGCCGGCCAAGAGGTGGCCGCTGCGGGTATGGATCCGCGTGGGTGCGTCGGCGGTGTTCGATGTGGACACAGAATTCTCCTCGCGGGACGAAGGGGCGGCGGACCGGTCAGTTGGCGATCGGTGCATTCGGCGCCAGACCCCAGAAGAGCTGGGTCCCCAATACACCGATGATATGTATCAGCACCATGTTCAGCATCATCGACTTCGCCGTACTTCGTCCCACGCCGACGGATCCGCCACTGGCGTTGTAACCGTAATAGCATCCGACGAAGATGATCGCCGTTCCCATGGCCATCACCTTGCACAGGGAGAAGAACAGGTCCTGCGGGTTCTGGTAGAGCCAGAAGATGAAATTGTAACCACCGGGGGAAACCCCGCCGAGCATCTTCACGGTGGTGAGGAACTCCCCGATGTACATGATTCCGAGGCCCACCACGTAGAGGAACGGCATCGCGATCCAGGCCGCGACGATGCGGCTGCCGACCAGGTAGCTCCTTGACTTGACGCCCATGACCTCCATCGCGTCGATCTCGTCGGAGATGCGCATCGAGCCGATCTCGGCGACCAGACCGCAGCCGACTTTCGCCGCGAAGATGTAGCCCCACATGTACGGCGCCATCTCGCGGATCGCGCACCAGGCGTTGAAGATC
>NZ_JACJHR010000207.1 GCF_014174495.1 Amycolatopsis echigonensis
CTGCAAGGTGCCGGGCAGCTTCTTGAGCGCCGAGGCGAGTGCCTCGTGCTGCTGCGCGGTGAGCGAGGTCGTCTTCGACAGCTGGTCGATCACCGTGCGCAGGTCGGCCTCACGACCGGCGAGGGTTCCGACCATGGTGTCGAGCTGGGTGACCATCTGCTTGATGGCCGGCCCGTCGCTGCCGAGTCCCCGCAGCACTTCACCGAGCGCTTGCACGGCGGGGCCGGCCGAGCGCACCGTCTGGTTCACGTCGGCCTCGTTGCCCTTGACCGTGCTGTCGAGCCGGTTAATCAACGAGCTGAGCTTGGCCCGGGTCGGCGGATCCAGCGCGTTGAGCACCTGGTCGAACTCCATCGGCACCGGCATGTCGCCCTTGATCATGCCGTGGTCGGGGATCTCCGCGTTCCCGCTCGGTCCGTCGGTGATGTTCACCATCCGCTCGCCGAGCGCCGCCTTCCACTCGATCCGCACCTGCGCGCCGTCGTGGAGGGGAACGTGGTTCCCTTCGAGGGCGAGCATCAGCTTCGCCTTGCCGCCCTCGACCGAAATGTCGGACACCTTGCCGACTTCGAAACCGTTGACCTGCACGGTTCCCCCGTCCACCACGTTCGTCGCGGAGTCGAGGATGACGCCGACCTGGTAGTCGTCGCTTCTCATCGCGGCGACGGCACCGGCCCCGACGCCCAGGGCCGCCACCACGATGACGCCGACCGTCAGCACACGTTTCATGAGTCAGTCCATCCCCAGCGGGCCCGCGGATTCGCCGGCCAGGAACTGCCGCACGAACGGGTCGTCGGACGCGAACGCTTCCTCGGCCTCGCCGTAGTGCACGACCTGCCCTTGCCAGATGAGGCCGACGTAGTCGCTGACCTTGCGCGCGGTGCGGATGTCGTGCGTGACGAGCAAGTAGGTGCCCTTGTGCTCGCGGTGCATGTCCAGGATGAGGTCGTTCAGCAGGCTGGTGCGGACCGGGTCCAGACCGGAGTCCGGCTCGTCGAACAACACGATGTCCGGGTTGAGCACGAGCGCCCGCGCGAACCCGGCGCGCTTCCGCATACCACCCGATACCTCGTTCGGGAGTTTCGTGATCGACCGCTCCAAGCCGACTTCCGTCAGCCGGGTCATGACGATGTGCTCGATCTCCGCCTCGCTCATGTCCGTGTGCTTGCGCAGCGGGAAGGCGGTGTTGTCGTAGATGTTCATGGACCCGAACAAGGCACCGTCCTGGAACAGAACACCGAAGCGCTTGCGGAGATCGTAGCGCTCCTGCTCGGTGATCTTCCACAGGTCCTGGCCGAAGACGACGATCTCGCCCTCGTCAGGCTCGAGGAGCCCGACGAGGTGCTTCAGGAGCACGCTCTTACCGGTACCCGACGGCCCGAGCACCGTCGTGATGGCGTCGTCGACGAAGTTGATGTTCATGCCGCGCATGACGTGGAAGTTCCCGAACGCCTTGGAAACGTTCCGGACTTCCATCGAGTGCGTCCGGTCGGCCGGGCCGGCCAGGAGGTGGCCGCTGCGGGTGTGGGTCCGCGGGGGTGCGTCAGCGGTGTTCGATGTGGACACAGAGTTCTCCTCGCGGGACGAAGGGGCGGCGTGCTGATCAGTTGGCGATGGGTGCATTCGGCGCTAACCCCCAGAAGAGCTGCGTCCCCAATACACCGATGATATGTATCAGCACCATGTTCAGCATCATCGACTTCGCCGTATTTCTTCCCACACCGACGGATCCGCCACTGGCGTTGTATCCGTAGTAGCAGCCGACGAAGATGATCGCCGTTCCCATGGCCATCACCTTGCACAGGGAGAAAAATAGATCCTGCGGGTTCTGGTAGAGCCAGAAGATGAAATTGTAACCACCGGGGGAAACTCCGCCGAGCATCTTCACCGTCGTGAGGAACTCCCCGATGTACATGATCCCGAGGCCCACCACGTAGAGGAACGGCATCGCGATCCAGGCCGCGACGATGCGGCTGCCGACCAGGTAGCTCCTCGACTTGACGCCCATGACCTCCATGGCGTCGATCTCGTCCGAGATGCGCATCGAGCCGATCTCGGCGACCAGGCCGCAGCCGACCTTCGCCGCGAAGATGTAGCCCCACATGTACGGCGCCATCTCGCGGATCGCGCACCAGGCGTTGAAGATT
>NZ_JACJHR010000208.1 GCF_014174495.1 Amycolatopsis echigonensis
GCTCCGAGGGCGACCAGACGGGTGTCGTCGGGGTGCACGACCAGGAGGTGCTGGCCGCGAAGCTGCCCGCGCCCGACTTCTTCGTCAACAACTACGCGGGCTGCAGCACCGGCCAGCAGTGGGACGGCATCTCATACCGCGTCTTCGGCAAGAAGCTCCCCATCTTCAACATCTCCCACCCGTTCCTCTGGGGCAACAAACCGGACTCCGGTTACCTCACGGGCGAGGAATGGGAGGACGCTTCGAAGTTCGTCGCCGAGCAGCTGCGGAATCTCATCGACTTCCTCGAGCAGCAGACCGGCCGGCCGTTCGACTACGACGCGCTGTCGGAAAGCATGACCTACATCAAGTGCGCTGCCGAGCTTCGCCGCGAGGGTCTCGACCTGTGCAAGGCGAAGCCTGCTCCCGCGACGTTCTGGGACTGGATCGCGAGCGTCGCCCCGATCAATTTCCTGCCCGGCAACCAGGATCTGGTCGACTACTTCGCGGCCGTGCGCGACGAGATCCAGGACCGGATCGACAGCGGCGTCTCGGCGGTCAAGGACGAAAAGTACCGGCTGTACTTCGACGGCATCATGAACTGGAACAAACTCGGCTTCCTGTCGAGGAAATTCGCCGAGTACGGCGTGGCGGTGCTGGCCGGGCGCTACATCCAGAACGCGTTCTGGCAGGAGCCGCAGCTGATCGAAACCAGCGACCCGATCATGGGCATGGCGCAGCATTACCTGCTGTGCCCCACCAACCACGGTGCCAAAACGCTGGAGTACCTGACGTTGCGGGACTGCGAGGAGTACGACCTCGACGGGCTGGTGTTCCACTCCACCCGCACCTGCCGCGCCTTCACGGGGCCGCAGCGGCTGCTGGCCAAGTCCGCGCAGGACAAACTGGGCATCCCGTCGATCTTCTTCGAAGGCGACGTGGCGGACGCGGCGTTCTACAAGGACGGCATCCTGGAGTCGCGTCTGGTAGCCATGCTGGAAGCGATCGACGTCCGCAGGCAGCGCGGGGCGTTGCCCGCCGGGTTCGCGCCGATCTCATGACCGCGTACTACCTCGGGGTCGATCTCGGCTCCACCACCGCGAAGGCCGTCGTCGTGGACGAAACCGGCGCCATCGCGGGGGCCAGCGTGATCCAGATGGGCGCGGTGAGCCGGAAAGGCATGCACGCGGCCATCGACGACGCGCTCGCGGACGCTGACATAGCCGAAGGAGACGTGCGCGGCACTGTGTCGACCGGGTACGGGCGCAAGCTCGTACCCGGCGCGCAGCGGACGTTCACCGAGATCACCTGTCACGCCCGGGGCACCGCCGAGATGTGCCCCGGGGCCAAGCTGATCATCGACATCGGCGGCCAGGACAGCAAAGCGATCACCGTCGACGCGGACGGTCTCGTGGACGACTTCGCGATGAACGACCGCTGCGCCAGCGGCACCGGTCGGTTCTACGAGGTGCTGGCGCGGGCGCTCGAATGCGAGATCGGCACGCTGGGGGAGCTGGCGTTGCGCGGCAAGCAGGATCTGGAAGTCAGCAGTATGTGCGCGACCTTCGCCGAGACGGAGATCGTTTCCATGCTGGCGGAAGGACTTCCGGCGCCGGACATCGCGGCGTCCGTGCACCGCGCGATCGCGGGCCGGACGCTGGCGCTGGTGGCGCAGGTCGGACGGCACGCGCCGGTCGTGCTGACCGGTGGCGTCGCCAGGAACCCCGCCGCCGTGCGGTTCCTGGAACAGGCACTCGACCTCGAGGTGCGGGTGCCGGAGCATCCCCAGATCACCGGTGCCTACGGTGCCGCCCTCCTCGCGAGGGAATCGTCAGGCCCGGTGCCTGCCGGGCGGGACGCCGACACCGAAATCCAGCTGTTCCCGCACCGCGGGGCAGGACATTCGTGCGCAGGCTGCGACGGCTCTGCGGACGGTGCCGTCCATCTCGGCGAGACGATAGGTCTTCGCCGGAGCTGATCAATCAAACGGCATCACCGGACTTCCTGCACGCCTCGATTGTGCTGGCAAACCGTGGCTATGCCGCCGGAGGCGGGCTTGCGTGACCGCTGGGCCAATTTCGCCACGTGCGGGACCCGCTCGGCGTCCGGCACCCGACACGGCATC
>NZ_JACJHR010000209.1 GCF_014174495.1 Amycolatopsis echigonensis
GACACCCGCCAGGGTCAGATCGCGCAGCTGGTGCGTGACGCCGACACCTTGACGAAGACCACCGCGGACGGCGGGCAAGACCTTCAGGCCGTCATGCGGGAGCTGCCGGGCGTCATGGACAAGGCCAAGAGCGCGAGCGACGGCCTGAACGAGCTGTCGGGTTCGCTCGCGCCGGTTGCGAAGAACCTCAACACCGCCGCCCCGGACCTGAGCAAGGCGCTGGAACAGCTGCCGCAGACCGCCGGCGACCTGCGCGGCCTGCTGCCCTCGCTCAACGGCGTGCTCGACCACGCGCCGGACACACTGGCGCGGGTGCCGGTGGTGGCCGCCGACGCCCACCAGCTGCTGCCGACGCTGAACGTCGCGCTCGGCGACGTCAACCCGATGCTGTCCTACCTGCAGCCGTACGGGCACGACGTCGCGGCGATGTTCACCAACATGGGCCAGGCCCTGTCGAGGGGCGACGACAACGGCACGGCCTTGCGCGTCTTCATCATCCTCAACGAGCAGAGCCTGCGCGGGAACCCGCTCAACCTCAACAACATCCCGCCCCTCGACAAGAGCAACCCGTACCCGGCACCCGGCCAGTCCTCGAACCCGGGGCCGTACCAGGGCGGCCCGTACCCGCGAGTGGAGAAGGGAACGAAGTGATGGTGCGTCGGCCGTCGTTGCGCAAGCTGTCCCCGAGCTCCCTCCTCCGCGGAGGGGCGCGAAGGGTGCGCGCCCTCTGGCGACGGCCGACCAAGCGCGGCCTCTTCGTAGCACTGGGCGTGCTCGCGACGGCGGGCTTCGTGCTCGGCGGGCTCGCGAAGGTGCGGGTCGAGACGAGCGTGGACTCGTTCCTGCCCACCGACGACCCGGTGGTGCGCCAGTTCGAGGCGGAGTCGGGCTCCTTCGGTGGGGACCCGATCGTCGTCCTGCTGGAGTCCGGGCAGCCGCGGGCCCAGCTCGACCAGCAGCACCTGCCGACGCTGCTCAACCTCGAAGGCCGGCTGTCACGGCTCCCGGACGTCGCGGCCGCCTACGGCCCCGGGACGACCCTGAACCAGATCGCCGGGCGGACACAGGACCTTCTCGCGGAGCTGTCCGGACGCCGCGACGCCGTCCGGTCCCAAGCCCAGCAGGGCAAGACCGGCAAGGACGCGGAGAAGGCCGGCGACGCCGCGGTCGCCGCGTTCGACGCCCGGTACGGGCCGCTGCTGGTCCAAGGCATGCCGGCCGGCCTCCCGACCCTGCACAATCCGTCCTTCGTGAACACGGTCGTGTACACCGGTGCCGGCCAGCCCCGCCCGCAGTGGCGGTTCGTCGTGCCCTCCGACCGGTCGGCGGCAATCCTCGTCCGCCCGCGGGAAGGCCTGGACCAGCAGGGCACGGAACGGCTGGTGCAGGCGGTTCGTGACGCCGTCGCGACGGCCAAGCCGGACGCGCAGCGGATCACGGTGTCCGGTATCCCGGTCATCGCCGTGTCCCTGGGCGACCAGGTGCAACGCGAGATCCCGTGGATCGGGGGGACCGCCCTGCTCGCGGTGGGCGCGTGCTTCCTGTTGATTCCCTGGACCCGGAAGGTGCGCCGCAGGCTGGTGCCGGTCATGACGACCGTCGTCGCGATCGGGCTGACGCTCGCCGTTTTCGGGTGGCTCGGGCGGCCGTTGTCGCTCGGCGTCGTCGCCTTCCTCCCCGTCCTGCTCGGCGTCGGGAGCTACTACCCGACCTACTTCGCCCAGCAGGCCAGACGCCGGGTGGTGCTGGTGGTCGCCACCGCCACCGCCGCGGCGTTCGCGATGCTGCTGCTTTCGCCGTTGCCCTTCGTCCGTGAGCTCGGTCTCGCGCTTTCGATGGGCGGGCTCATCGCTGCGCTGGTCGGCATGCTCCTCATCCGCGGCCTCTCGTTCACCGCCGAACCGGACCGGCCACTCGATGAAATGGTCTCCTCACCGCGCGCGGTGACGTCGCCTCGATGGGCTCGGGTCGCCGCCGGCGTCGTCGCGGGCGCGGTGGC
>NZ_JACJHR010000021.1 GCF_014174495.1 Amycolatopsis echigonensis
ACAGACCCGGCCGAGTTGGCGCAGTACGCGGACCACGAATCTAGCACGGACGACGGCGGCGCGTTCGTCGATCTCGGCGTCGACGACACCGAACTGGCTCTCGATGCGGACGCTGACGGCCACGTCGACCTCGACAGCGCTGCCTGATCCGCACTGCCGTTGCGGGTCGCTCAAGGGCATGGCGGGGCGGCTGTCGCAGTGGCAGGCCGATTTCGACGCCGAACGGCACGCAAGCGGTGCCGTCATCTGCGACTCGTGCCCCTGCAACCCGTCCGCGCCTACCCCGACGCACGAAGGCCAAACGAACGCCGGACGACACGCGGCCTGAATCCGCACCTTTGCGACTTTTCCTTGCGAAAGAGGGGCTTTCTGATGTCATCCGCTCAATCCGTTGTCGCTTCGGCGAGGACGCTTGCGTCGCCGTTGCAGGACTACCTGCGCGATCCCGGTGCTGCAGTGCGCGCTCTCGTCGCGGCACTGCGGGAATTCGCGCTGTCCTGGGGGCCGCTCGTCGGGCCGGCCGTGGCGCTGGCGGTGGCCGCCATTGTGGTCGGGCGACGGTGGTGGGCGCGCCGGTGCCATGACCGGATGGTGGCCGACGCCCGGGTGGTCACCGTGCTCGCTCCGCCCACGGTCGATCCGGACGGCGCGGCGGCCTTGTACTCGAACCTGGTCGGGCTGTTGCGGTCCGGCTGGAAACGGCGGATGCACGGCCAGCCGCACATCGTGTGGGAGTACGTGTTCTCCCAGACCGGGGTCGCCCTGCGGCTGTGGCTGCCGGGCGTGGTACCGCCTGGCATGGCCGAACGCGCCATCGAGGCTGCCTGGCCCGGCGCGCACACCCGGACCGCGCCGGCCAAGCCGCCGATCCCCTTGGCCAATCCGCCGGGCAAAGCGGTCGAGGCCGTGGGCGGCGAACTGCGCCTGGCCCGCAGCGAGGCATTGCCCATCCGGTCGGACTTCCCCACCGACCCCGTCCGGGCCTTGCTGGGCGCACCGGCAGGCATGGCCACCCACGAACGGGCCGTGGTGCAGATCCTCGCGCGCCCGGTCACCGGCGCGCGTGTCCGCACAGCCCGCCGAGCTGCCCGCCGGGTCCGCACGGGCAGCTCGGCCCGGCTGGCCGGTCGCCTCCTGGACCTGATCACCCCGCACACCGGATCGCGCAAGCCCGCCACGACCGCGAAGCGGCCGGTCGTCGATCACCAGACCTCGCTGGAAACCTCGGCGCAGGACCGGGTCATCGTGGCCAAGCAGCGCAGCTCCCAGTACGAGACCCGCATCCGGTACGCCGTGGCCACCCTGGTCGACGAGCACGCGACCAGTACTGAGCGGGTTCCGGTGCGGGAACACCTGCGCGGACGCGGGCATGCCATCGCCAGCGCGTTCGCGGCCTACAGCGAACACAACTACTACCGTCGCGTCCGGCTCGCGCGTCCGGTCCAGTCCGTGGCCGAACGGCGCCTCGCCTCCGGCGATCTGCTCTCGATCGCTGAGCTGGCCGCGCTCGCTCACGTCCCGACCGACGAGGCCGTGCCCGGTTTGCAGCGCGCCGGAGCGAAGGCGGTGCCGCCGCCACCGGGGATCGCCACCGAGGGCGCCGGAGTGAAACCGATCGGAATCACCGACTCCGGCCACTCCCGACCGGTGGGGCTGCGCGTCGCCGACGCGCGCCATCACCTGCACATCCTCGGTGCGACCGGGTCAGGCAAGTCCGAGCTGATGGCGCGGATGATCCTCGACGACGCCGAAGCCGGCCGCGGCCTGGTCGTGATCGATCCCAAGGGAGATCTGG
This sequence comes from Amycolatopsis echigonensis, assembly GCF_014174495.1. Taxonomy (GTDB): domain Bacteria; phylum Actinomycetota; class Actinomycetes; order Mycobacteriales; family Pseudonocardiaceae; genus Amycolatopsis; species Amycolatopsis echigonensis. Next base: position 1,796 of record NZ_JACJHR010000021.1, read on the forward strand.
TCGCGGACACCTTGATGCGGCTGCCCTCGCGGCTCGGGGAGAAGGTGGTGCTCTTCGACGCCGACAGCCGTTCCCTCCCGCCCGTGCTCAATCCGCTCGAAGGCGACGACACCGCGCGCACCGTGGACAACCTGGTGTCGATCTTCTCCCACGTCTACGCCTCCAGCTGGGGGCCGCGCACCGAGGACATCCTGCGCTCCGGGCTGCTGACCCTGCGCGAGCTGCCCGGCACACCCACGCTGACCGACCTGCCGAAACTGCTCACGGTGCCCGCCTTCCGGCAGCGAGCGCTCGAACAGATCTCCGACGACGTCCTGACCGGGTTCTGGCACTGGTACGACGATCTGTCCGACGCCAGCCGGGCGCAGGTCGTCGCGCCCCTGATGAACAAGCTCCGCGGCCTGCTGCTGCGCCCGTTCGTGCGAGCATCCCTCGCCGGCGGCCAGTCCACAGTAGACATGGACGCGGTCCTCGACGGCGGGATCTGCCTGGTGCGCCTGGGCAAAGACGCGCTCGGGATGGACACCGCGCGACTGATCGGCTCGATCGTCGTCGCCCGCACGTGGCAGGCCGCCACCCGGCGCGCCCGGATACCGCAACGCGACCGCCACGACGCGTCGCTCTATATCGACGAGTGCCACAACTTCCTCAACCTGGCGTACCCGATGGAGGACATGCTCGCCGAAGCCCGCGGCTACCGGATGTCGATGACGCTTGCGCACCAGTACCTGCGGCAGCTGCCGCGCGAACTGGAAGAAGGCATCAGCACCAACGCCCGCTCGAAGATCATTTTCTCGGCGTCGCCCGAAGACGCCCGGCACCTGGCCCGGCACACCGCGCCCCGGCTCTCCGAACACGACCTCGCCAACCTCGGCCGGTTCCACATCGCCGCGCGACTGGTGCTCGACAGCGAGGAAGCTCCCCCGTTCACCGCAGTCACCCAGAAGCTCCCGCCCGCGATTCCCGGCCGGGCCAAAGAAATCCGGCGGCTCGCGCTCGTGAACACCAAGCCTCGAAACACGCCCGATCCGGCCGAAAACGCCCAGCCGGTGGCGTTCGACCCGCGCCGCGCGGCCTGACCCGCTCAGCTATTTCCGTTTGCCCGCAGGGCGTTCCCGCGTCCCGCACGTCTGGAGGTGCACTCACGATGGTCAGCAATCCCACCCCGCAGCGACAATTGCGGGCACATCGGCCCGAACGAACTGCGGCGCGGGTGCTCAACACGGCCGAGCATCACGCGTGGCTGGCCCGGCATCTCACCGACCGGGACCGGTGGCTGTGCCGAATGCTGTTCGAACACCACGTCCTCACCAGCACCCAGATCATCGACGTCGCCTTCACCGGTCGCCGCAGCGCGAACCTGCGCCTGCGCAACCTCTATCAATGGGGCGTGCTGCACCGGTTCCAGCCCCACCGCGACCGCGGCTCGCACCCGATGCACTACGTCCTCGACACCGCCGGAGCGGTCGCGCTGGCCCGCGAGGACGGCATCGACCCCAAGGAACTGGGCTACAGCCGTGAACGCGAGATCGGACGCGCGTTCTCGCTGCAACTGGCGCACACCGTGGGCTGCAACGGGCTGTTCACCACCCTGATCCGCCGAGCCCGTCAACCCGGCACCGCTGGTGTGCTCGCGGCGTGGTGGTCGGCCGCCCGGTGCGGCCGGCACTGGGGCGACATCGTCACCCCGGACGGCTACGGCCGCTGGCGCGAGGCCGGCAGGGAGGTCGAGTGGTTCATCGAGTTCGACTTCGGCACCGAGCAACTGTCCCGCCTGGCAGGCAAGCTCGCCCGCTACGAGCGACTGGCCGAGGTCACGGGCATCACCACACCCGTGCTGGTGTGGCTGCCCAGCGCCAGGCGCGAAGTCAATGCACGCAGCGCGATGGCCGAGGCGCTGCGGGGTCTCGACCGGCCTGCACGCGTACCCGTGGCGACCAGCAGCGGCGAGGCCGCGGCTGACCCGCTCGACATGGCCGCGCCGCGCTGGCGACGGCTCGACGAGTCCGGCACCGCCGGTCGAGTGGCGCTGGCGGGCCTGCCCGCCCTCTGGCCGGGCCTGCGCGCCTCGGCTCCCGGCGGCGGGCAGCGTCCGGCGGCCGCGACGCCCGTCGCCACGCGTGCGGAGGTGGCCCCGCCCTCCCCGATGCCCCCGCCCGACCCCGCGCATCCGTGGAGGTGACGCGTCATGGGCAAGATGGCCGCCGCCGGCGCCGGGTTCGTCGTCGTGATCATGCTCTTCATCGGCGGCGGCGCCATCGCTGTGGTTCAAGCCGTATTCGGCAGTTCCAGCAGTTCCGCCGGAGACCTGAACTGCGCCCCCGTCGGGGCGAGCACGACCTCGGCAGCGGGGTACGGACCGCAGGAGATGAGCAACGCGGCGACGATCGTCACGGTCGGCAAACGGATGAACGTGCCCGAGCCGGGCTGGGTCATCGCGGTCGCCACGGCGCTCACCGAGTCACGGCTGAAGAACCTGAACTACGGCGATCGCGACAGCGTCGGCTTGTTCCAGCAGAGGCCGTCGCAAGGCTGGGGAACGGTCGCGCAGATCATGGACCCCGCCTACAGCAGCGAGCAGTTCTACCGGCATCTGCTGGCGCTGCCGAACTGGCAGAACATGCCGGTCACCGTTGCCGCCCAGACCGTGCAGCGATCAGGATTTCCCGGCCGCTACGCGAAATTCGAGCCAGCAGCGCGCCAGATCGTCGGGGCCGTCCAAGGTGCCACCTGTACGACCAGTGCGAACACCGGCGGCTGGACGACCCCGACGAGCGGCACTTGCACCTCCAGATTCGGGTACCGCGGCAGCGAATTCCACAAAGGACTCGACATCGCCGCGCCCATCGGCACTCCGATCCTGGCAGCCAACTCCGGCACCGTGATCAGCTCAGGCCCGGCGTCCGGCTACGGCCTCTGGATCCGCATCCAGCACGGGGACGGGATCGTGACGATCTACGGCCACAACGACCACAACCTGGTCCGCGAAGGCCAATCCGTTCACGCCGGCCAGCCCATCGCCGCGGTCGGAAATCGGGGAGCTTCCACCGGAGCGCACCTGCACCTGCAAATCGAGGTCAACGGGCAGGCCGTCGACCCAGTAGAGTTCTACCGGCAGCGAGGAGGCCAGCTCTGCCGATAGCAGCGCACCGTCGCGGGTGCCCGGGACGAGCCTCCGTGACGTTCCCAGAGCGCTCCGGCGCATGACGCTGGCTCCGACAACCGCCCAGACGCGTGAATCCGGCTACTCGTCCGCCGGAGCACCCTTGAGGTGGTTGTAAAGGTTCGCGCGGCTGAGGCCGACCTCCTTGGAGATTTTGGTCTTCGGCACACCGGCCTTGTCCGCTTCACGGATATCGGCGAGCCGCTCCGTCCGTTCGACCTTCCGCTGCTGGAGCAGGATCTCCCGCATCTCCTGCAGAGAGCTTTCCACGTCGCGGATGCTCTCCAAGGCGGTTTCGATCGCTTCGATGCGCTGTCGGCGGGCGCGCAGCTGCGCGATGTGCTCGTCCTTGTCCATCTGCGGCCCTCTCTCGCGTTGCCAGGGTCGGCCGGCCTCTGAGCGTGACCAACTATCTGTTTGCCGCCCTGTTTCCCTAGACACCTTACCGAGACAGCCGCGGTCAGCGGGGGGGTGTAGTGACCCGAGGGCCCCGGTCGCGAACCACCTGCTGAGCCTGCTTCAACGGAGTTCCGGCGCGTCATCGGAGTCCGCGGGTGGCGGCCACCTCGTCGACACAGGTCACGGCGGTAGCCATCCCGGTACGCAGCAATCCGTGGGTCCCGCCGGACCCACCGCATCGATCGATCACGGCTTTGCGAGCCGGTCGCCCTGGCTGTCAGCGGCTCGCCTGCTGGCCGAGTGGGCGATTCCGCGTGCCACTATGGGTGGGTACCCAGACCATCTGGCTCGACCGTGAGGGCGCAATGGGTTTCTTATCAGGGCCGCGACAGATTTCGGTTCGAGGTTTTCTCGGCCGCCGGTTCCGCACCATGAGCGATGGCGGTTATCCGGGCCTGGTCTTTCTCCTGGCGCGCACGGCCGACAATCCGAAGCTGCACGAGCGGTTCTTCGCGGAGTGGACTGACATGCACGACGTGACGCGTCGCTGTCTGGCAATCATCACCCCTGCGCCGGGAAGCATCACTCTTGAGCATCAGGACCCGTGGCGGGCGGGCCGCGAGCAGGCCGTCGACCTGTGCGGCGTGCAGTGCTTGGGCGATACAAAGAGGCTTACCGAGCCGGCATTGAACGCTCGATCGTGCACGGACATCGACGCACGACCCGACATGGTGGTCGCCCCGGTGCTGCCAGGAAAGTTGCAGTCGTACCGGAAGGCATTGACGGTCGCGGTCAGCGAAATGCGCACATTTTTCGGTGTTTCTGAAGCATTGCTGCCTTGCACGGTGTTCGTCTCCATGTTTGAACGCCGTGTCTTCATTGTGGCACTGGATGACATGACCAGCCTGTATGGTTTTCTAAAGCGAATCAGGATTGAGCTGGAGCCGGTGCTGAACGAGCTCGACATGGCTGAGGCGGAACTCGCCGAGGCGAAGGTGGTCCGGGCAGAACACCATCGCCGTGTTGGCGACCTGCGCTGGAAGGCAAGGAGCGTGAACTTCGAGTGGCACGCGCAGCTGGCACGGTTGGCACAAGACTTGCTCAAGCTCACCGGGAGCCTGGCCGACGAAGAGGCCGAGCTGTGCCGGCAGGTGGCCGCTGACCTGGCCAGCGGCCAGGAGTTGACCCCCGAGAAGCGAGCATCGGCGCGGACTCTGGCCCGCAGGCTCAGTGAGGCTCGTATGCATGGGAAGATGCCGCGTCGATTGCGGCGGGCCATCGCCAAATTTGAGGCTGGCTACCCGGGCACGCACGACGTTGCGGTACGGATGGCGCAGGCGGTCGGCGAGCAAGACGCGCACCAGCGCACGATCGGCCGACTGAAAGCACGGATCGACGACCTCGGCCGGGAACTACGCCTCGGCGCGGCGCTTGTCACTGCCGCCAAGGACGGGACGACCGCCAGGAACATAGTCCAGGCCAACACGATCGGTACCGTGCACTTCCACCAACACGGCAAGGAGCGCCCCGGGCCAGCCGATCGACAAAGCCCAGCAGAGAGCAGTAGCTAAGCAGGTGCATCAGTTGCTCCGGTCGACGCCTGGCACCTCGTATGCTTCGACGACCTCCGGCGGCATCTCCTCCGTGGTGCGGTGTCCGCGCAGCTTGTGCCAGGCGACGGTCCAGGTGGCCTCTTTCTCTCCGGGCTGCGGCGGCGGGAAGACCGGGTTCGGCACAGTCACCGACTTCTTGTTGACCCGGCGTACCCGCATCCACATGTTGTTGTAGAGCACCCAGTCGCCCTTGCTCACGGTGTCCGGCCCCAGCGTGGACGCCTTGCCCTCAGCCTGGAGCTGGGCGTAGATGCCCTTCCAGTAGTCGATCTGCTCGGTGAGGGTGGTGATTTCGCGCCGCAGGTAGGCTGCGCGCTCCTCGCCGGGACGCCTGGTTACCCAGCGGTCCCGCGGTTGGCCGTGCTCGTCGGTCTCGGTCACCCAGCCCGGTTCGCCGTCAAGTTCGCGCTGAAGACGCCGGCGGTCGGCTTCCTGCGTCTCGATCCGGTTGGCCACGGTGACCGGGTTGTGGCGGGCGCCCATGTGGTGCGACGCGGTGTCGGCGCGGCGCGCCAGCTCGTCGGCGTACTCGCCCTGGTTGATGGATTTGCCGAGGTTGTTCCACGCGCGCTCGCGACGGTTGAGGTCGGCCCGGTAGCTGTAGTGGTCGACCAGCAGCGGCTGGCCCATCGGGATGTTGTGGAAAACGTAGTCGGCTTTCGCCCGCGTGGCGTCGGCCTGGGCCTGGTGTTTCCCTGAGCGCTCGGTGAGCCGGTCGGCCCGGTCGTCCATCCGGTCGGCGAGATCGGCCTCTCGCTGTTCGACGCTGGGCATCGTGTCGTCGACGTCGCGCTCGACCGTGTAGCCCGCATCGGTGAGCACGCGCTCGATCTCGGCGAGGGCGTACGGCTTGGACTGGCGATGCCGAGAGGATCGCAACAGCCACGCCGCGGCGTAACGGGACCAGGTCCATGACGGATGGGCCTTCAGCGCCAAGTGCGCAGGACTGTTACGAGTGGTTCCCTCGACGGTGGTGCCGGACTCGTAGTCGTGGTGCATTGTCAGAGTTCCTAGGGACATGGCGATGTGCCTCCTTCGTTTCAGTTCATAGGTGGTGCGGGGCTGTCTTGTTCAGTCCACCTACAGCCGGGCGGGTCATCAGTGGTCGCGGGTCTCAATCCGTCGTTCGCGGGAATGTCGCCAAGAACGCGGCGACACGGGCGGCCTCGCTCGGAGCGACCGAGAAGGCGAAGGCCACGTGTCCGCCGTTGCGGGGCACCGTGGCGGTGCCGACCAGAGGACCCTGGTAGCGCACGATCGCTTCCTGCGGGTCGTGGCCGAGCGGGCTGGGGCCGGGCGCGTGGACGGTCGCGCCGAACGGGTCCGCGATGGCGTGCGCGAGCCGGTCGCGCGCGGCGGCCTGGTCATCGACTCGTTGTTTCAGCTCGCGGGTTTCCGCGAGGGTGACCCGGTAGCCGGGCAGCAGTCGCCGGGCAGTCTCAGCGGCGACCGTTTCGGGTGTCTTTGCCGGGGACACCGTGATTTCGTGTGACGGCACCGGGTTGCCATGGCGATGCCGGATAGTCGCCAGGTCGGCCGGGAGGCCGACGGACAGCCTGAGCCGTGGTGTCTTCTCCCAGTCGGAATAGCACACGTGAAGCTGTTCACCGTCTGGGCCGATGAGGCATCGGTCACGGTGACCGTGGTGGCCCGGTCCGACCGTCCATGTCCCGTCGAGCGCTTCCGCCATCGCTGCCGCGAATGCCTGTATCTCCATGGGTTGTTTTCCTTTCTGTGTCGCGGTTGGTGTGCCCTACAACTGGTTCGGGCGTCGGCTATGGCCATCTCGCGGCCACGGCACCCGCGCGGCGATCGGCCGCGCGGGCACCGAAGCGGCGACAGTCCTTTTCAGACCGAGGCCAGCACCTTGCCGAGCGTCGTCACGGTGTCCTGGTCGAGCGCGTCGGCTTTTCCGTCCACCGCGCGGGACATGTTGCGTTCGGCGCGGGAGGCGTTGCGCACGATCGCTTCGTGGTGGGTGTAGGTGTTGATGGCCTGCACCACTCCCCACGCGGTACCGCGCCACGGGCTGACCCGGTTGTCGGTGTTCCACAACCGGTTGAGCGCGGCCCGTTCGTTCGTCGCGGTAGTGCGGGCACGTCCCTTCTCCTCGGGCACCGGAGTGTGTGCGTCCAGGAAGGCGCGCCATGCCTGGTCGGTCACGGTCGTTTCGCACAGGGCCTTGACCTCGGCGGCGAATTCCTCGGCCACCGTGTGGACCATGACGAGCGCGTCACGGGCCTCCACGATGCGGAACTTGCCGTTCTTGGAGTGCTTGACCTTGAACTGCTGGCCGTACTCGCGCAGCCCGGCCGACATCGTGTTGTCGCACACCACGTTGGTCACGGTGCGCTTGTAGGTGGTGGCAAGGCTGCCGTCGTGGCTGGTGCAGGCGACCAGGTTCGGCCGGAACTCCACGCCTTCCGGGGTGGTGATGTTCTCGGGCACTTCCACGCTCACCCAGGCCTGTCGGCGGTCGCGCAGCAGGCCCGCGGAACCGATCGACAGACCGTCGTCCAGGATGGTGCCGACCTTGTCCAACAGCCATTCCTGGTATTGGTGCACGGTGTAGCCGTCGGCGAAGATCCCGAGGACGTCACCGGTATCCGATGCGGTGATGGCTTGCTTGTTGGGCACGCGGCGAAGGCCGAACTTGCCCGCCACAAGCACCGGTTCCGGTTCGGCGGTCCAGTAGAACAAGCGCCGCTGCACGTCGGCGACCGGAACGGGTCCGGGGTAGTGGTTCGGCTCGCTGCCTTGTGCCGATGCCCGGTAGTGCCATGCGTGCCCGCGCTTGTCGGTGAATCCAATCAGAACGTTGTTGTTGAGCCATTCGCTGGTTTCTTTGGACATGACAAACCCACTTTCGTTAAGGGAAACCGTTGTGCGGTCACGGCGTCCGCACGCCTACGCGCGCGGCACCGAAACGCCACAACACCATGCGGTTAGTTGCCACAGTCAGATCGCGTCAATTCTTCCGCCCGGCTCACTGCGGCATGTTGTGAAAGCCACGCACGTTTTTGCCGTAGGGGTAGACAACCGGGTAACAGTGTTCGCAGCCACGCAATGTTTCGCGAACGTCCGACATGGTTACGGTGTGATTGCCGTGCCGGTATCCGTCGACCATGACCGAAACGCATTCGCAGTCGTCTTCTGCGTAGTATTCGGCGCAGTCGTAATGCAGTGGCTCATCACAAGCGCTTTCGAGCCACTTGTCGCACTCGATGCATTGCCGATATCCCAGCTCGAACATGATGTGGTCGATATCCCAGCCGTGGCAGTCGGTACACAAGGTCTGCCCGTCATCGCTCAACGCCGAAACGACGTCCGCCGCGCCTTCCTCGGGCACGTCGTAGCAGGCGATCAGCACGCGCGCGGCATTCTCGGATTCCCGCCCTGACAGGTCTTCGTCGTCGAGCAGCGGGTATCCGGCGAGAGCAGCACCGATACGGTCGGCGGCCGCACGTGCGGCGGAATCGCCGTAGTCGTAGGCAAGAAGACCGTTCCACTCGGCCGCTTTGCCGGGTGCCGCTTCCTCCATGAGCCGCACCGCCGCGTGCCCGTTGGACACGTCCGCCAGGTGGGCGCACTGGTGCCCGGTGAGGTAATCGCCGGGAATTGGCAGCGGATCACCGCCCGATCCGAGCACGAAGCCGAATCCGGACCAGTCATTATCTCGGACGCAGTCTTCACCGTCCCATGTCCCGTAACGGAAATTCTGCCTGAAGAACAAGTGCGCATCTTCGGAAAAAGAAATTTCAGGGTTGTTCATGATTGGCACTCCCAGCGGGTGCGGATTGGTGTTAATCACAGACCGCATGCGGCAAAGAAACGGTCGCGGTCGAATCGCGAGTTTACCGATTTGAAGTACGTGCACAAGGCGTCGGCGAGCGCTTTTCGTTCGTCGTCGGCGACAACTTCCCGACGTACGGAATCGGCAATTTCTTTGAAGTCTTTACGCGTCATGACAGAACCTCCAATGATGTTGTAGTTGCGTGTCGTTTGGCGGTTCAGGCCAGTTGCGAACTGGTACGGGCCGAAATCTGGACACGTCGGGTGCGATTCGCGCAAAGGGGATCATCTTCTATGTCCGTGCGATGCGTAACCGCAAGCGATAGCGCCCGGTCGGCCGGTAGCGCATTCCCTGAACCTCCCCAAAAGGGAAGCCGTTATGTCTAGCGCACAACGCAGGGAACCATGCCCGTGAGACATAGCGTGCTATGAACAGGAAAGCGCGACGCGCTTGAGAGAGTGTCGTTCAATGTCGGCAACCGCTCTACACAATCCGGACGCCCACACGTTGTGACGGTTTTCGGCGCTAGACCACCATGTAGTTATCTTGGGGACACACCACTGGCAGGCATGCCTTTTATGCGCGCTACTCCGCTCTATAGCAAGGGATTCACATAACGGGGCTGCAAGCGCAGTTACTACGCATCTCAGACTAGAAATGCGCGTTTGGCTACGCGTCGTTCCCCACTACTGCCCTGCACGGTTTCGCTGCTGTCCGCGCGGCCCAAGCCGCTGCCCGCGCTATGCGGGTCTTATCGTTCGTAACGACCAAACCTTTAAGGAAAAAAGGAAGGAGATCGCTCGCGGGACGCCGTGTCCCGGTCCTCACGCCCTTCTCTGTCTTATCTCTCCGGTCTGTCTCGGTTAAATGTCTAGGTTGACATACTGACTAGACACTTTCAAGCTTCAGCCGGGTTCCGTTATCTCGCCGTTACCTTCGGCATCGACCCCCTGCCCAGGGCCGGCCAGGCCCTTGAGCTGGGAAGACGCAGAGGAAGAGAAGGACCCGCACAGCGGCAGCCAGCGCCCGCGCCCGCAACCCGCACAGCGGCAGCCAGCGCCCGCGCCCGCAACCCGCACAGCGGCAGCCAGCGCCCGCGCCCGCAACCCGCACAGCTTGGATTCGGTACGAATTTCTCTTTGGATATCTTGCCGTTTTCGAATCACACCACTTGCAGCCACGCCGTTTATGTGGTTGTCAACATCTATGAGGTCATATTTCTGTATCGTTAGGTTTTATCTTGCGGGCAAGGAAAAGAGGGAAAGAGCTATGCAGTCACTTAGGATGAAAAAGAAGGAAGAATGGAAGAAAAGCTGTGACGAATGAGAATGAAGAAGAAGATGGCTACAGCACAACGGAACTTGCGGACGGAAGGCGGTGCGAGCATCAGATAGCCAACACGGCACCCAAGCCGACTGTTCACGTGCCTGCCGGCACCGAAGTCGGAGGACACGGAGGAAGGGGCCGCCTAGCCTTGATCTGCAACAAGGCTTTGACGTCCCGACTCCTCTCTAAGAGGAGTCCGAAGAAGAAGACGCAGAGGAAGGTGGAGAGGAAGATGGACGGGCGAGAGGCGTACGGGCTCGCCGCCGGCTCCGTGCTGGTTGTACACGCTGCAGAGCACTGGCCTCGGGCCACGCCGCGGATCGCCTCCGCTGTCTCCCGGAATCACACAAATACGTTCACGTCACGACGCTCAAAGTATCCGCGAGGAATCAGCACAGTATAACGAGGTTGGCTCGCGTTTGATAGCCTTCGATAGTTGGGTTCGCGATGGAATCACGGTTATCCGCTGCGCGAGGCACTGGGCTGATTAAGCTGGCTTGCCCAGTGGGATATGTGATTTCTCGGCTGCTGCAGGGCGTCCACAAGGCTGCGCTTGGGGCGGGGCGTTGGTCGAGGTCGGCCAATGATGCGTGAGCAGATGCAGGTGGCGGGCTTGTTCCAGCAGGGCGAGTGCCTGTCCGGGGCTGCGGTTTCTGATCTTGCGAACCAAAGTGCTGAGTGCGCCGAGGACGTCGCAGGGCCCGTCGATCCATTCCGCGGAGATGCCTTCGGCAAGGCCTCCGCGGTACCGCTCGGCGACACGGCTCGTCGCCGCGACGGCCGTTGCCGAGGCCTGGCGACTGGCGGTAATCGCGTCCTGGAGCCCGCCAGAGGTCGGCGGTCAGGATCGTTCTGGTCAAGCCGGTAGTGGCTGTCCTGGTTGACGATGAGATCCACGTGCGCAGCAACGCGACCATGATGCTGAGGGACGATGACTAGCCCCACGCCCGGACGCAGGTAGCTGACCGGGAACTGCCGCTCAGCTCGCTTCTCGGCCTCGTCGTTGGCTGCCACGAGGCTGGCGCAAGAAGTCGGCGAGCCCGATGGTGTCGCGGCCAGGACGCTGGTCCAGCGTAGCTAGCGAGTTGGTCAGGAGGCTCAACGTGCGCGAGATGCTGTCGTACTGGCCAAGCCGAGCTTGGATTCGCATCAGGTCTCGGTAAATGGCCTCGTTGTACGGATCGAGGCTGCGGGCCTGTTCGAGCAGTGCGAGCGTTTGCTTCGGGTCACCATCGCCGATTGTGCGGATCAAGGCGCTGAGTGCGTCGAGGACTTCGCGGCGTATTGCTTCGCGTGGTCCGTCGATCCAGTCTGCGGAGATACTGTCAGCGAGGTCGCCTCGGTACAGCTCGGCCACGCGTCGCAAGGTGGCTTCCGCGTCGGTCCCGATTGCTGCGTGGCGGCTTAGGGCGAGCGCGTCGAACACCTCCCAGAGGTCCACCGTGACTACGGAGCGGTCGAGCGCGTAGTGCCCGTCGTCGTTAGCGGTGATGTTGGTGATCTCATTCCTTGTCGCAGTACGCAGTCCACGGCGCAACTGGGAAAGGGTTGCGTGGAAAGAATTGTAGGGGCGATCGCCTGGTGCGTCGGGCCAGAGCGCCGCGGCGAGCACCTCGCGACGGGCGCCCTCGGGGTGCAGCGCGAGGTAAACGAGGACTTCGCGCTGGCGCGGCGCAAGACACTCGATGAGATCGGTGGGATTCGGTTCAACGCGCATCAGGCGCAGTCGGCCGAGCACCTGCAGATGCAGCGGCGTGTCCTCGTCGGCGCTGAGCTGCACGGAGGCGTGGGCGGGTGTTTGCAGCAACGGACGACCGGTCGATTGCTCGTCGCCTGCCCGAGAGGTCGCGGGCTTCCCGTCCTTCGATGAGCCGGCTGTTCGCGGTGGGATAGGGGCACGCGGCGGGGGTCGAGGATCGTTGTTGGGCGGAAGTTCGGGGGTTTCCTGCTCGGTGGTGGCGTCCGGGGAAGCAATGTCGATCGCGCGGCGCGCCGGTGGCGAGGCTGGCAATGCTGACATTACGGGTGCTGGTTCGTGCGCCCCGCCGGTGATGAACTCGAAGTTCGTCTGGTGTGTCGGGCAGTCCGCACCGGCGTCGTCGGTGGCAGCAAACGCCGCACGGCGTGCGGGGGCGTCTTCGCCCCTGCGCACGGAGGTCGTCTCGGCCGCAGGCTGTCCGGGCGGCTCCGAGTCATCCGGTTCTGCGGCGTGGAGGAGGGCGAGCAGCTCTGTGGTGTCGGTTCCGGGCAGGGTGAACAAGCGGGCACCGCCCAGAGCATCGGCGAGAGTCGGGCTGGTCGCTCCGATGGTGCCGTCGTTGCGGACGCGCGCGGTGCCGCCGGGACGCCATTGGCCGAGAAGCACGCCGGCCAAGCCGAGACCGGCGCCGTTGTCGAGGATGGCCTGCATTCGTCGCTCGACATCTCCCGCGGGCGTTGCGACCAGCACCGCATGCGCCCTGTCGTCGGCGTCATGCTCCTGGTCGGCTTCGTCGTCGCGGACGCGTGTGAGGAGTTCTGCTTCCAGGACTGACAGCGCGGCCGGCAGGTCGTCAACGATGCGGAGCCGGGCAGGCGCCCCCAGAGGCAGGTCGGTACCGAACAGGGTTTCGGCGTCAGCGGCAGGAATGACCACGAATGCACCTTGGCCACCGTTCACCGCTGGCGCGAGCAGGGCGACGATCAGGGCACGCGCAGCGGCGTGGGCACCGGGGCCGATGAGTCCGAGCCCGCAGCTGCGGGCGAGGTCAAGCGCGACAGCCTGTCCCTCGCGGAGGCCGAGCACGGTCGTCTCTTGCGTGGGCAACGCTGCGCGCGCGGTGGCCTGCGCGCGGTCACGCGCATCGAGGTCAGCAGGCCGCGCGAAACCGGAGGGCTGCTGCGAGATGCGCGACGCATTCTCGCCGTCGTGGGGCAGCGTTGCGTAGTCGTATGCGATCCGCAGAGCACGTACGACCGGGGCCCCGCCCGGATCATCAGGTTCGGCTGCACTGGGCCGATAACGGCTTCGGCGGTGCAGCCGCACACTTATCATCGCGACAGTGATCAGCGCGGCAAGTCCCAGGCCGACAAAAGCACCGGTGGGCAATGAGATCCCAATGCCAGGAACGGCAGCGGCAGGAGCGGCTTTGGCTGGCGGCGAAGGAACGGACGGCAGCGGGGTTGAAGGGGCTTGTGTGTCGGGGCCAGGTGCCTGTGGCCGATCGGGCGGGCTGGGGTGCTCTGCGACAGGGGGCGGCGCGGGAGAGACGGATGTCAGCGCGGGCAACCGCAGTTGCCAACCTGGCCGAATGAGACTCGGCGTGGTGAACACCGTCCCGTCGATCTGCGTGGTGCCACGGTTGAGCTTCCAGATCTCCGGCCAGCGATTGCCGTCGCCAAGGCAGCGTTGAGCGACCCGCCACAGGCTGTCGTGCACACCGTGTTCAGGTGGCCGCACAGTTTCCATGTCCTGCTGGCTCGCCGTGGCAGCTCGAGTATGCGCCGCGGCGGTGACGATCGCGGGTCTATTTGTCGACAGGATCTCAGAACGGTGAACCGCCGTCGCGATGGTGGTGCGTCCGTCTGCGGAGGGTTCGAGCGCGGCAGCCTGTGTCGTTGTGGTCGGGGCGCTTGTCCGGCTGCTGAGGATGGAGAACACGATCGTCCCGACCAGCACGCCCGCGGCTGCGTGTAGCGGGCCATCCCGGACGCTTCCCCCTGAGCGCTGCCAAGGCGCGCAGCGAACCACGTCCGGGATCGCGGCCAGCACGTCGAACGTGAACCGGGCCCACAAGGGCCACAACGCGCAAGCCAGGGCGTCGAGCAGGAACTGAGGTGACATCGGCGCGAGCAGGGTGTTCTGGATTTCGTCCCAGGCAGGCAAGTGGTCGGGCAATGGCCAGCCGATGAATTGAACGAGTGCCGTAGGCAAGCCGCCAATCAGAGCAAGCAAGACGACGACTGCCAGCAGAGCGCGAAGAGCACGGGCAAGCACTCGGACCGTGGCGGCGAGGACCAACCAGGAACGGTGACCAGCGGCGAATGGTCGGGCCGGTTTCCGTTGCGCTGATTCTGATGTCGCGGTCATGACTTGCCCGTTTTCGTGGCGATGTGGAAATCGTGCTCGATGTGGTATCCACCAGCGTCGGCACAGTTGTGCCGCGCCGAGTAGCGAGGTCAGGTCACCGTTGGCGGGACAGGTGCACGCGCCTCCGTCGTAGTGGCGCTAGTCGCTCCCACCTCTGACGCCGCAGATGACTTATGGACTGCTGTCCTTTTCGTCGATTCTGGCCGGTGGTTCGGACCCGCCTTCGCAGCTGCCGCACTGGCCTTCGATCGCTGGCTTTTGACGCGAAGGGGTTTCTGACCATCGAACCAACGAGCCAGGTCAGTGGCAGATACATCGGTGAACTGCGCAAGCTCGTCGATGCTAATAACGTCGTTGGCAGCGGCCAAGGTTTTGCCGAGTTGCGTTTCGATCGCGGCGAGCTGGCCAGCGATCTCCGATCGCCTCTCCGCGAGGTCACCGACCTGCTTTGCTGCGGCTGATCGTCGTGCGCTGCGAGCAGAGTCGACTTCCTCGACGCGGCGCTCGATCTCCTCACCGGTGGCCATTTTTCTCCCTTCTCCGTTGACGCGCGGCACTTTCAGCTTTCGGCGGCACGTCGTTGCGACGGGGTTTCGCCGCTGTCGGTCCACAGCAGGTGATACGGGCATTCCTCGACAACGCACTCATCGGCAATGCCCCTCTGACGACGGCCACGACTCGACCGGCTGTTCCCACGGAAACCTTCCGGCGTCAACGACGTCGCGGGCAGCGGTGATGCCGCTGAACATGTGCTGCGCCAACGTTTCCGCGGTATGCAACAACTGTTGGGCCTCGCAGTGCTCGGGCAAGGCGGCAAGGGCTGCCTCAGTGCCTGCAGCCAGCTTGGCATGCCGAAGCTTCGCTTCCCATGCCCGAGTCAACACGAGGCAGCTGCGCATGTGAAGCAAGACCTCGTTAAGGACGTCCTCGATCTCAGCAACCGCCTCGCGTGCCACGGCACCCAGCTCGCCGACTGCGGACTTGGGCGCGCCGGCGAGTTCGTCGGCGAGGCTGCGGGCTGCGCGGGTGCGGTCCAGGAACTGGAGTGTCTGCCACACGATGCAATGCATCTCGCGTGGGACAGTGGAGCCAAGCCAGGCACGGGCCGGGCTGCGGCGCAGCTCGTCCACGCCCGTGATCATGGCACGCGCTGCGGTATCGGTTGCGCCGAGGCCGGTGAAGTCGCGGCTGCGGAAGAAGAACTCGCCCCGTCGGCGTTCCAGCCGGCACGAGGAGGCAGGGTCGTGGTCATGCTCGGTGAGCAATCCGGCGGCACGATCCCAGCCGATTACCACGCCCATTCCCGCCGCGAGAACTCCGGCGCAGACCAAGGCAACGCCCAGGTCCGAGCTCACTGCGACGGCGGTCAAGGCAATACCGCCCAGCACACCGATCACGACCTGTGGGTGCAGCGCGGCGCGGACGCGTTCGGCGCGCCACCGCGACGGCGGGACGTACGGGTTCAACAGCACGGAGTCCGGTCCGTCGACGAACGTCACGACTCTCACCGGCTTCGCCGCGGCGGACTGCCTGTGGCCTTTCATCGCGGCTTCCTCTCGACGGCGGCTGAAAAGAAGCTGCAGCAAGGGAATTTGAGCGGCGATCGTCTGCTGCCCATGGTTCCGCTCGAACCGGGAATCCCTTCCGAGACCACGAGTCCACGGTCTTCGCCGGACATTCCTCGTTGCGGCTGAGCCTGTCCTGTGCCGGTAACAGTGATCGAACCGATCCCGACGAACCCGAGTAGTTGGGTTGGCTGGCTGACAGTCACGGTCACAGTGACGGTGTTGCCAGCTACAGACACACTGCCACTTTCACCGGTGGCAGCAAGATACTGGCGCGCCAGAATGGTTGCTTGTCTGGGCACCAACCGCAGGGCTCCACTGGAACGGTAGGCGGACAGGTCGATGGCTTGCGCTCCGGCACGGGCAGCCTCTTGCGCCTCGCCGATCGCGCGAATTTTCGCGGCCAGGGCAAGGCCGCCGTCGAGTACCAGTCCGCTGAATGCGATGATTGCGGTGACCAGCACGACGACGAATGCGGTGACTCGTCCGTCTTCATCCGCGCGCAGACGTCGCAGCCGGACGGTCAAGGTGCCGAACATCAGGTACCCCCGGCATTGGCGGCGACGCCGCGGTATGTGTCCACAGGGGACGAGAATGACGCGGAGAGCTGAATGCTTCCCGGCATTCCGAGGAGCGCGAGGTCTGACAGTCCCGCCGTACAGGTGACTTCCACGCTGACGGTGGCCCCTGGCTGAAATCCCGCGGTATTGACGGTAACGGCCAGACTCCGGCACGTGATGCCGGCATTGGCCAGCGCTGCGGACGCAGTGGCGTGAGCGTCGTTCCGAGCGTTGGTCACGTTACGCGCGAGAGACGCCGCACGTGCTGCTTGGTGAGCTGCGTCTTCAAGCCGCAGGGTGGCATCCGCCATTCGTCCGCAGAAGACGATGAACAGGAGCATCATGATCAGACCCGGAGTGAGCAGGACCAACTCCGCGGCGGCCGATCCTCGCTCGTCGTCACGGAGCGAGCGCAACCGCTGTCCATAACGGACTCGCCGCGCGCTCACGGCTGGGCTCCGGAGCGAAAGCGTTCGACCGGACCCACAGCGTCACCCTCGGCAGTCAGTGTCAGGAAAGGAACGACTTGGATCACGCTGCCTTCCACGTGCACTGCCGCCCGGTCCGGGCTTCGACTCACGATGGCGCGCGGATCGCGCAGCGGGCCACTGCCGAGTTGCTGGAGAATCTGGTTGGCCTCGATCTGCCCGCGCGCGGTAGTCCCGCCCAGCACTCGCGTAGTCGACAGGGCTTGAGATGCGGCGGCTTGAGCAATATGGGAAGCGTGCATCCACAACGCAAACTGCGCGATCGACATGATCAGAAGCAGCAACAGAGGCGTAGCGAGCACGAGTTCTGCCGTGGCCGCGCCACGCTCGTCCGCCAAGATTTGACGCAACCCTCCACGCATCAACAGCCGTGGCGTCGTAGATGTTGTCGCCTTCGGCGAGCTGTCACCATCGATCCACATCGGCGGACTCACATGTGGATGCTGTTGGCCTTATCGGTGACCACTTTCACCAGCAAAGCGATCACGACCAAGGCCAGAGCGACGAGCGCGGCGGTGACGAGTACGGTTTCCGTGGTGTACCCACCTTCGTCTTCACGCAGGCGCCGCACGTGGTCCTTGACGAAGCTCCACAAGAGAACAATTGGCGTCAACATTGTTTCCTCCCATAAGTGTCGATTACCGATACCTGGCTTTCAAACCCCTCCTAGCACGGCAGCCACAGCCGGGTAGCCGATGAACAAGAGGAAACCGATGAAGAGCACAATCACGGGCAGGCTCATCCGTTCGGTGGCAGCTTGCGCGTCGCCCTCGGCTTCGGTGAGTTCCCGTGTCCGCAGTGCGGATGCCTTGGCTTGCAAGGACGCGCGGACGTGGGCGCCCTCCGTGCCTGCAAGGCTGACTGACGCGGACAGTTCGGCGAGCTCGCGGATGTCAAGTTCGGCCCCGAGTGCGCGAAGGGTGGCCCACGGGGTGACGCGGGTGACTTTTGCGATCGTCAGCGCACGTCGGATCTGGTTGAACGAGCGGCCACGGCCAACCGTGGCTGCGTCAGTAAGAGCGCCTTCCACTCCGGCACCCCCAGCGAGAGTGACCCGAATCAGATTCAGATAGGCGCTCAGCGCGAGGCGGAAGTCAGCCCGTCGGCGCGCGGCGGCGCGCCGAACCGTGATGTCGGGCAGCAAGAATCCGATGAACCCGGTAAGCAAGCTCGCGATCAGCGATACCTCCCAAGCCAGGGGCATGCCCAGCAGCGCAAGCGCGACCGAGACGAGCGTCGGCAGCAAGAGCCCGGCAATCGCGAGTGCCGCTTTGTCAGCCAGGTGGGCAGGGACAGGCCTGCCGGTCATGGCGAGGTCTTTGCGCACGACAGGGCTGGGCAGCCCGACTGCGGTCAACAGCCCGACGAACGGCTTTCCCAGCGTGGTCGCCCAGCCAGAACGTTCCAGTGGCGTAATCGGTGCTGGCGTAGGCGTGTTGTCGAGTCGCCGCAGGAGTGAGGCCAGACCGGGACGCGGTGGCACTGCCCATACCAGGATGGCCCAAATCCCGAGCCCGAACCCAGCTCCGATTGCCAATGCGGTGATCATGCTTGCCCCTCCCCTGTGGACGCTGTCGCGCCGTCGCGGCCGCGCAGTGCGTCAAGGTCAGTCAGGAACCGGTCTGGGGTCTGATAACGAGCCATGCGGGCGAGCCACAGAAACGACAGCGTGAAGAGCGCACCGACGACGGCGAGCATGATCTGTCCGAAGGCTGAGTCGAAGGGAGCCAGGTAACCGCGGTTGAGCGCGGTCAACCCGGCGGCGAACGCCAACGTGACTCCGACAATCATCCGGACGCTGGTCCGGGTGCGAGCGCGGCCAGCTTCCACCCGCAGCCGCATGGACACCTGCTCACGAGTCTCGGTCGCGAGTTCGCCGAGCAATTCGGCCAGCTGACGCGCTTGCTTCTCCGAGGCCAGCACCAGAGCGCTGATCAGCAGGTCGGCCGTCGGATCAGCGAGCTGATCGGCCAGGTGCCGCAGGCTGGCAGCTAGCCGGTCGCCGCGTTCGAGACGGAACGTCAGCTCGTGAATCTCCGGGCGAATCGCCTCGGGCACGGTCTCCGCAGTGGCAACGATGGCTTGCTCCAACCCCGCCGCCGCAGCGAGTGTGTCGCGCAGCATCTCGCTCCACGACGCGATCGCCTCGATGCGAGCCACAGTTCGGGCATGTTGTTTGTCCGAACCGAGCACCCGCGGCAAGCCCCAGGTCGCCATTGCCGCCAGCACGCCCCCGACAAGCCATCCCGTGGCGATGGCGACCACGATGCCCACTGCCGCGGCCGCGAGCAGCCACCGCGTCCGGAGCGGATCCCGTCCGGTCTGTCCTCTGTTGCGCCGGCTCCAACGAGGCCAGCGCACAGTGACGCCCCGCCAGGCGGCCACAATCAGCAGCAGACCGAGTTCGACACCAATTCCGAGCAGTGCCATCAACGCGGTGGTCGTAGTCACGGCTTCCACCACCCTTCAGCCCGGCCCGACAGATCCGGGTCGAAGCCCGCGTCGACAAGGTCGTCCACCGTGGCCGTCCGCAGCGGAATGCCGGGAATCGCGCGGAAATCAGCCCCTGGGCGCCACACCTCGTTCGAAATCACTTGAGTGCCGTCCGCACCGACGACTTCGCGGATTGAGGACACGACTCGCTTGCCGTCCTCGCCCCGGGGCTTCTCCAGATGGACCACGAAGTGCAGCGCGGAAGCAACCAGCAGGTTCGTGGCCTCCAGCGAAAGGCGTTCAGGCCCTTGGACCGCGTAGGCGGCGAGCTTCGTGAACACACCGCTGGACAGGGACGAATGCAGCGTGCCCATCGAGCCGTCGTTGCCCATGGACATCGCGTTGGTGAGCGGAATGACGACCGGGCCGCGAACCTCGCCGACAATGACCCGGTCCGGACTCATTCGCAGGGACTGCCACACCAGCTCGGACTGTGAAATCTCGCCCTGGCCCTCGACGTTGGCTTCGCGCGCCTGCATCGCGACGACATCCGGATGACCAGGGTCGTGGTCGAGTCCCAGTTCGAAGACGTCCTCGATGGTAACGAGCCGTTCGTGCGGCGGGATTGCCGAGGCCAACGCTCGCAGCAGGGTCGTCTTGCCGATCGCGACGCCGCCGGTCACCAGCACATTCTTGCGTGCCCGCACCATCGCCGTGAGAAAGTTCTCCAGCGCCAGGTCGACCGTTCCGTTCTCCCGCAGTTCCCGCAACGTTACTCGAGCGAACCGATGACGGCGGATCGAAAGCGACGGCCTGGCCGTCACCGCCATCACCGCCGACGCACGTTCGCCGCCAGGCAAGGAGAAGTTGACGATCGGACTGCCGCGGTCGAAGCGCCGTTCCTCCACACCGGAGCGTGCGGCGAGATCGCGGATCAGATCCACCAGTTCGGCGTCAGAGCCGATGATCGGAGGCAGGCGTTCCCGCAGGCCTGAGGCGTAACGCACGAACACTCGGTCCCCGTTGATGTTGACGTTCTCGATGTCCGGATTCGCGAGCAACGGCTCGAGGCCAGCCATACCGAAGATCTCGTCCAACACAGCGGAAACAACACGTTGCTCGACGTCCTGCGGCACTACCGCCCCGCCGGTGTCAAGTTCGTGCTGTGCTTGCTTTTCCGCGGCATCAGCGAGAATCGCCTGCGCCATCCGACGCCGCTCGCCCGGTTCCATCGCAGGACGGCCGGCATCGTCGTCGGCCTGCATACGGGTGGACAACTGCCGAGACAGTTCTCGGCGAAGATGAACGCGCAGCCGATCCACGGCCGCGGCGTGGCGAGGGTCGACGCCAGGAACGCTCGTCGGCCCTGGAAATGAAGAGGTGGGCGGTGGCAGGTTCGGTGGCATCGACACACCGTTAGGTGAGGCTTGCTGGCCCGGGTAGATGTGCGGCGAGGTCATGGGCGCGTCCCGTTCGTCGACGACCGCGCTCGATGCAGAGACAGCGGCGTGGCGACTGGACCACGAGAGTGGTTCGCTCGGGCACCGAAGGCTGCTGGCGCATTCGCCGCAGCATGCAGACGTCGCGCCGAGGCGAGCCCGTGCGCCAGCCGCAACGCCGCACGCCCCAGCGCCGAGCGGTCCGGACTCGGCCCGTTCCGGCTGTACCCGCACAGCACCGCAGCGCCCTTGGGGTCGTGAGGAAGCCTGCCCAAGACCCCGATCTGGAGTTCGTGTTCGACCTCGGCCGTGGCATAGCCGTCACCGACAAGAACGAAGCCTGGTCGCGAATTCCACGTCGCCGCGGTTCGGAGCTTGCCGGCGACATGAGACAGCTCGTCATCGCGGGCATGAGCCAGGAGCACCATCGCATCAGCCGCCCGGATGATCGGCAGAGCTGGTGAATCAGGGGCTGTTCGACCGCAGTCGGCCAGCACCACCACGCCAGGCTGATCACCTGCGGCGCGCAAGACCGAAGCGCCCCGTGGCGCGAGAACGCCCAAGGCAGCACGAGCTTGCTCCGCACCAACCGGACCGGCGATCACCCCAAGTCCAGCCGGCAGGCGTTGGACGTGCTGCCACAGCACCGACGCCTCCGCGCTCTTGCGTGCTGCGGCTGCCAAACTCACCAGCCCAGGCGCTGAGGGCAGCCGGAACCGCGCGGCCAGGTCTCCGCCCGCAGGATCGCACTCGACCACGACCGGTGTCTGCTCGGCCGGCCATCGCGCCGCCAGCGCGAGAGCGGCGGTCGTCGCCCCGGGCGACCCCTTCAGCGAACACAGAGCGATCAACATCAGCCGCCGCCTCCGCTCAATGCGACGAGACTGACCTGGCCTGCCGGAGCGGCGGCGAGCTGGCGGGCGTTCGCCTCTGGCAACTGCAACGAGACCACCGTGCTCTGCGGGTCCGGGCCCGCACCGACATCGCTCACCGTCGCAGTCCACTGCGCGATCGGAACCGCAACCTGTCCGGGATTACTACTCGCTGTCCCGGTCGAAGCTGAACCAGAAGACACCAGTACAGCGACCCGCGCACCAGGTGCGAGCGCTGGCGGGAACTGTCCGGCTTTCAATGCCACCGCGGCAATTGCCTGGCCGTCAACCGGGATCGCCGGCGGCCCCAGCGAGCCACGGGTCAGGAGTGTGCCGGCAGGCAAGCTGAACGCCGCAGGGCGACCGACCACAGTGGACGACTCGGCGGCCGGTACTGCGTCGAGCCCGACATCGGCAGACACGGAGACTTGCCGAAAGTCCGGTGCGGACAACAGATGGCCGACGGTGACCGGACGAGCCAACACCAGAACCGGCTGTCGGTTGTCAAGCTGGATGGACACGATCACCGCCGCGGCGGCGCAGGCGATCACTAACACGACACCGAGCAGCAGGTACGGAATCCGCCGAGACGGGCGAACGGTCTTCCAGCGCGACGGCGGCTCCTGTTTGCCTCCCCGCTGGGCCCAGGCGTCCGGTGGCGCGGTCGCCGTGCCAGCGGTGTCCGTGCGTGTCGAGGGGGGTGTGCTCATGACCGGCCTCCCTTCTGGTTTCAGGCATGGCGCCACCGCGCCGCGACGCCGTCTGCGGCGCGGTGGCTGTTCGGACTGAGTTCTGTGGTTGTCAGCGCGGAGCGCGTGCCCCGTTGCGGATCACCGTCCGCCGGTGTTGAGCGCTTGGCTCTCCGCCACGCGGAACGCCGCGTTGCCTGTGGTCGTCATGTCGGGGAATGTTCCGGATTGGCCAGCCCCGGACCATGAGACCGCCCAGTGCACGGTGGCTGTGACCGGATATGCGTTGTTCGGTTGCCCGGCCGAGGACGTCCGGTAGGTGTGACCGCAGTCCGGCGACGCTGCCTTCGGATCGCCCTTGGCAGGGAACGGGGTGCCGCCGCTGCCGCACGTCACCTTCGATCCGTCGCCCATCGACCACACGAGCGAGGTCGGTTTCGCGACCGCGGTCACCGAGACCCCGGGGACGGAGGCCGTGGCCGACTGCTGATCCCAGCCGCTCGACAACCACAACCACGTCGGCAGGGCCACCAGCTGATCTCGGCGCGGGTTCGCCGCGATCGTGGGGCTCGGCAATCGGAGCTGGTTGCGCGCGGCCTGCGCTAGTTCCGCAGGCGACGGCAGCGGAGCCGGACCAGGCGCTTGGCTGTCTGGAATCCAGATCGGCGTCCGGTACAGCGCATCCGAGAAGCCAGGGCCGGAGCACTTGTACAGGTACCACGCGCCCGGTCCCTGACCAGGGCTGGCTTGCGCCTGCAGAGGCCGCGCGGCGGTGTGCACCAACGGTGCCGTCCGCACGCTCGCCAGGCGAAACACCGCAGGCCGGACCTCAGTGCCGCGTTCCCGGTCGGATGGCCGATAGGCGGCGGTGATCGTTCCACCCGCCGGGGGCCGGTAGTCCGAGCGCTGGTATCCGCAGTCGGCGCTCTTGTCGTTCGGGCCGATCACTCGGTCGCCGGTGTCCGGCTGGTCATCGTGTTGACCTCCGCCCTGTCGGCCCGGATTCCTGCCGGGGCCGGACGGGACTCGCCCGGGGGTGCCGTCAGTACCGCCTTGGCCCGCGCCGAGCTGGCACGCCGGGGACGGAGTCTGCTGGCAATCCGCAGATCCCCAAGGGCCGCCCGCCAACGCCGGGGCTGCTCCTGCGAGCACCAGCGATCCGGTCGTCCCCGCAATCAGCGCAGCTCTCCTCAACATGACCCGACCTCGTGAATTCCGAAGTCGGTAACCCGCCATGCGCCGTCTCCCTGCCGTTCGACAACGGCATTGATTTGCCGACGTCCGCTCGGGCCGTCGTTGGCCGGCTGTCCGTTGTCCGCACGATAATGTTGCCAATTGCTGTCGTCGCCGCAGTCAGCGACGATCACCTTTGTCGGGTCTGTGGGCGGCTCGACGGATGACACCTTGGGTGAGTTCTTGGGCTGCCCTTTGGTCACGAGACCATTCGCCTTGTCCGCGTACAGGCCGCGGGTGATGTTGGTCAGTGCCGTGGCAGTGGCGTGCTGCCCTAAGCGCGGGTCCTGCCAGTTTGATGTCTTCGCCGCGGCGGCCATGTCTTCCCACATCCCGAGGTATGCCGCCACCGCTCCTTGACGTGCGGCGTCAGCCGGTGCTGTCGACGCTGGCGGTGCGGCTGCCGACGTAGGCGCTCCAGGAGCTTCGGAGGAGCCAGCGGGAGCAGGATCGGACGGCGAGCCCGCGCTGCATCCAGCCGCCAAGGCAGCGACGATGACGCTCGAAAACACCGCTGCTGGCCGACATGCCCTTTGGGAGACCACGGACTCCACCCCTCCACTCCTCTCACTCGAACTTCTGCCGAGTGCCCTGGCTCAGGTCTACCTTGCGTACCCATACTGACTGCAAGGTGTGGAAGTACCGACCCGGAAGTCGGAATGGTACTCTGCCTTCAACGTTCACCCATTCGAACTAGCAATGTGCGAGTTTCCCAACTGGCGAGTAGTAAATCTGGTAGTGCTGATGACGAGCTACTCAGCGCTGATTGGGGGCACCTCGTGAACCAGCCTCGCCCGAAAACTTCGAATACTTACGGGCCATAATCGCCATGCAGACCGCTGCGGTCCTGGGCTGGGCACTCGTTGGCGCAGCGCTCGCGTTGATGCTGCGCCCGATAGTCATCCGATATGCCGCTGCGAGCGAGCCCGCCACAGCACCGCCGCCCCTTGGCTTGCTCGAAGCCGTGACAGCCATCGTGTTCGCCGCACTCGCGTGCCGCTTCGACTGGTCCCTGGAACTGGTCGCGTACAGCGGCATTGGCGGGTTCGGTGTGCCGCTGGCAACAATCGACCTGCTCGTGCACAAACTGCCGAATATTCTTTTAGGCACGGCATTCGCGGTTCTAGGAATCTCGCTGGGGGCCGACGCTGCTCTGAATGCTCATGGCGGCAACTTTGCGCGAGCAGCCTCGGCGATGGCCGTCGCCTTGGCTGTCAACGGAGCTCTGTACGCCCTGGGCGGAATTGCCGGCGGCGACATGAAGCTGGCAGGACTGCTCGGAACTGGACTCGGCTGGATCAGCTGGGAGGCTGTCTGGGCCGGCCTCGCAGCGGGGTGGCTCCTCGGCGGCACCGTTGTCGGGGCCGCGAGAATCGTCGGGAAGCAGGGCGCGAGCGGGGACATCCCGCTCGGCCCGTTCCTCCTGGCCGGAGCACTGCCGTTCCTCCTATATTTCGGGTCATCGACGGTCGTACGCTGACTCCCGTCGATTCCCGGCAAGCTGCCCGGGGTACGCACAGCGAACCCTGGGGCAGCGATCCCGCGCTTCAGCCCAAGGACCCGCATTCTCACCGTTGACGGTCATGGTGTCGTGCGTCACCATGGTGAGCAACAAGATGGAAGTTGCTCGAAACGGAGGCATGATGCACGTTACGTTCCTCGGCAAGGATCCCGAATCCCAGGTCGACAACTCGCCGACGCTCTATGCCACTGACCGGACTGACCGCACCACCTACATTGCCCAGGGATGGAGGGTGACTGACCCGCAAGCGCTGGCCGCCATCGGACCGGTCCCCGATCATGAGACCCTGATCGAGATCCCCGAGGATGTCCTGAAGTTCTACGCCAAACGCTACGCACAGCAGGAGCCGAAGGAGGAACACGCTGACTGAGCTGATCAAGCCAGGACCGGAGTTCAGGCAACTCTTCCATGGCTTCGAGCACACGGCCTTCCGCTTGGAGACCTTCGATCAGTACGACGCGACGTACGAGAACGAGTCCCTGCGCAAATTCCTCGCCGGCGAGCCGGACGACCTGCCCTGGATGCAGAGCTGGCTTGACATGATCCGCGAAGCGAAGGCCGCGGGCCGGCTCTTCAGCCGCGTGCGCATCGTCTCAATGCCGCTCACGGACTACAGCCGGTTCGGCGTGTGGTGTTCGCAGTTCACCGGCGGAGCAGGCGAAGACATCCGCTACCTTCCGCGAACCCGTGCCGACCGGCTGCCGAAGCATGACTACTGGTTGTTCGACTCGCGCTTGCTGGTTCGGATGCATTTCGACGATCGCATGGGATTCTTAGGCGGCGAGGTCGTCGAAGACCCGGAGCAGGTAGTTCAACACAACTACTGGCGTGATGCAGCCTGGCATCACGCGGTACGGCGGGACGATTTTGCCAAGCAACAGGGCCTCTGATCCCTCGAACGTCCATGAGGCGCGCATGGCGCTCGGCGGTCGGCTCCGCGAGCTGCGCGAACAAGCCGGTCTGACCGGCAGGAAGCTCGCGGAGTCGCTGTCATGGCATTTCTCGAAGATCTCCAAGATCGAAAACGGCAAGCAGAAACCCAGCGAAGACGACATCAAGTCCTGGACGAAGGCGACTGGGCGCGAGGACGAGGCTCCTGCACTGCTCGCGTCGCTCCGCACACTGGAAGTTCAGCACGCCGAGTGGCAGCGGATTCTTCGTGGCGGCATCCGGCCGCGGCAGAACTCGCTTGCTGAACTGGATCAAAAGACGCAGCTGTTCCGCGTATTCGAGTCGACCGTGATTCCGGGGCTCCTTCAGACCTCCGAGTACGCTCGCGCGCGTTTCGCCGAAAGCATCCGTGTCTTCAAGCTCGCCAACGACATCAACGACGCAGTCGCGGGCCGCCTGAAGCGGCAGGACATCTTCTACCGGCCGGACAAGCGCTTCCACTTCGTCCTCACCGAGGCGGCTCTGCGCTTCCGCCTGTCAACTGTGCCGGTCATGCTCGGCCAGCTTGATCGCCTGGTCTCGATCTCCGCGCTCCCCAACGTCAAGCTCGGGATCATCGGATTTGACACCCAGTACACCGCAGCACCGTGGCACGGGTTCTGGTTGTACGACGAGGAGAAGGTCCTGGTCGAGACATATTCCGCGGCCCTCAACCTCGCACAGCCCCAAGAGATCGAGCTGTACTCGGACGTCTTCAGCGAACTCGCCGCTGTCGCCAGCTATGGCCGTGCCGCTCGCGCCATCATCACGCGCGTCATGGACGAGTTCGCAGAGCAGCTGCCGCAGGACTAGCGCCACGTTGCTCCGATCATCAACTGTTTGACTTGTTGCGTGCAACTACGAGCAACTTGCTTTTCTCGCGCACGTGAACCTGCCTAGTCTCCCTGAGTCCGCCCCGGCCGACCTTGGAGACGAGCTACGTGATTACGCCAGTACCCCTGCTCAGCAAGGACCGGATCGGCCTCCTCTCCGAGAGTGCGCGCGAGGTGGTCGAATATCGAAAGAGCGGCTTGAGCCTCAACCACATCCAGGGATGCCCACTGGGATGCGCATATTGCATCCGGCATACCTACGGGTTGTGGGACAAGGATCAGCCTGTTGCGCTCATGCCGGACGCGCAAGCGGTGGACGAACTGGTCAACCACCGGTATTTTCAACCGCACGTCACACCGGTCCAGTTGTTCAACCGGGCCACCGAGCCTTTCTTGCCGAAGGTCCGCCCGCACACGTATGCGGTGCTCGAAGATCTGGACGAACGCGAGCTGACCAATCACGTGCTGGTCATCACGCGGCACCAGCTCAAGCCCTACGACATCGACCGGTTGAACCAGCTTCGCCACGTCAAGCTGACGCTGCTGTTCACCTACTCAGGGATCGACGACCCGAAGATCGAACCGTACCCGTCGCACGTCGCAGCCGAGTCGTTGAAGCTGATGAGCGAACCGGTGCGGCGAAGGTACCGGACGATTCTCTATTGGCGTCCGCTCGTCCCCGGCCTGAACGACACCGATCAGCACCTCTCCATTGCGTACGAGTTGAGCCGGCACGCGGACGCTACGGTTTTCACTGGACTTTTCTACCGCGACCAGATCGCCGCGTACTACAAGGCCAACGGCATCCCCGAGCCCTATACCGATACTGCACGCCGCAAGATCGTGCCCGAGACGCTGGAACGCCGGGTCCTCGATGCGTTTGCTGACTCGGCTGCTTTGTTCCGCAAGACTTCCTGTGCCGTGTCGTACGCGCATGGCCTGCCCGACTACAACGGTCACTACGGCATTCGGGAACTTTGCGACATCTGCCCGCTCCCGCAGAGAGAACTGTGTGCCGGGGCGCAACGCGTGCCAGCAACAGAAGATGTACACCGTTGCGCCAGCGTGTTGCCCGAGGCGCGCGACCTTGAGGTCGTAGACATTTCCCAGCGGGCCGTCGTCGTGTCCGGCTTGGAAACTGAGCAGCCACGGTACTTCCTCCAGCACGCGCTCGGGTTTCAGGTGCACGACGCGAGACACCCTCACCATGCGCTCCGGCATGGTCGCGCCGACATTGGATGGACGGGAGTTCCAGCATGACTGACTGGACTGCACTCAGCTACGTCGTCGTGGATGTCGAGGGCAACGGCCAACAGCCCGCCGATCTCGTGGAGATTGCGGCTGTCCGGATCGAACACGGAAGCATCAGCGAGCCCGTCTCGTGGCTAGTGCGGCCTGGCCGGCCGATCACCCCTTTCGCGAAGCGGATCCACGGGATCACCAATGAGCAGGTAGCAGGAGCTCCCGCATTCGCCGAAATCGCCGCCGAGGTGCTGAAGGCCTTGGACGCCCCCGCGCTCATCGCCCACAACGCCCATGTTGACGTCGGTGTGCTGGAGCGCGAACTTGGCGACTGGGAATGCCCCGAAGTGTTCGACACGCTCAAGCTCTCGCGGCGCTTCTTGCCCGGCCATCCGACTTACAAGCTCGGATCGCTTGTCAGGCAGCTCGGGCTTGACGCTGGGCTGGAGGACATGCAGCAGCCGCATCGCGCCGCGTACGACACGACGGTGACCGCCCGGTTATTTGCTCATGTCGCGGCCGGGCGATCGCTCGAAGCACTCCGCGAACGACCGGAGCGAGGTGACGAAGATGACGCCGTCCTCTTCTGATCTCGACCGCGGCCTGCTCATCAGCGTCGACGGCCCCGGCGGTGCGGGAAAGACGACGATCGTCCGGCATCTGGCACAGATTCTTCTTGCGGAGGGCCGTCACGTGCACGTGACGGCGGAGCCGTCGAACGGCCCGATCGGGAAGCTCGCCGCCGAACTCACACCGACTGTCACCGGTCACGCTCTCGCATGCTTGTACGCGGCTGACCGGTATCACCACGTGGAAACCGAGATCAAGCCACGTATTCAGACTGGCCACGTGGTGATCTCCGACCGGTACCTGGCATCGGGGCTGGTCGTCCAGCGCTTCGACGGCGTGGACCCCGTGTTTCTCTGGCAGATCAACGAAGAAGTCGAACGACCGGACCTTACGGTCATCCTTGAGGCCGACCCCGACGTGATCTCGGAACGGTTGCACGCACGTGGACCGCACAACCGCTTCCAGAGCCCGCCAGGCAATAGCCGCACGGAGACCAAGTTCTACCGGGAAGCTCGCACGATGCTGGATGAGGTCGGCTTCCCCGTTCTGACCCTGGATTGCTCAAACCGTCCGCCTGAGCAGTCTGCCGCGATCATCCGCGACGAGCTGAATGCAATGCTCGAGCCCGCCGATTCAGCCACCTGATCGGTCACGGCAACGTCCAGCTCTGACTCAGTAGCCACCCCGGCGGTGTTTCGTGCCGCGCGGCGCGCATGCCTTCGGGGAAATCGGCGGCGGACGGGCGAGGTCGAGCCCGACGGCGTTCACATTCTGCCCAGCGGCAGAAAGCCTAGGCGCCCTCGCCTGTCTGCCGCCCCATAGCCGCGGTGGAGGCGGCTGACCCCGACCGGTCGCCTCCACCGCGCTCCACCCCGGATGAGAGGTGTCTGGAATGGCCGCACCAGTCCAACGCCTGTGGACGACGCCCTATACCTGCGGGCGCGACGGCATGCAGCATCAGGTCACCGACGAGGCCTTCTACGAGTCTCGCGAGCACGGCGTACCCCTCGTCGCCGTCTGCGGTCGTCAGCTGGAGTGTTCGCTCGCTATCTCGGCCCCCGGCGCTCAATGCGTCGAGTGCGCTCGGCTCATTCACCTGTCCCGTATGCGGCAGAGCGAGAAGCGGCGGGCTGTTCTTGTGCTCGTCCAGGGCGGTCCAACCGGACGGCATCGCCGGCCCCCGCCGGCTCGGCGGCCTCATCGCGTTCGCGGACGAAGCCAGCGCGGCAGGAGGGCGTCATGACAAACGACGATGGGCGAAAGCAGGACACCCGTGCGCCCGAGAATCCCGACGGTGAACTGGACGGTCGCGCAGACGTCGAAGCGAGGTTCCTGAAGATCCTGGGCAGGGCGTTGCGTTGTGAACGCGAGATCGGCGACTGGACGCGGCAGGACTTGGCGCGCGATGGGTGTTGGCCAGGCGACGCAGACTATCGCCTCGCACGAGTTCGGAACGCGCGCGATGACGGTCGCCCGGTTCACGGTGTACTGCAACGTATTGGGACTGCCGCCCGGACGCTTGTTCGAGCGCGTGTACGACGAGGCGATCAGCGACGGCACGGTAGTCGTGAACCTAGCCGAGCTGGCCCGGTCGGGACATCCACTCGCACGCTGGGCAGAGATCCGCTTGCGAGACCTGCCCCCGTACTCAATAGGCCGGCTGCTCGTTCCCCGGCCCGCGCAAGACGCGCTCGCTGAACTCTGCGAATGCGACAAGGGCCAACTGCTCGCTGAGTTGAAGGCAGCTTGACATGTTCCGGGAGAGCCCCAATGCGCCCTCATACAGGGTGTGCCTCGCACTCTGGCCGTTCTCACTTCGCGGCGAAGCGGTGATGCACAAGGTTCCGCAGAGACTCCTGCGAATCCTGTGCCGCGGGCGCACCTGGCTCGGGATGAGCGACTGCGGAGTCATCTGCCTTGCCGACGGGGAGCCTCGCGAGGACGTCGTTCTGATGTGGTGCATCAAGTGCTTCCCGGCGGGGACCGTGCCCGCCGCGCGTACGAGAGGAGTCAGCAGCCGTGATCTACCGGCCCGGTACCGCGCAGGACGCGGCGCGAATTCCCGCAGCACCCGGAGGGTTCCCAGACGATCGGGCGGCCGAGATGAGCCGCCCCTCCGTCATCCGCCACCGGCCGCTGGACGACTGGACCGCGACGCAGATCGCATGGCCGGTCGAGGACCGCGATCTCGCACCAGCCAACCATTAGCGCGAAGGACACCATGCGCAGCACGAGCCGCCTCCTCATCCCGGAAGCGCCTAGTCGCGCGGCACCGATTTCGATAACAAGAGAAAGGACGGGACACCTTGGCAGCGCCAGCAATCAGCATCAAGGGGTGTCGGATCACCGGACCCGCCCGGGACGCGATGCGCAGGAAGCTGAAGAAGAGGTACGAGAAAGGCGCGACTGTTCGTGCGCTGGCCGAGGAATGCGGGCGCTCGTACGGCTTCGTGCACCGGGTTCTTTCCGAGGCCGGAGTTCAGATGCGCAACCGAGGCTGGCGGGTCCGCAAGACACGCCCGGCCGCGCCGATCGGTTCGGGCCCTCAGCACTCGATGGGACATCCGCTATGAACAACAACGCCTGCCGCACACCAGGGCCACGAGTAGGAACGTACGCCCTCATCGGCCGCGACGAAGACATCCTGTTCATCACCGACGACACCGGTGCCTTTGTCTTGCCAGGCGGCCCGGTCCGCGACGGCGAACCCGTCGAGCAGGCACTCCGCCGCACCCTGCGCGGCCAGATCGACGCAGCGATCACCGGACTCGACTTCTGCTCCGTCGTCGAGCACGAAATAGACGGAGGCCGGCACGGGTCGTCGTCCGAGCTGGCGTTCCTGTTTGACGTGACGCTCGCCGACACCGACCGCATCACCGTTCACCGGCCTCGTACGCACCGGTGGGCGGGCGAGGCCGAGGTCTCTGTGCTGCGCCCGGCGGCAATCGCGGAGGTGCTCGCCGCCGGAAGCCTGTCCGCCGACGTTCCGTGGCGGGCGTGGACACCATGACCCAGTTACTCCGCACAGCGATTGACAACCGCGGCTGGCTCTCGGCCAGAGATGGCGAGTTGCCGCGTTCGGAGCCGGTTCCTGCCTTGGGATACCAGATGACGTCAAGGGAGGCGCAGAGCAGTCGCCTCGATGATGCGACAGATGCAGTTCCGGACTTCGCCGAACTGATCGGGCGCAGCGACGACCAGCTCGAAGAACTGGTCCTTGCCAACCTCGGCCCGGACGCGACCGGACTGTGGCAAGCCCTGCTACTCCCGCCGCTGCTCGACCGGGTCCGGACGATCTTGATCGCGACACAGCACAGGGTCGACAACGACCTCCGCACGCGGCGATCAAGGCGCAACGAACGAGGCAGCAAACTGGGCTTCGACCCGACGTCGCACTACGAACAGCGATACAGCCAGTGGCGTGTCCGCGTCACCATGTTCAAACGCCTCGTCGAGACCAGGTTGTCCCAGACGCGAGCCGCCGCTGCCGACGAAAACCACAAGGCAGCCGCCCTGAACCGCAGGCACCGCAACGCCGTGCGCAGGCTCGCCGAGGCCATCGACCGCCACCGCCGCACCCTCGGCGCAGAGGTCGATCCCGAGCCGGCCGATCGGGCGCTGTGGCAGATCCTCGAGGACGTCACCGTTCCTCTGGGACCACAAGGGGTTCCGGTCGCCGTCCGCGACATGCTCACCACGTACTGGTCGTCCGCGCAGAAGGGCGCAGCCATGGATGCCGAGACCACTAAGACCAAAAGCCAAAGTACGACGGAGTACCCGGCACCCTGGCCGGAAGACCTGGAGAGGTTCGCCGATGCGGTCCGGCCGACAACGAAGCCGAATCAGGACGCGGACGGCGAGAACTAGCGCTCCAGTCATCCGGTTTACCGCCGCGGCCCGTTGATACCCGACGACGTCAGCACACAGCAGCGCCCGTCGATAGACAGACAGGAGGCAAGAAACCGTTGCAGACACTCGCAGAGGCCGACGGAACCCGCTTGCCGCACGCAGAACGCGAGTCCCCGCGGCGGCCGACATCGCGCGGCTCTCGAAAGCCAGCACCGACCAATGAGAAGCAACGAGATTTGCTGAACGCTTGTCACTGTGGACTGCACTCCTTGTCCCAGGAGATCAACGCGGACGGCGGCACCGGAACCAAGACGGTCCAGCTCGCCTACCTCGAGGTCACCAGCGGTGCCGGTTCGACCGGCCGCACGTTCAACAGCCACCACAGGGACTTCTGCACCCGGAATTTCGACGAGCCCGACCCGACACTCTATTGCGACTGCAGGCTCTACGGCCTCTGCGACGCGGCACAGACGGTCACAGTCGTCTGGTCGCACACTACCGACAGGCCGACCGGCTGGAACACCACAGAACTGATCACCACGAGGCACGGACTCATGGAATGCCCGACCAGCACACGATGGAGCTGCCGCTGATGCCGGATCACGCAAACTGGACCCCAGCCGTGCAAGACCGCATCGGACTGCCGACATGGCGTCGACTCTACGACGCTCCGGGATTTGTCCACGAAACGGTCGACAAGAGCGGACGCACGTGGCGGATGTGGTTCGCCGACAGCGACATGCCCGGCGACCCGCATCCCCGCGGCTGGCGACTGGCCCGGCTCGCTGCGCTCGACCAGGCTACTTTCGTCCCGCACACCGGTGACGGCCGGGAGTTCGACACCGCCGCGGCACTGATCACCGCTGACGAGGCCGCGCGTGAACTCAGTGACCGCGCACGAGCACGGCAGCCTGCCGGACAGCTGCGCGCGGCCGAAGCACAGATCCTCCTGCTGGACGAAGCTTCACCGACCAACCTGCACCGGCACCTGCCGGGCCGACAACGCGCACAGGCTGTGGCCATAACACTGGACCAGGACACGGGCGTGCTGGACGCACGCGTCTTCGACGACGTGCTGCCCGACCGGACCGTCTGCTGGACGATCCCGTGCGTGACCACCGCCGCCGCGAATCGCGTACTACAGGAGGCCGCCAGCTTGGTCGGACCGCTGCTCGCCGATGTTCCGGCCGTGCTGTACCGCCGGATACGCGAACACCTCGCAACAGCGTTCTCCGACGACGATTTGGTATTAGGCATGTACGCCGGCGAGTGGTTCGAGAAAGACCCGGCATCCTCCGGGATCACCGCCGGAACAGGCGATCGCGAACTGGCCGAATGGGCCGCGGCCTACGACAAGAATGTCGCGTCCGGACGCTGGCGGAAGTTCTTCCCGCGGGGCTTGGACATCGGGAGGTGCCGACACGTGGTGCTGCGCGGCACCTACCTGTGGGCCCGCACGCACCGAGATCTGTTACGGGAGCAGCCCATCCGGCTCGACGTCCATACCCATACCATCGCGCCGAGCATCGGTTGTCGTGATGCCAGCTAGCACACCTGAGTTGAACAGCCGCAACGAGAAAATGGCGCAGGCATACCGGGACGGCGCAACGATCACGAGGATCGCCGCTGTCTACGGGCTGTCTCTGAGCTGGACAGGCCGGATTCTTCGCCAACAGGGCGTCGCGATGCCCCCTGTCCGGCAAGGAGTGAAACGAGAACTCAACGTCGCGCGAGTCGTCAGCGACTACCAGGGCGGAGCCACCATCCAGCAGGTCGCGGACACGCACCACGCGTCTTATGGCACGATCCGCCGGCTCCTCCTGCGCGAGAAAGTCGCAATCCGGCCCCATGGCGGCCAAAACGCGATCAGCCTCCGCGCCGCCCAAGCCGACAATGGCCCACCCCGACCAAAGAAGACGAAAGCGGTCCTGGCGCGGGCTCCCTCGACGCACAGTCCGCGCCGCCCACTCCCACCGACCCTGCTTCGGCAATAGCGCAAGAACATGGACGTTTCGTGACGAGCAAACAAGACACCCCTCAGCCGTCGCCCCGGCACCTGCTGCTCGGCGCTGTCCTTCACGCGCAACGCCGCAAGGCCGACAAGACCTTGCGCGAAGTGGCGAACCTGATCCACAAGCACCACGCGCAAGTCGCACAGTGGGAACTCGGCGTGCGCAAGCCCGACGCCGAGCACGTCGGCGGAATCCTCTGCGCCCTGTCCGTCGCTCCAGACGACCACGCCTACATCTCCAGCCTCGCGAGGACAACCGACCACAGCGTGGTAATCCTCCACCCGGCTCACCACCGCCACCATGCCGAAGCACGCAGCCACTTCACCCAACTCGCAAAATCCTTTGTGGACTACCATCCGACCCTCGTTCCCGCCTCCCTGTGGACCTCCGACTACGCCCGCGTTGTCCTGAAGGATCTCGGCGCGGCTCCCGGATGTGTCAGTGAATTCGTCAGAGCCCAGGCAGCGCAGCGAAGGCTTCTGCGGACCCCTACCGCGGAAACGAGCAGAAAACAGGTCGAAGTCTTCCTTGGCGAGCCTGCCCTGTCGTCCCATCTCCGAGCACCGGCGGTCACCTGCAGCCAGCTCCGATTCCTGCGGGCGCTAGAGAAGGCGAACCCGATGATCAGAGTGCGCATCGTTCCGTCGGAGATCTGCGGCAGCCCGGCACTGCAGGCCCCGTTCACCTGTTACGAGACGGCCGCAGGCCCGGTCACGTACTTCGCGCACCACAGTGCGGGTGTCTTCGCCCCCGACCACGGAGCCTACCGACGGCTCACCGCGGATCTGCGTCTGCTCGCACTGCCCACGACACAATCCCGGAAGGTGATCGACGACCGCATCCGAGACCTGGAACGACTTTCGCCTGCGGCAGAACTTGCCCAACCCCCAACGGCAACCGAGGCCCACCGGTGACCCTCGAACCGATACCCGCATCCGCCGTCGGCACACCGACACCCGACGCTGCAGCCCAACCGCCCGAGACAGCCGGAGCTTTCGTGCGCAGACGCCGGCAGGCATCGGGCCTGAGCATCAACCGCCTCGCGGTACGATCCGGGATCAGCGCCTCCACCATCGGAACCCTCGAACGAGGCCGCACCCCGCTGCAATCACTATGGACCGCCGCAGCCTTGGCCTACGCTCTGAAAGCCGATCCGTACGCACTAGCGATCGCCGCAGGCCGCAGCTACCCCGCAGCCACCCGTTCAGACCGCGACCGGGGACACCGCACCGTCCGAGCGTCCGACATCGCAGGGCCACACCGGACCCTGACCTGCTTCGGCGAAATGCTCTACCTGTGGCGCATCAGGCACAATCGCACCCTGACCCAGGTCGCCGAACTGACGGGTGCCGATCGCCTGTGGTTGTCGCGAGTCGAACGCATGGCGGCCGCGCCGTCGATCCCCACCGTCGTGAAGATCGCCTACGGTCTGAACCTGTCGCGCACAGAACTGCTGGTCCTGGCCATGCGCGACCAGCACTGCCGCAACCTGTACGCCCGCGAGAACATGGTGTACGCGCCGCATGTGCGCGACCTGTACGCCCGGTCCGGGTGACGGTTGCGACGACCGCACCCCGAGCGAGGAGGCTTGCCCAATAACTCAGCTCATTCGGAGCTGGACGCCTGGGAGTTGCATCGGCGTGCGCGGGCACGCTGTATGAGATCGGCATGTTTCGTCGCCCAAGTGACCATCGGCATCATCGCGTCGAGCGCTTCGGCCGTCTCCGGACTTAACGAATACTGCACGGAGGGCGGAAAAGCTGTGGACTGCTGGTGCCGAAGGATCAGCCCGTCGGCAGTCATGGTTTTGAGCGTGCGCGCGAGAACGCTTTCGTGCAGAGTGCGACGGTGCCCGCGGTCCCGTTCGCATAGTGTCCTGATCGTGTCGAGAAGCTCTTTATAGTGCTTTGGCCCATCGGCGAGCGCGACGATGACTGCGTGCATCCAGTCGCCGCTGAAAAGGCGCCTCACGTCTGACAGCTTGCGCAGCTGCTCGGCATCCCAGCCGTCGCGCCACGCGCCGTCGTGTCGGGAGCCGACGGGAACCGTCCCGTCTACATGAGCGGTAGGCCAGCGGCGCTTGACGGGCCTCAGGGTTCGTCCGGACGTCAGCTGGACTTGTCCAGTTCGGTTCGACAGCTCGGTCATTGCATCCTCCCGGCGGCTAGGTCGCAGTTCGAAGACGGGCAGGTCCGTTCGTGCAGCCGGCCGGGGAGGAGATCAGGCCGCAGAACGCGCAACGTCCATAAGGCCAGCGTAGGCCCCGTCGACTCGATCTTCAACTGTCAACAAGGGAGTAGTTTGGATGACTCTCATCTGAGTTTAGGACGACAGAGGTTTCGGGACAGGTCGCCGTCTGCCGCAATCAGCACGCGGTCCTTGCCAAACCGCTTTGCGCTCAGGAGGTTCGCATCGGCTCGTCGGACAAGATCCGCGATGCCAGTGCGGCCGCGGGCGTTCAGGACGACACCGCCGACGGAGGCGGTCAGCCCAGTGATGACGACAAAGCGTCCGTCCGCGGACCGAGCTTCGACGACTGCGCCGCGTATCCGCCCGAGGATCCGTTCTGCGATCCCCTTTGCGCACGCCCGGTTCGCGCCGGGAAGGAGCGCCATGAATTCGTCTCCGCCGTACCGCCCGACGATGTCTTCGCGCCGCACCGCGGCCGTGAGCTTCGCAGCGACCACGCGAAGGACGGCGTCGCCCGCAGGGTGACCGTATCGGTCGTTGACAGCCTTGAAATGATCAAGGTCGAGGACGAGCAGCGCGATCGCATGCCCTATGGACCCGTCGAGGACCGAGGCGACCCGGACGTCCCACCCTTCCCGATTAAGCACTCCGGTGTATTTGTCCGTGCCCCACGAGCCGAGCGG
Organism: Amycolatopsis echigonensis; assembly: GCF_014174495.1. Lineage (GTDB taxonomy): Bacteria > Actinomycetota > Actinomycetes > Mycobacteriales > Pseudonocardiaceae > Amycolatopsis > Amycolatopsis echigonensis. Next base: position 39,269 of record NZ_JACJHR010000021.1, read on the forward strand.
CTGTCCGCAGGCAGAGCAGCATGGCCCCTGCCCCGACAGGGATGGCCAGGTAGATACCATTGTTGATCTTCCTCCGAACGAGTGGCTTTGACTGACGTGAAGGCGTCCGGTTCGCTACCGTTGGTTCGGAGTTGAAATCACGATGATCGCGAGTTTAGGCTGGTCGCGCGGACGAGTTCAACCAGGATCAACATCCTCACTCGTACGGGTGTTTACGTGAGTGGAAGCAGTCGGGGTGGAGATCGCATGGCGACACCGGCGTATCCGGATGGGCACCTTCCGGCGAGCCTGCCGGACAACTTCGCGGACATCCTGGCCGCCAGGCTGAACAAGCTGTTCGCGACTATGAAGCCGCGCAGCGGCCAGGAGTACACGAACGACTTCGTCGCAGCGGAAATCACCGCCACGGGCGTGGGGATTTCCGGAAGCTACATCTGGCATCTGCGCAAGGCACGGAAAGACAACCCGACACTGCGCCACCTGTATGCACTGGCTGCGTTCTTCGGTGTGCCGGCGTCGTACTTCTTCGATGACGCGGTGACCGACCGGGTCGACGAACAGCTGCAGAAGCTCCAGGCTGCGCAGGAAAGCCTGACCGCGAACACGAGTGAAGCCCAGCTGATCGCGATGCGTGCGGGTGCTCTGTCCCCCGAGCGCCGACGGCTGGTGATGGACCTGCTCGACGTGGTCTATCGCGACGAGCAGGCTGAGCGAGGCCAATCGCCAACGGAGTGAGCGCTGTGGCAGGCAAGGGAGCGATCCGGCACGGTGGCTTATGTGCTAGTCCGGTCCTGAGCCTGGAGGGAGGGGCAGATGACGTCCGAACGGCAGCTGCGCCGTCGCTGCCGGCAGCTCTTGACTGATCTCGACATCCATCCGCCGTTGGATGTCACCGAACTGTGCCGCCGCGTCGGGATCCAGCGTGGCAAACCGATCAGGCTGCGTGCGCATCCCATCCCTGTCCCCGGCCCGTTCGGTGCTTGGGTCGCGGCGGCTTCGGCGGACTACATTTTCTACCAGCAGGAAACGAGCAAACCGCACCAAGACCACATCATCCTGCACGAACTCGGTCACATGCTGGCCGGCCACGACAGCGACGCACACGACGACACCCTGCTCAGCGACCTCTGCCCGGGTTCCTCGACCGAGTCCCTGCGCGCCGAGTACCCCGACCTGGCGCCGGACGCGGTCCGCCGCGCGCTCCGCCGCACCTCGTACGACACCGCGCAGGAATACGAAGCGGAAACAGTCGCCACCATCATCCTGGAGTGGGCTTCGGTTCTCGACCGTGTCTGGGTGCCCGCCGCAGGCAACGGCACTGCGCATCGAATGGAGACCGCGCTCAGCGACCGGCTGGGGTGGCTATGACCTACCTCGTCCTCGCCTACGGCATCGCCGCCATCGCGGTGCTGGCCTGGCTGGGCCTACGACTGAGCCGGACCCCGCAGAACCTGCCGCTGCGCGCCCTGACGGGTCTCGTCGCCTGTCTCGCTCTCGCCTTCCCCTTCGGCCTCGCCGCCGACCGCGAGGCGACCGTGCTCGGCCTCCCGCCGATGCTGTCCCGCCTGATCCAGCACGGCACGCTGCTGATCGGAGTGACCTGTCTGGTCCTTTTCTTCCTCTTCTCGGCCCTGGAACCACGCCAGGCATGGCCACGAGCCCGCCGTTTCGCCGTGCCGCTCGTCGCGGCCGAAGCCGTTTTGATCGCCACCGCGGCGCTCGCCCCTCCCACGGTCCACAGCAGTTCCTCGCCCGCGGGCGCCGTTTTCACCGTCACCGCGGATCTCTATCTGGCATTCGGCTTCGCCACCGCGTTCCTCTGGGCGCGCCGCTACGCCCGCGACGCCAACCCGCGCCTCGCCCGCGGCCTCCGGATTGCCTCCGTCGGCCTCGCCGCCATCGTGCTGGCGAACTGCGTGTTCATCCCCGAGATCATCCTGCGCCGGGCGGGCGCGTCGTCCCCCTCCGCGCTCGCCGAGACCAGCGGCGCCGCGGCCACCCTGCTCGGCGCGGTAGCCGCAGCCGTCTTCCTGCTTCCCGGCGTCGTCATCTTCCTCGCCGGCGTCATCTATCCCGCCGCCGCGATGCGGGTCACCGCACTGCGGGTCTGGGCAGGCCACCGCCGCGCATACCGCCAGCTCGATCCTTTGTGGACAGTGCTGCACGCGCAGTTTCCCGACGACGAACTGCAACGGGTCACCCCCAGTCCCTGGCGCGACCTCTTCCGGCTCCGCGGCACGCACCGGCGCTACTACCGCCGCGTCGTGGAATGCCGCGACGGTCTCGTCCGCATCAGCCCCTACCTGCCGCCCCGCGCCTGCGAAGGCTACGACGACCTGGCGCGCTCGCTGACACACGCGCTCGCCGCCCGAGCCGCAGGACAACAGGCCCGGTCGGTCCATGCGACACCGGTCGTCGTCGCGGCCGCCGACAGCCTCGACGCGGACGTCCGCGAACTGGTGTCCCTCTCCCGCGCCATGAACTCGACAGGAGACCCATGACCACGGCCATGATCATCGGCGGGGGAATCGCCGGCCCCGTCACCGCGATGGCACTGCAGAAAGCCGGGATCGACTCGGCAATCTACGAGGCCTACCCCACCACCGCGGACGGCGTCGGCGCGTTCCTCAGCATCATGCACAACGGACTCGACGCCCTCACCGCCATCGACGCCGCCGACCTCGTACGCACACACTCTTTCCCAGCCAGCACCGTCGAATTCTTCAACCACCGCGGCACCCGGCTCGGCCAGGCCCCCATCGGCGGCGCCGCCGGAGACCGCGGCCCGCGGATGATCAAGCGGTCCACGCTCTACCGCGCACTCCGCGACGAAGCCAGCCGCCGCGGCATCGCCGTCCACCACGGCAAACGCCTCACCAGCGCAACCACCACACCTGGCGACCCGGTCACCGCGCAATTCGCCGACGGCACCGAAACCCAAGGCAGCCTGCTGATCGGAGCGGACGGCATCCACTCCGCCACCCGCGGGCTCATCGACCCCGCCGCGCCGAACCCGCGCTACACCGGCGCCATCACCGTCTGCGGCTACGCCGCCCACGCCGCCGTCACCACCGAACCCGGCACCTTCCGGATGGTCTTCGGCCGCAAGGCGTTCTTCGCGTTCCTCACCGCACCCGACGGCCAGACCTGGTGGTTCGCCAACCTCCCCCACCCCCGCACCGAACTCACCAAAGAACAACTCGCCAGCACCACCTCCGACGAATGGAAACAACGGGTCGCCGGACTCCTCGCACGCGACCGGACACCGGCAGCCGATATCGTCCGCGCCAGCGACGATGCCGTCACCGGCGCCAACGGCTACGACATCGCCACCACGCCCACCTGGCACACCGACACGACCATCATCATCGGCGACGCCGCCCACGTCTCCGCCCCCAACGCCGGCCATGGCGCCTCCATGGCCATCGAAGACAGCATCGTCCTCGCCCAATGCCTCCGCGACCTGCCCACACCCCAAGCATTCCACGCCTACGAAACCATCCGACGCCCCCGCGTCGAACGCGTCGTCGCCACCAGCGCACGCATGGGCGGCAACGCAACCCCCGGCCCCGTCAAACGGATGATCCGCGACGCCGTCCTCCCCCGAAAACTCAAGAAAGGACCACGCAACACCGCATCCTGGCTCACCGGCTACCACATCGACTGGCACCAGTCCGTTGCCCAGCCAGACGAAGTACCGCGATAGGCCAGTAACTGGGCGCACTTGTGAGCTGGTGAGTCATCAGACGACGGAAGAAGTCGTCGAACACGTTTGCTGCGTGAGGTCGGAACGCTTTCGCCGCCTGCCTAGTGCCGCAAGAGTGCGGCCAAGGCTCGAGCTACCGACACCGCAAACAGCCCTGTACCTTGGCACGCGTCCTCGAGCAGAGTGGGCGGAGCGCAGGCCTGAAAAGTGACGCTCTTCGCTGCTGAGACTCGGCAACCGCCAACCGTTTTACCCGTGGGTCCGCGGCCGGTAGTCGCCGAACCGGTGACGACGGGCAGGCCCTCGTCTGCGGAGCAGGTGGGCTGGCACGTAGTGGCTGACCGGCCGTGAAAATTGGTCGTCGGCGGTGACGAGCTCGTAGGTAACCCAGCTGAGCATTCCTCCGTCCTCGCGGCGAGCCCGCTCGAACAGCAGGCCGGGACCGTCGGTCTCGGTCCGCAAGCCAGCGCGGTTGCGTGCGACGAGGATTTCCGTACACAGCACGAGCAGCTTGCGCACGCCTACCCAGACCGGAATCGGCGGACTCACTCTCCGAACGGTTGACGGCCACTCGTCCACCACAAAATCACCCTGCTCGTATCCACAGCCTGGGCCGCCTGCAGCCCGGCAACCCGTACTCAGAGCCGAACATGCGTTCGACCCTGAGTCACATTGGTCTAGCCGGAGCGGCGGGTTACCCGTCGTCGCCCAGAACGTCACGCTTCTTGATTGAAAAGGCAAAAGGGGAATCGGCATCATTGCACCCTGGGCGCCCCGTCGTGTCGGGCGGATCCTGCGCGGGATCGCAACCCGTCGCGGCGCACGAGTCGTTGTGGAGGCGATGGTGGGCGGCCCTCCCGTTCCGCCCACCATCCTGGTTGCCCATCGGACAGCCTTCCCCCATGCCGCAGCTCTCAACTGGCGAGCAGGCTGGCTGCTCCGGCCGCACCGGACGTGGCAGCGATTGCCGCGGCGACGGTGGCGGCTGCGTCCCGAAAGCCGTTGCCCCCAGCACTTTGCCGACGGCGGCGCGGATGTCCGCAGGTGTGGCTGGTTCGCCGTCGAGCGCGATTCCGGCATCCCGCTCGGCGAGGCGTGCGGCCAGTGCCGGTTGACGGCGGCGTGCTCGGGCAGCCCGGCCACGGGCACGGCGTGCCGCATGGCCGCGGCCACTGTGCCGTGACCGGCGTGGGTGACCACGGCGGCCGCGTCCAGGAGACCCTCGGCGTGGGGGACGAATGCGACAATGGCGGCGTCGCCCGGCACGCGCACCCGCTGGGTCACTCGGAGCCGGAGTGCAGCGTGAGCTGTCGTGCGTGGTGGTCGAAGTGCCGGGTCGGGAACCGGTAGACGTCGGCCAGTGACATGCGGTCGCGGAAGTAGGGGTCCCAGCGGGTCGGAAAGTGCATCGTCCGGGCGAGGGCGGCCTCAGTTTCCCGGTCGAGTCGCTGGTGCAGACGCGCGATCGCGCGGTCTGCGACAGCTGCCATCCCCCGGCGTTTCAGGAGGTTCCCTCCGAGGCGGGAACCGACGTAGTTCACGGCATCGAAGGGGACGGTCACCGCGTTCAGGGCCTGTGCGTAGCGCTTGCCCACGCTGTCAGGGAGCCGGTCGAACAGTGCGACCAGGTTCCGCAGTGCCCAGACGATCAGGTAGCCGAGCAGCATGTGGAACAGCAGTTCGCGGTTGGTCCAGCGGGTCCCGTTGCTGGCGCGGCGCAGGTCCGCGTCGCTCGCCTGGTCGAGAAGCCGGTGAAACTCGGTGCGAGCACGCTCCATCTCGTCGTGAACGGCCTGCCTGTCCACGCGTTCAGTGTCCGCCTCGCGAGACGGGAAATCCAGCCGCTCAGTTGACGGGGCTGCGGCGTTCGAGGAAGACGGTGTCGTGCCAGGTTCCGTCGCGTTGGGCGATGCGTTCGCGGACGCCGATGGTGCGGTAGCCAGCGGAGTGGTGCAGGGCGAGGCTGGCGCGGTTGTCGGTGAAGATGGAGGTTTGCAGGGTCCAGAGTCCGGCGTCGTCGGCGGCCATGACCTGTGTGCGCAGCAAGGCTTTCCCGACGCCGCGGCCGCGGTGGGCTTCGGCGATGTAGACGGAGGTTTCGGCGACGCCGGAGTAGCAGTCGCGGTTCGAGACGGGGCTGGCGGCGGCCCAGCCGACGACTTGTCCGTCACGGTCGGCGACCCACCGGTGCCCGGGCAGCCACGTCGCGTCGAGGGCTTTGCGGGCGGGGACCGCGGTGTCGAAGGTCGCGATGCCGGTGGCGATGCCCTCGCCGTAGATCCGCCGCACGGCGGTCCAGTCCGCGGGTTCGAGGGCGCGGACGGTGATGTCGGCGGGCACGTCGTCGGGGCAGCAGGGGCGGGGGCCGAGCAGGCCCATGACGGCGTCGGCGGCGTGCGGGAGCCCGGTGCAGCAGGCTTCGTTGACGGTGACGACGGTGGCGGTGCCGACCTTTTCCAGGTGCACGAACCCGACGTCGGCGAGCTTGCGCACGTGATGCGACGTCGTGGACTGGCTGGTGCCGAGGATCTCGGTGAGCGCGCCGACGGTGATGCCGCGCGGGCTGGTGGACACGGCGTGCAGCAGCCGGACGCGGACGGGTTCGGCGAGGCAGGCGAACCAGTCGGCGTAGGTGGCGGCGTCGGCGGTCGGCAGCACTTGGGCCTGGGGCAGCGCGATCGGCATGCGGACAGTATATCGATCGCGGTCGATGGTTGCATCCATCGATCGCGCTCGATACAGTCTGGCTCGTTAATCGAGTCCGATCGATGAATCAGGGGTGTGGGATGAGCGAGTACCCGGTCGTGGTGGTGGGGGCGGGCCCGGTGGGGCTGGCCGCGGCGGCGCAGCTGCTGGAGCGGGGTCTGGAGCCGCTGGTGCTGGAACGCGGGCCGCGTGCGGGTGCTGCGGTAGCGGCGTGGCATCACGTCCGGTTGTTCTCGGCGTGGTCGGAGCTGGTCGACCCGGCGGGCGGCCGTCTGCTGGAGCCGACCGGGTGGGTCCGTCCGGACGGCGCGGAGTACCCGACAGGCCGCGAATGGGCCGAGCGGTACCTGCAGCCGCTGGCCGAGGCGCTGGGGTCTCGGGTGCGGTTCGGCGCCGAGGTGGTCGGGGTCGCGCGGCGGGGCCGGGACCGGGTGGTCGACAGCGGCCGCGACGACGAGCCGTTCTCCGTGCACGTGCGCACCGCCGCGGGCGAGCAGCGGCTGCTGGCTTCCGCGGTGATCGACGCGTCCGGGACGTGGGGAAGCCCGAACCCGCTGGGCGGCGAGGGCCTGCCCGCGATCGGCGAACACGCCGCAGCCGACCGGATCGTCTACCGGGTCCCGAATCTGGGCGACGCGCAGGTGCGGGTTCGGTACTCCGGCAAGCACATCGCGGTGGCGGGCAGCGGGCATTCGGCGCTGACGGCGTTGGTGGCGTTGTCCGGGCTGGCGAAGGAAAACCCGGCGACGCGGATCAGCTGGGTGCTGCGCCGCGGCGGGATCGGCACCGCGTTCGGCGGCGGCGACGCCGACCAGCTGCCCGCCCGCGGCGCGCTCGGCACGCGCGCGAAGGAAGCGGTGGAAGCGGGGCTGGTCTCGGTGGTGACCGGGTTCCGCACCGAGACCGTGGAGCGCGACGACACCGGCCGGTTGAGCCTGGGGTCGGCGAACGGGCAGCGGCTGTCCGATGTGGACGAAGTGGTGGCGTTGACCGGGTTCCGCCCCGAGCTGGGGTGGCTGTCGGAGATCCGGCTGGAACTCGATGCGACGCTGCAGGCTCCGGTGCGGCTGGCGCCGCTGGTCGACCCGAACGTGCATTCGTGCGGGACGGTGTACCCGCACGGCGCGAAGGAACTCGCGCACCCGGAGACCGGGTTCTACCTGGCCGGGATGAAGAGCTACGGCCGCGCGCCGACGTTCCTGGCGATGACCGGCTACGAGCAGGTCCGCAGCATCGCCGCCGCACTCGCGGGCGACCACGAGGCCGCGGGCCGGGTGGAGCTGGTCCTGGCCGAGACCGGCGTGTGCGGCGGGGCGGGACTGTTCGACGACCCCGGCACGACCGCAGCGTCGGACGGGTGTTGCGGTCCGGCGGAGCCGGAGGTGCTGACGCTGGCCGCGCCGTCGCGCGCCGGGAACTGACGCGGCGTGCGCGGCACGGCGACGGCGCGGTCCGCGGCACTGCCGGTGTCCGGGCTGCGCCGAGTGCTGGCCGTTCTCTGTCTCACCGAGATCACCAGCTGGGGCGTGCTCTACTACGCGTTCCCCGTGCTGGCCCCGGACATCAGCCGCGACACCGGCTGGCCCGCGGCCGCGGTGACCGCCGCCCTCTCCGGCGCGCAACTGGTGTCCGCCGTCGCCGGAATCGGGGTGGGCCGGTGGCTGGACCGGCACGGCCCGCGCGTGCTGATGACGGTCGGGTCGCTGCTGGCGGTCCCGGCGGTGGTGCTGGTCGCGACCGCGCAGAACCTCGCGTGGTTCATCGCGGCGTGGGCGCTGGCCGGGCTGGCGATGAGCGCGACGCTGTACCCGCCCGCGTTCGCCGCGCTGACCCGCTGGCACGGCCCGCGTCGCGTCCCGGCGCTCACCACCCTCACCCTGGTGGCCGGGCTGGCCAGCACCGTGTTCGCGCCGTTGACCGCGCTGCTGGCCGCGTACCTGGACTGGCGCCACACCTACCTGGTGCTGCTGGCGATCCTCGCCGCGGTCACCATCCCCGGGCACTGGTTCGGGCTGCGCGGGCCGTGGCCGCCCGCCGAACCCCCACAACACGAGGCGGCGCACGGGGACCCGGCGCGGATCGCGCGCAGCAGCGGGTTCCGGATCCTGGTGACGGCATTCAGCCTGGCGACGTTCTCCGTGTTCGCCGTCGTGGTGAACCTGGTGCCGCTGCTGCTCGAACGCGGGATCAGTCCCGGCACCGCCGCGCTCGCGCTCGGCCTCGGCGGCACCGGGCAAGTCCTCGGCCGTCTCGGCTACGCCGCGCTCGCCCGCCGCACCGGCGTCCGCGCCCGCACCGCCGCCTCCCTCGCCGCGACGTCGCTGACCACCGTTCTGCTGAGCCTGCTCACCACCACCGTCGCGCTGATCGCCGCTTCGGTCGTGGCGGGGATGGCGCGCGGGGTCTTCACCTTGCTGCAGGCCACTGCGATCACCGACCGCTGGGGCCCGGCGCACTACGGCCGCCTCAACGGCCTGCTCTCCGCCCCGATGACCGTCACCATGGCGCTCGCCCCGTTCGCCGGGTCCGCCCTCGCCGCCGCGTTCGGCAGCTACCGCCCCGCCTTCCTCGCCCTCGCCGCGGTCAACCTCGCCGCCGCGGTCCTCGCCCTGACCGTCACCCCGACCCGGAGCACGCCATGACCGAAGACCCGCACGCGATCGTCCTCGGCGGCGGCCAGTCCGGCCTCGCCGCCGCCCACGCCCTCCTGATGAGGGGCCTGCGGCCGCTCGTGCTGGAAGCCGGACCCGAACCGGTCGGATCCTGGCCGCACTACTACGACAGCCTCACCCTGTTCTCCCCGGCCCGCTACAGCAGCCTGCCCGGCTGCCCCTTCCCCGGCGACCCCGACCGCTACCCGCACCGCGACGACGTCGTCGCCTACCTGCGCCGCTACGCCGCCGCACTCGACGCCGACATCCGCACCCGCCACCGCGCCACCACGGTCACCCGCGACCGCGACGGGTTCGCCGTCCGCACCGAGCACGGCGATGCCTTCACCGCGCCCGCGCTCATCGCCGCCACCGGAGGCTTCAGCCGCCCCCACACCCCGGCCCTGCCCGGACTCGACGAGTTCGCCGGGACCGTCCTGCACTCCAGCGAATACCGCAACCCCGCGCCGTTCGCCGGGCAGCGGGTCATCGTCGTCGGCGCCGGGAACTCCGCCGTGCAGATCGCCGCCGAACTCGCCGAACACGCCCGCGTCACCCTCGCCACCCGCGCGCCGATCCGCTTCGCCCCGCAACGCCCGCTCGGCCGCGACGCGCACTGGTGGACCGCCACGCTCGGCCTCGACCACCTTCCCGTCGGGCACCTCCTGTCCGCCCCGCCCGCGACACCCGTGGCCGACCCTGGCCGCTACCAGGCCGCGGTCGCCGCCGGGCGGCCCGACCGGCGGCCGATGTTCACCCGCCTCGACGGCGACAGCGTGCACTGGCCCAACGGCACGAGCGAACCCGCCGACACGATCGTTCTCGCGACCGGGTTCCGGCCTGGACTGTCCTATCTGGACGGAACTGGGGCGTTGCGGGACGGGATCCCGTTGCAGAGGAAGGGGTTGTCCACGACCGTGCCCGGGCTCGGCTATGTCGGGCTGGAGTGGCAGCGCAGCTTCGCCTCCGCCACCCTGCGCGGCGTCGGCCGCGACGCCGCCTACCTCGTCGACCGGCTGATCGGCACCCCGGTGTCGGCCGGGCGGCGGTGCTGCCAGCCGGTCAGCTGAGCCTGGCCTTCAGCAGCCGGAGCGATTCCGGTAACTGATTCCTGTCGGTGCTCGATGACATGCTTGCCGCGGAAGGTGCTGACGAACAGGGGCGCGCGATGAGCAACGACCACACCGTGCCGCAGATGTACCTGCGGCGGTTCGGCTGGCAGCGGAAACCCGGCAGCCGCGAGTGGTTCATCTCCACCCGCAACATCGACTGCCTCGACCAGCCGTTCGGATCGAACATCCGGAAGGTCGCCGCGGTGGGCGACTTCTACGGCGAACGGGCCGAGAAGCTGCTGTGCAACCCGAAAAGCAGGCGGTGCCCGCGTTCGACACGATGCTCGAAGACCCCCGGGGCGCACTGCCCGGGCCGGGCCGGTGGCCGTTGCCGGCCAACGAGCGTGCCGCGCTGGCGTGGTGGATCGCCTCGCAGATCGTGCGGACCGTCCGCCAGCGGAAACGTCTGCAACACCTCGCCGGCGACGGAACCGGCCAGCTGGCGCTGCCCCAGTCGATCAGGTCAGCGGCGGGCCGCGACGAGCAGCTCCGGTTCATGGGAGAACAGCTCGCCCGGCTGAGCTGGGTGATCTTCGATCGGCCGTGGGGCCTCGGGTTCAGCGACCTGTGCCTGTGGACCGGCGACGTGCCTGTCGTCGTCCTGAACGCCCAGGACGCCCAGAACCAGCTGCTGGCGACCGCGTACTGCGACGTCATCCTGCCGCTCGACCCGCACCGCTTCCTGCTGCTGCCCGGCCACCGCGCGAGAAAGGAAGACCCCCGGAAGCGGGTCGACCACCGGTTCAAAATGGAGGGCGGCACGGGACAGATCGTCAGCCAGATGATCTTCGACGCCGCCGACTCCCAGGTGTTCTGCCACCGTGACCACGACCCGACCCCGCACTTGCGGCTGACCGGGCCACGGCTGCCGACGCCCTGGACCGGAGACAGTCACGGGGGCCCGACCTGGATCGTCGAATACGCGAGCATGAATCCGGGCTGGACCGTCGAGCGGCGCTGGCTCAGCGAGCACCCGCCGCCACGAGATTCGTCGCCCGCAGCGTGATTCTCCTTCCACGGCTCGGAGTTCGTGCTCAAGCAGTTTCCCCGAAGGACTGAGACTCCCGTCCCTGACCACGATGCCGTAGAACCGACACCGCGGCACCAGGCCGGCGGCGCTGCTGCCAGCCGGTCAGCTGAGCGGCACCGCCAGCAGCCCGGACAACGCGGACATGGCTTCCTCGCGGGTCCGGTAGCGGATCGAGGTGCCGCGGCGTTCTGTCTCGACCAGTCCGGCCTCGCGCAGCACCTTCAAGTGGTGCGAGATCGTCGGCCCGGTCACCGCGAACGCCGCTGCCAACTCCCCGGCCGAGGTGTCCCCACCCGCGCAGATCAGCGACAGCAGCCGCAGCCGCACCGGATCGGCCAGCGCCCTGAACCCGGCCGCGAACTGCCCGGCGTCCTCGGCAGACAGCGGCTCCTGCACAAGCGGTGCGCAGCACGCCGCGGTGGACGCGGGTGTCGGGTCGGGCATGGCGTGATCGTCGCAGGCACTCCCGGCGGCCGGGCCGACGGGTCAGGCCCGGGGCGGTCTCCCGGCCCAGGCGAGCGCGGCGAGCGCCAATGCCGTGCAGGCGGCGACGTAGCCGTGTCGACGCGCTCAGCAAGACCGCGAGCGGAGAGGTTGACAGCGATTTAGCAGTTTAGTTAGCTTCTAAGCATGCCGACTACGGCGCTCAGCGAACTGCTCAACCGCCGTCTCGAACTCGCTGGCTTGTCCCAGAAGGAACTCGCGGAGAAGGTTGCCGTCACGCCCGGCCGCATATCGCAGATCATGGGAGGGGAGCGTCCCGGCGAATCGCTCCTAGAAAAGATCTGCGAGGTGCTGCACATCCCCGAGGAGATGCTGCTAAACGCGGAGATCAGGCAGATCGTGCCCGGGGTTGCCCTCGACCCGTTCGAGCAGATGGTGCTGGGCCTCAACGACCTCTCGGACGAGCAGCAAGACGGCCTGCTCGCGGTCTACGCGTCCTACACCGGACGGTCTTCCCTGCGCAACGCTGCGACCTACCGGAAGGTTCGCGACAGTTCGGGCGGCGACGACGGATGACCTGATCGCGTTCCGCCGGAAACGACCGTGCTCGCGCATGGTGGATGTCAAGGCAGGTCAGGAACCAGCTCGCCCGTCCGGATCGGCCTGCCGGGCGATCTCGGAGACGGCGGCGCGTGCGGTCGGGCCGACGGCGGCGAGAGTGGCCGATCCGGGGCCGGTCCAGTCGCCGTAGCCGAGCAGATGCAGCCGCGGTTCGTCGACAGCGCGGGTTCCCTCGGTGCGGATCGCTCCGCCCGCAGTACGCAGCCCTAGCGAGGCGAGGTGTCCCAGCGTGGGCCGGAACCCGGTGCACCACACCACCGCGTCGACGGAGAGGCGGCTGCCGTCGCTCCACATCGGACCGTCCGCGGCCAGGCGCGCGAACATCGGCCGGTGAGTGAGCAGCCCGGCGTCGCGGGCGACGCGGACCGGCGGCACGGCGACGATGTCGCCGAGGCTCCCGACCCCGCCCGGATCGGCCTGGCCGGCGGCGAGCGCGCGGGCGCGGCGGCCGGCCAGGTCGAACAGGGCTCGGCCGTCGACGTCGTCGGGCAGGAACCGCGGCGGCCGCCGCGTCACCCACGTCACCGTCGCGACCGGGGCGAGGTCGGCGGCGATCTGCGCGCCGGAGTTCCCGCCCCCGACCACCACGACGCGCTGCCCGGCGAACGCGGCCGGACCGTCGTAGTCGACGGTGTGCAGCTGCCGTCCGCCGAACTCGCCGGAGACCAGCGACAGGAACGGCCGCCACCAGGTGCCGGTCGCGGAGATCACCGCCGCCGCGTCCCAGGAGGTCGTGTCGGTGGCGACCCGCAGCCCGCCGCGGTCGCGGACCACGCTGGTCACGGTCTCGCCGCGCACGATCGGCAGGGCGTAGCGCTTTTCGTAGGCGGCGAGGTAGTCGACCACGTGCGGCGCGGTCGGGTACCCCTCGCCGGGGTAGGGCGGCATCGGCCAGCCGGGCAGGGCGCTGTAGCGGGCCGGGGAGAACAGCCTCAGCGACTCCCACCCGTGCCGCCCGGATCGGGCTGCGCGTCGAGGATGACGAAGTCCAGGCCGGCGCGGCGCAGGTAGAACCCAGCGGCGAGCCCGGCCTGCCCGCCGCCGACCACTGCTACCTGGGTGCGGTTCACGTCCGGGATGCGTTGGTGCGCCAGCGTTTGCGCAGCCACAGGCTCACGTACACGAGCGCGACCAGCACCGGGACCTCGATCAGCGGCCCGACCACGCCGGCGAGGGCTTGGCCGGAGGTCACGCCGAACACGCCGATCGCGACGGCGATGGCGAGTTCGAAGTTGTTGCCCGCCGCGGTGAACGCCAAGGTCGTGGTCCGCGCATAGGACAGGCCCGACGCTTTGCCGAGCAGGTAGCCGCCACCCCACATCAGCGCGAAATAGGCCAGCAGGGGCAGGGCGATCCGGGCGACGTCGAGCGGACGGGAGGTGATGTTGTCGCCCTGCAGCGCGAACAGCACCACGATCGTGAACAGCAGCCCGTACAGCGCGACCGGCCCGATCTTCGGCAGGAACTTGCTTTCGTACCAGTCGCGGCCGCGGGTGCGTTCGCCGATGCGCCGCGACAAATACCCGGCCACGAGCGGGATGCCGAGGAAGATGACCACCGACAGCGCGATCTCCCACGGGGAGAAGGAAACGCTCGTGGTGTCGAGGCCGAGCCAGCCGGGCAGCAGCTCGAGGTAGAACCAGCCCAGCACCCCGAACATGATCACCTGGAACACCGAGTTCAAAGCGACCAGCACGGCGGCGGCCTCGCGGTCGCCGCAGGCCAGGTCGTTCCAGATGATCACCATCGCGATGCAGCGGGCGAGCCCGACGATGATCAGCCCGGTGCGGTACTCGGGCAGGTCCGGCAGCAGCAGCCAGGCCAGGGCGAACATCAGCGCCGGGCCGACGATCCAGTTCAGCATCAGCGACAGCACCATCGTGCGCGTGTCCCGGGTGACGGTGTCGAGCTTGTCGTAGCGGACCTTCGCCAGCACCGGGTACATCATCAGCAGCAGCCCGAGCGCGATCGGCAGCGACACCTGCCCGATCTTCACCGCGTCCAGCACGGACTGCAGGCCGGGCACGACGCTGCCCAGGCCGAGCCCGGCGGCCATCGCCACGATGATCCACACCGGCAGGAACCGGTCCAGGAACGAGAGCTTGTGCAGGACGTCGCCATCGGCCGGGGCGGTGTCGTCGGCGGTCTGTGTCACGATTCTCCTTGCGGCAGAACAGGTGTGAAGGAATCAGGCGTCGAGCAGTTCGGCGAGCAGGCCGCGGACCCGGCGGTCGATCTCGTCGCGGATCGGGCGCACCGCCTCCACGCCCCTCCCGGCCGGGTCGTCCAGCGCCCAGTCGAGGTAGCGCTTGCCCGGAAACACCGGACAGGTGTCGCCGCAGCCCATCGTGATCACCACGTCCGACGCCTCGACGTCGGCGGTGGAGAGCTTCGTCGGGATCTCCGCGGTGATGTCCAGGCCCCACTCGGCCAACGCCCGCGCGGCGGCCGGGTTCACCTGCTCCGCCGGCTCCGACCCTGCCGAGCGGACCGCGACCCGGCCCAGGCCGTGGTGCGCCAGCAGCGCCGCGGCCATCTGGGAACGGCCGGCGTTGTGCACGCACACGAACAGCACTTCCGGAACACGCGACACTAGGATTCCTTTCTCGGCAACGGAAAAATCACGGAGTCAGCTCGTCGAGCAGGCCGCGGACGCGGGCGTCCATATCGTCGCGGATGCGCCGCACCGCCGCCGGCGGCTGCCCGTCCGGGTCCGGCACCGCCCAGTCCAGATAGCGGCGGCCGGGGAACACCGGGCACGCGTCACCGCAGCCCATCGTCACCACCACGTCCGCCGCCCGCACCACCTCGTCGGTCAACGGCTTCGGATACGCCGACGTCAGCGACACGCCCAGCTCCGCCAGCGCCGCGGTGACCGTCTCCGGGATCTCCCGCGTCGGCCGCGACCCGGCCGAGCGCACCGCCACCCGGCCGAACGCGTGATGGTCCAGCAGCGCCGCCGCCATCTGCGACCGGCCCGCGTTGTGCACGCACACGAACAGCACCTGCGGCACCTCCACCCGCAACAGCCCCGACGCCCGGCCCCGGTCCAGCAGCCGCTCGCGCGCGAACCGCGCCGTCAGCGCCGGCAAATGCGTGCGCACCGTCGCCGACTCCGACAACAGCGCGTACGACTCGCGCACGAACCGCGCCACCGCCTCCCGCTCGAACGTCCCGCGGAACCGGTCCGCCAGCTCGTCCACGATCCGCTCGACCTGCGCGTCCGCGTCATGCACGGGCAAGCCGCCAGCAGGCAGCACCATCACCCACACCCCTTGGATCGACTTCTCTCAATCCAAGTGAACTCGATTGCATCGAACTTTGTCAATCCAGCAGGTATGGTCGACTACGGCACACGAACCGACGGGAGGACCCATGGCGGGCGAACACCGGCACAACCGCACCCCGGTCCCGGTCACCCTGCTGCTGGCCGAACCCGCCGCGGCCGTCACCGACACCGACGCCCACCAGGCCGCGGCCCTGTTCAAAGCCCTCGCCGACCCGCTGCGCATCCGGCTCGTGTCCCTCATCCGCTACTCGCCCGGCGGCGAAGCCTGCTTCTGCGACCTCGCCGAGGAATTCGCCATGCCGCAGCCCACCCTCAGCCACCACCTGCGCGTCCTCGTCTCCGCCGGACTGCTCACCCGCGAACGCCGCGGCACCTGGAGCTGGTACCGCCTCGTCCCCGAACCCCTGGAGACCCTCCGGGCACTGCTGGACACCGGCGGCCCGCTCGTCGACCAGATCGCGCCCGTCGCGGATACCGATCGCAACAAACGGTGCTGATCACCTCTCGCTGTCAATGCCCGTGGTCATCCTCCTGACATCGGCTCGTCGCCTTGCAGGCCAAGAGTCATGGCGCAACTGTTGCCGGTCGCGGCACGCGTGCCTCGGTGTACGACTGCGATTCCGGCGATCGCGAGCAACGCCCCTGCTGGTGCGCTGGCACGGAGTGCGGTGACGACTCCGCTTTCGGGCGCCAGCAACAGGATCGCAGCACCGGCCAGGACGACGTGCTGCCAGAGCTGAGCCAGGCTGAATGCCATCAGAACGGCCCGCGGCACCCGCCAAGGCGACCCGATCAGTGTCCGTCGGCGTCCGACGCGTACACCTTCGCCGCGTACTCCTCGAGCACCCGCTCACACCGTTCCAGCGCCCGGAGCGTCTCGGCGCGGCCAGGCGCGGCGAGGACGTCCCGTTCGGTGACCTTCGCCAGCCAGTTCCGCAGCTTGGTCAGGTCTTCCTCGTTCTCCTCGAGTTCCGCGTAGGTGAAGTGCTCGGCGGCGGTTTCCTTCTCGATTTCGGCCAGGAAGTCCTGGCACTTGTCGACGATTTCCTCGTACTCGTCGTCGCGAGCGGCCTGGAAGGTGGCGACGATGTCCGCCTGCCCGACGAGCGCGGTGCTCGTGAGCAGCTGCGCCGTTCCGCCCATTTCCACGATCTCGTGGCGCAGCTTCCGCAGCGCGCGTTCCGCTGCCGGTGCGGCCGGGAGAGTGGCGACGGAGTTCTGGAGATAGACGGCGCCGAGTCCTTTGAGGCGGCGCCACACCGTGGCTCGCAGGCGAGTCGGTTCCGGCGGGACCCGGTAGATCAGCAGCAGCCAGCCACGGGGGGCGTTCGTCTTCTGGTCGGGCACGGGCTCAGTCTGCCCGATCGTGCCGTCGCGTGCTGATGCGTAACGGCGGTTACTTTGCTACCGTAACGCGGTCGTCTTGAGGCGGTGGCGCGGTATGGCCGATAAGGCTCGCGGGCGGCGGTTGTCCGCCGGGTTGAAGTTCGTGCTGATGGTCGGCGTGATGAGCTTCTTCGCCGACTTCACCTACGAGTCGTCGCGCGCGGTCATCGGGCCTTTCCTCGGGCTGCTCGGGGCCGGTGCGCTGGCGATCGCAGTGGTCACCGGGTTCGGCGAGCTGCTCGGGTACGGGCTGCGGGTGGTGTCCGGTCGCGGGGCGGACCGCACCGGCCGGTACTGGCCGATCACGATCAGCGGGTACGTGTTGCAGATGTCGGTGGTCCCGTTGCTGGCACTGGCCGGAAGCTGGCAGGTCGCCGCGCTGCTGGTGATCCTCGAACGGGTCGGCAAGGCGATCCGCAATCCGCCGCGGGACGCGATGCTGTCCCATGCCGCGAAGCAGATCGGGTACGGCTGGGGTTTCGGCGTGCACGAGGCGCTCGACCAGTTCGGGGCCATGTTCGGGCCGCTGCTGATCGCGTTGGTGCTGGCGAGCAGCCGGCACGACTACCGGCTCGCGTTCGCCGTCCTCGCCGTGCCCGCCGCGATCATGCTCTGTCTGCTGGGCGTAGCGCGGCTGGTCTACCCGCGCCCGCAGGACCTGGAGCCCTCGACGGCCCCGGTGCAGGCGCACGGGTTCCCGCGGCGGTTCTGGCTGTATCTGGCCGCCGCGGCGCTGGTCGCGGCGGGCTTCGCCGACTTTCCCGTGATCGCGTTCCACTTCCAGCAGGCAGGCGCCGTGTCCGCCGACCTGACGCCGATCTTCTACGCCGTCGCGATGGCGGTCAGCGGCGCGGGATCACTGCTGTTCGGGCGGCTGTTCGACCGCTTCGGGATCGGCCTGCTCATCCCGCTGACCGTGGTCGCCGCGGCCTACGCGCCGCTGGCGTTCCTCGGCGGCTTCTGGCCCGCGCTGATCGGCATGTGCTTGTGGGGGCTGGGAATGGGCGTGCACGAATCGATCATCCCGGCCGCGGTGGCCCCGATGGTCCCGGCCGACCGGCGGGCCTCGGCCTACGGTCTGTTCACCGGCGTCTACGGCGTCGCGTGGTTCGCTGGCAGCGCGGCCATCGGTGCGCTGTTCAGCGTGTCCCTCACGATTGTGGTGCTGTTCTCGGTCGTGGCGCAGCTCGCCGCCGTCCCGCTGCTGATCCTCGTGCGCCGCAGGCACGAAGCATCGGACGGAACTTCGTCTGCGCCGCCTCGGCCAGCGCCGGGTTGAGTTCGACCTGGTGCTCGCCGGCCGGAGTGCGCACCGTCAGCCTTTCGCCGCTCGCGTCGAGGCCGGCGATGTGTTCCCGGGCGACAGCAAGGAGATTCACCCCGTGCCGCAGCGGCGCCCGGCCGGTCACGTGCCGCAGCACCACCAATTCGTACCGGGTCAGCACCACCTGCGCGGCGGGCCGGGTCCGCCGGTGCCGCCACCACCGGCCGCGAACCGATTCCGCGGCCGCCGACAGGCACCGCGGCGGCCGGGGGTCGCCGAGGCCGACCAGCAGCGAGTACGGAAGCTCCTCCCACTGGACGTGCTCGCCGGTGGCGGACATCGTCGACGCCCCGGTGCTCGCGAGCGCGTGGGCCCGCAGCCGGGTCAGCAGGTCGCCGACAGCGGGCCACGCGGGCGAGCGGTAGTGGATCGTCAGCTGGGTGCGGGCTCCGGTCAGTACCAGGCAGCCGTGTTCGCCCGCCAGCAGGTGCTCGGCGGCGACCAGCTCGGCGTAGGGGATCACGCCCACCACGCGGGGGTAGGGCAGATCGTCCACCCACTGCGCCACCCCGCGCGGGCCCATGCCCACGACCTGGTCCGGGACGCAGACCAGCCCGTCGGCCGCCGGTCGCGTCGCGGACGGCAGCACCAGCAGGTCGCCCGGGCGCGGCGGGCCGACGAGATCGGCGAGGTCCTCGGCCGCGTCCACCGGGAGAAACCGCGCGGACGACGGCCGGAAGGACCGCGCCGGGCCGCCGCCGAGCTCGGCGAGGTCGCGTTCGACCGGGATCTCCCACGGAGCGCACGGCGCGTCGAGGGAACTCACCGGCACCGCCCGTTTCGCGAACATCCCGACTCCTTCGCCAGCCCTCTCATGATAAGCCCGCGAGCACGCGAACAGATTCGCCGAACGTGTCCGCTTCGGCGACCGAGCCTCCGGCGCGCACGACGGTCCGCTTTCCCGTTCGCGACAGACCCATCCGACAACCCGCCCGCCGACCGCGACGACGTGGATGACCGGGCTCTCCGGGGAACCACCGGGTGCTGGCCACCGCCTGGTGCGCGCGAGCCGTTCGGCGGCCTCGTCCTGGGGGACGCGCCATTTTTCGCGGAGGCGGTGCGCTCTGCTCCGCGGGCTACCGGCGGCTGAGTGCCGTATGAAGCAGGCGCGGGGTGCGGCGAACTTCGTCACAGGGTCCCGCCCGTCCAGCCGGACGACGCGAGGAAGACCGGATGCCGTGGATTTGCCAGATGAACCAGTGCGACCGTGCTGGGTGCCTCCCCCGCGAAGGAGCCGCTGTGTGCCGTCGTGGCCGCCGACCTCGACTACGTCGACCGTCTGCTGTGGACGCTGCGGCACCCGCTGCCGGAGCGGCGGATCATCGCCGCCGAAATTCTGGGCGCCCGCAAGGAACACCGTGCTCTCGGCCCGCTGCGCACGCTGCTCGCCGAAGGACCCGACCCGTACCTGGCCACCGCCGTCTTGCAGGCGCTGGTCCGCATCGGCGGAGTCGGCGCGCACCGCGATCTGCTCGACAGTTACGCCTCCTGTGGCCCCGCACCCGCGAGACGGGCGGCGCTGAGCCTGCTGGGCCGTCCGCTGCCCGGATGACCGCCGGGTCGAGATCCGTTCGGCGCCGAGCCCGGAAGGAGACTCGGTCAGCGGTAACCCGTATTGCCGGGTTCAGCCCACCAGGGCGTGCAAGACGGTGTATCCGATCAGCGCCGCGCCCAGCCCGGCGATCACGCTGATGATCACGTTCATCGCGGCGTAGAAGTACAGTTTTTGCTCCAGCAGCCGCACCGTTTCGTAGCTGAAGGTGCTGTAGGTGGTGAGGGCGCCGCAGAAGCCGGTGCCGATCAGCGCCAGCAGCGGTGCGGGCAGCGCGGTTCCGGCTCCGGCGAGCCCGCCCAGGATCAGGCAGCCGGCGAGGTTGACGCTGAACGTGCCCCACGGGAACAGGCTGTCGTGCCGGTTCTGCACCGTGCGGTCGGTCAGGTAACGCAGCGGCGCGCCGACCATCGCGCCGACGAACACGAGCACGGCGGTCATGGGCGGCGGACTCCGTCGGTGCTCAGCACTTCGACCTCGTCCAGCAGGACGGCGCCCTCGCTGATCAGCTCGTCCAGTTCGGGCAGGAACGCGCGGATCTTGTCTTCCCGGTCGACGATCAGGATCGTGATCGGGAGGTCTTCGGACATGCTCAGCAGCCGGGTGGTGTGGATCATCGCGTGGATCCCGTAGCCCTCGCAGCCGCGCAGCACGGTGGCGCCGGCCAATCCGGCGTCCCGGGCGCGTTCGATGATCACCCGGTGCAGCGGCTTGTGGTGCCGGACGTCGTCCTCGCCGATGAAGATCGACATGCGCAGGGCGTATCCCGTGAGCTGCATGATCAGACCCTTTCTTCGGGTTGGCGGACGAGACTGGTCACGGTCCGGGTGAGCCAGACGGCGGCGATCACCGCGAGCAGCGCGCAGAGCAAAGTTCCCGCCAGGTAAGCGAAAGCGAGCCCGACGGTGTCCGGCTGCAGCAAGCCGCGCGTCTCCACCGCGTAGGTGGAGAAGGTCGTGAATCCGCCGAGCACGCCGACGCCGAGGAAGGGCCGCACGAGCCGGTGCGCGGGCCACACCTCGGTGATGAGCACCATGAGAACGCCGATCAGGAAGCAGCCGGCGACGTTCGTGCCGAAGGTGGCCCACGGGAAGCGGCCGGGCGCAGTGGGCAGCAGCGTGGCCAGGCCGTAGCGGGCCAGTGCCCCGAGACCACCGCCGACCGCGATGAGGACGAGCACCAATCCGTGCGTGCGGAAGAGTTCCCGGCGCTGTGCCGGTACTTGGAGATCGACATCCGGGTCGATCGGGTCGGTCACGTCGACCTCATTGCTCACGCACGCCTCCTGCTTGTCCTGGGCACGACACTGGTCAAGCAGGGACTGTTGGCGGCGGGCAGAGCCGCGGTTCTTCCGGGCTGACCCCGAAGCGGCGAGCCCCACCGCCGCAGCTCCAGTCTAGCCGAGCCGGCGTCCGCGGGCCCGCGGGCTGTGCCGGGTTTCACCCGCGTCAGCTCACGGACCACCAATGCGACTGCTTCGGCGCGGATTCGGTGTAGCGGATCGTTTCCACTTCGTCGACCACGATCAGGCCGCTGATTTCGAGGTCGTCCAATTCGGACAGGAACGCCCGGATCTTCTCTTCGGAGTCCACGATCAGCACCAGCAGCGGCAGGTGCTCGCTCAGCCGGAACACGTGCTGGGTGTGGATCCGCGACGACACGCCGTAACCCTCGAAGCCGCGCAGGACGCTCGCGCCCGCGAGACCGGCCTTGTGCGCCCGGTGCACGATTTCCACGTATGTCGGCTTGTGGTGCCAGATGTCGCCGTCGCCGAGGAAGATCGACAGTCGCAGCGCCCTTTTGGTGATCTTCACAGCGGTCCTCCTGGTCCGGCGCGGCAAGCATCGGCCAGGAAGCCATCAGCCTCGGCGGAGGCGGTTCGGGCACACACGAGCCCCGGCGGGATCCATCGCCGCGTCCAGTACAACCGCTCGGGGACCCGGCGGTCAAGAACCCATCCGGGTCCGCGGCGGCGCACGGGCTTGCGCGACGTCGCCGTGGTGGTCACACTGGGAACACAGGCGATGGGGCTCGCCTTAACCGCGGATCCTCCGCTAATGGCCTCTACCGCACCACCTTCGTGTTCGCACGCTGGCAGGCCGGTAGAGGAGGTCCGGGTGGACGAGGATTCCGAAGGCTCCGCAGTCCCCGATCATCAGCTCGCTCCCCGGCTCGGGGAGCGATCGTGAACCCGCCGGTGCCGATCCCGCTCGTGCAGCTGGCGCAGGCGCTGACTGTGCTGGTCGCCGCGCCCGGGGTGTCCGGCGTGATCGCGCGGGTGGAATCGCGGCTGCAGGGACGGCGCGGCACCCGCTTGCTCCAGCCGTACTACGACCTGGGCAAACTGTTCCGCAAGGAATCCCTGGCTCCGAACGGAGCGAGCTGGGTCTTCCTGGTCGCCCCGATCGGCGCGATGGCGTGCTACCTGACCGTGCCGCTGCTGATCCCGGTGCTCACCACGTTCCCGTTGCCGCTGGGGTACATGGGCGACATCCTCGGCGGCGGGTTCGTGCTGGCGCTCGCCAGCTTCGCGGTCGCGGTGGCCGCTGCCGAAACCGGTTCGCCCTACGCGCAATTGGGAGCCAGCCGGACCAAAACCTTCGGCGCGATCACCGAACCGGTGGTGTTGTTCGTGGTCTTCACCGTCGCGCTGGTGACCGGAACCGACCTTCCGTACGCGCTGGCCGAAACCGTCCGGTCCTCGGCCGAGCAGATCGTGCGTCCGGCGCACCTGCTCGCCGCGGCCGCGCTGCTGCTGGTGATCCTGGCCGAAACCGGCAGGATCCCGGTAGAAACGCACACCGGGACCAACGAGTTCGGCATGATCGAGGAAGCCCGGGCGTTCGAGCACTCCGGCCCGTACCTGGCGATGCTGCGCTGGGGATCGGCGATGAAGCAGCTGATCCTCTTCACCATCCTGATCAACGTGTTCATCGCCCCGTGGGGGCTGGCCGCCACGCCCGGGATCGGGAACGTGGCGCTCGCGATCGCGGCGCTGCTGGGCAAATGCGCGGTGCTCGGCGTCCTGATCGCGGTGATCGACAACTCGTTCGCGAAGCTGCGGCTGTTCAAGATCACCGAGTTCGTCGCGGCGGCGTTCCTGCTCGCGGTGCTGGCCGTGTTCACCCTCTACTTCGGAGGCGGCTGATGAACGTCCTGGCCGCGGACCCCGCCGCCGTCGCGCCGCCCGGAGTGTATGCCGGAGTGGCGAACGGGCTGGCGGTGCTGGTGCTGCTGACCGAGTTCGCGATGCTGCGGACCGCGTTGCTGCGCGCGCAAGTCCGGGTGTATGCCGCGCAGTCGCTGCTGGTGTCCCTGCTCGCGGTGGTCGTCGCGGTCGTGCGGGACGTGCCGGAGCTGTACGCCCTGGCGGCGTTGTCCTTGGCGCTCAAGGTGATCGTCGTGCCGTGGCTGGTGCTGCGGATGCTGCGCACGGCGGGCACCGAGATCGCCGGCAGCGGCGCGCTCGGCGTGGCCAGCGAGGTGCTGCTGGCGGTCGCGGTGGCGGCGTTCGGGTTCTTCGCGACCGGGCGCTTCCAAGTCACCAGCCCCGCGCTCCCGGAAACCGCGCTCGCGCTGTCGGTCGCGGTGATCCTGGTGGCGTTCGTGCTGATGATCGTGCGCCGTGACGTGGTCTCGCAGGCGATCGGGTTTTTCTCGCTGGAGAACGGAGTTTCCCTGGCCAGTCTCGTGGTCGCTGCCGGGATGCCGTTGATCCTCGAGGTGGCGTTCCTGTTCGACCTGCTGGTCGCGGTGGTCGTGTTCGGGGTGCTCATGCAGGTCCACCACCGCCGATCGGAATCGCTGTCCACCCGCGACCTCACGAAGCTGAGGGGGTGAGGCTATGCCGGTCGTCCTCGTCCTGCTGACCGCTCTCCCGCTGGTGTCCGCCCTTGGCGCGCTCCCGGCCCGCGTCCGGGCGAGCGAGACGCTGAGCCTGCTCACCGCGCTGGCTAGCCTCGGCCTCGCCGTCGTGCTGGTGCCCGCGGTCGTGCGCGGGCCGGTGCAGTTCGGGATCCTCCGGGCCGACGCGGTGTCGGTCGTGTTCCTGCTCGGCACCACTTTCCTCTACGCCGCGACCGCGGTGTACTCGATCGGCTATCTCCAGTCCGAACGCGACCGTCCGGGATTCGCCCGCTACGCCCGGAGATTCCACATCGGACTGAACCTGTTCGCCTGGTCGATGATGTGCGCGCCGCTCATGGACGGCCTCGCCCTGCTGTGGATCGCGGTGGAGATCACCACCGTCGTGTCGGCGCTGCTGGTGGCGCTGGACGACACCGACAACGCCGCCGAAGCCGCGTGGAAGTACGTGCTGCTCGCCTCCGCCGGTCTAGGCATCGGGCTGCTCGCCACGATTGTCATGTACTACGCCGGCTCCACCGTCCTCGGCTCGTCCTACGACGTCGCGTTCGCGCCCCTGCTCACCGCCGGGAAAACCTTGCCGCACAACGCCGTTCAGCTGGCGTTCGTGCTCGCCGTCGTCGGGTTCGGCACCAAGGTCGGGCTCTTCCCGGTGCACACCTGGCTGCCGGACGCGCATTCCGAGGCGCCGACGCCGGTCTCGGCGATGCTGTCCGGCTCGCTGCTCGCGGTGAGCTTCTACGCGGTGCTGCGCTATTACCAGGTCGCCGCCGGCACGCTCGGCTCCGGCTTCCCCCCGAACGGTGCTGCTCGTGTTCGGCGTCCTCACCCTGCTGCTGGCCGCGCTGTACCTGCTGGAGCAACGCGACCTCAAACGGCTGCTGGCCTACTCCAGCGTCGAGCACATGGGCATCCTCACGATCGGCATCGGGCTCGGCGCGCCCTTGGCACTCGCCGGAGTCCTGCTGCACGTGGTCGCCCACGCCGCGGCGAAAGGCAACGCCTTCTTCGGCGCCGGGGTGCTGGTCCGCAAGTACGGCACCAAGGACACCGGCACCATCCGGTCCTGTTTGGACACTTTGCCGTGGACGGCGCCGCTGTTCCTGTTCGCGATACTGGCGTTGTCGGCGATGCCGCCGTTCGGGCTGTTCCGCAGCGAGTTCCAGATCGTCGCCGGCGGGCTCGCCGGCGCCCACGACACGGTCACCGTGGTCCTCGTCGTGCTGGTCACGCTGGCTTTCCTCGGGCTGTCGGTGGCGACGACGCGGATGCTCTTCGTCCGCGGCGGCACCGAGCTGCCGGTGCGCGGGGAGCCGAGTGCCTGGATGGTCGCGCCGATGGTGGCCGGGCTGCTGGTGCTGATCGTGCTCGGCGTGCACCCGCCAGCGGACTTCGCCGATCTCCTGGCCCGCGGAGTGGCCGAGCTGGGAGGCGGGACATGAGCCGGGAGGAGATCTTCGCCCGGATCGGCGACGGGGCGCGGTTCGCCGCCCTGATCGGCGACGGCGACCTCACCGAAGGCGTGACCCTGCACGTGCTGCTGGCCCGGCCGGGCGGCATCGACGTCGCAGACCTGCGGCTCCTGCCCGGCACCGGCGCCTATCCCGCGCTGACGCCGAGGATTCCCTCCGCGTTCTGGTACGAGCGCAAGCTGCATGACTTGTTCGGCGTGGTCCCGCAGGGCCATCCGCGGCTCGACCCGCTCGTGCTGCCGCACCCGGACGACAACGAACCCCTGCCCAGCCCCGGCGCCGCGTTCCACCCGTCCCACGTCGAGCCGGACGAGCGCGCGCTGCCCAGCCACGTGATGGGCACCGGCCTGTTCAGCCTCCCGCACGGTCCCGTCCGCTCCGGGGTGTTCGAATCGGTGGAGTACGTCGTCGAGACCCCGGGCGAGGACATCCCGCACGTGAACGTCCGCCCGCACTTCAAACACCGCGGCCTGGAAGTGCGCTTCGAAGGAATGGCCCCGAATCACGCGGTTCTGCTGGCCGAACGGGTCGAGGGAATCGCCTCCGTCGCGCATGCCCTCGCGTTCTGCCACGCCGTCGAGGAACTCGCCGATGCGCAGCCGCCGCTGACCGCACAGCTGGTGCGCGCGCTGCACGCGGAACTCGAACGCATCGCCAGCCACCTCGACGTCGCCATGAAACTCGCCGACGCCGCCGGCCTCGCGGTCGCCGTCGCCCGCTTCGGCTGGCACAAGGAGCGCACGCTGCGGCTGGTGTCCGCGTTGTGCGGCAACCGATTCGGCCGCGGTGTCGTGATTCCCGGCGGAGTACGCGCGCTTCCGATGCTCGGCCGCGAAGACCTCCGGTCCCGAATGGACGCTCTCCGCCGCGCCGTCTCCGCCGACGCCGAGGCGTTGATGCAGACCGCGTCGTTCCTCGACCGGCTGCGCGGAACCGGGCCGCTGGACGAGGATTTCGCCCTGGAGCACGGTCTGCTCGGCCCGGTCGGACGGGCCGGCGGCACCGGCGACGACACCCGGTGGGACCGGCCCTACGACGCCTACCCCAAGCTCAGCCGCACGCCCGGGCCGCGCCGCAGCGACGGCGACGCGATGGCCCGGCTGCGGGTGCGGTGGGACGAGGTCGCCGAGTCGTTCGACCTGCTTGCCCAGATCGTCGAACTGCTCGGCGACCGGCCCGACGAGACGCTGGCCGCCCCGGTCGGCCCGGTCGCCGGTCAGGCGGTCGGCTGGGCCGAAGCACCGCAGGGCGAAGTGCTGTACTTCCTCGACGCCGAGCGCGACGGGCGGCTGCGGCGATGCGCGCCGAGGTCAGCGTCGTTCCACAACCTCGCCGTGTTCTCCCAGGCGTTCCACGGCGACATCCTGACCGATTTCCCGTTCATCGAGGCCAGTTTCGGCCTCTCCATAGCCGGGGTGGCGATGTAGATGCCTTGGGTTTTCCGCGGCTTGCGCGACGGGATCGTCACGACCGGACACCCCCGGCGGCCCGACGCCGACGACGTCCGCTCGATCGCCCGCACGGTCGGCGAAACGGCCTGGGACCCGGGGCTGGACGAGCTGTGTCCCACCGGCGCGATCCAGGATGACCACGGCCGGGTCCGGCTCGACCAGGGCCGGTGCATCGGGTGCGGTGCCTGTGTCGCCGCCCGGCCCGACCGGTTCGGCTGGCAGGACGGCAACGACGTCGCCCGGCTCTCCCGGGAAGCCCTCGTGGTGCCCGAACTGGCCGAGACCGATGCCGAACTGCGCCGTCTTCGTGCCGCGTTGTCCCGGCGCACCAGGGCATTCCGCCGGTCCGTCCACATCAGACACGTCGACGCGGGCTCGGACGGCGCCGAGGAATGGGAAGTACTCGCCTTGCTCAACCCGGTCTACGACGTGCACCGGCTGGGGATCTTCTTCACCGCCAGCCCCCGCCACGCCGACCTCCTGCTCGTCACCGGCGCCGGAACGCACGGGATGGCCGCGCCGCTGGCCCGCACGCTGGAGGCGCTGCCGCGTCCGCTTGCGGTCATCGCCGTGGGCGCCGACGCGATCAGCGGCGGCCTGGTCTCGCCCTCCTACGCCACTGCCGGCGGCATCGGCGACCTGCTCCCGGTCGACGTGTGGGTGCCGGGGTCGCCGCCGAGCCCGTTCCGGCTGCTGCACGCGATCCTGCTGGCCACCGGCCGGCTGACCGGGACGAGGCGAACGCGATGACGGCCGTCCTGATCGCCGCGCTCGGCCTGCTCGGCCTCGCGCTGCTGGCCGATCTGGTGCTCGGCGTCCGGCACGCTTGGGCCCGCCCCCTGCCTTATCTGCTCGGCGCCGCGGCCGCGACCCTGCTGACCATCGTCGGCGCCGCCGGGCTCACGGGGCACCCGATCCGGCTGAGCCTCGACGCGTTCCTCGGCTTCGGCGCGGCCGACCTGACCGTCGACCGGCTCTCCGCACTGTTCCTCGTAATCAGCTTCTCCGTCGCCGTCCCGGTCTCGCTGGCGTGCGCGGACTGGGCGGTCCGGCCGCACCGCGTCCGGGCAAGGGGCCTCAGCTGCGCCTATGCGCTCGCCTTCGCGTCGATCGCGGTCATCGTCACCGCCGACCACGTGTTCGTGTTCCTGTTCGCCTGGGAGACGCTGACCGTCGCCTTCTACCTCATGACCGCCCACCAGCGCGGCTGCACCGCGACACCGGCGATCGTCACCATCGCACTCGGCAAGGTCAGCGGCGCGGCACTGCTGGTCGGCCTGCTGCTGCTCGCCGCCCAAAGCCGCAGCTTCTCCTTCCCCAGCTTCACGACGCTGCCGCACACCGGCGTCCGCGACGCGGCCTACGCCTTGCTGGTGCTCGGTTTCGCGGTCAAGGTCGGGCTGGTCCCGGTGCACGTGTGGATGCCGCGCGGCTACCGCGCCGCACCGGGACCGTTGCGCGCGGTCATGGCCGGAGTCGCGGTGAACGTCGGGTTCTACGGCCTCTGGCGGACCCTCGCGCTCCTGCACCAGCCGCCGCCCTGGCTCGCCGTCGTCGTGCTCCTGCTGGGCGGCGCGACCGCGCTGCTGGGCATCGCGCACGCCACCGTGCAAACCGATCTCGCCGAGGTGGTCGCCTACTCCAGCGTGGAGAACGCCGGGCTCATCACGGTCGGCTACGCGGTCGCGATGATCGGCGCCGCCGCCTCGATGCCGCCGCTGATCGCGGTCGGGCTGCTCGCCGCCACCCTGCAAACGATCGCGCACGCACTGGCCAAATCGTTGTTGTTCACCGCCACGGCCGGGATCGAGGACGCGACCGGCACGACCGAACTCGACGACCTGCGCGGCGTCGGGCACCGTCTGCGGTTCTCCGGCACGGGGCTGGCGATCGGCGCGCTCACCCTCGCCGGGCTGCCGCTGACTGCCGGGTTCGTGTCCGAGTGGTTCCTGTTGGAGGCGCTGATGCAGCAGTTCCGGCTTGGCGCGCTCGGCTACACCCTGCCGCTCGCCGTCACCGGCGCGCTGGTCGCGCTCACTGCGGGCTTCGCCGCCGTCGCTTTCGTGCGCATCGTCGGGCTCACCGTGCTCGGCCCCCGCGGACCGCGCGACGCGGAACTGGCCCGGGACACCGGCCCGCTCGGCAAGCTCGCCCTCACCGCCCTCGGCGCCGGCTGTCTGGCGGTCGCCGCCGTCGCGCCCCTCCAGGTGCGGGTCATCGCCGCCGGGCTCGGCCCGATCGTGCCCCGCGACGCCACCGGGTCCGCGATCAAGGGGCCCTGGGTGCTGCAACCGGTGTTCCCCGGCTTCTCCATCCTCTCCCCGTCCTGGCTCGCCGTCGTGCTGCCGGCGCTGCTGGCCGGGGCCGGACTCCTGTGCCTGGTGTTCGCGCGGGGCCGCATGTTCGCCGTCCGCCGGGTGCCCGCGTGGCGTTCGGCGACCGGCGGGGTCGAAGGCGAGAACCAGTACAAACCCTTCGCCTTCACCAACCCGACCCGCAAGGTCCTGGCGAACGTGCTGCTGACCCGCGCCGAACTGCGCACGGTCGAACGCCAGAGCGGCGGCCGGGACGACGACCCGCGCCCCGACGCCGCCGGCGCCCACCTCGGCTACACCTCCGACGTCGTGGAAGCCGTCGAACAGTTCCTCTACCGGCCGCTGCTGCGCCCGCTGCGCGCCGCCGTCCGCACCGCCAAACGCCTCCAGAACGGACGGCTCGACGCCTATGTCGGCTACCTGCTGATCGCCTTCGTCGCCGTGCTCGCCCTCGTGCTCATCCTCGCCTGACCAGAAAGGACAACCCCGTGCACTGCCTCGACTGCTCTCTCGCCAATGAAACGCGCCCCGCCGTGGGAATCTGCACCACCTGCGGCGCCGCGGTCTGCCGCGACTGCGTCCGCGTCGGCCACAACTCCGTCCCGCACTCCACCGGCTTCAGCTCCGCAGACCTGGCCTTCACCGAAATCCGGCAGTTGGCCTGCCTGCCTTGTGCCACCGCGTTGTCCGCCCGGCACGCCCGCGAGTACGGCTTCGCGCCGCCGACTCTCCCGCCCGTCGAAACGCAGTAGACTCCGCCACGCGCATCAGCGCCCGGCGGTGGGGCTCGCCGGACCCAACCGCGGCCGTGCGCCGCCAACAGCCCCTGCCTGGTCCGACGATCGCTGCGATCACACAGGCAGGGAGGCCACGGGTGGCAACTCTGGTCATGCTCCGCGGTTTTGCGCCCCTCTGCTACGACGTGTAGCCGGCCATGGCACTGCGCGATCACGAACAACAGCAGCTCGACGAGATCGAGCACGAGCTTGTCCGGGAAAACCCGCGGCTGGCCCGGCGCTTCGCTGCGTTTCACCCGGTGCGCCTGTCCACGCTCGCCGCTGCCGCCGCGGGTCTGCTCACCCTGCTGGCCACCGAGCTGGTGATCACGGTCGTCGGGATCGGCATGGGCTCCCCCGGGCCGATCGTGGTGGGCGCTCTGCTCACCGCCTTGGTCCCGGCGACGCTCATCCGGCACTTCACCTGCGGCTGGAAGCAAGGCAACAGTTAGGTCTGGAAAATAACGACAGTTAGCATCCCCAAGATCGGTGCCCCTGCCGCCGCACGCTAGCCTGACCGCTTCCCTGAACCGGCGACCTGCGAGGACGGCAGCACGTGAGCATGATCGACATCGCTCAGGCGATCGTCCGGGACCGGTCGCCGGCCGCGATCTCGCACCTCAACCAGGAGCGATGCCGCCTGCCGAGGCCGCGCGCCTGCCGGCAGGCGACCGCCCGGACCCCATCCCGCTACGATGACGAGAATCTACAACCATGTAGATGAAGACGGAGGAGTCCGCCCCCCGTCGCAAGCACCAGCCCACCGCTCGCCACTGCCCAGAAAGACCACCTGCCATGGCTCCCAGTTCCCCCTTCCGGCTCGCCTTCGACGGCTCGACCGTCGACGGCTCGTGGTTCACCTCGGTGACCGACTTCGCGCGGCACACCGCCTGGCTCAACGCTCCGGCCGAAGCCTGGACCCAGTACGGACTGGGGGTCTTCGCCGTGCTGATGATCGTGGGCTGGTGGCAGGCCCGGCGCGCGGACGCGGCCACGATGACCGCCGCCCTCGTCGCCCCCGTCTGCGTTCTGGTCGCCTTCGTCGTCGCCGAGGTCGTCAAGTCCGGCGTCGCCGAACTGCGGCCCTGCCGTTCCCTGCCGAACGCCTTCATCGTCGAAGCCTGCCCCGCACTCGACGACTACGCCTTCCCCAGCGGCCACTCCACCGTCGCCGCCGCCACCGTCGCGGCCCTGTATCTGGTCAGCCGCCGGCTCTGCGCCATCGCCGCCTTGTTCGCCCTCGCGGAAGGAGCCTCCCGCGTCTACGTCGGCGCGCACTACCCGCACGACGTCGCCGGCTCGTTCGTCGTCGGTCTCCTCGTCGCCCTCGCCGCCAGCGTCGTCCTGCGCCGGGTGGCCTCCGGGTATGTCGAGACCCTGCGCACCGGACGCCTCCGGCCGCTCCTGGCGGTCAGCTGACCGATTCCTATCGGCTGGTCACAGATCCTCGTGCAGCACTTCTCCCGGAGTTTCCCGGTCCGGGGCGACGACACGGGGATGCACAAGCTGAAGGACACGGTCGGCGGCGATCGGATCGTCGGCGGCCCGGCGCTGCTGGGGTTCAGCGTCCGCCCGGCCTGAGCTACCCGTGTAGGCGCGCACCACGTCTGTCGCGGGGCCGGCTCGCACGATGCGCCCGGAGTCCAGCCACAGCGCCGAATCGCAGAGGTCGAGCAGGAACTCCTCGGTGTGCGAGGCGAACACCAGCAGCCCGCAGCGCGCGACCAGGTCGTGCAGCCGTGCCCGGGCGCGTTCGAGAAAGTCCGCGTCGACCGCGCTGATGCCTTCGTCCAGCAGCAGGATCTCCGGGTCGATCGACGTCACCACGCCCAGCGCCAGCCGCACCCGCATGCCGGTGGAGTAGGTGCGCAGCGGCATCCGCAGGTAGTCGCCGAGTTCGGTGAAGTCGGCGATCTCGTCGATCCGGGCCCGCATCCGGCGGCGGGTCATGCCGAGGAACATGCCGCGCACGACGATGTTCTCCAGTCCGGAGATTTCCGGGTCCATGCCGAGGCCGAGGTCGAACACCGGCGCCACCCGGCCGGTGCGCCGCGCGGATCCGCGGGTGGGTTCGTAGATCCCGGCCACCAGCCGCAGCAGGGTGGACTTGCCCGCGCCGTTGTGCCCGACCAGCCCGACGCGGTCGCCCTCGGCCAGCGAGACGGTGATGTCCCGCAACGCCGTCACGATCGGCACTTTCGCCCCGGTCCGGATCGTCCCGCCGGCGGAGGTGAGCACGCGTTTCTTCAGCGAGCGGGACTTCGCGTCGAAGATCGGGAACTCCACGAAGGCGTGGCACAGCTCAACGCCGGCCATTCCGGCGCCTCCCGCCCGAGAGCGCCAGTGCCGCCGCCGCGAATGCCCAGCCGGCCAGCACGTCGGTGGGCCAGTGCACGCCGAGCACGATCCGGCTGATCCCGACGGCCGCCGCGACCGGCACCGCGACGATTCCCGGCCGGCGCAACAGGTTCACGGCGACCAGACCCGCACCCAGCGTGCCGAGAGTCGTGTGCCTGGAAGGAAAACTCGGGCCGGACCATTCCGTGCGCCACAACCGTTCCGGCGGACGCGGCCGGTCGATCAGATCGGCCAGGCCGCGTCGCAGTGCAGCCGCGACCGCGAGCGTGACGATCGGCGCGGCCCGCCCGCCGGATCGCGTCAGGAGGCACGAGGCGCCGACCGCGGCCCAGGCGACCGGAGTCTCCCCGAGCGTGGTCACCATCTGAGCGCACCGCACCGCGGACCGCGGTGTCTGCCCGTGGACCCATTCCAGGACCTGGAGTTCCGTCTGCCGCCAGCGCGCACATCCGATCATGGCGGCTCACCGTGCCGCGGCGCTGAGGACGGTGGTGTCAAGCTCGCGTACGGCCTGGTCGAGCACGCTGATCTGCTCGCCGAGTTCGTCGAGCTGGACGTCCGGACCGGCACTCTCCCGGCGCGCGGCTTCGGCGAGTCCGCGTTCGAGTGCGGCGAGCTGGGCCCGCCAGATCTCCGCGAGCGCGCGTTCGGTCCCGCATGCGTTGTCCTGCAACCAGTCCTGCAGCGCAGAGCGGGCGCGCCCGAACGGCCGGGGCACGGCATTCGCCGCCCAGTCGACCAGGTGACGGTGCAACCGCTTGCGGCGGATCGCTGCCGGCAGGCGGTGTGCGAGTGCCGTGGTGACCAGTTCCCGCCAAACGACCTCCGGGCCGAGTTCGAGTACCGGCAACCGTGGCGCGGCAGCGGTTTCCGGCATCGGCACCTCGTCCAGCCGGATTCCGAGCACCTCGGCCGCGGCCTGCCGTGACCGCGCGAGATCCGCAGTCAGACCGGACAACGCCTGCCGGGCGCCGGCGTGCATGGCCGTCTCCAACTCCGCGCCCAAGCGGTTGAACCACTCCGCGCAGCGCCCGGCCGCCAGGTCGCCGATCCGGTGCCGGACGAGATCTGCTGCGGTCTCGGGGCGCGCGGGCTGTTCCGGCAACGCGGCCCCCAGCACTTCCCGCGTGGCCGCACGCGCCGCGCCGACCGCACGCTCGTGTGCGGCATCCAAGTCTGCCCGCGCCCGCCGCGCCGCACCGTGCAGATGGTCCACGGCGGCCGTTTCCGCGACCCGGGCGTTGTCGAGTATCGCCCGCAGGGCGCGCACCGCACCCGCACTGTCCTCAGTGGACCGTCGGATCAGCTCGTACTCGATCCGCAGGCCGTCCAGTACCGCGGTCGTTTCCCGGCGCAGCGCACGCGCGGTCGAGGACACGACGTCCGCTTCGCCGCAGCGTGCGATCCGTTCCCCGAGCCACGCGACCAATTCCGTCGGCGCGCCGGTGCGCAACGAGACCGGCAGCACCGGGACGTCCGAGCCGAGCGGTCCGGCGACCGCGGCCCGGGTGAACGCGACGATCTCGGCCAAATCGCCGGGCCGCACCAGGTCGGTTTTGTTGACCAGCACCGCCGCGGCCGCCGCGGTCGTCATCACCTCTGCGGCCAGCGTCAGCTCAGCCTGCGAGACAGGCGGATCGGCGGCCACCACGAGCACGGCGAGGTCCACGCTGTCGCGCGCCCGCGCGGCTTCCTCGGTGTTGGCCTGATGTACAGATCCGGTGCCGGGCGAGTCGACCACTTCGGTGCCTGCTGGGAGACAGGCCGACGGCGCTGAGATCCGCACGGTGTCCACCTGCCGGACGTTGCCGGGGTTGCCGCGTTCGCTGACCAGCTCGGCGACCTCGTCCAGCCCGATCGGACGGCTGCGGCCGTCGCGGTAGCGGACCTCGGCATCCACAGTGGACGCGACGGTGACGGTGGTCGCGACCGACGTCACCGGCAGTGCGCCGGTCGGCAGCAAGTCGCGGGCGAACAGCGTGTTCACCAAGGTGCTCTTGCCGCGCTTGGCCTCGCCGAGCACGAGCACCCGGACCTGCCCGGACAAGGCACGGGACACCGCGTCGTCCACCACTCGCGCCCGTTCGACCGGGAGATACCGCCGGACCAGGTCGGCCAGGTTCGCCAGCGCGGCAGTCACGACGATCGCCTCGCCTCGGCCGGCGCCGGGCGCCACACGTTGCCCAGGTAGGCGGCAGTCCGCTGCGCGCCACCCGCATGGAAGCCGCGCAGATACCCGCCGATCGGAGGCCGCAGCTCCAGCGACAGCACGTGTTCCAGCCGCACGAACCGCGGCACCAGGCCGTCCTCGACCCCGTGCGGCTCGGCGTCCGGGTCGTCGGTCTCGGCGTGCAGCACGATCTCGACCAGGTGCTGGCCGTAACGCGAATTCGTTGCCTCCAGCACGAACGCGACGCCCGTCGGCGTGACCGCGAGACCGGTCTCCTCGCGCACTTCGCGGCGCACGCACGCGCCGACGGACTCCCCGTCCTGTTGCGTGCCGCCGGGCAGCACCCAGTCGGTGATCCGCTGGCACAGCAGGACGTGGGCGTCGCGCAGGATCAGGCCGGTGCAGCGCAGGTTGACGGGTTTGGCGTCCAGCCCCATGGCTTCCTCCTCGTCCGGTCGCCCGGCAGAATGCTGCGCGGACGCGGTCGCGGGTAGAAGCCATCAGCGCCGGACGGCGCGAATCACGGCGAGCCCCATCGCCGGTCGCGGTGCCGAGCACCACGGACTGATCCACGGTAGCAGCCGAGCACGCGCGGTGCCTAGCGGTGACCGGCGAAGACGCGGCGATAGGAGTCCGCGCCGTAGCTGGTCGGCAGCGGTTCGCCTTCGGTCAGGGTGAACGTCCGCTCGCGCTCCGCGCGCAGGAACAGCATGTCGTCGCGGTGCTGCTCGCACAGGCTGTGGCCGAGGTCGTAGAGGTGGGTCACGAACAGGACTTTGACGCCTGTTTCGGTGAGCGCGCGGACCACCTGGCGAGCGAGTTCGGATCCTTCGGCCTCGTTGGTGGAGGCGAACGATTCGTTGCACAGCAGCAGGCCGCCGGGCCGGATCCGGTCGGCGATCTCGCTCATCCGGGCCAGCTCCTCGTCCAGCTTGCCCCGGGTCATCGTGTCGTCCTCCTCGCGTTTGAAATGGGTGAACAGGCCCGTGCACGTGTTCGCCCGCAAGGCTTCCGCCGCCGTGAACATCCCGGCCTGCAGCATCAGCTGCGCGGTGCCGCAGCTGCGCAGGAACGTGGATTTGCCGCCCTGGTTCGCGCCGGTGACGAGGACCAGCGTCTTGCCGTCGGCGTCGACGTCGTTGCCCACCACCTGTTCATCGGACCGCAGGGCGAGGCACACGTCGTACAGTCCGCGCGCGGTCAGCACCGGCTCTCCGCTCGGTTCCGGAGCGGGAAAGCAGACCGGTTTCCCTTTCGCGCGCAGGCGTTCGTGCAGGTTCAGGCAGCCGAGGCAGAAGGCGAGTTCGGCGCGCAGCACGCGGAAGAAGCTCTTCACGTGATCAGCCGATTGGGCCAGCGCGTTGGCCACGACGTTCACCCCGCGCCCTTGCAGGTCGCCGAGGGCCCGGGCACCGGCCTCGTCCCGCGCCGGCACGACGAACCCGTAGCTGGGCGGGGCGCTCGTGGTGATCCGCTCGATCCAGCTTCGTTTCGGCATCCGGTGCAGGCCGAACCGCACGCCGCGGTTCCCCTGTCCCAGCTCCGCGCTCATCAGCACGCCGCGGGGGAATTCGAGTTCCTCCAAGTGGTTCTCGGCCACGGCGAAGTAGTCGTCGTCGAGTTCCTCCCGCAGCATCGCGAAGAACCGGGCGAATCCCGGCGAGCGAAATTCGCCGCCGCGCTCAATCGCTTGCTGCCGCAGCTGTTTGAGGTTGTCCACGAGGAATTCGAGCGTTTTCACCGACCGGTTCAGGATGTGCTCGGGCGAGTCGCGGGAAAGGATCCCGAACCACACCTTCCGCTCGACCTGGCGCGCGTCGACCGCGATGGCGTAGAGGTCGCGCACGACCCCGGGATGGGCGACGCAGTCGGCGAGAACCTGCTGGCGATACCGGATCGCGTCCGGGTCGGTCAGGCTCGCGAACATGATTCGGGGCACGAGGTCGCGCAGGAAGTCGTCGCCGGCGGCCATGGCGTCGAACAGGGTCTCCAGTTCCAGATCCTGGACGAGGTCGTCCGGCGGCGGCGGGGCGTCGAGATCGGCGTCCTGGTCTCGGTGCAGCAGGAAGACTTTCATCGCCCGATCCGCCTTCGCAGGGTGTCGTAGGCTAGTCCGTATTTCTCGGCGATCGCCGCGGCGTAAGCGAGCCCGTCGGCCGCCCGCCGTTCAAGCCGGTAAGTGCGTTCGGCCGGATCGTCCGGAACGACCCCGCCGACCATGCTGACCGTCGCCTCGCCCAGCGACGCGAGATCGTCCACAAAGGTCACATACACCGTCAGCGCGCCCAAGTCGATGATGCGGCGCAGCACGTCGGTGCCGATGAACCGGGCGTCGTGCAGGGTGGTGGACGCGAAGCTCTCGTTCAGCACGAGCACGCTGTCGCTCGTCGCGTCGCGCAGGATGTCCCGGATCCGCACCAGCTCGTCGTCGAGCTTGCCGCGCAGGGTGATCGGATTCTCCTCGCGTTCGAAATGCGTGAACACCCGGTCCGGGAGGAACAGCCTGGCTCGCGCCGCGGGCACCGGGCATCCGAGCGCGGCCAGGTGCGCGAGCTGGCCGAACATGCGCGCGAACGTCGTCTTGCCGCCCTGGTTCGGCCCGGTCACCACCAGCACCCGTTCGGCACCCGACAGTCGGAAGTCGTTGCACACCAACGGGCTGTCCGGGACGAGCTTGGTGGCGAGAGCGAGGTCGAAGGCGTCCTCGGCGTAAATGTCGTGCGAGGTCGCCGAAATCTCCGGATAGCAGAACCGCAGACCGGTCGCCGACAGCCGCCGGATGTGCGCCAGGTAGGCGAGGTAGAACTGCACCTCGCGATCGAACCGGCCGATCGCGGCCGCCAGGTAGTCACGATGCCGTTCGCAGTAGTCCGCGAGAGCGCGGAACGCGCCCGGGTACAGCCGGGCCGCGCAGTCGAGAACCTGCGCCTCGATGTGGTTCATCTCCGGCGGCTCGGAAAACCGGACGAAGTAGTCCTTCACCGCGCCCTGTTTGAACTTCGCGAACGTCTTCTCGACCTCGCTGCTGTAGTCCGCGTCGTCGTCGAACCGGCTGACCTTGACTCGCGCGCCCTGGACGTGCACGCGGTACTTGATCCGCGCGAGCTGCTCCTGGAGATCACGCGTGTCGGCAAGCAATGCGTGAAAAGGTTGCGCCGCAAGGTATCCGGCGACGTGCTCGTGGATCGACCGCAGGCCGCGGGACCGGATCTCGACGCGGTCCAGCCCTTCCCGCAGCGCCGCGACCGCTCCACAGTAGACATCCACCGCGTCGAGGAACCACCGCTGCTTCTGCCGGGGATAGTGGATCTTTCCGGCCAGCGCCAGGCGCTCGCGCATGCGCCGCATCCGCTCGGCGAACTCCTCGACCACCTCGCGCACGTCGTCGCGCTGGAGGTCGCGGAACACTTCGTGCCGATACTCGACGGCAGGCGCCTCGTGCAGCGGCGCGGAGAAGAACAGGCCCAGGTCGTACTCGGCCCGCCCGGCAGTCACCGCGGACACCGCCTGGCCGAGATTCAGATCGCCGAAGAACGCGGGCTCGGCCGGTCTGCCGACGGTTTCGCCACCCGGGAACAGGACGCTCGGAGAACGCGCCATGCCGCACCACCCGCTTCCACACCAGCTCGGCACTGGTAGAAGCCATCAGCCGGGGGCGGCGGTTGCGGCGAGCTTCATCGCCTCACCCGAGCATACCCGAGCCAGCCCTCCGGCTGATCGCGTCCGGCGTCCGGCCGTGGCACAATCGCAGGCAGGTGATGGGGCTCACCACAACCGCGGCACGCCGCTAACGGTCCCTGACGAACACGTCAGGGAGAGGTGTGCGAATGCGACACCGGGGTGAAGCCACCGCGCTGATCACCGTCGGCGTCCTGCTGGCGCTCGGCGTGGCCGGAGTGCGTGCCCGCGGAAACGCCCGCTGGTCGTTCGCGGGGCCGTTCGCGCACGTCGGGGGCACGACGCTGGCTGTCCTCACCTCGATCCTCGTCCTCGCCGCGGTTCTTCCGGTGCTCGCGTTCTTCGCGGCGCTGCGCCGTCGCCGGAGGCCTGAGGACGACGACTTCGAGGCCGTCCACGAGCCGCTGGGCACGAAATGGGGCCGGCGGTGGGCAGTGCTGATCACCCTGGCCGTCGTCGCCGCACCGCTCGTGGTCCTGGCTGTCGTGGCGTCGCGAGCCACCCCGCCGACGCAGCCTCCAGTCCGGTTCGTGCCCCCTCCGCCAGCAGCCGCGCCCTCGGTGGCTTCCCCCGGCGGCGGGCCGTCCTGGCTGTTGCCGGTCGTGCTGCTGGCAGCCCTGCTCCTGCTGCTTCTCCGATGGCACCGCCGGGCGCCGCGTCCGATCGAGGCGTCAGGTGGTCTGGCGGAGGCTGCGGCAGCGGGCCGCGGCGAAATCGTCGCGGCGGTCACCGGCGGGCCGCGAGGGGCGATCCTGCGGTCGTTCGCGGCGATGGAGCGCGCACTCGCACAGTCCGCGGCGGCACCCCGGCTCTCCGACACCCCGTCGGCGGTGCTCGCCCGCGCCGCAGACGGCGGACTCGTGCGCGCAGGACCGGCACAGCGGCTGGTCGACGTGTTCGCCGAAGCACGCTTCAGCAGCCACCCGATCACCGGCGCGCACCAGGACACCGCGCGCCAGGCCCTGGACGAACTCCTCCACGACCTCGGCAGGCGACCATGATCACCGTCCTGTTCAGCGTCGCCGCGGCGGTCCTGCTCGCCGTCGGCTATGCGATCGCCTCGGTCGCAGGCCTCTTCGTCACCGCAGTGCTGATCACCGTGCTGGCGATAGTCAACGTCCGGGCAGCTCTGCGCCCCTCGCAGACCGCGGCCGCACCGGCCCGCGAGGCTCGGCGGCCGGACTTCCCCGGCTATGCCAAGCTCGCCGCCGCCGTGGCCTGGTCCGGCACCTCCCGGCACGCCTGGGACTGCGACCTGCGCCCGGTCCTCGTGCGCCTGCTGGGACCGGACCCGGACGGAAGGCGCCTCCTCGGCGAAGACCTCTGGCCGCTGGTCGACCCGAGCCGCGCGCGGTCCGGCGACCGCGACGCCCCAGGACCGTCGCACCAGACCCTCGCCGCGATCCTCGACCGCTTGGAGGCCCTCCGATGACGCTCACCGACGCCGCCATGACCGGAGCCCGCTCGACCGCCGTCCTGGACGAGGTCGAACGCGCCGTCGTCGGCAAACGCGCCGTCCTGGAGCTGATCCTGCTCGGCGCGCTCGCGCGCGGGCACGTGCTCATCGAAGACCTGCCCGGCCTCGGCAAGACACTGATCGCCCGATCGTTCGCGACCGTGCTCGGCCTCGGCTTCGCCCGCATCCAGTTCACCCCGGACCTGTTGCCCTCCGACGTCACCGGCGCCGTCGTCTACGACCAGGCCGACCGGCGGCTGGTGTTCCGGCCCGGGCCGGTGTTCGCCAACCTGCTGCTTGCCGACGAAATCAACCGCACCCCGCCGAAAACCCAGGCCGCGCTGCTGGAAGCGATGGCCGAAGGGCAGGTCACCGTCGACGGGCGCACGCACCCGCTGCCGGACCCGTTCGTCGTGCTCGCCACCGACAACCCGATCGAATACGAGGGCACCTATCCCTTGCCCGAAGCGCAGCTCGACCGGTTCGCCCTGCGCGTCCGCATCGGCTACCTGCCCGCCGAACGCGAACAGGACATGCTCCGCCGCCGCCTCGACCGCGGCTCCGCTCCGGCCGCGCTGCACCAGATCCTGGCTTCCGGCGAGCTGACCGCCCTGCGCGAATCGGTGGAACAGGCCGAGGTCGACCCGGACGTCCTGGCCTACGTCGTGCGGCTCGCGGCGGCGACCCGCGAGCACACCCAGGTGGTGGTCGGCGCCAGCCCCCGGGCCTGCCTGGAGCTTGTGCAGCTGGCCCGCGCGAAGGCGCTGCTGGCCGGCCGGGACTATGTCGTGCCCGAAGACGTCAAGGATCTCGTGCCCGCGTGCTGGGCGCACCGGCTCAGCCTGCGGCCCGAACTGTGGGTCCGTCAGGTGCGCGGCGAAGACGTGCTCGCCCGGATTCTCGACGACGTCCCCGTCCCGCGCGCCGGGCGGCCGACATGAGCGCGTATCCGGTGCACTGGCATCCGACCCCGCTCGCAGTGACACTCGCGACCTGTGCCGGACTCGCGATGCTGACCGGGATGCTGCTCGGCCGGGCGGACCTGATCGGGTTCGCCGCACCTCTGCTGGGCGCTCTCGCCGTCGGCCGCCGACGCCGGACGCCCGCCGAGTCGC
Organism: Amycolatopsis echigonensis; assembly: GCF_014174495.1. Taxonomy (GTDB): domain Bacteria; phylum Actinomycetota; class Actinomycetes; order Mycobacteriales; family Pseudonocardiaceae; genus Amycolatopsis; species Amycolatopsis echigonensis. Next base: position 79,745 of record NZ_JACJHR010000021.1, read on the forward strand.
TCACCGTCGATACCGCGCTGCCGGAGCCCCGCTGCCTTGAACACGACACAGTTCCGCTGACCGTCGACGTCCACGCACGCGGCGCGGCCGACGAGATCTCCGTGTCGCTGCCCACGCCTCGCATCGCTGCGTCCACTGAGGACGGACGCACGTTCGCGCTGCGACTGCTCCGTTGGGGGCGCTGGTCCGTACAACCGCGAGTGGCCGCCTACGCCCATTCAGGATTGCTCGAAGCCGTGGTGATCGCGGACGCCGGCGAAATACGCGCCTACCCCCGTACCACGACGCTCGACAGCCTGCCGCGCCCCGCTGATCTTCCCGACCGCGCCGGAGTCCACATCGGACGACGCAGGGGCAGCGGCATCGAATTCGCCGCCGTCCGGCCCTACCAGCCGGGAGATCTGCTGCGCCACGTCAACTGGACCGCCACCGCACGGCGAGGACAGCTGTACATCACCGATCGGCTCGCCGAGCAGGCCGCCGAGATCATCGCTGTGATCGACACCTTCTCCGCCGTCCCGCAGTCCGGCGGGTCCACATTGGACCTCGGCGTGCACGGCGCGACCGCCGTCGTGCGGACGGCCCTGCACCGGGGCGACCGGGCCGGCGTCGTCGCGCTCGGCGGGATCCTGCGCTGGATCGGCCCGGATGCCAGCGCGCGGCAGTTCTACCGCGTCGCCGACACTGTGGTCGAGGCCCGTCTCGACGATGCCGTCGTCGAGCCGGACCTCTCCCGGATCCCGCGGCCCGCGCTGCCGCCACGCGCCGCCGTGATCGTGTTCTCGCCGCTGCTCGACCACCGCGCGCTCAACGCCGTGCAGGACCTGCACCGCAGGGGGTGCGCGATCGTCGTGGTCGACACGCTGCGCACCGAACCGCCCATCGGCCGAGACGCCGAGACCGACCGCCTCGCAGTACGGCTGTGGCGCCTCGACCGACGCCGGGTCGAAACCCGCCTGACCGGCCTCGGGATCCCCGTCGTCCAGTGGAACGAGCGCCAGCAGCTCGACGACGTCCTCGGACCGCTCAGCCTTCGCCCGCTGATCGGGAGGACCCGATGAACACACTCGCCCGCGGACCGATTCCTATGCTCGGCACCGGCGTCCCCATGGCCGCCTCCACTCTCCAGGTCTCGCCCGTCGTCGTGGCCAGCGCAGCCGTCACGCTGCTGTTCGTCCTCGTCACCGCCCGCTGGCCGGGCTCATGGGCCGCCCCGCTCGCGGTCGTGACCGCTGCCTTCGCCGTTGCCGTGGGGACGCCGTCGCCGCCCGCAGCCTGCGCAACCGGGTTCCTGGCCCTCACGTTCCTGCTCGCCGGCGAAGCCCGCCGCACCCTCGCAGGCCATGCCGACCTGCCAGGCTGGCTGCGCCACCGCAGCCGCCTGCTGCTCGGCGGGCTCGCCGGCATCGCCGCAGCCCTCGTCGGCGACATGTGGACCACCGGCTCGCCCTGGCTTGCCGCAGCAGGCGTTCTCGCACTCGGCGGGGCGTACCTGCTCGCCGTGCGCCCCCTTGCCCCACCGCAATAAACCACGCGTCCCGACCCTTACGGAGAACGTCATGACCACCATGCAGATCACCGACCTCCGCGCCCGCGAAATCCTGGACTCCCGCGGCCGTCCCACTCTGGCCGTCGCCGTCTCCAGCGGGTCGCGGCACGCCACCGCGACTGTGCCTTCCGGTGCCTCGACCGGCCGGAACGAAGCCTGCGAACGTCGCGACGGCGACCCGGCCCGCTACGGCGGCGCGGGAGTCCTCGGCGCCGTCGAGTCGGTCAACACCGAGGTGCGGCACCTCCTGATCGCCCGCCACTGGACCGGTCTCGCCGAGATCGACCTGGCAATGGTCGAGCTGGACGGCACTGCCGACCGCAGCCGCCTCGGCGCGAACGCGATCGTCGGCGTGTCCATGGCGGTCGCCCGTCTGCTCGCGGACGCCGAGAAGGTTCCGCTGTGGTCCTGGCTGCACGTCCCGGGCGGGCGGCCGCGGCTGCCGGTGCCGCACTTCAACGTCCTCAACGGCGGCGCGCACGCCCGCACCGGCCTCGACTTCCAGGAATTCATGATCGCCCCGCTCGCCGCGGCCAGCCTGCCCGAGGCGATCCGCACCGGCGCGGAGGTCTACGCCGCGCTCCAGGCGCTGCTGACCGAACGCGGATACACCGTCGGTCTCGGCGACGAGGGCGGCTTCGCTCCGGACGTCACCCGGCCCGAAGACGCGCTGCAGCTGCTGCTCCGCGCGATCGAGGACGCCGGCTACCCGGCCGGCCAAGACGGCATCGCCATCGCGCTGGACCCGGCCGCGTCGCAGTTCCGCCAAGCCGACGGCACGTACCTGGTCAACGGCCGCCGGCACAGCTCGTCGGATCTCGTGCAGCGCTACGTCGAAATGGTGCGCGACTTCCCGATCTGGAGCATCGAAGACGGCATGGCCGAGGACGACCTCGCCGGGTGGCGCGAACTCACCGCGGAACTCGGCGACCGCATCCAGCTGGTCGGCGACGACAACTTCGTCACCAACCCGGCCCGCATCGCCCGCGGCGCCGGCCTCGGCGTCGCCAACGCCGCCTTGATCAAGCTCAACCAGGTCGGCACCGTCACCGAAACCCTCGAAGCGATCGAGATCTGCCGCGAACACCGCTACGGCCAGATGATCTCGCACCGATCCGGGGAAACGACCGACGACTTCATCGCCGACCTCGCCGTCGGCACCGGCTGCGGACAGCTCAAGGCCGGTGCCCCGGCCCGCGGCGAACGCGTCGCGAAATACAACCGCCTGCTGGAGATCGCCGCCGACGCGCCCGAACTCCCTTACGGCATCCCGGAAACCGCGTTCACCGTCCGCCTGGGATGAACCGTGCCCGGCTTCCTGCACCGCTTCCGCCGCCCCGCGCTCTCCGCCAGAGAGCAGCTGGCGCGGTTGTCGTCGGTGCTCGACCGCGCCGCGGCAGTAGCACCGGAGACCGAGACCGCCGTACGAGCCTGCGGCGCCGCTGGTGACGTGCCCGGCGCCATCGGCCACGCCGGCAGCGAACTCGTCAGCACCTACCACCGGCTCCGCGAAGAACTGAACAGCATCCCCGTGGACCGCGAACGCGCCCCGCTGGCAGACGAAATCGGCCGGCTGCTGCAGTACCACCAATGGCTCATGCGCACCGCCGTGCAGCTGGCCTTCTCCCTCAACCAAGACCCGCGCCGCGAAGCCATGCGCCGCCGACTCGACGGCGTCGGCCCACCCGCCGCGCGACTGCAGGCTCTCCGCGACCAAGTGGCAGAACGTCTCCGGAGCGAGCCGTGAACACCCCACGAGACGATGATGAACGCCACCGCCTCATTCGCGCCCTGGCCGACGACGGCTGCCTCCTGTGCCGCGACAAAGACGCCGCCGAACACCACTGGCACACCTGGTACGTCATGGAAACCCACCGAGATCCCGGCTACCGCCGCCGGATCGCGGCCGCTGGCGGCTTCTGCGCACGCCACCTGCGTCTGTTGACCACCACCTCCGAAGGCATCCGGGTCCTTCCCTCGCTCCTGGGAGATCTGATCGCCTCCGCTCTCGGCGGCGTGACCGGCTGCCACTGCGATCCCTGCGACAAAATGACCGCCGCCGTCGACCGCCGTCTCGGCGCCCTCGTCCGATGGCTCGACGACCCCGAGGTCATCAACGGAATCCGCCGGCTGTGCACCCACCACCTGCTCGACGTCCTGAACACAGCTCCGTGGCCGTTCGCGACCACACTCGCCGCCATCGCCCGGGACCAGCCATACACGCCTCCCTCCGATCCCGACCTCCTCATCCGGGCTCCGCACCTCACCGCCGCGGCCGAACTCTTCGCCGAGGACGACAAACGACTCACCGAACAGTCCACAACAGACAGAGCAACCCACGCCCTCGACCTTCCCTGCTGCCCCGTATGCCGCGCCCGCAGCCGCGGCGAACTGCGTTACGCCACCTGGCTTCTCGGCCAAGACGTCGCCCGCCTCGACCCCGGCGAGCCCTGGCTTTGCCCGACGCACCTCGCAGACGCCACCCTTCTCGACCACGACAGCGCCTGCACGATCTGGGCGACGATGCACCAGGCCGAACACGCCCGCCTTGCCCAGCTCGCCGACCGCCTCGACGCTTCGCCGCTCCCCGGGTTTTTCGCCCGCCTTCGCGCAGCCTGGCCGCACCTGCTCGAACGTCGCCGGGACAGGGCCGCTGCCGCATTTCGACGTCCGGAACGATTCGTCGCCGAGGCCCTCCGGAACTTCCGTGACAACCAACCCTCGTGTACTGCCTGCGCCGCGGGCGACCTCGCCGAACGTCGCGAACTCGCACTGCTCGACGCGGCCTCCCTGCACCACACCGTCCGCGAACGCTGGACCCGCGGCCACGGACTGTGCCGTGACCATGCCGCACTCGCCGCATCGGACCTCGCCAAAGACGTCCTGCGCAGCCGCCTGACGCTGCTGGGCTGGGAGCTTGAGGAAACCCAGCGCAAACACGCCTGGCACACCCGCCACGAACCAGCGACCCCAGCCGAAACGTCCTGGCCCCGCGCGATCCCCTTCCTCCGCGGCGATGCCTGCCTCGGCCTCGCCCCCGCCGAATTCGACGACCAGGACACGCCATGAGCGCCCCGCACACCCCCGACCCCGGCTACGCCGGCCGGGGTCCGATGTTCTGGCTGCCGCCACACGGCTTCGGCAACGGAATCTCCGCGCAGGCCTGGGCGGAGATCGCCGACCTCACCGCCGAGGAACTCCCCGAAGCACTGCTCGCCCTCACCGAAGCCGACATCGCCGCCTACACCGCGGCCGTCCGCGGTCGCCCCGGCTATTACCGGCTGTGGGTCGACTCGCTGCGCTATCTCCATGCCGAAGACGTCCTCATGGACGTCCTGCGCTCCTGACGCCGAAATCCCGCACGCGGACCAGCAACCCAGCGAGCGAGACCACGATGAACGCGCAGCCTCCGCCGAACTGATCGAACGCCGCCCAGCCGCACCAGGAACTCGGCGGCCGAACATGCCCGCGGAAACGTCACTTCCGCGGAGGGGGCGGATCCTGCCCGCGTTTGGTGCCGCAGTTCTGCCGTGACGTCCAGGCGTACAGCGCGAAAGCGCTACCCGCCCAGCGCCTGCCGTGGCCGGAATGCTCGGCACCGGGCGAAGGGCTGGGCGTGCTCGCCGGGCGGCGATGTCGCCGGACGTGCTCGCCGGATCCGGAAGGGTGCCAGTGTGCGGATGCCGAGGTCCAGGTACAGCGTTAGGCTCGTTGTTCATGCGGGTGACCTTCCACGGCGAGCTGGTCCAGCTGCGCGAGCAGCTGGTCGCGATGTGCGCGATGGCCGCTCAGGCGATGCGGCAGGCGAGCCGGGCGTTGCTGATGGCCGACCTCGACCTGGCCGAGCGGGTGATCGCCGGAGACGCCGCGCTGGATCAGGCTCGCGGCGGCTGCGAGGATCACGCGCAGAGTCTGCTGGCGTTGCAGGCTCCGGTCGCCAGCGACCTGCGAAGCATCCTCGCCGCGGTCTACTCGGCGGAGAAGATCGAGCGCATGGGCGACCTGGCTGCCCACATCGCCGACACCGCACGCTTCAGCCATCCCGACCACGCCGTGCCCGCCGACCTTGAGGACACGTTCGCCCGGCTGGGCGAGATCGCCGCCGGCATGGCCGACCGGCTGGGCGAACTGATCGGCCAGCCGGGCGTCGACGGCTTCGCCGAACTCGACGAGACCGACCACGCTGTCGATGCCCTGCATTCCCGGGTGCTCACCACGATCACCGGCCCCGGCTGGCCGTACGGGGTGCGCACGGCCACCAGCCTGGCACTGCTGGCCCGCTTCCACGAACGCTTCGCCGACCAGGCCGTCTCCGTCGCCAAGCGACTGGACTTCGCCGCCACGGGCGAGTTCCCCGCATAGCCGGCTGACGAGACGCAGACTGCTCAACGAACGACCCGTCCGGCCTCAGGAGCGAGCCGCCCGCGGATCCAGATCACCCTCCGCGAGCAGGCCCTTCGGTACACCGGCCCGATCGACGACCACAAGCTCGGCACCGCTGCGCACGCGTTCGGCGAGTTCCCGTCCGCGGAGACCAGCCGGGACGATCGCGTCCTCTCCGACCGTCCGGGCAACAGCCACGACAGGCACGGCCGGGCGCTGCGCCGGCGGCACCGCAAGCAGCGCCGACCGGCTCACGACTCCCCAGGCCCGGTCCTCGACGTCGAGGACCACCAGCTCCCGCACGCCGTACTGCTCGGCCACCATCAGCGACTCGGCAACGGACAGATGCTCGGCGACCGGAAGGACCGGCCGGCACAGGCTGCCGGCATCCGGCACCGGGAGGACGGCTTCGCTCAGCGCCTCCGACGCGCCTGCCCAGATCATCACCCCGGCGAAGACGAAGACGGCGGCGAACATGATCCCCGTCGAGGCACCGCCCAGGAGCCGCACGAGCGGAACCACGACGATCAGCACCGCGAGCAGACGCCCGAACCAGCCGGCGATCCTCGTCGCGCGCCGGCGGTCTCCGAAGACCCGCCACGCACCGGCTCGCAGGAGGTGCCCGCCGTCCAGCGGCAGCCCCGGCAGCAGGTTGAACAGGGCCAACGCCACGTTGAGAACAGCGAAGACATGGGTGAGCACCTCCGCCAGACCCGTCAGCGGCACCAGATCTTCAGCCAGGGCGGCCAGACCCGCCACCAGAACCGACGCCGCGGGCCCGCCGGCCGCCAGCAGCGCCTCGCCTCCGGGCGTGCGCGGGTCCCGGTCGAATTCGGTCGCACCGCCCAGCAGGTCGATCGTGATTCGCTTCGCCGGCATCCCGAGCGCCCGCCCCGCCGCCACATGGCCGAACTCGTGCACCAGCACGGACAACACCAGCACCGCTGGAAACACCAACGCCACCGCGTACCGCGCGATCCCGAGGCCGGGCGCCCACCTCCCTACCCACGGTGCGAACACGTAGACCATCAACGCGGCCAGCAGCGCCATCCACGGGCTCATCCGGACCGGAACCCGGCCGATCCGGCCGCACCCCCAGTCTCCGCCGCGCCGGCCCCACCGCGAAACGGCGCCTGGACCGCGCTGATGACGTCGCATGGAGTCATATTACTATATAGGTTAGTACTAATTGAGTTCCCGAGCCGGAGAGGAGGCGCGATGCCGCTCTCCTGCCCGATGACCGACGAAGCAGCCGCATATCTCCTGAAGAATCTGAGACCCGCGGAGCACGAGCGATTCCGGCGGCACTTGCGAGTCTGCATCGCGTGCCGCCGCGAGACCGACGAGCTGGGGCCCGTCGTCGACCTCCTCCGGGGCTTGCGCCCGGACCGTCCGGAGCACAGACCGGCGGACTGAAAACACGAACGCGATCTCCTGCTGTGATCGGCTGTCCGGCGCGCGAAGGAGAGCAGCGCTGCCGAAAATCACTGCCGCCTGAACCGTTCGGCCAGCTGGGGATCATTCTCCCACCACAGTCCTGCGGGCAGGCCTGCCCCCGCTGTTCAGTCGCCGCCGCCGCTGGGCTGAGCGGGCGACGTACCGGGTGCGGCGGAGCCCACCTCGATCGTCGTGTCCATGCCGAGTTCCTTGTGGTTGCCGACCGGGCAGGAAAGCTCATAGCGCCCTGGCTGGAGCGTGACGGTGAAGCTCCCCGACTCGCCGCCGCGCAAGGTGCCGGTCTTCTGATCGGCACCGCCGGGTCCGGCGAGTTCCAGCGCGTGGACTGTCGTTCCGCTGTTGCTCGCGACGAAGGTGTAGGTGCCGGGTGCCCACGTTCGCTGCGGCAGCCGGATCGCGAACTCGGTCAGCTCCACCGCGACCCGCGTCCCCGGCGGCGCAGCGCTCGACGACCGAGCCGGCGAAGCTGGGCTGCCGGGCGATCCGGCACCGCTCCCGCCGCATCCGGCCGCGCCGAGCGCCAGGATTCCGCCAGCCGCGGCTGCCCGGAGACCGCCCCGCCGACACGTCGCGCCGCGCCTAGCCATGGCGGCCGCCCGACGCCGGATCGCAGTAGTCGATGTCGTTCGTGGGATGGAACGGCCCCACGAGCAGCGCCCGCTTGAACGGGCCGCCCTCGGCGATCTCCTCCGCCGAAACGTCCAGCGTGAACTGGTCCCCCGGACGCAGCCGGCGGCCGGCGATCACGACCGGGGCGCGCACGAGGTAGATCGCCGACCAGGGGCAGCAGTAGTAGTTGCCGATCGCCGCGCCGCTGGCCGTGGTCCCGGCCGCGATCGCCTCCGCCCGCAGCGCCGCATCGATCTGCGCCTGGATCGTCAGCGTCGCCGCGGGGTCCGGGTCGCAGCGCCACAGGTGATCGATTGCCCGGCGCGCGGCCGGGTCGCGCTTCCAGCTCGCCCGGCTTGCCGGGTCGGTGAGGCACCACGGGTCGAAGCCCGCCTGTCCGGGAACCGGCAAGGCCGGTCCCGACACCATCGCGACCTGGACGTCGGGGCGATCCAGCAGAGCCGGCATCGCGAGCAGCTGCCCGATGAGGTAGTAGCGCTCGATCGCGCACTTGACCGAGTTCTCGACCCGCTGATGAACGGCCGCGTCAGCGTTCGGGGACCACAGCGACTCCGCGTAGGACGCAGTGCCCTCGGCTTCCGCCACCATCCCGTCGACGGTGGCCGCGAGGGCGTTCTTGCCCGCGGGGATTCCGGTGCGGGCGAAGTCGGCCTGCGCTGCCTGAACATGGTCGCGCATCGTCCGCACCGCGGCGAGCATGGCGGCCAGATGCGCACGCGGACACGGTTCGGCCTCGACCCAGGCGGGAAGCGAGGCGGGCAGGCTCACCTCGGCGGCGACGTCGAAACCGGGGTCGCGCGCGGCCCGTCGTGCGCGCGACGACCACTGCTCGACCTCGCCGAGGAACGCGGCCGCCTGCTCCGCCGTCACCGGCGGAAGGTATCCGACGGTCCGGGGAACCGCCGTGTAGTCCGCCTCGACGAACTGGTCGCCGAGGGTCTGCAAGGCGAATGCGTTCCAGGTGCACAGCAGCTGGCTCAGCTCGCCTGGGCGCGCTTGCCACAGCGTGGCCCCGCGGCCGGCAAGGCGGTCCCGGAGTTTCTCCGCCGTCAGCAAGTCCTCGTACGCGCCCGCACCGGCTCGCCGGTACGCCTCCACCGTCTCGGCCGAGACCTCTCCCCGCAGCACAGCCGCGAGCCGGGTCATCAGCGTCGGCCGCACCGCTTGCTGCTCCGGCATGAGCGTCCACCTTCCACTCCGGACAGACCGTCAATCTACTACTTGAGTTAGGAGCGAGGAAGCGCGCGCACGCGTCGTCGCCTTGTTCGCGCAGGCAGCCGGCAGTAGGTTGACGGCCCTCGGCTCGCCCGCCGCGACCTTACGCTCAGGTCGTTACGGTTCGGTTTCCAGTCCGACAGCCGGGTGAACCCCCGTTGACCCATACCCTAGGGGGGCATACAGTCCACTCGTTCGAGTGATGCGCATCACGACCGAAGCGGCTGCCGCGACGGGTGTCCGATGGCCGCCAGATTCCTCTGTCCCCAAGGGAGCCGCCATGCGCAAGGTACGGATGCAGCTGTCGCGAAGGGTCGTCCTGTCCTCGGTTCTGATCGTCTCGGCCGGGACGGTGCTCGGTTGTTCGAGCGCAGCCTCCGGAGACGTGCTGCAGAAGGTGCGCGACAGCGGCACCTTGCGCGTCGCGCTGACACAAGCGAATCCACCGTGGAATTTCGTTGGCCCGTCGGGCACTCCGATCGGCTACGACGTGGATGTCGCCAACGAACTGGCGCGCCGGATGGGCGTCGGGAAGGTCGAATTCGTCCAGGCGAGTTTCCAGACGTTCATCGAAGGCATCAAGGCGGGCCGGTACGACATGGTGATCTCCGGCCAGACCATCACCGCGGCCCGCAAGCAACAGGTCGACTTCTCCCGGCCCTACGAGGTGAACGGAATCTCGGTCTTCGTTCAGGCGTCGAATCCGAAGATCGCCTCGCTGACCGACCTCAAGGGCAAGACGGTCGCGGTGTCGGCAGGCACGACGCAGCAAAGCTTCGCACAGGACAAGATCCCGGACGTGCAGGTGAAAACGTACGAGAACGCGACACTCGGCCTGACCGATCTTTCCCGCGGGAACGCCGACGCGATGCTGGTTTCACGCTTCCAGGGCAGTTACCTGGCCAGCAAGAACGGCCTCGCCGTGAAGCCGGTGGGACCGCTGCTGGAGAGCGAGGTCAACGGCATGTCCTTCCGCAAGGATTCGCCCGCGCTCAAACAGGAAGCCGACAAGGCGATCGCCGCGATGATCGCCGACGGCACCCTGACCCGCATCTCGAAGCAGTGGCTCGGCGGCCTGGACATGGCGGCCGAACTCAAGACCGCGCCGGCGAACTAGGGAGGACGTCATGGACCTGCTCGCCAACGCGTTTCCCATGCTGGCCAAAGGACTCGGCGTCACCGTGCTGCTCGGCGTGGTGTCGTTCGCCCTCGGCTCGGCGCTCGGTGCGCTGATCGCACTGGCGCGGATCTCGTCGATCCGGGTGCTGCGGGCCGTCGCGATCGGCTACGTCTCGGTGTTCCGCGGCACCCCGCTGCTGATCCAGATCATGGTGCTCTACTTCGGACTGCCGCAGCTGGGCGTCCAGCTGGAGCCGATCCCGTCAGCGATCCTGGCTCTGACGCTGTTCTCCGCCGCCTACCTCAGCGAGAACTTCCGCGGCGGAATCCTCGGTGTCGACAAAGGACAGTGGGAAGCCGCCTCCTCGATCGGCATGCCGTACTGGCGCACTTTCCGCAGGATCGTGTTCCCGCAGGCGATCCGGATCGCGACGCCGGCGGTCGGCAGCCGCTTCATCGCACTCATGAAGGACACCTCGCTGGCGTCGGTGGTGACCGTGGTCGAGCTGACCCGGGTCGCGGAAAGCGTGGGAAACGCCAGTTTCCGTTACATGGAGGCATTCCTGCTCGCCGGGCTGATGTACTGGCTGATCAACACGTTGCTGTCGCTCGGGCAGAGCGTGCTCGAAAAGCGGATGGGAAGGGCGTACTGAAGATGACCCAGCCGATGATCGAACTTCGCGGCATCCACAAGCGCTTCGCCGACCTCGAGGTGCTCCGCGGCGTGGACCTGACCGTCCGGGCCGGCGAGGTCGTGGTCCTCATGGGACCGTCCGGATCGGGCAAGACGACCCTGGTGCGGTGCATGAACCTGTTGGAGGAGCCCGATTCCGGGCATCTGCGCGTCTGCGACTGCGCTTTCGACTGCGGTTCGCCGCGCGACCGCGCCGGACGGCGGCTGGCGCGGCAAGCCCGCCGGCGAACCGGCATGGTCTTCCAGCAGTTCAACCTGTTCCCGCACATGACCGCCCTGGGCAACGTCATCGAGGGGCCGCGCCAGGTCCGTCAGCTGCCGATGTCCGAGGCGATCGCCCTCGGCGAGCGGCTGCTGGACAGGGTCGGGCTGTCCGGAAAACGCGACGAATACCCATCCCGCCTCTCGGGCGGTCAGAAGCAGCGAGTCGCCATCGCCCGGGCGCTGGCGATGGAACCGCGGGCAGTGCTCTTCGACGAACCCACCTCGGCACTGGACCCCGAACTGCACGCCGAGGTGCTGGAAGTCATCAGGGAGCTGGCCGGAGAAGGCATGACCATGGTGATCGTCACGCACGAGACCCACTTCGCCCGCGAAATCGCCGACCGCATCGTGTTCATGGACGGCGGCGTCATCGTCGAAGAAGCGGCGCCGGAAGCCTTCTTCACCCGGCCGACCCAGGAACGGGCACGCTCGTTCCTGCGACTGGTGGATCACACGGGCGCGACGGCAGCCGCGCCCCTCCCCCGACGCGGCGAGGAGGCGGTATGACCCCGTTCGACGTCGACACCGCACGCAAGGAAACGCCCGGCTGCGAGACGGTCGTGCACTTCAACAACGCCGGAGCCGCCTTGATGCCGCGTCCGGTGCTGGACAGCGTCATCGGGCATCTCAATCTCGAAGCGAGCATCGGCGGATACGAGGCCGCTGCCGCCGCGAACGACGCCCTGGAAGGCGTCTACCCGTCGGCGGCGCGCCTGCTCGGCTGCGCACCGGACGAGATCGCGTTCCTCGACAGCGCCACCCGGGCCTGGGACTTGGCGTTCTTCGCGATTCCGTTCCGGCCCGGCGACCGCGTCCTCACCAGCGAAGCCGAGTACGCGAGCAACTTCATCGCCTACCTGCAGGCCGCCGAGCGCCACGGCATCGAGGTGGCGGTAGTGCCCAACGACGAATCCGGCCAGATTTCGGTGCCGCGGCTGCGCGAGATGCTCGACGACCGGGTCCGGCTGGTCTCGCTGACCCACGTGCCCACCAACGGCGGCCTGGTCAACCCGGCGGCGGAAGTCGGCCGCGCGGCCCGCGAGGCCGGCGTGCTGTTCCTGCTCGACGCCTGCCAGTCGGCCGGCCAGATCCCGCTCGACGTCGACGCGATCGGCTGCGACCTGCTGTCGCTGACCGGGCGCAAGTACCTGCGCGGGCCGCGCGGGACCGGGATCCTCTACGTCCGCCGCGAACGGCTGGCCGAGCTGACACCGCCCATGCTGGACCTGCACGCCGCCAAGTGGGTAGCGCGCGACCGCTACGAGATGCGCGAGGACGCACGCCGGTTCGAATCCTGGGAATTCAACGTCGCGGCGAAAATCGGCTTCGGCGCTGCGGTCGACTACGCGCTCGGCTGGGATCTCGACGCCATCTGGGAGCGCGTCAGCCGGCTTGCCGCCGACCTTCGCCCCCGACTGGACGAACTGCCGGGTGTCCGCGTGCGCGACGTCGGCGCCGAGCAGTGCGGAATCGTCTCCTTCACCGTCGACGCCATGACCGGCGACGCGGTGAAAACGGCGCTGGCACAACACTCGATCAACGTGAGCGTGTCCCGCGCACCGTCGACTCGCTGGGACATGGAGCATCGCGGCCTGGCCGAGGTCGTGCGCGCCTCGCTGCACTACTACAACACCGTCGAGGAGATCGACGCCTTCTGCCGCGTGCTCCACGCTGCCGGATGAACTCGGCCGGCCTCGCGGAGTCGCTCCGATGCGGCGGAAGCGCCTCCACCTCACCGAATCCGCTGCGGGAGCAGGCTCGCCAGGGCTTCCTCCTGGCGGCCGAACATCGCGAGGTGCCCTTCGCCGCGGCAGCGGTGCAGCGCCGCGCCAGGGATCCGAGCCGCGAGATGTTCGGCGTGGTGGAACGGGACCAGCGAATCGCGGTCGCCGTGCCACAACGACACCGGGACGGCGATCGCGGCCAGGTCGAATCCCCACGGCCGCACGAATGCCAGGTCGTCCGCAATCACTCCGGCCCAGCCCTGCCGGGCAGCCTCGGCCAAGCCCGGTGCCAGGGCTTCGCCGAGCCCGTCGATCCCGCCGAATGCCCGCACCTCGTCCGCCGGCAAGTCCGCCGCAAGGCTCCCGCCGGAGAGAAGGCTCTCCAATCGCTCCGGTTCCTGTGCCGCGCACGAGAATTCGCGCGCGTTCGGCGCGTGCATCCCCTCGAACGCGCCCGGCCGGTCGAGCGGTCCGATCCCGCACGTGAGCGCCACCGCAGTCACTCGGTCCGGACAGGACCATGCCGTCGCGAGCGCGAAGGGTGCACCGCCGGACATCCCGGTCACGGCGAACGCGTCTACGCCGAGAGCATCGGCCAGCCGCGCGGCATCGCACGCGACGTCGAGCAGCGTCCGGCCCGGGCGCGGGTCGGAGCGGCCATAGCCAGGCCGGTCGAAGGTGATCAGCCGGACGCCGAGTCCGGCAGTCGCCTCTTCGCCGGGAAACTGTTCCCGCCTCGACCCGGGCGTGCCGTGGAACCGGAACACCGGGAATCCGTCGCGGTTGCCCCGCTCCTCGAACGCGAGCCGCCTGCCGTCTTCCAGCTCCACGGTTCGCGCCGGGAAGCTGTCTTGCGTCGGTGCCATGGCGCAACCGTACGAACGAGCACGCTCGCTCGCCTCCACCCCAAGGTTGATCCCGGGTCGACAGCCCGGCAGGCTCGCCGGTCGAGATCGATGCCTTCTGCCGCGCTCCGCATTGCCGGATGATCTCGGCCGAAAGCACGCCTGAGGATCAGGTGCGGCCCATCGCCGACCCCGCCGGACGGGGCAAAACTCTTCCGCGGCAACGTACCCGCTGACCGACCGCACTCTTCGGCAGCTCGGGCGAGCGACCGAACATCGCGATGTGCCTTTCGCCTCGGCTCGCGGCGACGCAAGCGCCGCAGCAGGTTGCCGATGTACGAACTTGCCCGAGGCGGGATCCGGTCCTTTCGATCTTCCTGAGATGTGGACGGCAGTGCGGCGGGGCCAAGGCGCCGCAGCAGCCGTTTCGAGGGTCGCCTGTGCGAGCGCGGCGGTGACCCGGCGCGAGGCGGGTGCGGCGTCATGCTCAGCGGCCTCGTTGCCGACCTCGCCGGTCTCCCGGCAGGCCGGCACGCAATGCCAGGGACTTAACCTTCGTGGCCTCGGCCCGCTGACCGTCCATAAAGGACGTCGGGATCGCCGAAATGCTCTATCGATGCCCGCATGACTGTTTTCGCAGGTCCGCGAGGGGAACCCTGAGGGACTCAGAGTCAATGCCAGGAACTTAAGCCGCGTCGACACGGCCTGCTGACCGTCCACAAGAGAAGCCGACGCCGCCGGAATGACCGATTGATGCCCTTCTGACCGTTCCCGCCGCGCACCCAATGCCACATTGGGTGCGTCGCATGCACCCAATGCCACATTGGGGCGCTGGCCCTCCCTCTGCCGAGCCACCGAGTCCAGCCAGCTCTGCGACCTAGGACAGACACGCCTCAACCGCACCCACAGCTTCACCTCAAGTTCCTGGCATGGGGAATCAGAGTCCCTCCCCGCGCGGCCGGCCGGAACCGATCGGCGGGGGCACAGCGGCTCCGCCCCGGCGGACCGGCGTCGAGTTCCGGCAGGGCGCTTCCGCGGACTCGGTGCACCACCCCGGGTTCCGAGGACGGTCAGCCCGCGGTGCGGGGAGCGTCGCTCAACCCGAGACGCAAGTGCTCGCTGTGGTAGACGGCTTCGTCCAGCAGCTGGGCGACGTGGTTGTCGTAGAGGCTGTAGACAATGCTGCGGCCGGTCCGGGTGCCGGTGACCAGGCCGAGATTGCGCAGCAGCCGCAACTGATGCGACACCGCGGACTGTTCCATGCCGATCGCCTCCGCGAGCGCGGTGACCGGCCGGGGTTCGTGCCGCAGTTCGGTCAGGATCAGCAACCGGCTCGGGGTGGCCAGCGCCTGCAGGGTGGTGGCGACGTGCGCGGCCGACTCGGCGTCGAGCCGCGCTGCCGGGCGGTCGCGCCCCTGCACCCCGTGTCCCATGCGGTGCAGCATAACTCACCCCATAACGCATGAAGACATCTTCATGTGTTCTGTTATCGTGATCCGGTCAGCCCGCTCGTCTTGGAGGTTCCTCGTGGTCTCGTCGCCCACCGTCGCAGCCGGCGCTTCAGCTGTCGCGGCGTCTGCCGAGGCTGTCCCCGCACGGCGGACCCGGCTGTTCGCGCTGGCGGAGATGCGCTGGGCCGCGGCCGCGCTGGCGCTGTTCCTGGCCGGGCTGGCCGTGCAGCTGGCCGGCGGTCCGGCGTGGGCGTGGTGGGCGCTGTACCTGGCCTGCTACATCACCGGCGGATGGGAACCCGGATGGGCCGGGCTGCAGGCGCTGCGCGAGAAGACCCTGGACGTCGACCTGCTGATGGTCGCCGCCGCGATCGGGGCCGCGGCGATCGGGCAGGTGATGGACGGCGGCCTGCTGATCGTCATCTTCGCCACCTCCGGCGCGCTGGAGGCACTGGCCACCGCCCGCACCGAGGACGCGGTCCGCGGCCTGCTCGACCTCGCGCCCGAAACCGCGACCCGCCTCGGCCCCGACGGCGCCGAGCACACGGTGCGGGCGGCCGATCTGGAGGTCGGCGACGTCGTGCTGGTGCGGCCCGGCGAGCGCATCGCCGCCGACGGCGCGGTCGTGGGCGGGGCCAGCGAAGTCGACCAGGCGACCATCACCGGCGAACCGCTGCCGGTGGACAAGACGACCGGCGACGAGGTGTTCGCCGGCACCCTCAACGGCACCGGGTCGCTGCGGGTGCGCGTGGACCGCCGCGCCGAAGACTCCGTCGTCGCCCGCATCGCTTCCCTGGTCGAGCAGGCCAGCCGGACCAAGGCGAAAACCCAGCTGTTCATCGAAAAAGTCGAGCAGCGCTACTCGCTCGGCATGGTCGCCGCGACCATCGCCCTGTTCGTGCTCCCGCTGCTGTGGGGCGACCCGCTGCAGGACTCGCTGTTGCGCGCGATGACGTTCATGATCGTCGCCTCGCCCTGCGCGGTGGTCCTCGCGACGATGCCGCCGCTGCTGGCCGCGATCGCCAACGCCGGGCGCCACGGCGTGCTCGCCAAGTCCGCCGTCGTGATGGAGCAGCTCGGCGCGACCACCCGCGTCGCCTTCGACAAGACCGGCACTCTCACCCGCGGCGTCCCGGAGCTGGCCGAGATCCGCGTCCTGCCCGGTACGCGCTTCACCGAAGACGACGTCCTGCGGCTGGCCGCAGCGGCCGAGCACCCCAGCGAGCACCCGCTCGCCGCCGCTGTCGTGCGGGCAGCCCGAGCCCGCGGCCTCGAACTGCCCGCCGTCGACGAATTCAGCGCCCAGCCCGGGCGCGGCGTCTCCGCGCGGGTAGAGGACCGGTTCATCCAAGTCGGCTCGCCTGGCGCCCTCCTGCCGGAGGGAGACGGCACGGCCGGCCTCGCCACCGCCGCCTCCGCGGTCGACGCCCTGCAGCAGCGCGGCAGCACCGCCGTGGTCGTGCGGTGCGAGCACCAGCCGATCGCGGTACTGGCGATCACCGACCAGCTGCGCCCCGAAGCCGCCGGCACCGTCGCGGCAGTCACCCGGCTCACCGGCGCCGCCCCGGTCCTGTTGACCGGAGACAACCATGCCACAGCCCGGAAACTGGCCGGCCAGGTCGGGATCGCCGACGTGCGCGCCGGGCTGCTGCCCGACGACAAGGTCATCGCCGTGCGCGAACTGGCAGCCGACGGCCAGCGCGTCACCGTGATCGGCGACGGCATCAACGACGCCCCCGCGCTCGCCGCCGCCCACACCGGAATCGCGATGGGCGGAGCGGGATCCGACCTGACCCTGCAGACCGCCGACGCCGTGATCATCCGCGACGACCTCGCCACGGTCCCCGCCGTCATCGCGCTGTCGCGCCGAGCCCGCCGCGTCGTCACCGCCAACCTCGTCATCGCCGCGACCTTCATCACCGCCCTGGTCCTCTGGGACCTGATCGGCACCCTCCCGCTCCCGCTCGGCGTCGCCGGACACGAAGGCTCCACGGTCATCGTCGGCCTCAACGGCCTCCGCCTCCTGCGCGCGGCGGCCTGGCGCCGCGCCGTCCGCGAGTCCGCACCGGCCGCCGGCGGAGATCGGGAAGCCGCGACGTCCGGAACCTGACGCTGCCGATCGTCGCGACTTTCTTGCCAGCAGCGGATTTCGGCCGCCGCGGTGTGTTCTCCCGGAGATGGCCGGGGCACCAGCCGTCCGGGCCCGCCGCGCGAGGTCGACGAATCGCCACAGTTCCAGGCCAACGACATCCCGCCGGCCGCAGCGTCCGAAGAGGACAGTCGAGCGGCCCCACCTGCTCGTCTGTCCGAGCCACCCCGCCAGATCACGCGCCCCGGAACCGGAACACAGGAAACCTGCCGAGGTCGCCCGCTCACCGGCCGCCTGGCGTTTCCATGCCACGGCCCACCCGTACGAAACACCGCTCCAACCCGCCCTCTGCACCGAAGCCGATCCCAGATCGACAGCCCGCGAGCGCCCCTATAGCATTACCCCGTACCCGTATAGGAGCGTCGAACTGCCGGTCCCGGTCCGGCCCTCTAAGCTCCGTAGTAGACCGATGCAGACCGAGGAGGCGGAGTGCTGGGTGCGCTCGCGGCCCTTGCCGCGGTTGTCCTGCTGGCCGCCGGCGGCTACGCCTTCGCGCGGCTGGTCCGGCTCGCGCCGACCGCACGGGACGTCCTGCCGTTCCTCTCCGGCGGTTCCCCGGCCGAGCACGCGGTGTCCCGTTTCCACGTCCGCTGGTACCCGATCACCATGGTGTTCCTCGCCTTCGACATGGAGATGGTCTTCATGTACCCGTGGACGCTGGTCGTCAAGGAAGTCGGGACCACGGCGGTCGTGGAGATGTTCGCGTTCCTCGCCGTGCTCTTCGCCGGAGTCTGGTACGCGCGGCGGGAAGGCGTGTTCCGATGGACCTGACCGCCTGGCTGCTCCAACGGATTTCGGTGCGGCCGCTGCTCGTCAGCACGGTCGGGGGAACTGCCGCCCGGCTCGCCGCGGAACAGCGGGTCCGCCGGCGCGGCTGGCGTCCCGCGCTGAACCCGGCCGAAGCGAACCTGCTGATCGTCGCCGGACCGCAGGATCCGGCGATGGAGCCGTTCCTCGAAGCCGTGTGGCGCGTCGTCCCGGAACCCCGGTCCCGAGCCGACATCGCCGATCCCGCCGAGGCGGACGCCAAGCTGACCGAGGCGGAACAGCAGCTCCGCTCCGGGGTGCTGCCGCCGGATGCCGACCTGGACCGCCACGAAGCAGCCCGCAGTCAGCATCCTCCGGCCGACAACCACGGAATGCACGGCCACGAGATGCACCACGGCGGCGACGCTGAGCCCGGCATGGGGCACGGCGGGCACGACATGAGCAAGCACGGCCACCAAGCCCACGACTCGGACGATGGCGGGCACCAAGGCCACGACATGGGCCACAGCGAGCACCAGTCCCACGACATGGGGCACAGCGGGCACCACGGACACGACATGGGCGGGATGTCCATGCCCGGCGGCATCCCGATGGCGGACCGCGCCGACGACCGCGACGGCCTGAAACTCGACCGGCTCACCGTGCCGCTCGGCCCGGTGCTGCCCGCGTGGCCGGCCGGGCTGCTGGTGCGGACAACGCTGCAAGGCGACGTGATCCAAGAGGCCGAAGTCGAAGCGGTGCGCGGCCACCCGCACGGCATGGAGCCGTTCTGGGACACGCTCCCGCTCGAAAGCACCCGGATCGCCGCGCGACGGCTCGACAGCTGCGCGCGGCTGCTGTCCGTCGCGGGCTGGGAGGACGCCGCCGTCGCCGCCTGCCGGTTGCGCGACGATCTGCTCGCCGGACGCGACGTCGGCGGCCAGCTGGCCCGGTGGGCCCGCCGCGTCCGGCGGTCGAGGACGCTGCGCTGGTCGTTGTCCGGGCTGGGGCGGCTCGACCGCGGAGCGCTGGCCGGCGACACCGCCGATCGCCTGTACCGCTGGCTCGACGAGGCGACCGGCACCGCACCGGCCACCGTCGAGGACCCGGACGAAATTCTCGCTCTGCTGCCCGATCTGCTCGCCGGTGCCGAACTCGCGGCGGCGCGGTTGATCGTCGCCGGGCTCGATCCCGATCTCGAGCGGACGCGGGTGACCCATGCGTGACGAACTGCCCTGGTGGGCAGGATTGCTCCTGCCGCTCGTGCTGGCGGCCCTCGCCGCGGCGACCGCGTCGACGGACGCCGTGCTCACCGCCCGGACCGCGGGAGCACCGGCACGACAGGCGCTGACCCTCCCGCTGCGCGACCTCGCCGGATTCCTGGTGCAGCAGCGGCGGCGCACACTGGCCGCAGATGTCCTCTTAGGACAGAGCGGAGCGGTCGCGCTCCTGGCCGCCGCCGTGCTCGCGTCGCTGGTCACCCCATTCGGCCAGCGGCCGGTCGCGGACTTCTCGATCGGCATCGTCTGGTTCAACGCCATGGAGGTGGTGGCCTGGGCGGCCGTCTGGCTGGTCGGCTGGGGCGCCAACTCGGCGTACGGCCTGGTCGGGAGCTACCGGTTCATCGCGCAGGGGCTGGCCTACGAGCTGCCGCACATGTTCGCGTTGATCACCGCGGCGCTGGGCGCGGGTTCGCTGCGGGTGCCGGATGTGGTGGCCGCGCAGAGTTCACTGTGGTTCGCGGTGTGGATGCCCGCCGCATTCGCCGGGTACCTGCTGTCGGTTCCGGCGATGGCGTTCTGGGGCCCGTTCGATCACCCGGTCGGCTCCGACGCGTCCGGCGGAGCGGCGGCCGAACTGTCCGGAGTGGACCGTCTGGTGTTCCTCGGCGGACGCTGGCTGCTGCTGGTGTCCGGGGCGGCGTTCGCGGTGCCGCTGTTCCTCGGCGGCGGCGCCGGGCCGCTGCTGCCGCCGTGGTTGTGGTCGGTGGTCAAGACCCTCGCGGTGCTGGCCGTGCTGGTGTGGCTGAAACGCCGGCTGCCGACCGTGCGGATGGAGCGCTACCAGGAGATCGCCTGGGTCGTGCTGATCCCGGTGACGCTGGTGCAGGCGCTGGTCGTCGCTGTCGTTGTGCTCGTTCGCTGAGGAAGGGAGCAGTCGCATGTGGACACAAGTCGCGTTCTGGGCCTGCGCCGTCGCGGCGGTCGCGACGGGAGTCGCGGTGTTCCGGGTCGACTCGATGGCGCGGGCGACCTTCGCTCTGCTGGCGTCGTTCGTCTTCGCGGCGGGCACGCTCCTGCTGCTGAACCTGGCCTACCTCGGGATCCTGGTCGTGCTGATGATGATCATGGAGATGGTCGTGATGGTCGTCTTCATGATCATGTACATGATGAACCCGGCCGGGTTGATGCCGATGACGATGGTGCACAACCAGAAGGGCTCGCTCGCGATCTCCGGCGCGGTGTTCGCCGCGCTGGCCGCCGGGATTTTCCTGGTTCCGTGGCCGGCATCCGCCCGGCCGCGCCCGGCCGACCCGACACGGGCGCTGGGCGAGGCGCTGATGGGGTCGAAGATGCTCGTCATGATGGTGCTCGGGCTGTGCCTGTTCGCCACGATGGTCGCCACCGTCGTCCTGGCGACCCACCGCGGCCGGTACGACCGCTACGGCGACCGTCTGGACGCGAAACGTCCGGACGATCCGGTGCGGGGAGGGCTGAACCGGTGACCCTGCAGGCTTTTCTCTTGCTGGCCGCGGCGTTGTTCAGCGTCGGCCTGTACGGCGCGTTGTCGCAGCAGTCCATCGTGATGATCATGATGGGCCTGGAGCTGATGGCGAACGCGGTGATCGTCGCCGGAGCCGCCTTCTGGTACTTCGTCTCCCCCGATCGGCCCGACGGCCAGGTCGTCGTGCTCGTCGCGGTGACGCTGATGGCGGTGGACATGGCGGTCGGCTTCGCCGTCGTCACGGCGATCTTCCGGCGTCGTGACGTCGACCTGACCGACTCCGCCGCCGACCTCAAGGGCTGATCCGATGACGCTGTGGCTGTTGATCGGTCTTCCCCTCGTCGCCGGTGCGGTGCTGCTGCTTTCGCGCCGCAGCGGCGACCGGATCGCGCCCGCGGTCGGCATGGGCATCGCCGTGGCGACGCTCGCGCTGGCGGTCGCCGCCGCGGTCGCCCGGCCCGCCGTGACCGTTCCGCTGCTCGCGAACCTGCCGATCGGGCTGGCGGTGGACGGGCTGTCCGCGGTCATGGTGATCACTGTCGCCGCGGTTCTGGCGGCGGTGCTGGTGTTCGCGGCCGGCGAGTTCGGCGCCGAGGAATCACGGGCGCGTTTTCACGGGCTGATGCTGGTGTTCGCCGGGGCCATGCTGGTCACCGTCACCGCGCGCGACCTCGTCGTCCTGTTGATGGCCTGGGAGGTCATGGGGGCCTGTTCGTACGCCCTGATCGGCTTCTGGTGGCAGGAGAACCGCCGGGTGGAATCCGGGGCGATCGCGTTCCTCGCCACGAGGTCGGGCGATCTCGGCCTGTATCTCGCGGCAGGGGCGGCGCTGGCGGGCGGGGTCCCGGGGCTCGCCCTCGCCGGGCTTCCCGGCGCGGCGGGCGGCTGGCGCGACGCCGTCGCGGCCGGACTGGTGCTGGCCGCGCTGGGGAAGTCCGCGCAGCTGCCGTTCAGCTTCTGGCTTTCCCGCGCGATGGACGGCCCGAGCCCGGTCTCGGCACTGCTGCACTCGGCCACGATGGTCGCCGCCGGGGCGTACCTGCTGATCCGGGTCGAGCCGTTGCTGGGGGCGACGGGCTGGGCCGCGGACACGGCGGCCTGGGCCGGGGTGGTGACGGCGCTCGTCCTCGGCGTGGTGGCGGTGGTGCAACGGGACCTCAAGCAGGTGCTGGCGGCCTCGACGTGTTCGCAGATCGGGTTCATGGTGCTCGCCGCCGGAGCCGGGGGCCAGGCAGCCGGGACCGGCCAGCTGGTCGCGCACGCGGCGACGAAGAGCCTGCTGTTCCTCGGCGCCGGGGCCTGGCTCTTCGGGCTGGGGACGAAGGATCTGCATCGGCTGCGCGGCGCGGCACGGCGGTATCCGTTGCTGGGCGCGGTTTTCAGCATCGGCGCGCTGACGCTGGCCGGGGTGCCGCCGCTGTCGATCTGGGTGACCAAGGACGCGGTGCTCGCGTCCGCGCTCGCGCACTCCCCGGCGCTGTACGTCGCCGGCCTTGCCGCCGCACTGGTCAGCGGCGCCTACGTCGGACGGATCCTGACCATCCTCTGGGCTCCCGCCGGCACCGCGCCGGGCGATCGCCTGCCCGCGCTGCTGCTCGCGCCGTTGCCCGTCCTCGCGGCCGCCGCCGCGCTGCTCGGGATCGGCGGTGTGCCCGGCCTGTCGCGGCGGTTCGCCGAACTCCTCGGCGCCGCGGAGCCCGTCGAACCGGGCTGGGCGCAGCTGGCCGCGTCCGGCGTCATCGCCGTCGCCGGTGTCGCGGGGGCCGCGGCCTGGACCCGTGCCCGAACGCTGCCCGAGAACGGAGCGCTGGCCGACTGGTTGCGGCTGGAACGCTTGGCGCACCGGGCTTTCGTCGTGCCGGCCGACTGGCTGGCGCGTAGTCTCGCCCGCTTCGACGACCGGGTCGTGGACGGCGGCGTGCGCGCGGCCGCGGCGACCGGCGCGGCGCTGGCCCGGCTGGCCGATCTGCGCGTCGAGGTGTCGATCGAGGCCGTCGTCCGCGGCGTGTCCGGCGGCGCGCAAGCGCTCGGGCGGCTCGCGCGCCGGCCGCAGACCGGGCAGCTGCACCACTACTACGCCCAAGCCGCGATCGCTCTGGGCGTCCTGGCCATTCTGGTGATCTTCCTGTGACGAACGTGAGGTGACGCGTGCTCAGCGTCGTGGTGTTCCTGCCCTTGGCGGCCGCGGTGGTCCCGTTCGCGATCCCGCGCGCCGGCGACCGGTTCGTGCGCTGGTGGTGGCTCGCCGTCGCGGCGGCCGATTTCCTGCTGACGATTGTCCTGTGGGCGGCTCGTCCCGCCGGCGACGGCTATGCCTACGAAGTGAACCTGCGGTGGATTCCCAGCATCAGCTCGGGCTACCACCTCGGGGTGGACGGCCTCAGCCTGCCGCTCGTGGTCTTGACCGCCGGGCTTTTCCTCGCCTGCGCGATTTATTCGCTGCGGCAAGAGAAGCAAGTACGGTCGTTCGCCGCGTTGTTCCTGTTCCTGGAGACGGTGAGCCTCGGGCTGTTCGTGGCGCTCGACCTGATCCTGTTCTTCGTTTTCTTCGATCTGTCCATTGTGGGCATGTACTTCGTGATCGCCGGCTGGGGCCATCGCGACGCCGCGCGGGCCGCGCTCAAGTTCTTCCTCTACACCTTCCTCGGGTCGCTCGCGCTGCTCGTCGGTTTCATCGCGCTCTATGTCACGGCCGCGCCGCACACCTTCGACATCGTCGAACTGACCCGCCAGAACCCGCTGGCCGGCGGCGGCTGGGCCGCGGGCCTGGTGCTGCTGGCGCTCGGCGTCGGGTTCGCGATCAAGACCCCGACCGTGCCGTTCCACACCTGGCTTCCGCCCGCGCACACCGAAGCGCCTGCCGCCGGTTCGGCGATCCTGGCCGGGGTGCTGCTGAAGATGGGGACCTACGGCTTCATCCGGATCGCCATGCCGATCCTGCCCGGCACGTGGCGCCGCTACGCGGTCGTGTTCGTCGTGGCCGGGGTGGTGAGTGTCCTTTATGGAGCGTTGGTCGCGCTGGGCCAGCGGGACTTCAAGCGGATGATCGCCTACACCTCGGTCAACCACATGGGATACATCATCCTGGCGATCGGCGCGGCCGGGATGGCCGCGGGCTCGGCGAGCGAAGCCCGCGAGCTGGCCGTGACCGGCGCGGTCACGCAGATGGTGAGCCACGGCCTGATCACCGGCGCGCTGTTCCTCCTCGCCGGAGTCCTCTACGAACGCGGCGGCACCTACGACCTCGACCGGTTCGGCGGGCTGGCCGCGAGCGCACCCCGGTTCGCGGGCCTGACTGCCGCGGCCGCCTTCGCTTCCCTGGGACTGCCGGGTTTCTCCGGCTTCATCGCGGAGTTCCAGATCTTCACCGGTTCCCTCGGCGCCGCCCCGGTCGCGACCGTGCTGGCGTTCCTCGGCATCCTGGTGACCGCCGCGCTGTTCCTGCGCGCGTTCCAGAAAGTGTTCCTCGGCAAGCCCGGCACGCCGGCCGCGGACCTCACCGTCGCCGAGGGCGTCTCGATCGCGCCGCTGCTGGTGCTCGCCGTCGTGATCGGGGTCTTCCCGCGGTTCCTGCTCGACCTGATCGAACCCGCGTCGCGGTCGGTCCTGAACCTCCTGGCCCGGTGACCGCGCCGTGGAGACGATGAACGAAGACCCGCTCGCGCTGCTGCCGGAGATCATCCTCGCGGTCGCCTCGGTCGCGGGGCTGTTGCTGGGCTCCTACCTGCCGCGCCGGCGGCAATGGCCGGTCCGCCTCCTCGCCGCGCTCGCCTGCGCGGCCGGGCTGGCCGCGACCGTGGCGGTTTGGGGCGATCCGGTCCGCACGGTCTTCGGCGGCAGCTACGCGATCGACGTCGGCACCAACGCCGGACGCGTCATCGTCCTGGTCGCCGTGCTGCTCACCCTCGGCGTGAGCGCGCGAGAGTTCCGGTCCGCGCCGCGCGAGAGCGAGTGGTACGTCCTGATCCTGCTCGCGGCGCTGGGCACGATCGTCCTCACCGGCGCGAACGATCTGTTGCTCCTGGTCGCCGCGTACCTGCTCGCGAGCATCCCGCTGTACGCGGTCGCCGGGTTCGCCAAAGACGACGCCGGCACCGAGGGAGCGCTCAAGTTCTACCTGCTCGGCGCGCTGCTCGGGATCATCATGCTGGCCGGAGCCACCGTCTTGTTCGGAGTCGGCGGCTCTAGCGCCTACGCCGACTTGCAGAAGGCGCTCGGCACTGCCCCGGCGGCCGCCGTCGCCGTCGGCTTCGTCGGCGTGCTCGCCGGGCTGCTGTTCAAGATGGGCGCGGTCCCGGCGCACTTCTGGATCCCCGATGTCACCGAAGGCACCCGCCCGCCCGCCGCCGCGTTCCTCACCACCGTCCCCAAAATCGGCGGCGTCGTCGCGGCGTACCGCCTGGCCGCCGCGATGACCGGCTCGCACCTCGACTGGGCCCTGCTGATCGCCATCGTCGCCGCCGCCACCATGACGCTTGGCAACCTCGCCGCGTTCTTCCAGCGCGACGTCCGCCGCCTGCTCGGCTACTCCACCATCAGCCAGGTCGGCTACCTCCTGATGGCCGTCGCCGTGGCCGGACGCAACGAGCTGGCCCTGCCGAGCATGCTGCTCTACCTCGGCGCTTACGCGGTCACCAACCTCGGCGCCTTCGCGGTCGTTTGCGCGCTGCCGGGGCGGCGGACGATCGACGAGTATCGCGGGCTCCTGCGGCACCAGCCCTGGCTCGCCGTCAGCCTGGTGGTGTGCCTGCTCGGGCTGGTCGGCACTCCGCCCACCGCGGTCTTCACCGGCAAGCTGACGATCTTCGCCGCGGCGCTCGACGGCGGCTACGCCTGGCTGGTCGTCGTCGCAGCCGTCAACACCGTGGCGAGCCTGTTCTACTACCTGCGCTGGATCACCCCCGCCGTCCGCCGGAGCGACGAGCCGGACCCGGCCGTTCCCGGCGGCTGGGCGGCCGCGACCGCGTACGTCACCGCGGCCGGATCCCTCGTGCTCGGCCCCCTCGCCGGGCTCGCGCTCGCCGCCCTGCGCGGGGACCTGGCGTCGATGTGAGGACCGGATCCCCCGCCGCTGGCCCGCCCGACCGGGCAACTATGGACGATAGTAGCCTGGGCTCCCTGCACCGCCGCACGCGGCAAAACCACGGCTACCCGGGGGTTTTCTTGCATCCAGCGACCGACAACGCGAGCTGGCCGTCGACGGATCCGGACGACCAGGACCCCGGCGGCGGGAGCGGCGCCGCGCGCCCGTGGTGGCGGCGCCCGCTGACCATCGCGCTCGCCGCCGCGGCGGGAGCACTGGCCGTGGCGTACGTGATCGGCGCGATCGCGACGATCGGCGAGGTGCCCGGCGGCACCACCGTCGCCGGCGTGGCGGTCGGCGGGCTGTCCCCGGCAGAGGCCCAGGCCAAGCTGACCGCGGCGCTGACACCGCGCCTTGCCCAGCCCGTCCAGGTCAGCGCGGGCGACCGCACGGCCCGGTTCGTGCCGGCGTCCGCGAAGATCCAGGTCGACTACGCCGCGACGGTGGCGCAGGCGGGAACCCAGTCCCCGACCCCGTGGGGTCTTCTCGGCTCACTGTTCGGGGGCCGCGAATTCCGCGTGATGTCCAGCGGCGACGACCAGGCGCTCAACGCCGTCATCGCCGGCCTCCGCCCGGCCGTCGACCGCCCGATGACGGAAGGCGACGTGCGTTTCGACGGCGTCGCCCCGGTGCCCGTACAGCCCGAAGCCGGGCAGGAACTGGACGAAACGGCGGCCCGCCAGGCGCTCGTGACGGAGTGGGCGAACGCCGCGGACGTCAAGCTGCCGATCCGGACGCTCCAGCCCAAGGTCCCGGCCGACGAAGTCCGGCGAGCGGTCGACGAGATCGCCAAACCCGCGGTGTCGGCTCCCGCGACCGTGCGAGGCGACGGCCGCGACGCCGCCGTGACCCCGGCGCGCATCGCGGCGGCCCTGCGGTTCCGGGCCGGCGACAACGGAAATCTGGTGCCCAGCCTCGACAAGGACAAACTCGGCGCGGTCGCCGACAAACTGGCAGCCACCGAGAAGCAGGGCCAGGACGCCCGGATGGACTTCTCCAGCGGCTCTCCCGTCGTCACGCCGTCGACCGACGGGCGGCAGATCGACTGGGACCAGACCCTGGCCGGCCTCCTGAAGGCGATCACCGGCCCGGGAGACCGGGCGGTGCAAGCGAAATACACCGACGTACCGGCGAAGGTCACCAGCGGCGCGGTCAAGAGCCTCGGCATCAAGGAAGTCATCGGAGAGTTCACGACCACCGGGTTCGCGCAAGATTCCGGCGTGAACATCCGCGTCGTCGCCCAGAAGGTGAACGGCGCGATCGTCAAGCCCGGCGAAACCTTCAGTCTCAACGGCTACACCGGCCCGCGCGGCACACCGCAGGGCTACGTCGAAGCCGGCGTGATCGAAGAAGGCGTGCCCGCCCGCGAAGTCGGCGGCGGCATCTCGCAATTCGCCACCACGACCTACAACGCGGCGTACTTCGCCGGCATGACCGACGCCGGGCACAAGGAACACAGCTTCTACATCAGCCGCTACCCCGCGGCGCGCGAGGCGACGGTGTTCCAGAACCCGGACGGCAGCAGCGTGATCGACCTGAAGTTCGCCAACGACTCCGCCACCGGCGTGGCGATCCAGACGATCTGGACGAACTCCTCGATCACCGTCAAGCTGTGGGGCACCAAACACGTGAACGTCGAATCGGTCCCCGGCCCGAAACACGACTTCGTGAACCCGCCCACCGTCACGAAATCCGACGCCTCGTGCAAACCGGTCCAGGGCAAGCCCGGCTTCACCGCCTCCGACACCCGCGTCATCCGCGACCTCGGCGGCAAGGAGCTCAGCCGGCACACCCGCAACGTGCGCTACAACCCCGAGCCCACCGTCGTCTGCGCCGGAAGCGGCTGACCCGCCCGATATGTACTATCGAATCTAGTAGGCCCGGACCCGCTCCGGGAGGACGCGGCGCGGGCGTGAAGGGAACCCCGCGGGACTCAGAGTCCGTGAGGGTTCCCCTCACGGACGCGCTCGCCACGCAACGACAACGGAATCGGGACCCCATGACGCCTGCCGACCCTTCGCCGACCGCCCCGAACCGCCAGCTGAACCGGCGCGGCTTCCTCGTGCTCGGCGCGGGCGCGACCGCCGCCTTCGGGCTGGCCGCCTGCTCGTCCGGCGGATCTGCCGCGGCACCGGCCAAGATCGGCCCGTCCTCGCCGCTGGTCGGGCGCGCCGAGGCGGCCCGGCGCGCCGCGAACGCGCCGGTGCGCCAGGTCGAGCTGACCGCACAGGCAGGCGAACTCGACCTCGGGCAGGCCAAGGTCGCAACCTGGAGCTTCGGGCAGCTGCCCGGCCAGGAAATCCGCCTCAAACGAGGCGAGGTGCTGCGCGCGAAGGTGAACAACCGGCTACCCCAGCCGACCACCATCCACTGGCACGGACTGGCGCTGCGCAACGACATGGACGGCGTGCCCGACCTCACCCAGCCGGCGATCGCGGCCGGGAAGGACTTCACCTACGAGTTCGCCGCGCCGGAGGCCGGCACGTTCTGGTTCCACCCGCACGTCGGCACCCAGCTCGACCGGGGCCTGTACGGACCGCTCGTCATCGAGGACCCGGCGGACGGCCGCGACTACGACACGGAGCTGGTCGTCGTCCTCGACGACTGGATCGACGGCACCGGCACCGACCCGGACGCCGTGCTCGCCAACCTCAAGAAGAACGGCATGGTCATGGGCGGCGGGCAGTCGTCCTCGATGCCGGACATGCCAGGAATGGGCAGCGGCTCCGGCATGCCGCCGATGTCCGGCATGGGCGGCATGCCGCAGTCGGCCACCCTCGGCGGGGACGCCGGCGACGTGACCTACCCCTACTTCCTGGCCAACGGCACCCGCTCGGTCGCGCCGACCAGTGTCAAGGCCAAACCCGGGCAGCGGATCCGGCTCCGGCTGATCAACGCGGCCGGCGACACCGCGTTCCGCGTCGGCGTGCCCGGCGTTCCGATGCGGATCACCCACACCGACGGCTTCCCGGCCAGCGCGCCCGGCAACGCGGCGACGGTGCTGCTGGGCATGGGCGAACGGGTCGACGCGGTGATCACCGTTCCCTCCAGCGGCGTCCCGATCCTTGCTCTCGCCGAGGGCAAGGGTGGGTACGCCCAGGTGCTGGTGCACGCCGGCGGCAGCACCGCGTCCGCGGTGAACGACGCGGCCGCCGAGCAGCTGAAGACCGCGAAAGTCCTGACCGTGGCCGATTTCTCCGCAGCACCCCAGGTCTCGTTGAAGGACAAGACCCCCGACGTCACCCACGATCTCAAACTGGCCGGGCCGGGCGCGAAGTACGACTGGACGATCAACGGGAAACCGTACAACCCGAACGACGGGCTCCCGGTCCGCAAGGGACAGCGGGTACGCCTGCGGTTCGTGAACGAAACGGACATGTACCACCCGATGCACCTGCACGGCCACACTTTCCAGGTACGCACGCCGAAAGCGGCCGGCCCGCGCAAGGACACCGTCCTGGTCCTGCCCCGGCGCACCGTCGAGGTGGACTTCGACGCGGACAACCCGGGCCAGTGGCTGACCCACTGCCACAACGTCTACCACGGCGAGGCCGGAATGATGACCGTGGTGTCCTATGTGGAATGACAACGGACGCCGCTGGACGCTCGCGGCCGCGGCCGCGGCGGTGAGCGCACTCGCCGTCGGGGTGCCGACCGACGTGATCGACACCCCGCTGTTCACCCGGATGACGCCGGTGCGGTGGTGGGAGTACCCGGTGCTCGTCCTGACCGCGGTCCTCACCGGATTGTGGGTCGCGATTCCCCGGCCCAGCGCGGATGCGCGCGGACGCGCCGGCGTGGCCGGTTCGGTCACCGCGGCGGTGTTCGCCGTCGGCTGCCCCGTGTGCAACAAGATCGTGGTCGGATTGCTCGGCATCTCCGGCGCGCTCGGCATCTGGGCGCCCGTTCAGCCCCTGCTCGCGGCGTTCTCGCTGGCCGCATTGGCCGCCGCGGTCGTGCTGCGGTGGCGGCGACGGGCGTGCACCGCGGATACGTGCCCGCCGGAGATCACAACGGAGGCCAGCCCAGCCGGGCGAACGCCGCCAGCATCCGGCCCATCAGCTGCGTCCAGCCTCCGGTGAGCATCACGACGCCCATCGCGATCAGCAGGACCCCGCCGGCGATCTCGACTTTCCGCGTGTGCGCGCGCAGCCACGCCAGGCTGCGCTGCCCCCGCGCGACGCCGATCGCGACCAACACGAACGGCACGCCCAGCCCGAGCGAGTAGGCCGCCAGCAGCAGCGCGCCGGTGCCCAGGGTGGCACTGCTGGCGGCGGTCGCGAGGATCGAGGCCAGCACCGGCCCGACACACGGCGTCCAGCCGAGCCCGAACGCCGCGCCGAGCACCACCGCGCCCGCGGGGCCGCTGCGCACGCGGTGCAGGTCGAACCGGGCTTCCCGCTGCAGCAACGGAATCCGGACGACTCCGAGCGACGCCAGCCCCATGCCGATGACGAGCACACCGCCCGCAATCGTCAGAATTTGCCGATGCTGCGCCAAAAGCAGCCCGAACGCCGACGCCGTGACGCCGAGCGCGACGAACACGATCGTGAACCCTGCGATGAACAACGCGGACGCCAGGCCCACCCGCGGCTTGGCGCGCATCGCCGTCGGGTTCCCCTCCGGGGCGCGGCCGAGCCCGGAGACGTAGGACACGTAGCCCGGCAGCAGCGGCAGCGCGCACGGCGAAGTGAACGAAATGACCCCGGCGGCGATCGCCAGGGACAGCGAGGCATACAGATCCACGAGCGAAAAACCTGCCGTCGGGGGCCGGGACCTGGTCTCAGGCCAGGGCTTGTACTCTACGATCGATGATAGTAGAGCAGGGCGAGCCAGTGATCGCGGTGACCGGGCTCGGTGTGCGGTTGGGCCGCACGCCGGTGCTGCGCGCGCTCGACCTCGCGGTCGGTGCGGGTGAGGTCTACGGCGTGCTCGGCCCGAACGGCGCGGGGAAAAGCACTCTCCTGCGCGTGCTGGCCACCCTGCTGCGTCCCACGGCCGGCACCGGAAAAGTGCTCGGCGCCCGGCTCGGCACCGACGAAGTCCGTGCTGCACGGCCGTCGATCGCCTTGGCAGGACACGATTCCTCGTTGCATCCCCGGCTGACGCTCGAGGAGAATCTCCGCCATGTGGCCGCGCTGACCGGGCGGGACGCCGCTGCGGTGCCGGACGCGCTCGACGTCGTCGGGCTGCGCCGGGCTGCCGGACGGCGCGCCGAGCACTGCTCGCAGGGCATGCTCCGCCGTGCCGATCTCGCCAGGGTGGTGCTGACCGAACCGGCGCTGCTGTTGCTCGACGAACCGCACGCCGGGCTCGACCGGTCGTCGTTCGGACTGGTCGACCTGGTCGTCCAGCGGGTCCGGGCGCGCGGCGGGGCCGCGGTCGTGGTCGCGCACGACGCGCCGCGGGTCTGGGCGCTGGCCGACCGGGTCGGGGAACTCCTCGACGGCGGTCTCGTCGCGCTGCACCGCGAACCCGCCCCGGAAAGCGAGTGGCGATGACCGTCCTGTCCCCCGCTCCGCTCCGCCAGGCACGGACCATCGCCGGCGCCGAGTTGCGGATCGAGGCGCGCGCGGGCGAAGCGCTCTGGATCATCACGCCGTTCGGCGCCGTCGCGCTGCTGCTGACGCCGATGGCGGTCGGTGCGGACCGCCCGCTGCTCAGCCAGCTGGGCACGGGCATGTACTGGGTCGTGGTGCTGCTCTTCGGCGTGCTGGTCGCGCTGCGCCAGACCGCGACCGACTCGCCCGGCCACCTGGCCATGCTCCGGATGACCGGAATGCCGGCCGCGGCCCGGCTCGGCGGGCGCGCCGCCGCGACGGCGGTCGTCCTGCTCGCGTTCGAGACGCTGCTGCTGCCGGTGATGATCGCGCTGTACCAGCCTGATCTCGCCGGGTGGGCGTGGCTGGCGGCAGCGCTTCCGCTGACTGCTGCCGGGCTCGCGGCTCTCGGCACTCTCGCCGGCGCGTTGGTGCACGGCATGGCAGGCCGCAGCACGCTCGGGCCGCTGCTGGTCTGCCCGCTGGCGCTGCCGCTTCTGCTGGGTGCGACCGAACTGGTCGAGGAAGGCGGCTACGGGCAGGTCCCGTGGCTGTGGTTGCTGCTGCTGGTCACCGTCACCGGAATCGGCTGGCTCGCTCTGCTGCTCGGCGCGAACGCGTTGGAGGAATCGTCATGAACCTGTTCGGCAGGCGGCTTCCCGCCGCCGCGCTCGTCCTGCTCGCGGCCGGTCTCGCCGGCGCGGTCCTCGCGCCGCCGGACCGGTTCCAAGGCGACTACCAGCGGCTGATGTACGTGCACGTGCCCACCGCGTGGGTCGCCTACCTCTGTTTCGGCCTCACCGGGCTCGCCAGCGCGCTGTGGCTGTGGCGCCGCGGCGCCCGCTTCGACCGGCTCGCCGCGGCGAGCGCGGAACTCGGGGTGCTGTTCACCGGCCTGACGATCGTGCTCGGCTCCTGGTGGGGCAAACCGGTGTGGGGCGTGTGGTGGACCTGGGACCCCCGCCTGGTCACCACCGCGCTGATGTTCTTCGTTTACCTCGGCTATCTGGCCCTGCGCCGGGCGACGCTCGATCCGGTCGCCCGCGCGCGCCGCTCGGCGGTGCTCGGCGTGGTCGCCGTCGTGCAGGTGCCGGTCGTGCACATGTCGGTGGTGTGGTGGCGGGCGCTGCACCAGCCGCCGACAGTGCTGAAGCCGGGCGATCCGACGATCGACCACCGGATGCTCGCCGTGCTGCTGCTCAACGTGGTCGCGTTCACCGTGTTCGCGGGAATGCTGCTGCGCGCCCGGCTCCGGCTCACCGCGCTGGAGGACGAACTCGCTGCCGCACAAGCGGCCGAGGACACCGAAGTCGCGGGCGGCGCCGTCACCGCGCCGCACCTGGAAGGACGGATGCGGGATGCCTGAATGGGCCTGGGTGACGATCGGCTTCGCCATCGCTTTCGGCACGCTCGCCGGGTACACGCTGCGGCTGCGCCTTCGGGCAGAGGCGATCCGGCGGGAACGGGAGGAGCGGTGAAGCGGTACCGCCTGCTCGCCGTCGCCGGCATCGGGATCGTCGCCGTCCTGGTCGGGGTGCTGATGTTCGGGAACCTCAACGGCAACCTCGTCTACTACCTCACGCCGGCCGAGGCGATCGCGAAACACGCCGACTACCCCGACGGCCGCCGGTTCCAGCTCGGCGGGTTCGTGCGGCCGGGCAGCGTCGCCCACACCCCGGAAGGGCTGCGGTTCGTCGTGTCCTCCGACGTGAAGCCCGGCAGCCCGGCAGTCCCCGTCCTGCACAACGGCCCGCTCGCGCAACTGTTCCAGCCCGGCATCGGGGTGATCGTCGAAGGTTCCTGGCGGGACGGCCAATTCGACTCCGACACGATGATCGTCAAACACGACGAGAACTACCGGCCGCCCGCGACACCGGCCCCGGCCCCGTCTGGAGGTGATTCCCGGTGACCGCCGTGCTTCCCGCCGCGGGCTGGGGCGGCGCATTCCTCGGCCTCGCCGCGTCGCTCGTGCTGGCCTGGTACGGATTCCGCGCGCAGCGCCGGCCCGGCTCCGTCCGAATCGGACAGTTGCGGCTGGCCTCGTTCGTGATGCTCGGCGGAGCGGTGCTGTCGATGGCCGCGCTCGAAACGGCGTTGCTGACCGACGACTTCGCCATGTCCTACGTCGCCGAGACGCACTCGCGTGCCACGCCGCTGCTGTTCACCATCACCAGCGCGTGGTCGGCTCTCGGCGGCAGCATCGTCCTGTGGACGCTGCTGCTGGCCGGGTACGTCTTCGTCGCCCGCCGCAAGGTGACCGACCCCGGCGACCGGCTGGGCACCGGCGCGCTCGGCGTCATGGGCCTCGTGGCGGCCTTTTTCTTCGGGCTGGTGACCACCGTCGCCAACCCGTTCCGGATCGTGGCGAACCCGCCCGCCGACGGCCCGGGCCCGAACCCGTTGCTGCGCAACGACATCATGGTGGCGATCCATCCCCCGCTGCTGTACCTCGGCTTCGTCGGGTTCACGGTGTCGTTCGCCTACGCCATGTCGGCGCTGCTCATCCGCCGCGGCGGCACCGACTGGCTGGTCCGCACCCGGCGGGCGAACCTCGTCGCCTGGACGTTCCTCACCGCGGGCCTGATCGTCGGCGCGTGGTGGTCCTACCAGGTGCTCGGCTGGGGCGGCTACTGGGCGTGGGACCCGGTCGAGAACGCGGCGCTGATCCCCTGGCTGGCGGCGACCGCGTTCGTCCACTCCGCCGTCGTGCAGGTGAAGCGCGGAACCCTGCAGGCGTGGAACTTCGTGCTCGCGCTGGCGACCTTCGCGCTGACGATCCTGGGCACCTTCCTCACCCGGTCCTCGGTGGTGGCGTCGGTGCACTCCTTCACCCAGTCCGGGGTCGGACCCGCTTTGCTCGGCTTCTTCGTGGTCGTCCTGGCCGGCGGGTTCACGCTGTTCGCGCTGCGCGGCGAACACGTCGCCTCCCGCACCGGGTCGCTGCGGCTCGCCAGCCGCGAGGGGCTCTTCCTGGTCAACAACCTGGTGCTGTGCCTTTTCGCCTTCGTCGTGCTGCTCGGGACCGTGTACCCGATCTTCGTCGAGGCGTTCACCGGAGGCCAGGTCTCGGTCGGCCGCCCGTTCTTCGACCGGATGGCCGTGCCCCTGTCGTTCGCGCTGCTGCTGGCGATGGGCGCCGGGCCGTTCACCCCCTACCGCTGGGCGACCGCGCGCGTGCTCTGGACCCGGCTGGCCTTCCCGATGCTGATCGGCAGCATCGCCGCCGCCGCGTTCGCGGTGGCGGGAATCCGCTCCGTCGGCGTCGTCGCGGTCGCCTTCCTCGCGGCGACCATCGTCTCCGCGAGCATCCGGCATCTGTTCGCCACCGCGCCGAACCGGCGCCCGTCCGGCTTGTGGCGGCTGGTGTCCGGGCAGCGCGCCTATTGGGGCGGGCAGCTCGCGCACATCGGCGTCGCGGTCGTCGCCCTCGCCATCTCCGTGGCCGGAGCCACCGCGACCCGTGCGACGGTCACCCTCACCCCCGAGCACCCGGCCGAATTCGCCGGCTACACCGTCATGTTCACCAAGAGCGAGCAACACACCGAACCCGACCGCACCCAGCGCGACGCGCATCTGGAATTCCGCGACAACGGACAGCTCGCCTGGACGGCCCAGCCCAAACTGGAGACCTTCGCCAACCAGCCCCAGGCCGTCGGCACCCCGGACGTGTGGAGCACCGCGGGCCGCGACGTCTACGTCGCGCTGGCGCAGATCGCCCCCGGCACCGTGACGGTGAACCTCTACCGCTACCCGCTCATGTCCTGGCTGTGGACAGGAGGGTTCCTCATGGCCGCGGGCGGCGCGTGGGCCCTCAGCGAACGGCGCCGACGCGGTTCCCCGACTGCCGAACCCGCCGAGGAGACGGTGAGCCATGCGTAAAAGCCTGCTCGCGCTCGCCGGAATCCTCGTCCTGCTCGGCCTCACCGCCGGGCTGCTCCTCAGCGGCGGGAACGGGACCGCGGACCGGGCGCACGACCTCGACCAGCGACTGCGCTGCCCGGTGTGCAAGAGCGTGTCGATCGCCGAATCGCCGTCCGAGACGGCCACTGCCATGCGGCAGGCGGTGCAGGATCAGGTCGCCGCCGGCCGCAGCGATCAGCAGGTCCTCGGCTTCTTCCGGGCCCGCTACGGCGACTGGGTGCTGCTTGATCCGCCAGTGAGCGGCCGCACGCTGTGGGTGTGGCTGCTGCCGCTGGCCGGCATCGCCGCCGGAGCGCTCTTGCTGGCCGGGCTCTTGCGGAAACGACCCGACGTCCCGGAACTGGCCGGCGACGAACGCGCGCGTGTCGAACTGGCGCTGCGCCACGCCCGCGAACAAGGCACCGGAGAGACTCTGTGACCGCCGCCGAAGAACGCGACCAGGCCCTGCGCGACATCCTCGCGCTCGAAGCGCAAGTCGACGCCGGGGAAATCCCGCCGGACGCCGCACGACGCCTGCGCGCCGAGTACGAGCAGGCCGCCGCCGACGCGATCAACCGCCTCGACGAACCCGCCAAGCCCGTCTCCCGGCGACGCCGCACCCGCGAGGCACGGACGAGGACCATCGCCTACCTCGGCACGCTCGTCGCGGCCGGGATCGCTGCGGTCGTCGTCCTCCCCGCCGCCGTGCAACAGCGTCCCCAGAACGGTTTCGTGACCGGGAACGAGGTCATGCAGTCCAGCGCCCCCGCTGCGCCGCTTCCTTCGGGAACCGGCGCCGCCGACACCGCGCTGTGGATGCAGGCGAACCTGCAGCTCTTCGCTCAAAACAACCCGGCCGCCGCGCTGCGCACCCT
Source organism: Amycolatopsis echigonensis (assembly GCF_014174495.1). Classification (GTDB taxonomy): domain Bacteria; phylum Actinomycetota; class Actinomycetes; order Mycobacteriales; family Pseudonocardiaceae; genus Amycolatopsis; species Amycolatopsis echigonensis. Next base: position 116,095 of record NZ_JACJHR010000021.1, read on the forward strand.
CGACCAGCTCCGGCAACGACCCGGGCTGCCCGCCCAGACCCGCCAGGACGTCGACGCCATGATCGCCACCGCGCGGCGCGAACTGGCCAAGGAGGGACGATGACAGCCGGCGCCGACGCCCGCCGCGGCACCATGCGATGGCTCCGCTGGACCGCGCTCGCCGTCGCCGTCGCCGCGGTCGCCGTCGGCGTGCTCATCAGCACCCGGATCGGCGACGACCCGAACCTGGTCGACACCCCGCTGATCGGCAAGCCCGCACCCGAGCTCACCCTGCCCTACCTCGAACGAGACGGCGGCCTCGCGCTGCGTTCGCTGCGCGGCCAGGTCGTCGTGGTCAACTTCTGGGCCTCATGGTGCGTGCCGTGCCGCGAGGAACAGCCCACCCTGACCGCCGCCGCGGACGCCTACCGCACGGCGGGCGTGACCTTCGTCGGCATCAGCTACCAGGACCAGCCCAAGTCCGCGGTCGGATTCCTCAACGAACTCGGCCGCGGCAAGAGCTACCAGTACGTCACCGACCCCGGCTCCCGCGCGGCCATGGAATTCGGGATCTACGGCATCCCGGAAACGTTCTTCCTCGACCGCTCCGGAACCATCGTCGCCAAGATCACCGGCCCGGTGGACCCGCCGCTGCTGAAGTCCGCCCTCGACGACATCGTCGCCGGGCGGAAACCGCAGTCCCGCACCGGCGGCTCCGTCCAGCCCGCTCCCGGCCAGGGCCGCTGACCTCCGTCAGCCATGCCAGAATGAGGCCGTGGTGAGGCTCCGGCGCTGATCAGGAGCGTCGCGCACCGGTCGGCATCCGGTGGGTCCTAACTGCTCCAGCTCGCCCTCGCTGTCAGCGGCGATCGAGCCGAAGAAGTCACAGCGCTCGCGTCGACGATGCGCCGTCCGGCTGCGCATCGAGTGCACGGCCACGATTCATCTGGGCTCGCCGCATCGGCGGTGGGTGTTCTGCTGGTACCGCTTGTCCAGACCCGGGCCGCCGTGCCGGACGGCTGGCCCCCTTGCGGGCAGATGGAGCCCGGCGCACCGGTAGGCGGCACCGTGGTCTTCTTGTCGACGGCACAACCGGTTGGTCGCTGATGTCCAGCACCGCCGGTGAGCGAAGCCGCTTGCGATGGCGGGCAGAGGCACCGGAATTAGCCGTCCTGGGGCGGTTTTTGCTGTGTCCATCGGAAGTGTGCCGCGACGTTCGGGTCGTCTTCCCACCAGGGGCGCATCGTGGCAGGTAGTTCCGCAGCAGTGCCGGCCGTTTCAGCGGCTGTTGCTGTGGGGTTTTGTCTGCGTTGTTCGGCTCGTTGGTATTGGTCGAGTTGTGCGTCGATCTCGGCGGCGTGTTCCTTGTCGCGGCGTCGCAGTTGCTGCATGGACAGGATGAGGAAGGGTACGAGGGCGAGGTCGCCGAGGCCCCACAGGACGGCCGCACCGGTTGTCTGGTCGGTGTCGGGGGGAAGCCCTCCTGCGCCGTTGAGTGCGAGATAGTAGTCGGCGGCGACGAGGCTGCCGGACATGAGCAGGGCGATGGGGACGATGACGTCGAGGGCGACTTCGGCGAAGGTCAGTCCGACCGAGACGACGTGCGGGTACAGCTTGGGCACGGGATCGCGTTGCAGGCGGGTCCAGAAGTAGTGTGCCCCGGCGATCAGTAGCGCGGCTTGGGTGAGTTCGCTGGTCCAGTGGCTGCGCAGCCCGGCTTCGTACCAGCCGCTGCCGTAGAGCGCGATGGGTACGCCGAGCAGCACTAGCACGCCGATCAGCGGATGGGTGACGGCCCGCATGGCGGCCGAGTGCAGGATGCGGCTGCACCGTGCCCTGGTTGCCGGGGTTGCGGTGTCGCGGGCGAGTCGGGCGGGCAGGGCGTGGGCGAGGAATTGCGGTGTGATCATCAGCAGCGTGACGACTTGGATGGCGCGGACGCTGAAGAGAACGTTCTGATAGGCCCCGATCGAGGTCACGGTGACGAGGGCGTAACTGCCGAGCCCGCTGTAGCACCACACGATGCGGCTTGCGGGCCAGGTGCCACCGGCTCGGCGGAGCTTCCGCACGCGCAGGGCGTACCAGAGACCGAAGGCCAGCATCGCCGCGATCGGTGCGGGATGCCAGGACCATGCGGTGAGCGCGGTGGTCCAGGTCAAGGGTGGCAAGGAAACGGTCGGCATGATGGCTGCGTCACGGGTCCTGTCGGTCTCGGGTCACGGCCACGCGGATGCTCGCTCAGGCCGCTGTCACCGTCGGGCGGTTACGGGGAATTCGGCGCGGCCCCGTCCTCGGAGCCTCTCGTTCTGCTCTCGGGAAGGCCGTCATCCGGGCGGTCGTCGGCCGCGTCGTCGCCTGCCGCGGCACCGTCAGGATCCTCGACTCCGGAGGGCATGCCGGTCGTGGTGGCGCCGGCTTCGCCCGCCTGGGCGGCGATGCGGCGGCGTTCGGGGTCGCGGGCTTGGGCGATGCCGATTCCGGTGAGCGCGGCGGCGAGGGCGACGACGATGGCGATCAGGGTCCAGACTCCGGCCGTGCCTGAGCCGGCGGCCAGTAGCGTGGTCGTCATGGTGGGTTCCTCCGTGCGGGCGCGGCCGGCCCAGGCCCGCGTGGAAACGTTGAGCTGACCTGGGCCGGGGTTCATGGCTGGGGTCGGTAGGTCCGGCCGTGCGGGTGGTCGCAGTGCTCGTCGTCGGCCTCGGGTGTGGTGTGGTCGACCTGCAGGGTGGTGTGTTCCAGGTGGTGGCGTGCGCGCATGATCTCCTCGACGCCCTGGCGGATGGCGTGGCAGTCGGCGCCCGGTTTGACGAGGATGTGCGCGGACAGCGCGGTGTCGCCGGAGGTGATCTGCCAGATGTGCAGGTCGTGAATCTGCACTACGTCGGGCACGGCGGCCAACTCGCCGCCGATCGCCTCGGGGTCCAGGTGCGCGGGGGCGGCTTCGAGGAAGATCCGCCCGGATTCCTTGACCAGGCCCCAGCCCGCCTTGGCCATCAGCGCCGCGACGATCAACGCGGCGATGGCGTCCGCGCGGGCGAAGCCGGTCCAGAGGATCACGCCACCGGCGACCGCGGTCGCGATGAACGCGTAGAGGTCGTTGAGGATGTGCTGGAACGCACCCTCGACGTTCAGGCTGGACCGGTTGGCGCGGCTGATGCACCAGGACGCGGCCACGTTGACCGCGATGCCCACCAGTGCGGTGATGAACACCAGCAGCCCCTCCACCGGTGGGGGGTCGATGAGCCGGCGTACGCCCTCGTAGACGAACCACGCGGTCAGCAACAGCAGGGTGATGCCGTTGGCCTGGGCGGAGAGGATCTCGGCGCGTTTGAGGCCGTAGGTGTAGTTGCCGCGCGCGGGCCGGGCCGCCAGCCGGATCGCGATGAGCGCGAGCACGATCGACGCGGCGTCGGTGAGCATGTGCCCGGCGTCGGAGATCAGCGCCAGCGATCCGGCGATCAGCCCGACCACCACCTCGGCCGTCATGAACGCCACGATCAGCCCGAGCGCGAGACCGAGCCACTTCCGGTCCGCGTTCGCCGACACCCCGTGCCCGTGTCCGTGTCCGGTCTCGCCGGTCCCCTCCGCCTGCCCGGCACGTTGGGCCTGGTGTTCAGTGGTGGCCACCGTGGTGCCCTCCGTGCTGCGGACGGTACTCGTGCTGCCCGAACAGCTCACCCAGGAACCCGCCGCCATGGCGGCGCTCGCCGTAGGCGGGTGGCGGGTAGTACGGCTGAGCCGGTGCCGCGTACTGCGGCGGCGCAGGCTGCGACGGCGGGGTGGGCTGGGCGGCGGCGTAGAACCTGGCCTCCGCCGTGGCCAGCTGTTCCATCTCGCCGCGGTCGAGGAATACCCCGCCGCAACCGGTGCACTGGTCGATCTCCACCCCGAACCGGTTCACCGGCAGCATCTGGGACACACATTTCGGGCACAACAACCCCGCCCCGCCGCCTGTCGGCTGCTCGCCTGTCGCGCTACTCATCGCTGCACCTCTCGCGTCGTCATCGCTCACGTCCGCTGCCTATCCTGCCTCAAGTATAGTGATATGCGCATAAATGGATTACTGGGGTCCGAGCGAGTCCGGGCACGTCCTCTGACGCAGTCGTTGTCGTTTGAATCGCCAATTGCTGCTATCATCGTCTTGTGGCGATGATAAGCAGGGATGGATGCCTCGCGTCGAGCGTGGGCGCGGGCTTGGACCCGGCGGTGGCGCTGTTCCACAGTCTCTCCGACGCCACCCGGCTGGCGATCGTGCAACGCCTCGCTCATGGGGAGGCGCGGGTCGCAGACCTGGTGGCCGCGCTGGGGATGGCGCAGTCCACGGTCTCGGCGCACGTGGCCTGCCTGCGTGATTGCGCGCTGGTGGTGGGCCGCCCGCAGGGCCGGCAGGTGTTCTACAGCCTCGCCCGGCCGGAGTTGATGGACCTGCTGGCGTCGGCGGAGACGCTGCTGGCCGCGACCGGCAACGCGGTGGCGCTGTGCCCGAACTACGGCACCGACGCCGCGGCCGACGCAACCCCGGACAGCGTGATTCGGGATAGCAAGGAGAGTGCTCGATGAGTGACGCGTGCGGCTGCGGCCACGAAGAACCTGTGAGCGTGGAGGCCGAGGAGCACGAGCCGGAGCGGCTGTGGCAAGTCAAGGAACTGCAGTTCGCGGCGAGCTCTGGAGCGTTCCTGCTCGCCGCGCTGATCGCCGGCTGGGCCGGCGCGGCGCGGCCGGTGGAGCTGGTGCTGGAGGTGGCGGCGTTGCTGGCCGGTGCCTACACCTTCGTCCCGTCCACGCTGAAGCGGCTGGTGAAGGGCAAGATCGGGGTCGGCACGCTGATGACGATCGCCGCGGTCGGCGCGGTCATTCTCGGCGAGGTCGGCGAGGCCTCGATGCTGGCTTTCCTGTTCTCCATCAGTGAGGGCCTGGAGGAGTACTCGCTGGCCCGCACCCGTCGCGGCCTGCGTGCCCTGCTGTCCCTGGTTCCCGAGCAGGCCACCGTCTTGCGCGACGGCACGGAGGTCATGGTGTCGCCGGCCGAGCTGCGGGTCGGCGACAGCATGCTGGTCAAGCCCGGTGAGCGAATCGCCACCGACGGCATCATCCGCGACGGCCGTACTGCCTTGGACGTCTCGGCGATCACCGGCGAATCGGTGCCGGTCGAGGCAGGTCCCGGCAGCGAGGTGTTCGCTGGATCGATCAACGGCACCGGCGTGCTCGAAGTCGAGGTCACCACCACCGCGGAGGACAACTCCCTGGCGCGGATCGTGCGGATCGTGGAAGCCGAACAGGCCCGTAAGGGCGCCTCCCAACGCCTCGCGGACCGCATCGCGAAACCGTTGGTGCCGGGCATCATGATCGCCGCCGCGCTGATCGCTGCGGTCGGCAGCCTGCTCGGCGACCCGGTCACCTGGATCGAGCGTGCCCTGGTCGTGCTCGTCGCCGCCTCCCCGTGCGCGCTGGCGATCTCCGTGCCCGTCGCGGTCGTGGCCGCGGTCGGCGCGGCCAGCAAGCTCGGCGTGCTGGTCAAGGGCGGTGCCGCCCTCGAAGCGCTCGGTGCGGTCCGCGGAGTCGCGTTGGACAAGACCGGCACCCTCACCGCGAACCGGCCCGCCGTCATCGACGTCGCCACCACCCATGGCGCGAGCCGCGAGCAGGTCCTGCACCTGGCAGCAGCATTGGAGGCCCGCAGCGAACATCCTCTCGCGAGGGCGATCCTTGCCGCGGTCGACGAGGTCACCCCGGCCTCGGCCGTGGAGGCGGTCACCGGGGCGGGTCTCACCGGCCGTCTGGACGGGCGCACCGTTCGGCTGGGGCGTCCCGGCTGGCTCGAACCCAGCTCACTGGCGACGGACGTGGCGCGGATGCAGCAGGCCGGCGCGACCGCGGTGCTGGTCGAGCAGGACGGCCAGGTCGTCGGCGCGATCGCGGTCCGCGACGAGCTTCGCCCGGAAGCCGTCGAGGTGGTGGCGCAGCTTCGCCGGGACGGCTACCACGTCGCGATGCTCACCGGCGACAACCACGCCACCGCCACCGCACTGGCGAAGGACGTCGGGATCGAAAACGTGCACGCCGAACTCCGCCCGGAGGACAAGGCTCGCCTGATCGAACACCGGGTCGCCGATCCGCTGGGCGTCGAGGTGTT
>NZ_JACJHR010000210.1 GCF_014174495.1 Amycolatopsis echigonensis
TTGTGATCCGTGATCGGAATGTAGGATAGTGGTGCCGGCTTCGGGTTTGCGGCGGAGGGTGGCTATGCCGAGTGCGTCGATCACCAGCTCGGTGCGCATGTGATTGTCGATGGACCAGCCGATGATACGCCGGGAATAGGCGTCCATGACGGCGGCGCAATACAGTTTCCCTTCGTCGGTGGGATGTTCGGTGATGTCGGTCAGCCACAGCCGGTTCGGGCCCTCGACGGTGAACGTGCGGTTGACCAGGTCTTCGGCGGGCTGCTCGGCGGGGTTGCGGATCGTGCAGCCGCGGCGCCGGCGCCGGTAGAGGCCCTGGATGCCGGCTTCGCGCATGAGTCGGGCCACTCGCTTGTGGTTGACGTTCACGCCCATTCCCAGTACGAGTTCGGCGTGCACGCGCGGCCATCCGTAGGTGCCGCGGGAGTCGGCGTGAATGGCCTCGATGTGTTTGAGTAGCAATTTGTTGTCCTGTTCCCTGGGCGAGGGTGGCCGGTCGCGCCACTCGTAATAGCCCGATCGTGACACATTCAGTACCCGACAGGCCACCGCGACGTCGATATCGTCCGCGGCCAGTTCACGGACCAGCGGGTAGACTACTTTGGGAGGATGTTCTCCCGCGCGAAGTAAGCGGCCGCACGCTTGAGAATCTCATTTTCCATTTCGAGCTGACGGTTCTTCCTCCGCAGCTCGGCTAGCTCTTTCTTCTCCGCGCTCGTCAACCGGGTCGTCGAGCCGTTCTGGTCCGCATCCGCCTGGGACATCCAGTTCCGCAGGCAGGACTCGCTGATCCCTAGCTCCCTGGCCAGCTCGGCGACCGGTTTGGAGCCTTGACGAGCCAGCTCAACGGCACGACGACGAAACTCAGGCGGGTGTGGTGCAGGCACCGGAACATCCTTCCTGGTGACCCAGGGTCACCTCAGGCCAGGTGTCCGGATCAAGGGGCCAAGCTCAGTTGAATCCGCCCAATACACCTCATGGGCATTCGGGCAACGACTCCGCACTGCCGGACTGCTCGCCTCCATGGGAACCGTCGGCGATTGTTACGACAACGCCATGATGGAATCCTTCTGGGGCACCCTGCAACTCGAACTACTCGACACGAAAACATGGACAACCCGCGACAACCTTGCCAACGCGATATTCGAATGGATAGAGTGCTGGTACAACCCGAAACGGCGGCATTCCAGCATCGGGATGCACGCCCCGGTCACGTTTGAGGCCCTCCACACACCACCAGACACGACCACCTGACCCCACACCCGCCGTGTCCGGCGAACGGGGGGAAGCTCACGGGCACGTGTGGGGAGAACCTGCTTACGATGCGGTGTCGCTTGCTCGGTGTCCGATGGCCTGGCGGACGATGGCGATCGCCGCGTTCGTGCGACGTTCCATATAGGACAGGAGCTTGTCCGTGTTGTCCGTCCAGATGGCTTCGAAGCTGTCGAGGGTCTGGTCGACGGCCTGGGCGGGTGCGGTGGCGTAGAACTCTTCCATGGCGGGGTATACCCCGTCGCTTCGCTTGCGCAGCCACAAGCGGCGGAACGTGTCCCGGTCACTGCGGCGGACGGGTGCTCCGGTGATGTCAGCGTTCTTGATGAGCTGCACGCCGACGAGGTCGCTGATCTCCTCCAGTGCGGCTTGAACCACGAGGCGGTCAGCGATCAGGCTTCGGTCAACGGACCTGATCGCGGAAGCGGGTGCTGAGTAGTACCGCCGCACGCGGTACACCGCCCATGGCATGGTCCTCATGCGGTCTGCGGCTAGTTTGATCACCTCGGTGGCGCGGTCGCGTTGCAGCCGGGTGATCAGCGACTTACCGGGGCCGAACAGCCCAGACCGCGGATTGAGCGCGAGA
>NZ_JACJHR010000211.1 GCF_014174495.1 Amycolatopsis echigonensis
GAGTTTGTCTCATGTGGTGTGTATGCGGAGTTTCTTGTGGCAGGTGATGGTCGCGGCGAGGGTCAGGAAGGCGAGGAAGTGCTCGGCTTTGCGCTCATAGCGCAGGGTCAGGCGCCGGTATCCGGTGAACCAGGCCATTGTCCTCTCGATCACCCAGCGGTGTTTGCCGAGCTTGTCCTTGGATTCGATGCCTTTGCGGGCGATGCGGACTCTGATGTGGTGGTCGCGGACCCAGCGACGGAGTTCGGGTTGGTCGTAGGCCTTGTCGGCGTGCAGCTTGCCGGGCTTGCGTCGGCGAGGGCCGCGCCGGGACTTGATGGCAGGAATCGCCATGACCAGCGGTTTGAGCGCTTGGCTGTCGTGGGTGTTGGCCGCGGAGATCGCGACGGTCAACGGGATGCCGTGGCGGTCGGACAGGGCGTGGATTTTCGAGCCGGGCTTGCCCTGGGTCGACCGGGCTGGGGCCGGTCATGGATCCCTTTTTTTCGCCCGTACGCTCGCTCCGTCGACGATCGCGCGGGACCAGTCGATCAAGCCGCGTCCGCCGAGTTCGTCCAAGACCGCATGGTGCAGCCGGCGCCACAGTCCAGCCTGGGTCCACTGGCTGAACCGGCGATGCGCGGTCTGGAACGGCACACCGAACGAGGGCGGCAGGTCCCGCCAGGCACAGCCGCTGGTCAGCACATACACGATCGCCGTGAACACCACGCGACCCTCCAGCGGCGCCGTACCGCCGCCCTGTCGACGCGGCTGAAACTGCGGGATCAACGGCTCGACCAGCGCCCACAGCTCATCGGGCACCAGGCGCAACGACAACGGATCGCTCACAGCACAAGATCATCGCTCACCAGCGGTCGATCACCACATGAGACACGCTCTTAGAGCGCGTCTCATGTGGTGTGTTTGCGGAGTTTCTTGTAGCAGGTCAGGGCGGCTCCGAGGGTGAGGAAGGCGAGGAAGTGGCTGGCTTTGCGTTCGTAGCGGATAGTCAGGCGGCGGTAGCCGAACAGCCAGGCGATGCACCGTTCGATCACCCATCGGTGCTTGCCGAGCTTGGTCGAGGATTCGACGCCCTTGCGGGCGATGCGGACTGTGATGCCACGGTCGCGGACCCAACGCCGGAGCTCAGGTTGGTCGTAGGCCTTGTCGGCATGCAGCTTGGCCGGCTTGCGCCGCCGCGGGCCGCGGCGGGAGCGGATCGCCGGTATCGCCATCACCAGCGGCTTGAGTGCGCGGGAATCGTGAGTGTTCGCGGCAGAGACCGCGACCGAGATCGGCAGGCCGCTACGATCGGACAGCGCATGGATCTTCGAGCCGGGTTTGCCCCGGTCGACCGGGCTGGGACCGGTCAGAGAGCCCCCTTTTTCGCGCGCACGCAGGCACCGTCCACGATCGCACGGCTCCAGTCGATCAAACCCTGGCCGCCGAGCTCGTCCAGAACCGCGTGGTGCAACTGCCGCCACAGCCCGGCTTCGGTCCACTGCCCGAAGCGGCGATGCGCGGTCTGGAACGGCACCCCGAACGACGGCGGCAGATCCCGCCACGCACACCCGCTGCTCAGCACGTACACGATCGCCGTGAACACCGCGCGGGCATCCAGCGGCGCCGTGCCACCACCCTGCGAACGCGACCCGAACGCCGGGATCAGCGGCTCCGCCAGCTCCCATAGTTCATCCGGCACCAACCGCAGCGACAACCT
>NZ_JACJHR010000212.1 GCF_014174495.1 Amycolatopsis echigonensis
TAAGTCGACGTTAGTAGTGATCTAGTAGCCGCGTAGTCGCCCTGTAGTAGCCGGAGAAACGGCTACTACAGGGCACACGGAAATACCGAACAAGGGGGTCGGAATAATGGCGCGATCCACGACCGCGCAACGCACCAAGAAAGCCGCGATGACCACACTCGGCGACGACGTTCGGGTGGGGATCTATGTGCGGCGCTCCACCGACGACGAACACCAGCCCTACTCCATCGAAGCCCAGGACACACGACTGGACGCCTACATCGGCTCCCAGCCCGGCTGGCGGCTCGTGGCCCGGTTTCCCGACGACGCCTCCGGCGCCACCACCGAACGTGACGGGCTGCAACGCGCACTCGCCGCCGCCCGCGCCGGGTTGATCGACGTGCTGCTCGTCTATCGGGTGGACCGGTTCTCCCGCAACCTGCGGGACATGGTGATGCTGCTCGACGAACTCGACTCCGCCGGGGTCGTGTTCCGGTCGGCGACCGAGCCGTTCGACACCTCGACCCCGATGGGCCGGATGCTGGTGCAGATGCTGGGGATGTTCGCCCAGTTCGAGCGGGACACCATCATCGACCGCGTGATCGCCGGGATGGAACGCAAGCACGCCAAGGGAAAGTGGAAGGGCGGCAAACGCCCCTTCGGCTACCAGGTCGACAAGACCACCCACACCCTCGTCATCGACGAGCACGAGGCGGTGATCGTCAGGTTGGTCTTCGACCTCTACACCAAGGACCGGCTCGGCTCCCGCGCCATCGCCAAAGTCCTCAACGACCGGGGCCACCGCACCAGCTCCGGCGGCAAGTGGTCCGGCTACCAAGTGATCCGCGCCCTGAACAACCGCGTCTACCTCGGCGAACTGACGTTCCGGGAGACCACCGTGACCGACACCCACGCACCCATCATCGACCTCACCCGGTGGGAGCAGGCCCAAGCCATCCTCGACGCCCGCGGCGAATCCCACGCCCACCGGGCCGCGTCCGGCTCCGACTACGTGCTCACCGGCCGCCTGCGCTGCCCGAAGTGCGGCAAGGCCATGATCGGCACCCGAGCCACCGGCCGGAACCGCACCTACCGCTACTACACCTGCTGGAACCTCGCCCGCTACGACGCCAGCAAGTGCGACTTCAAGCGCTTGAACGCCGACGCTGTCGACGCAGCGGTCCTGGACGCGCTGACCGGCTTCTACCGCACCCGGCACGACCTCATCGCCGACGCCATCGCCCACGAGCAGAAGCAACACCGGGCGGCGCACGCTGACCGGCACGCCGAACTCGCCACGGTCGAGAACGAGATGACCAAGACCGGGGTGGCTATCGACCGGTACCTGACCGCATTCGAGCGCGGCACGATGGACGAAGAGCTGGTCGCCGACCGGCTCACCGAGTTGCGCGCCAAGAGCAAGCAACTCCGCGTTCGCCGCGACGAACTGACCCTCGCGCTGGACGACGAGCCCGCCATGCCCGAGCCCGCTACCCTGGCAGCGGTGGCCGATCAGATCGCCGAGATCATCACCGACGGCACCCACAACCAGATCAAGGCACTCGTGGAAGCCCTGGTCGCCAAAGTCACCATCACCGGCCCCGACCGGCTCATCCCGGTCTTCCGCATCCCCCAACCCCGCAACAACGACGGGGCCGC
>NZ_JACJHR010000213.1 GCF_014174495.1 Amycolatopsis echigonensis
GATGCTCTCCTGTTTGTCAACCGTGGGGTGGCTGGCTCCTTCGCCTGTGATGGTGTGCCGGTGCTCGGCGCGGTCAAGGTCGTTCATCCGGTGGGGTGCTCCATCGTGACCGCGCCTGCGCTCCGGCGGTTGCGGCGGCGACGGAGGAGCCGGCAGAGTTTGGGGTCAGGTGGCCGTGTGGCGGCGGTAGGGGCGGCGGGCGATCCGTTGTTGGCCGGGGTTGAGGAGGTAGTAGACCTCGCGGGCGAGATAGCGCTTCAGACAACGGATGATCTCGAGCTTCGAGTGGCCTTCGGCGGTCTTGCGCGCGAGGTAGGCCTGGGTTCTCGGGTCCAGGCGGATGCGGCTGACGACAGCCAGGTGCAGGGCGCGGTTGGCTTGCCTGTCCCCGCCGCGGTTGAGCCGGTGGCGCTGGGTCGTCCCGGATGACGCGGGCAGCGGCGCGACGCCGCAGAGCATCGCGAACCCTGCCTCCGACGTCATCCTGTCGGGGTTGTCGCCAGCGGTGACGAGCAGCTGTCCGGCGATCTCGACGCCGATGCCAAGCCGCGCGAGCAGCTGCGGCGCGAGTGCCTCGACCAGCGGGTTGATCAGGTCGTCGAGGTCGGCGATCTCGTCGGTCAGTTCGAGGTAGCGACGTGCCATCGACTTGAGCGCGACCCGGTAGGCGCCGATCGGGTCGGCGGCGTTCGACACGTCCGGACGCCAGGCGGCGACCACCCGGATCAGCTGCATGCGGGTGAGGTTGCGGATCTGGTCACGCACCTCGTCCGGTGCTGAGACGATCGTCATTCGCAGCAGTTGCAAGGCGTTTCGCCGCTCGCGGACCGCTTGGGCTCGTGCCGTCCGCAGGACCCGCAGCGCCTCGACGGCCCCGTCCTTGGACTTCGGGATCGCGGTCCGCCGGTTGTGCAGCACCGCCCGGGCGGCGCTGATCGCGTCCAGGTCGTCGTCCTTGCCCCTGCGGCGGCGATCGGAGCGGTCCGGCCGGTCGACCTCGAGAACGGTCGCACCGGCCTTCGCCAGGTGCCGGGTCAGCCCGGCGCCGTAGGAGCCGGTCCCTTCGACGCCGATGCGGGCCAGCCGGCCGTGTTCGCCGATCCAGGCCGTCAGAGCCCGATAGCCAGCGCGGGTGGTGGAGAAACTGTGCGTGCCCAGTACTGTCCCGCCGTCGTCGACGACCGCCGCCACGTGCAGCTCCTTGTGCGTGTCCACGCCGGCGTACACGGTCTTCCCGGATGCTGCCGACTCCCGGGTCTGGCCCGTTCGCGCAGCATGCGCAATGCTGGTCATGTCGTCCTCTCCGATCCGCTCGATGGGCAGGGCGGCGCCGCGCATCGACCGAACCGGCGGACAAGACAGTGATGAGCGCCTGGTGGCGCAGGCTCTCCTTAGGTCACCCCGACGGCGAGGCGTAGCGCCTCGCCGGGCGCTCCCAGAGCAACCGACAGATCCGAGGAAAGACAACACTTCGTCGATCGGAGTGAGGGTCAGGAAGCTCTCGGAGCGCCCGGCACCAGCATCCTCCCGCGTCCGTCCCTCTCGCGGGCCGGGAAACCCGGGGCAACACCGGCAGAAACAGTCTCACT
>NZ_JACJHR010000214.1 GCF_014174495.1 Amycolatopsis echigonensis
GTCCGCTCGGTCGACCCGGAGACCGGGCACCGGTTCGACGACACCAAGGCGCTGCTCGACTCCCTCGATTCCCTCGGCCCCGCCGGACGGGAAGCCATTTACGGCGGCAACGCGCTGCGGGTGTTCCCCCGTCTCGCCCGCCGCCTCGAAAAGCAGGAGGCCACGCGCTGAAGGTCTACGAAGCACTGGCCGCGGCGTTCGCCGCCGAAGGCGTCACCGACGTGTTCGGCATGATGGGCGACGCCAACATGCACTGGATGAACGCGTTGGCCGGCCACGGCACCCGGCTCTACGAGGTCCGCCACGAAGGCGCCGGGCTGAGCATGGCGCATGGTTTCGCCCGCGCGTCGGGCCGCCCCGGCGTCGTCACCACGACGAGCGGGCCGGGGACCGCACAGCTGGCCACCTCGATGCTCGTCGCCAGCCGCGCCCGCATCCCGCTCGTCGCGTTCTGCGGCGAAACCCCGCTTGGCGACGAAAGCGCGGTCCAGTACCTGGACCAGCGCCGGTTCGCCGCCGCGATCGAATGCGAGTTCCTCCAGGTGGCCAAGGCGGACTCCGCCGAGGAAATCGTGCGACGCGCGTTCTGGCTCGCCCGCACCGAGTCGCGACCGGTCATGATCAGCGCGCCGATCGACGTGCAGCTGGAGGAATTCGAGGACGTCCTGCCGTATTCGCCGTCCACCGACCTCCTGCGCACCCCCGCGTTGCTGCCGAACCCGGCGAGCATCGCACAGGCCGCCGAACTGCTCGCCGCGAGCAAGCGACCAGTGCTCATCGCAGGCCGCGGCGCCCGGAGCGCGGACGCGGGCGACCAAGTGCTCGCGCTGCAACGCCGGACCGGCGCGCTGCTGGCCACCACCTTGCAGGCGAAGAACTGGCTGTACGGGCAGACCGGGTACCACGTCGGGATCGCCGGGCTGTTCGGCAGCAAGGTCGCGATGGAACTGTTGCAGGAAGCCGATTGCGTCGTCGCGGTCGGCGCGAGCCTGAACCATTACACGATCGAAAGCGGCTACCTCTTCCCCGACGCGAAGTTCGTGCAGATCGACACCGCGCCCCACGTCGTGATGGGCAACGGCCGCGTCGCGGACAGCTACGTCCAGGCCGACGCGGTCACCGGGCTGGCGGCGCTGACCAGCGCGCTGGAACAGCGCGGCATCGAACTCGAAGGCTTCCACACCGCCGACGTGCACGCCCGGCTCACCGCACCGCTCGTCGACCCGGCCGAATACCGGCGCGAGCCCGGCCTGCTCGACCCGCGCGAGGCGATCGCCGTCGTCGACGCGGAGCTGCCGGGCGAGATCGGGCTCGTGCTCGGCAGCGGGCACCAGACGGACTTCGGCACCATGCTGTTCCAGCGTTCCCGCGAAGTCACCTCGAACTACGGCATGTTCGGCGCGATCGGGCAGGCCCCGCTGCTGACCATCGGCGCGGCGGTCGCCAAGCGCGAGCCGATGTTCGTGGTCGAGGGCGACGCGAGTTTCCTCATGCACCTGCCCGAATTCGAGACCGCCTGCCGTTACGGGCTGCCGGTGCTCGTCGTGGTGATGAACGACGAGGGCCTCGG
>NZ_JACJHR010000215.1 GCF_014174495.1 Amycolatopsis echigonensis
GGTCACTAGTGCACCCTCTTCCGTGCAGGTCCCCCGATGGGGCTTGTGGTAGGAACTAGGCGGAAGCCGGGGTGACGGCCTCGTGTGGTTGCCCTTCGAGGGCCTCGATGACACTGCCGCCCCCGGCTTCCCCGGAACCGCGAAGCGATGACAAAGGGACGCGCCGTAGAGCGCCGGTTAGTGACCACTCTGCTGTCGGTTCCCTCGCCCCCGCCTGGCTCCTGCCCTGAAGCACGAGCAGGAAGGCGAATTTGTTGTCGCAGCAGGACGGGCAGTTGTTCTTCGTCGGGATCGACTGGGCCTCGGCCGAGCACTCCGTGTGCGTGCTGGGCCGGGACGGCCGCAAGGTCGCCGCGTTCACGATCGCCCACACCGCGGCCGGGTTCGCCCGGCTGGCCGCCCGGCTGGGCAAGCACGCCCGACCGCAGGACATGCCGGTGGCGATCGAACGCCCGGACGGACGCCTGGTCGACGCGCTGCTGGAAGCCGGGCACCCGGTCATGCCGGTCAAACCGAACGCGATCAAGACCTGGCGCGAGTCCGAAGTCCTCTCCGGCGCGAAGTCCGACCCCGGAGACGCGCACGTGATCGCCGACTACCTGCGCGTCCGCTTCCGCCGCCTGCGCCCGGCGGCGCCGCTGTCCGGCCGCACCAAGGCATTGCGCGCGGTCGTACGCACCCGCGGCGACCTCGTCGCCGCCCGCGTGGCCGCGGTCAACCAGCTCGCCGCTGTGCTGGACGCGCATTGGCCCGGAGCCAAGGCGATCTTCGCCAAACTGGAATCGTTGATCGCGCTCGCGTTCCTGACCCGCTGCCCGACCGCCGCATCCGCGGCGAGGCTGACCGAAAAACAACTGGCCGCGTTCTGCGCCAACCACGGCTATTCCGGCAAGAAACCCGCCGCGGTGCTGCTGGCCCGGCTGCGTTCGGCACCCGCCGGAACGCTCGATCCTGTCGTGTCCGAAGGAATCCGGGACGCGGTGCTGGCTCAAGTCGGCGTGATCACCGCGCTCAACACCGCGATCAAGAACCTGGACCGCTCCATCGCCGAGAAGACCGGCGCCCACCCCGACGGCGAGATCTTCCGGTCCTTCCCCCGCGCGGGCACCGTCAACGCCGCCCAGATCCTCGCCGAATGGGGCGACGCCCGCGAGGTCTTCGACCACCCCGACGCCATCGCCGCACTGGCCGGGATCACTCCCGTCACCAAAGCATCCGGCAAACAACGCGGCGTCTCGTTCCGCTGGGCCTGCAACAAACGCCTCCGCGTCGCCATCACCACCTTCGCCGACAACAGCCGCCACGGCAGCCCCTGGGCAGCCGGCATCTACAACCGCGCCCGAGCCTCCGGCAAAGACCACCCCCACGCCATCCGCGTCCTCGCCCGCGCCTGGGTTCGGGTCATCTGGCGCTGCTGGCAGAACGGCACACCCTACGACCCAGCCCTGCACGGCAGCGCCCGCCAAAGCACGGAACAACAGGCCGCAGCCTGATTCTGATCTTGGGGTTGACACAAAGGGTGTCATCGC
>NZ_JACJHR010000216.1 GCF_014174495.1 Amycolatopsis echigonensis
GCTGATAGCGGTACCTTCTTTCATGGCTGGGACCTCCGGGGAACGCTTCTGGTGCTTGTCCTGCGAGGACTGAAATGAGACAGCGTCCTCGGGGGTTGTAGCCGGAGGCTTGTCGTCTTGGAGGGTGTTGTCCCGATGAGGACTGGTTTATCAGCACGACGCGCGGCCTCCGGTTCCAGTTTTTTCGTTGCTGGACGCGAAGGGAGTCGGAGCATTTGCTTGGAGCAGGCATCGACTGGGCGGAATCGTTTCACGACGTGGCCTTGGGTCGCCCCGGAGAAGGGGTGATCGAACAATTCCGTATCGACCACACCGCAGCGGGAGTCAACCGGCTTGTGGCCCGTTGCCTGGAGCTGGAAACCGACCCGGCCGACGTGCGGGTCGTGCTGGAAACCCGACACGGCCTGTTGGTGGAAACGCTGGCCGACGCCGGTTTCACTGTTCTTCCGGTCAATCCGGACGTGGTGGCCCGCCGCCGCGGGCCGGCTAAAAAGAAAGACGACGCCGAAGACGCCAGGATCTGCTGCCTGCTGGCATTGGACCAGTTTCTGGAATTGCGGAAACTGATCCCGCACGGCGAGCTGGCGGGAGAATTGCGCACGATCGCCCGGGACGACGAACGCGCCGCCCGCGACGAGCGCCGGCTGCTCAACCGGCTGCGCGCGGACCTGCTGGCAACCTTCCCTGCCGCGCTGGCCATCGCCGGCGGCAACCTCGGTTCGCCGGTCATGCTCAAGCTGCTGAGCCGCTGGCCCGGCCACGACGAGCTCGCTGCGGCCGACCCGCACGACATCGCCGCGTTCGCCCGCGCCGCCAGCCACGGCTGGCCCGACCGGTTCGCCGCCCGCGTCGCCGACGCCCTCGCCGCCGACCGGCTGCCGGTGAAAGACTACCTGGCGCGCGCGAAAACCGGCACGATCGCGCTGACCGCGACCCAGCTGCTGGCCATCCGCGACCAACGACGGGCCTGGGAACGCCGCATGGCCGAACTGCTGCTCGGAACGGCCCGCCGCGGCCACGCAACACAGGCGAAGGAACCCGATCCGGGAAAAGCGGTCCCGGGCGGTGACATCTACCTGAGTTTCCCCGGACTCGGGGACCGGCTCGCCGCCCGGATAGCCGGAGAAATCGGAGACGACATCACCCAGTTCGCCACACCGAACGGGCTGCAATGCTACGGCGGAACCGCCCCGGTCACCCGCCGCTCCGGCCGGAGCGAGTTCGTCGTCGCCCGTCGTCTGGCGCACAACCACTACCTGGGCGCAGCCGTGCATCAGTGGGCCTTTTGCAGCCTCTCCCGCAGCGCATGGGCGCGGGAGTTCTACGACGGGAAAATCGCCGCCGGGAAGAGCCATCACTCGGCCCTGCGCGCTTTGGCGAACCGATGGCTGGAAATCTTGTGGCACTGCCTGGTCAAACGCATCCGCTACGACGAGACCATTCACATTCGCAACCGGCAGCAAGCCCACCAGCCTCCCTCGGCGGCCTGAGGTTGACAGAGGGTGTCTCAT
>NZ_JACJHR010000217.1 GCF_014174495.1 Amycolatopsis echigonensis
CCGTGGAGCGTGCCCTTCTTCGGCCGGAATCGCTCGACGCGCAGCGCGCTGGCGGGCCAGGACGCGTCCGTCACTGCGGCATCGACGACCTCAGCCTCGCCATCCGGTCCCGGACAGCTTCCGGTCCACGCTCCCGACGCCAATGACCCCATCCTCGACGTGACCTCCGAACGATGACGCGCCGATCGACTGCGAGCCCGATCAGGTCCCCGCGGCGGCAGTCGCCCGGACTGCGTCCGGGGTCATTCCGGTCCAGGTACGGAAAGCCCGATAGAAGGAGTTCGTATCGTCGTAGCCGAGCAGATAGGCGATCTCGGCCGTGCGCGTCGTGCCGTGACTCAGGTAGTGGCGAGCCAGATCCTCACGCGTGCTCGCAAGGACCTCCTGATAGGTGGTGCCTTCGAGGCGCAGCTGCCGCTGGAGTGTCCGTGAGCTGACCGCGAGCGCACGAGTCACCGCGGTCATGGAGCTACCGCCTGCCGGGAGGGTTTCGTGCAGGGCAGCGCGCACGCGATCGGCCACGCTGGCCGCCGCCTGCAGGTCGGACAGACGACGGCGCAGTTCGGGCGCGAAGAACCGCCACATCTGCTCGTTCTCGGTCAGGAAGGGGCGACCGGCGTCCTCCGGGCCGAACGTGATGGTGTGGTCGGGCCCGTCCTCGACACGCACCCCGAAGTAGTCCTCGAGTGCCGCATGGTCCGGTCCCAGGCCCGGGACGCCGACCTGGATCGGCCGGACGTGATGGCGGGTGCCGATCCGGGCGAGCGCGGCCCAGAAAACGAGCTCGGTCGCGGCCAGGAGCTCCGGCGGCGTCGAACCCGGGGGCCAGCGGTAGGCGATCGTCAACCCCTCCTCGCCCCGGCTCACGTCGAGGCGCACCGGGCCGATCAGCGGCTTGTAGGTCGCGATGCGCTGCGCGGCCGTCTCGAGGTCGGGACTGCACAGAGCGGCGAAAATCGGAGGGCTGAACATCTCGACCGAGATCGATTTGCCGATCGCGACCGCCAGATTCGGGTCGCCTCCCTCGGCGTCGAGCGCCGCCCACAGGCGGAAGTACTCATCTGGAGAGAGCGCGATCGCGTCCCGGCCGAACAGATCGGTGGCCAGCTGGCCGCGCCGCAGCACTCGGGCCGGCGAGACGCCGAGGTCGGTCAGCAACGCCTTGATGCTGGGATCCAGGGTGAAACGCTCGCCAGTCACGAGACCAGGCTAACGGCCCAACCGGTGGCTGCCACTTGCATGTAACGCCACACCACTTGCGGATCGCGCCGTAGGACGCGAAGCGCACAAAGATCGAAAAAGTGGCGCCATATGCAAGCGAGTAGGCGCGCTGCGCTAGTGCCAGGAACCGGGCGCGCTCGTACGGTCGTGGCAAAGGTCGAGAACACCTCGATTCGCCGAGACGGCGGGCCGGGCGGAAGTTCGACCTTCACCGGGATGGCACGAGCACATTCG
>NZ_JACJHR010000218.1 GCF_014174495.1 Amycolatopsis echigonensis
GCTTGGGTTCAACCGGTCGTCGCAACACCGGTTTATTGGAATGACAATAGCAGTTCGTTGAGTGTCTCAGCGGGGGTCTTCCAACTGAGTGTCTTGCGGGGCCTGCTATTGAGAGTGGTAGCAACGGCGTCGAGTTCGTCGCGGCTCCAGCGAGACAGATCGGTGCCCTTGGGAAAGTACTGGCGCAGCAAGCCATTGGTGTTCTCGTTGGTGCCGCGCTGCCAGGGGCTGTGCGGGTCGGCGAAGTAGACCTCGATGCCGGTGTCGATGCGCAGCTGGGCGTGCTGGGCCATCTCCTTGCCGCGGTCCCAGGTCAAAGATCGGCGCAGCTGTTCGGGCAAGGTGGCGATGGTCGAAGCGATCGCGTCTCGGACAGCCTCGGCGCCGCGGCCGGCCAGGGCGGGGCCGTTCTTCACACGCGGTTCGACGCCGTGACTGTCCATGCGGGGCAGGTGCAGCAGCATCGTGAACCTGGTGGTCCGCTCGACCAGCGTGCCGATCGCGGAGCTGTCCAAGCCGATGATCAGGTCTCCCTCCCAGTGCCCGGGAACCGCGCGGTCTGCGGCCTCGGCCGGGCGCTGGCTGATCATCACCTCGGGCGTGACCATCCCGTCGGCGCGTTTGCGGGCGCGAGAACGGGGAACCCGCAGCGCTCGGCCGGTGCGCAGGCACGCGACCAGCTCGCGTTTGAGCGCGCCGCGGCTTTGAACGTAGAGCGCCTGGTAGATCGCTTCGTGCGAGATGCGCATGGCTTCATCATCCGGGAAGTCCGCCTTCAGCCGGTGGGAGATCTGCTCCGGGCTCCACGCGTTGGCCCATCGCCGGTCCTGGCGCCGTGGCTTGTTCCGGCCCTTCCACGGCGCTGTCCCCGGCCCCGTCACCGGTGTCCCGCCCGGGCGCCGGACCTGGCCCGCAAGCCGCTCCTGCACGTAGTCGTGCAACGGCTCGTTGGCGACGAGTTTCGCTGTCTTGGGACGCCGTGCCAGCAACTCTGCTTTCCATTGCGCGACCGAGGCTCGATAGTCGAGCTTGCCTGCGCGAGTTGCGGCGTTGCGCCGGACTTCCCGGGAGATCGTCGAGGGGTCGCGGTCCAGCTGGCGGGCGATCTCTCTCACTCCTGCGCCCTGGGCTTTGAGCAGAGCGATCTCTTCCCGCTCCTCAAAGGACAGATACCGCCCTGACAGCGGAGCGAGCATGAACGTCGGCATGCCGCCACGTTCCCGGAACCACCGGCTGCCGGCAGCCTGCGACACGCCGACCGCGAGCGCGGCATCCTCGCTCGTGAGCCCTCTGGCGATCTCGCGCCAGAACAGCCGCTCCACGTCCCGTCGAAGCGACGGTGCACCCGGCGACTTCATCGCCGACCTGCCCGTCAACGCCTTCATCCACCCCGCTGGCCTGCCCATCAACACCTCCACGATCGAGGTGTTGCGACGACCGGTTGAATCCGCC
>NZ_JACJHR010000219.1 GCF_014174495.1 Amycolatopsis echigonensis
GAGAATCTGAATGACCGTGTCAAGCCGCAGCGGTAGCGGGTTGTGGCGCGGCTGGGGTGAAGGTCCGCCCGTCGCGCAGCAGGGCCCAGAGCACGTCCACCAGGCGGCGGGCCAGCGCCAGCAGCGCCTGGGTGTGTATCAGCCGCTCGCCGCGTTTCTTGTCGTAGAAAACCCTCGATGGACCGCTGACCTTGAGGCTGGACAGGGCTGCCATGTAGAACACACGGCGCAGTCGACGGTTGTAGCGCTTGGGACGACGGAGGTTTCCGGTGACGCGACCGGAGTCTTGCGGCACGGGAACGAGCCCGGCGTAGGAAGCCAGGCGCCCGGCCGTGGCGAAGGCGGCGAGGTTGCCGCCGGTGACCACGATGAACTCGGCACCGAGAATCGGTCCGAGGCCGGGCAGCGACTCGATGATCTCGGCGTGCGGATGTTCGCGGAACTGGCTGGTGATCAGCTTGTCGGTGTTCTTGATCCGCCGATCCAAGTCCAGCAGCTGCCGGGCCAGCCCGGCGATGAGCACTGCTGTGGTCGCCTCGCCGGGCAACCGCAAAGTCTGAGCCGCCGCAGCGGCTATCGCGGTCGCGGCCATCGCCGGGATGCCTTTGGCCCATGCTCCGTTCTCACGCAGGTACGCAGCCACACCGTCGGTGCCGGCGGTCCGGATCGACTCCGGGGTTTGGAAGCCGGTCAGCAGTACCAGGGCGCTGCGGGTGGAGTAGTCGAAGGACCGTTCCAGCGCAGGGAAGATGCCGGTCAGCAGCTCGCGCAGTCGGTTGACACCACGAACCCAGTCGGCCATCAGGTCTTCGCGATGCGCGGTCAGCCGGGTCAGCTCGATCACCAGATCATCGGTGGCGGTGATCGGCGTGAGGTCGGTGCGCATCCGGGCGGTCTCGGCGATCACCCGCGCGTCCTTGGCATCGGATTTCGCTTCGCCGCGGAACACCCCGGTCATGCGGTTCACCACCCGGCCTGGCACGTAGACCACCTGCTGCCCGGTCGCGATCAGAACTGCGACCAGCAGCGCCGCGGCGCTGCTGGTCAGATCGATCGCCCACCGCACTTCGCCGGCGGCCTGATGGGCACGAGCAACGAGGTGCTCGATCGCAGCCTGGTCGTTGGCGACCTTCTGCGAGAACACCACCTTGCCCGCCGGATCCATCACGCACGCGTGATGGGCCGCTTTCCCGACATCGACACCGACCCAGACCAGCGGCCGTTCTGTCACGTTCGTTCTCCCGATACTGCTGCTCAACCCCGTGGACAACCCCGCCAACAGGTCCCTAAACAGCGACGGTCCGCATCAGATCTGAATCAGTGGCCAGGGCGTCCAGAACGACGGGGCGGCCATTCTCCTCGAGCCACCTGACGGCAAACCCACGATCAGCCACACCCCATCGCCCTGGGCATTCAGGGCGATCCCCGAACAACATCAACCTTAGGGA
>NZ_JACJHR010000022.1 GCF_014174495.1 Amycolatopsis echigonensis
CCGGAACCCGGGACGGATCCGCTTGAAAATCCGCGGCACCGTCTCCACATTGTGCGCCAGCACCTCCGGCCGCGACCCGAACACCTCCGCCAACTGCTCCGGCTCCGCATTGAAATCCGGGATCAGCAACTCCACCCCCGTGCCCGGATTCAACGCATGGATCTGCCGCACCGTCTCCGCATACAACCACGCCCCGCCGTCAGCCAGATCGTCCCGGGCGACACCGGTGATCGTCGAATACCGCAACCCCATCGCCTGCACGCTCTCCGCGACCTTCCGCGGCTCCGTGCGGTCCAGCTCAGCAGGCCTGCCCGTGTCGATCTGACAGAAATCACACCGCCGCGTGCACTGATCCCCGCCAATCAAAAAGGTGGCTTCCCGGTCCTCCCAACACTCGTAAATGTTGGGACACCCCGCCTCCTCGCACACGGTGTGCAAGCCCTCACGCTTCACCAAACCCTTCAGCTCAGTGAACTCCGGACCCATCCGCACCCGCGTCTTGATCCACGACGGCTTCTTCTCAATCGGCGTCTCACTGTTGCGCACCTCAAGCCGCAACAACTTCCGCCCCTCGGGCTGCGCGCTCATCGGCTCAGGTCCGCGTACAGCGGGTGCTTCTTGGCCAGCAACTCGACCCGGGTGCGCAACGCTTGCTGCGCGGCCTCGTCGAAGTCCGGTTTCAGCGTCTCGGCGATGATGTCAGCGACCTCGGTGAAGTCCTCCGCGCCGAAACCGCGGGTGGCCAGCGCCGGGGTGCCGATCCGCAGGCCCGAGGTGACCATCGGCGGACGCGGGTCGAACGGCACCGCGTTCCGGTTGACGGTGATCCCGACCGAGTGCAGCCGGTCCTCCGCCTCCTGGCCGTTGAGCTGGGAGTTCACCAGGTCGACCAGCACCAGGTGCACGTCGGTGCCGCCGGTGAGGACGCGGACGCCCGCCTCGGCGCAGTCGGTCCGCGACAGCCGGTCGGCGAGGATCTTCGCGCCTTCCAGGGTGCGCTCCTGGCGCTCGCGGAATCCGTCGGTCGCGGCGATCTTCAGCGCCACGGCCTTGGCCGCGATCACGTGCTCCAGCGGCCCGCCCTGCTGACCGGGGAACACCGCCGAGTTGATCTTCTTCGCCAGCTCCTGGCGGCACAGGATCAGGCCGCCGCGCGGGCCGCCGAGGGTCTTGTGCGTGGTGGTCGTGACGATGTCCGCGTGCGGCACCGGCGACGGGTGCAGCCCGGCGGCCACGAGGCCGGCGAAGTGCGCCATGTCGACCATCAGCTTGGCGTCGACCAGGTCGGCGATCCGGCGGAACTCGGCGAAGTCGAGCTGGCGCGGGTAGGCCGACCAGCCGGCGACGATCAGCTTCGGCTTGTGCTCGACCGCCAGCCGCTCGATCTCGGCGACGTCGACGATCCCGGTCTCCTTGTCGACATGGTAGGCGACCACGTTGTACAGCTTGCCGGAGAAGTTGATCTTCATCCCGTGCGTGAGGTGCCCGCCGTGCGCGAGGTCGAGGCCGAGGATGGTGTCGCCCGGCTTCAGCACCGCGAACATCGCCGCCGCGTTGGCCTGCGCGCCCGAATGCGGCTGCACGTTCGCGTGCTCCGCGCCGAACAGCGCCTTGGCCCGGTCGATCGCGAGCTGCTCGACGACGTCGACGTGCTCGCAGCCGCCGTAGTAGCGCCGGCCCGGGTAGCCCTCGGCGTACTTGTTGGTCAGCACCGAGCCCTGCGCCTCGAGCACGCCGACCGGCGCGAAGTTCTCCGAGGCGATCATCTCGAGCGTCGACTGCTGGCGATCCAGCTCCGCGGCCACCGCGGCGGCGACCTCGGGGTCCACCTCGGACAGGGGGGCGTCGAACGGGGCGGTCATCAGTTCTCCTGGGTCAGCTCGGCGTACGCGGACGCGTCGAGCAGCTCCGGGACGTCGCCCGAGAGCCGCACCTGCAGCAGCCATCCTTCGGTGTAGGGGTCGGAGTTGATGACCTCGGGGGTGTCCGATGTGGCCTCGTTCACCGCCACCACCTCGCCGCTGACCGGCGAGTACAGCTCGCTGACCGATTTCGTCGACTCGACCTCGCCGAACACCTCGCCCGCGGTGACCGTGTCGCCGACGCTCGGCAGCTGCACGAACACGATGTCGCCGAGCGAGCTGGCCGCGAACGCGGTGATGCCCACGGTCGCGACGCCGTCGGAGACCGACAGCCACTCGTGTTCCTTCGTGTAGGACAGGTTCTGGGGGATGCTCATGGTTGGGCGGCCTCTCAGGCTCGGGAGTAGAAGGGCAGGGCGACGACCTCGACCGGCTCGACGCGGCCCCGGATGTCGACGGACAGCGCGGTGCCGGGCTCGGCGTGCTCCCGGTCTACATACGCCATGGCGATCGGGTAACCCAGCGTCGGCGACAGCGCGCCGCTGGTGATCTCCCCGATAGTGGCATCCCCGGACAGCACGGCGTACCCGTGCCGCGGGGCGCGGCGGCCGGTGCCGCGCAGGCCGACCCGCACGCGCGGGACGTCGGCCTTCGCCAGTTCCTCCAGGGCCGCGCGACCCACGAAGTCGCCCGGCTTCTCGAACTTCACGACCCGGCCGAGACCGGCGGCGAACGGGTTCAGCTCGCGGCTGAGTTCGTTGCCGTACAACGGCATTCCGGCTTCCAGCCGCAGCGTGTCGCGGCAGGCGAGGCCACACGGGACCAGACGGTGCTCCTCGCCCGCCTCGGTCAGCAGCCGCCACAGAGCCGGGGCTTCCGCCGCGGGCACGAACAGCTCGAAGCCGTCCTCGCCGGTGTAGCCGGTGCGGGCCAGCAGGATCTCGTGGCCCTTCACGACGGCGGGCACGCTCGCGTAGTACTTCAGCGCACCGAGGTCGGCGTCGGTCACGGCGGCGAGCACGTCGACCGCCTTCGGGCCCTGGACCGCGATCAATGCGGTGTCCGCGGACCGGTTCTCCACCACCGCGTCGAATCCGGCGACGCGCTCGGCCAGCGCGTCCGCGACCACGGTGGCGTTGCCCGCATTGGCCACGACCAGGTACTCCTCGTCGGCGAGCCGGTAGACGACCAGGTCGTCCAGCACGCCGCCGTCGGCGTCGCAGATCATCGTGTAGCGGGCGCGGCCCGGCTTCACGCCGCTCAGATTGCCGACCAGCGCGTAGTCGAGCACGTCGGCCGCCTGCGCGCCGCGCACGTGGATCTCGGCCATGTGCGACAAGTCGAACAGCCCAGCCGCCTCGCGCACGGCCTTGTGCTCGGCCAGTTCGCTGGCGTAGCGCACCGGCATCGACCAGCCGGCGAAATCGGTGAACAGCGCGCCGAGATCCTGGTGGACCTGGTGCAGTGGGGTTTCCGTCACGGGAAGCCTTTCGTTGTCGCGAGCGGAGAGCGCGCTCACGCGTCGTACGCGTCGAGGGGCGGGCAGGAGCAGACGAGGTTGCGGTCGCCGCGCGCGCCGTCGATCCGCCGCACCGGCGGCCAGTACTTGGTCCTGCGCGCCACACCGACCGGGTACACCGCCAGCTCGCGGTCGTAGTCCGCGGTCCACTCGCCGACGACCGACGACGCGGTGTGCGGCGCGCCGCGCAGCGGGCTCGTCTCGGCGGTCCAGCGACCGGCGGCGACCTCGTCGATCTCGTGCCGGATGGCGATCATCGCCTCGCAGAACCGGTCGATCTCGGCCAGATCCTCGCTCTCGGTCGGCTCCACCATCAGCGTGCCCGCGACCGGGAACGACATGGTCGGCGCGTGGAAGCCGTAGTCGATGAGCCGCTTCGCGACGTCGTCCACGGTCACGCCGGTTTCCTTCGTGATGCCGCGCAGGTCGAGGATGCACTCGTGCGCGACCAGGCCGTCCTGGCCGGTGTAGAGCACCGGGTAGTGCGGCGCGAGCCGGGCGGCGATGTAGTTGGCCGCGAGCACCGCGACCTTGGTGGCCTCGGTGAGCCCGGGCGCGCCCATCATCCGCACGTACGCCCAGGAGATCGGCAGGATCGACGCCGAACCGTAGGGCGCGCCGCTGATCGGGCCGACGCCGGTGTCCGGTCCGGCCTGCGCCAGCAGCGGGTGGTTGGGCAGGTACGGCGCGAGGTGCTCGCGCGCCGCGACCGGGCCGACGCCCGGACCGCCGCCGCCGTGCGGGATGCAGAACGTCTTGTGCAGGTTCAGGTGCGAGACGTCGCCGCCGAACTCGCCCGGCTTCGCCAGGCCCAGCAGGGCGTTGAGGTTCGCGCCGTCGACGTACACCTGGCCGCCGCCGTCGTGCACGATCTTGGCGAGCCGCTCGATGCCGTGCTCGTAGACGCCGTGCGTGGACGGGTAGGTGACCATGATCGCGGCCAGGTCGGCGCTGTGCTGGTCCACTTTGGACTGCAGGTCTTCCAGGTCGACGTTGCCCTCGTCGGTGCACTTGACCACGACCACGCGCATCCCGGCGAGCACCGCGGAAGCGGCGTTGGTGCCGTGCGCGGACGACGGGATCAGGCAGACGTCGCGCTCGGGCTGTCCGTTCGCCCGGTGGTAGGCGCGGATGGCCAGCAGCCCGGCGAGTTCGCCCTGGCTGCCCGCGTTCGGCTGCAGCGACACCTGGTCGTAGCCGGTGACCTCGGCCAGCCAGCCGGACAACTGGCGGACCAGCTCGTGGTAGCCCTCGGCGTCCTCGGCCGGTGCGAACGGGTGGATCCCCGCGAACTCGCGCCAGCTGATCGGCTCCATTTCGGTGGTGGCGTTGAGCTTCATCGTGCAGGAACCGAGCGGGATCATCCCGCGGTCGAGCGCGAAGTCCTGGTCGGCGAGACGGCGCAGGTAACGCAGCATCGACGTCTCGGACCGGTGGCTGCTGAACACCTCGTGCGTCAGGTAGCCGCTCTCGCGCGCGAGGCCGTTCGGGAGCGCCTGCGCGGCTTCCCATGCACTGTCGACGCCGAAGGCGCGAAGCACCTTCGCGAGCGTGTCGGGACGCGTGACCTCGTCGCAGGCGATACGGACGTGGTCGGCGTCGATGTGGCCGAGGTTGATCCCCGCTTCGCGCGCAGCCGCGTGCACCTCAGCGGCACGGCCAGGCACCTTCGCGACGACAGTGTCAAAGAAGGCCTCGTGCACGACCTCGACACCACCGGCGCGCAGCGCGTTCGCGAGACCGGCCGCGAGTTCGTGAACCCGCGTCGCGATCGCCTTCAGCCCCTCGGGACCGTGGTAGACCGCGTACATCGCAGCGAGCACCGCGGGCAGCACCTGCGCGGTACAGATGTTCGAGGTCGCCTTCTCGCGACGGATGTGCTGTTCGCGCGTCTGCAGCGCGAGGCGGTACGCAGTGTTGCCGTCCGCGTCCACGGACACACCGACGAGACGGCCGGGCAGCGAACGCTCCAGACCAGCGCGCACCGCCATGTATCCAGCGTGCGGGCCGCCGTAGCCCAGCGGCACGCCGAAGCGTTGCGTAGAGCCGACAGCGACGTCCGCGCCGAACTCGCCGGGCGCGGCGATCATGGTGAGCGCGAGCAGGTCGGCAGCGACCGCGTACACCGCGCCCGCGGCCTTCGCCGCTTCGGAAACCGCGTGGTAGAAACCGCGTCCGCGCAGCACACCGGACGCGCCGGGGTACTGCACGACAACGCCGAAGAACTCCTCGGGCAGCCCGGTGAGCAGGTCGCGCACCTGCACGTCGATGCCGAGACCGGCGGCGCGCGTCCGCACGACCTCGATGGTCTGCGGAAGGACCTCGGAGTCGAGAACGACCACATTGGACTTCGACTTCGACGCGCGGCGCATCAGCGTCATCGCCTCGGCGACGGCGGTGGATTCGTCGAGCATCGAGGCGTTGGCGATCGCCAGCCCGGTCAGGTCGGACACCGCGGTCTGGAAGTTCAGCAGCGCTTCGAGCCGTCCCTGCGAGATCTCCGGCTGGTAGGGCGTGTACGCGGTGTACCAGGCCGGGTTCTCCAGCACGTTGCGGCGGATGACACCCGGCGTGACGGTGTCGGAGTAGCCGAGGCCGATCATCTGCGTCATCGGCCGGTTGCGCGCGGCGAGCGCGCGCAGTTCGGCGGTGGCCTCTTCCTCGGACGCGGGCACGGGAAGCGCCAGGTCACCGGCCGTGCGGATGGCGGACGGCACCGCCGCTTCCACGAGGGCGTCCAGGCTTCCGTAACCGCATTCGGCGAGCATCTTCGCCCGCTCGGCCTCGCCGGGACCGATGTGGCGGGTGTCGAAGGGGGTGGAGGTGATGGGAGCTCCTCGGGACGGGCACCGGGCGCGGCGGTGCACTGGGAACTCCCCCTCTGTCATGGGCACCTGAGAGTTTCACCGCGCGCTCGGCACGGCTTTCACCTTGGGTGAGGCGCGGGTGCGCCTGCTTTCCAGAGTGGCCTCGCCGAAAGCGGTAGCGGTTACCTGAGAGATTCCGGGGAGTTTGCTCCTTCGGTGTCCCACTGATCGCATGGGACTCTCCCGCTCCGGCTCGAACGGCCCAGTATTCGATTGTGGGTGCGGCCACCTTACCTGCCGCTTCACGCGCCAGTCTACCGCGCCGGGCCTACGCCACACCCCCTGCCAAAGGTCCGTGAAGGGCTCCTTGAGGGAATCTGATTCCCGCAAGGAGCCCTTCACGGACAGTCACAGCGGCGTTACGTAGGCACCGGAGATGCCGCCGTCGACCAGGAACTGCGCGGCGGTGATGAAGCTGGCGTCGTCGCTCGCCAGGAAGGCCACCGCGGCGGCGATCTCCTCCGGCTCGGCGAACCGGCCGACCGGGACGTGCACCAGCCGCCGGGCCGCGCGCTCCGGGTCCTTCGCGAAGAGCTCCTTCAGCAGCGGCGTGTTGACCGGCCCCGGGCACAGCGCGTTGACCCGGATGTTCTCGCGCGCGAACTGGACGCCCAGCTCGCGCGTCATGGCGAGCACACCGCCTTTCGAAGCGGTGTAAGAAATCTGCGACGTCGCGGCTCCCATCACGGCCACGAACGACGCGGTGTTCACGATCGAACCGCGGCCCTGGCGCTGCATGTGCGGCAGGACGGCCTTGCAGCACAGGTACACCGACGTCAGGTTGACCCGCTGCACCTTCTCCCAGGCTTCGATGCCGGTCGTGAGGATCGAATCGTCCTCGGGCGGCGAGATGCCCGCGTTGTTGAACGCGACGTCGACCGCGCCGAACTCGTCGACCGTCGTCTGGAAAAGGGCCTCGACCTGGTCCGCGTCGGTGACGTCCACCTGGACGAAGGCCCCGCCCACCGCGTCGGCGGCCGCCTTGCCCTGCTCCGGCGTGACGTCGCCGATGACCACCTTCGCGCCCTCGCTCGCGAGCCGCTTGGCGGTGGCGAGGCCGATGCCGCTCGCGCCGCCGGTGATCACCGCGACGCGGCCGTCAAAACGCTGCACCATCGTGGGTCATTCCTCCGTGCTCAGAAAGACGTTCTTGGTTTCGGTGAAGGCGGCCGCGGCGTCCGGGCCCAGTTCGCGGCCGAGGCCGGACTGCTTGAAGCCGCCGAAGGGCGTCCAGTAGCGGACCGAGGAGTGCGAATTCACTGACAGGTTCCCGGATTCGACGCCGCGTGCGACCCGGAAGGCGCGGCCGACGTCGCGGGTCCAGATCGAGCCGGACAGGCCATATTCGGTGTCGTTGGCCATCCGCAGTGCCTCGGCTTCGTCGCGGAAGCGGACCACCGCGACGACCGGGCCGAAGATCTCGTCGCGGGCCAGCGGATCGTCCAGTCCCGGCGGGAGCACGACGGTCGGCGGGAACCAGTAACCGGGCCCGGAGGGTGCGCTGCCGCGGAAGGCGACCGGCGTCTGCCCGGTGACGTAGGAGGAGACTTTGGCGTGGTGGTCCGCGGAAATCAGCGGGCCCATCTCGGTCGCCTCGTCGCCCGGATCGCCGACGACCACGCCTTGCACGGCGGGTTCCAGCAGTTCGAGGAACCGGTCGTAGACGGTGTCCTGCACCAGGATCAGCGACCGCGCGCAGCAGTCCTGCCCGGCGTTGTCGAATACCCCGTACGGCGCGGTCGCCGCGGCCTTTTCCAGGTCGGCGTCGGCGAACACGATGTTGGCGTTCTTGCCGCCCAGCTCCAGCGTCACCCGCTTCACCTGCGCCGCGCAGCCCGCCATCACCTGCTTGCCGACCTCGGTGGACCCGGTGAACACGACCTTGCGCACCGCCGGATGCGTGACAAACCGTTGCCCGACAACGGATCCCTTGCCCGGCAGCACCTGGAAGACGTCCTCCGGGATGCCCGCCTCGCGAGCGAGTTCGGCCAGCCGCAGCGCGGTGAGCGGCGTCAGCTCGGCCGGTTTGAGCACGACCGTGTTGCCCGCCGCGAGCGCCGGCGCGAAGCCCCAGCCCGCGATCGGCATTGGGAAGTTCCACGGCACGATCACGCCGACCACGCCCAGCGGCTCGTGGAAGGTCACGTTGACGCCGCCGTCGACCGGGATCTGCTTGCCCAGCAACCGTTCCGGCGCACCCGCGGAGTATTCGAGCAGGTCGCGCACGTTGCCCGCTTCCCAGCGGGCGTTGCCGATGGTGTGCCCGGAGTTCTCGACCTCCAGCCGCGCGAGGTACTCGATGTCCGCGTCGACCGCGTCCGCGAACCGGCGCAGCAGCCTTGCCCGATCGCCTGGGGCGACTGCTCGCCAGGCCGGGAACGCGGCGTGCGCGCGGGCGATCGCGGCGTCAGTCTCCGCCTCGCTGGTCAGCTCGACCTGGCGCACCACTTCCGCGGTCGCCGGGTTGCGCACCTCGAACGTCGTCATTTCCCCTCCTGCGCGGCGTTCACCAGCGCGGCGAACAGCCGTACGTCGTCGCCGTCCTGTTCCGGATGCCACTGCACGCCGAGCACGAACTCCCCCGGCACCTCGGCGGCCTCGATCGTCCCGTCCGCCGCGTGGCCGGACGCGATCAACCCGGAGCCGAGCCGGTCGATGGCCTGATGGTGGTAACACTGGACTTTTGTTTCCTGGCCCAGAATCGCTGCCGCCCGGGTGCCGTCGACCAGGGTGACCGTGCTGGTGCCGAATGTCGCCGGAGCTGGCTGATGCGTCGTGTCGCCCAGGGTTTCCGGCAGATGCTGCGAGAGCGTGCCGCCGAGCGCGACGCTGATCACCTGCAGGCCGCGGCACACGCCGAGCACTGGTTTTCCGGCCGCGCGCGCCGCCTCGAACAAGCCGAACTCGAACGCGTCGCGCTCCGGGCGGATGTACGTCGCGGGGTGCGGCTCCTGGTTGTAACGACTGGGTTCGACGTCCGCGCCGCCGGTGAGCACCAGACCGTCGATGCGTCCCACGAGCGCGTCGTACTTCGTGCTTACTGGCGGCAGCAGCACCGGAATCCCGCCCGCCTTGACCACGCAATCCACGTACACCCGGTGCAACAGCGTCGCTTCGGTGTCCCAGGCCAGGAACTTCGCATCTTCCGAATAGGTGCTGAGCCCGATGACAGGCGGGTCAGAGTCGTTCGAAACCACGGATGCGCTCCCAATCGGTGACAGCTCGCTCGTACGCTTCGCGCTCGATCCGCGCGGCGTTGAGGTAATGGTCGACTACATCGGCACCGAAGGCATCTCGCGCGATACGGCTGCGTTCGAGGACTTGAGCGGCTTCAGCGAGCGTAACGGGCACAGTGGGTTTGTCGGACGCGTACGCGTTGCCTACGAACTCAGGCTCCAACGGCAGTTCGTTCTCGATGCCGTGCAGTCCCGCAGCGATCATCGCGGCGACTGCGAGGTACGGGTTCACGTCTCCGCCGGGTACGCGGTTCTCGACGCGCAACCCGTCACCGTGCCCGACAACGCGCAACGCGCACGTACGGTTGTCCGTGCCCCACGCGATCGCTGTCGGCGCGAAGCTGCCAGGGACGTAACGCTTGTACGAGTTGATGTTCGGGGCGAAGAAATAGGTCAGCTCGCGCAACGCATCGAGCTGTCCGGCGAGGAAGTGCTGCATCAGCTTCGAGAAACCGTGGTCGCCGTCGCCGGGAAGCACCGCTTCGCCGGACTTGCCGCGAAGGCTCAGGTGGATGTGGCAGGAGTTGCCCTCGCGTTCGTTGTACTTCGCCATGAACGTGAGGCTCTTGCCCTCCTGCGCGGCGATCTCCTTCGCACCGTTCTTGTAGATGCCGTGGTTGTCGCACGTCGTGAGCGCGTCGGCGTAGCGGAAGGCGATCTCGTGCTGACCTGGGTTGCACTCGCCCTTCGCCGACTCCGGGTACAGACCCGCGCCCGCCATCCCGTTGCGGATCCGGCGCAGGAGCGGCTCGACGCGCGCGGTGCCGAGCATGGAGTAGTCGACGTTGTACTGATTGGACGGCTTGAGACCCTGGTAGCGCTTGTCCCACGCGGACTCGTAGGAGTCGTCGAACACGATGAACTCGAGCTCGGTGCCCACGTACGCCGTCAGGTCGTGCTCGGCGAGCCGGTCGAGCTGACGGCGCAGCACCTGGCGCGGCGAAACGGAAACCGGGCCGCCCTGCACGCGCTCGACGTCCGCGAGCACCAGCGCGGTGCCCTCCTGCCACGGAATCTCCCGCAGCGTCGCGAAATCCGGCCGGAGCACGAAGTCGCCGTAGCCGCTCTGCCAGGACGAGATGTCGTAGCCGTCGACGGTGTTCATGTCGACGTCCACCGCGAGCAGGTAGTTGCACGCCTCGGTCGCGTGGCCGGCCACCTCCTCGAGGAAGTACTCCGCCGAACACCGCTTGCCCTGGAGCCGCCCCTGCATGTCGGTGAGCGCGACGAGCACCGTGTCGATCGTGCCCGCCGTCACCCGTTCGCGGAGAGCTTCGAGCGTGAGCATTCCTCGCCTGGCCGCCATCGCATCGCCCCAAAGGTTCGGATCAGGTCCTTTGCGGCTTCTTCCTACCGGGCCGCCGTGGCCGGGTCAATCCGCTGAAAGGTATTTTCCTAGACCTTTGAACGGCCAGTTGACCAGCCTCACCCGCCCGGCGCCTGCTATGTCCGGGTTGCCCGGCTGAGAAGATACTGTGAATCCGGTGCGTCCGGGACCAAATCCGCCGCCTCGTGCGTTGGACCGGGCAAGAGAGGTGAGAGGGATGACTGAAGCATTCACGCAGACCACGTTCAGCCAGCAGCAGGCGCGGCCGCAGCTCCCGACGCTGCCCACCGGGTGGCCGATCGGGTCGTACGAGTCCTACGAACAGGCCCAGCAGGCCGTCGACCACCTCGCGAACGCTGATTTCCCGGTCACCGACGTCACGATCGTCGGGGTCCAGCCGATGCTCGTCGAGCGCATCGCGGGCAGGATGAGCTGGAGCCGGATGCTCAGCAGCGCGGCCATGTCCGGCGCGGTGTTCGGCCTGTTCCTGGGCCTCGTGCTGAGCATGCTCAACCCGGCCGCCGGGCTGCTGTCCATCGTGCTCGGCCTGGCCGCGGGTGTCGTGTTCAATGTCGCCTTCGGCGCACTGGGCTACGCGGCGAACCGCAACAAGCGCGGCTTCATCTCGCAGAGCCAGCTGGTCGCGCAGCGCTATGACGTGCTGTCGCAGCCGCGCAACGCCGAGAAGGGCCGTCAGCTGCTGGCGGACCTGGCCGCGCGCTCCGCGTTCAACCACTGAGTTTCGATACTCGCCTCCCGGGCGTCCGGGCCGTTCGCGGCCGGGGCGCCCGGTTTCGCGTTCCAGGGCCTCGCCACAGGGTCGGCGACTGATCCGGTTGGGTCCCGGGCAAGGTGAAGCGGTATCGCGCTCCGGGCCGCTTCGCGAGACGCGCCGAGGGTTCGGCGAGAAACCGGCCTGGCCACCCGCCCGACTCCGGCGCTCCGGGGCTCCTCGCGAGACACAGGCTTCACCGCAAGACTGGCCTAGCCACCCGAACCTGACTCCGGCACGCCACTCCCCTCGCGAGACCCGCCGAGAGTTGAGCGCGAAACCGGCCTGCCACACAAACCCGGCTCAGGGGCCGCGAGATGCACGGAGGCGCTGGCCAGAGACCGTCCGGCCGAGCAAATCCGGCTCCGGCAGCCCAGTCGCGCCTCGCGAAACCGGCCATGCCCCTGCCGAGCGCCCGCGTCAGGCCCGCAGTCTGCGCTGGAGGCGGCTTCCGGAGCTGTCGCGGCGGGGTCGGCGAACGTCGCGGCTTCGGGCGCAGCCGAGGTGCCGGTCAAGTCTCGACCTCCGCTCCCCGCCCCGAGCCGATCTACCTTGTCGGCGGAGCAGGCTTCACCGGGCCGGTCGGCGGCACCGGGACCCGGATATCGCCGACGCTTTCGGGATCACCGCCGCGAACGGCACCCCGCGTCCTCCCGGCAGTAGCCGCGATAACCGTTGACGTTCCCCCGATCATCCTGCACCCCCTCGACGACCTTCGGACGCGGGAACTGGTTGTCCTGCCCGATCATCTGGCTCGTGCCGGTGTCCTTGTCGCAGCCGTAGCGCGTGATCGTGAGCGGGCGGCCGCGATCGTTGTATACGTAGACGTTCTCGAGCGATTTGCCGTTCGCGTCGAAGACGTTTCGACGGCCGCGGAACGCAATGCCCGCTGGCAGACTCGGCCGCACTCGGCTGTGTGGGCACCGACCAGCAGCTACGCCGCCCGTGCCCGCCGCTGGCACCTCGGGCACGAAAACGACGACCGGTTCATGAACGGTTCCCTCCGGATCGGCGACCCGCATCGACGGCACGGCATCCCCTCCTGGCCGTACGCGTCGAGCGAACGCTCGAAGTACCCCGATTGCCCGTTCACATTCACATAAAGCGCGTCGAACGACGTCCCACCCGCGAGCAACGCCGCCGCCATCACGTCGCTCGCCGCGGACAGCAGCGTTCGCCCTTGCGCGGCAGTGAGTTTCTCGGTCGGCCGCGACCAATGCAGCTTGGCGCGCCACAACGCTTCGTCCGCGTAGATGTTGCCCACCCCGGACACCAGCGTCTGATCGAGCAGCGCGCGTTTCACCTCGGTCCGGCGGGAACGCAGCGCACGCACCGCCGCCTCCGGATCGAACTTCGGGTCCATCGGGTCACGGGCGATGTGCGCGATGGTGCCGGGCAGGCTGTCGCCGTCGACCTCGACCAGTTCGTCCAGGGCCAGGCCGCCGAACGTGCGCTGGTCGACGAAGCGCAGTTCCGGTCCCCCGTCGGCGAACCGGACCCGGACGCGCAGGTGTTTCTCGTCCGGCGCGTCCTCGGCCTGCACCAGCATCTGGCCGCTCATGCCGAGATGAGCCAGCACCGCCTCGCCGTCGGACAGTTCCAGCCACAGGTATTTGCCGCGCCGCCGGGCCGCCTCGATCGTGACTCCGGCGAGGCGTCCGGTGAAGTCGGCGGCTCCTTGCGCGTGCCGCCGGATGGCGCGGTCGTGCAGCACCTCGACGGCCCGGACGGTACGGCCGGCGACGTGCGCTTCGAGACCGGCGCGGACGGTCTCGACCTCGGGTAGTTCGGGCATGCGCTCATTCTGCCTGGCACCCCCGACAAAAAACGGGGACCCGTGCCCCGGCAACGAAAACGGGGCCGGCCGACATCGAGTCGGCCAGCCCCGGAAAGAGTGAAACGCGTCAGCTCGCGTCGTCGCCCGTGCCGAGTTCCTCCGACAGGGCCCGCCAGGCGGTCTCCGCGGCCTTCTGCTCGGCTTCCTTCTTCGTGGTGCCGGTGCCTTCGCCCAGCGCGCGGCCCGCCACCAGCACGGTGGCGGTGAATTCCTTGCGGTGGTCCGGACCGCTGTCCTCGACGCGGTACTCGGGCACGCCGAGCCCCCCGGACGCGGTCAGCTCCTGCAGGCTGGTCTTCCAGTCGAGGCCTGCCCCGCGCAGCGGAGCCTCGGCCAGCAACCCGTCGAAGAGGTGGTGCACGAGCTTGCGCGCGACCTCGATGCCGTGCGCGAGGTACGTGGCGCCGATGACGGCTTCGAGACCGTCGGCGAGAATGCTCGCCTTGTCCCGGCCGCCGGTGAGCTCTTCGCCCTTGCCCAGCAGCAGATGCGCCCCAAGCCCGCCCTCGCCGAGCCCGCGCGCGACGCCGGCCAGCGCGTGCATGTTGACGACGCTGGCGCGCAGCTTCGCGAGCTGGCCCTCGGGCAGGTCGGGGTGGGTGGTGTAGAGATGGTCGGTGACGACGAGGCCGAGCACCGCGTCTCCGAGGAACTCCAGTCGCTCGTTCGGCGGCAGGCCGCCGTGCTCGTACGCGTACGAGCGGTGGGTGAGCGAAAGACGGAGCAGCTCGGGGTCGAGTTCGACCCCGAGCGCCTCGAGCAACGATGCGGGATCGGCCGCGGGTCCTCCGACGGGCTTACCCCCCATGGTCGGCTGCCCGCTCAGGCGGGCTCGACGACCTGGCGGCCGTTGTGCTGGCCGCAAGCCGGGCAAGCGACGTGCTGGATTTTCGGCTGGCGGCAGGCGCGGTTGGAGCAGGGCACCAGCTGAACCGGAGCCGCCTTCCACTGGCTGCGGCGGGAGCGCGTGTTGGATCGCGACATCTTCCGCTTCGGGACGGCCACGAGTAGATCTCCTTCAAACGGTCTGCTCGCGGGTGCGAGCGAACTTACTTCTCCCGGATCGAGCTGGACGCTCGTCAGGCTTGCTCTCCGGAGCCGTGCGCAGGCTTTTCGCCCGCGTTCTCGTCGAATCGCTCGACCAGCGCGGCCCACCGAGGGTCTATCTTCTCATGCCCGTGTCCGGGCTCGAGATCGGCCCACTTGACGCCGCATTCGACGCACAGTCCGGGGCAGTCCTCGCGGCACAGCGGGGCGAGCGGAAGCGCCAGCACCACGGCGTCGCGGACGGTCGGCTCGAGGTCGATCCGGTCGTCGACCAGGCGAGGGATCTCGTCCTCGTCGGTAGTCTCCTCGGTGGCCGAGCCCGGGTAGGCGAACAGCTCGGTGAGGTCCACCTCGATGTGCTCGGTCACCGGGTCGAGGCAGCGCGAGCACTCGCCGGTGGCCACGGCCGCGGCGGTGCCGGTGACGAGGACGCCCTCGACGACGGATTCGAGCATCAGGTCGAGCTCGACGGGCTCGCCTTCGCGGATTTCGAGCACGCCCGGCACGCCGAGCGAGGTCGGCACGGGCGCGCTGCGGCGCAGCTCCCGGCTGAGTCCCGCGCGGCGGCCGAGCTCACGGGTGTCGACCACCCAGGGGCTGCGGTCGTCGAGCTGCGCGGGGCGGGGGTTCTGGGCAGGGTTTTCGGACATCGCCTACCAGCGTACGCAGGCCCCGCGCACATCGCTGCGGCGGCTGGTCAGACCTGGTAGTCGTACAGCGTCGAGCGGCCCCCGCCGTGGCCGGTCGCGGGCGAACGCAGGTGGTTGCGGCCCGAGTCGACGGTGCGCAGCGTGGTGGCCAGCAGTTCGGAGAACTCGGCCAGTTTGCCGTCCACGTACGCGTCGCAGTCGGCGCGCTGACGGTCGGCCTCGGCGTGCGCCTCGTCGACGATGCGCGCGGATTCGGCGTGCGCGGCCTGCACGACCTCGGTCTGCGAGACGAGCCGGGCCTGTTCGGCGCGGGCGTCCTCGATCGCGCGGTCGTAGGCGTCGCGGCCGGCCTGGATCATCCGCTCGGATTCGGCGCGGGACCGTTCGGTGAGGTTCTGGTACTCGGCCTGCCCGCCGGCGACCATGCGCTCGGCCTCGTTGTGCGCGTCGCTCAGCATCTGCTCCGCGCGGGCGCGCGCGTCGGCGAGGATGCGCTCGGCCTCGGACGTCGCGTCCGACACCGTCCGCTCGGCTTCCTCGTTCGCGCCGGCGACGGTCTCCCCCGCCTCCTTGCGCGCGGCCAGCAGCAGGTCGTCGCGTTTGTCGAGAACGTCCTGCGCGTCGTCCACCTCGCCGGGAAGCGCGTCGCGGACGTCGTCGAGCAGCTCGAGGACGTCGCCGCGGGGCACCACGCAGCTGGACGTCATGGGAACCCCACGGGCCTCTTCGACGATCGTGACGAGCTCGTCGAGTGCCTCGAAAACCCGGTACACGGCCACTCCCTCAAGCAGTTTCCCCGATCACTGGCTTCCAGTCTGCCCGCTTCGCAGCCTGAACCGGTGAACGAGCACCCGACCGGGCGTGTCCTGGCATCGGAGGGAAGGGGCGGTCTCACTCGCTGGTGGGACCGCCCCTTCCGGACCGGGTCAGCTGTCGAGATCGATCTTCTGGAAGGTGGCGTAGTGGTCCGGCGTGTAGACGAGCTCGCCGCCCTTGCCGGAGATCACGCGGTCTTCCGAGCCGACGTCGTAGAGCGTGTAGTAGCCGGCGTCGCAGGCGGGCAGGACGCCCTCGCGGTTCTGATAGGTCGTGCCGTCGCTGAGGGTGCCGTTGCGTACGCCGTCGACGACCTGCTGGGCGTCGGCGGAAAGCGTCGAGTAGCCGACCGGGCTCAGCTTCGACAGGTCGCCGCACTTCGTCGGGGTGCTGCCGCCGTCGATGTCGATGACCTGGAAGGTCGCGTAGTGGTCGCCGGTGTAGAAGTACTCGCCGCCCTGGCCGGTCACGATCCGGCGGGTGCCGCGGTTGCTCGCGCCGGGCGTCGGCACGGTGTACTCGTGGTAGTAGCTCGACGAGCAGGAGGGCAGGATCCCCTCGCGGTTGGTGAAGACGACGCCGTCGTTCTTCGGGTACGGGAACGGCCCGTTCGTCTGGATGAGCTTGTAGGTGTCAGTCGCCTCCGGAGGCAGCGCCGACAGCTTGACGTGGGTGAAACCGGACAGGTCGCCGCAGGAGTTCTGCTGCGGCTGCACGGATGCCGGTGCCGCCGGGGAAAGCGGGACGGCCTCCGCGGCCGTGCCGAACCCCAGGAAACCGACCAGCAGTGCGAAAAGGACACCGACTACGCGGCTGCGATTGTTGGTCATTTTCGGACGGTAACCCGATGGGGTGGTCTGCAGAATGACGCGAGGTGAACAGCTTCGGGCCGCGGCCGAAGTCCCGACGAAGGCAGTAATCCGTTCAGGCTAAATCCGCCGCCGGACTGGCGTCCGGGCCCGACGCGGTACTCAGTCCTTTTTGGCGTAGACCGCGAGGAGGCGTTCGTGGACCACCGGCGGCACCAGGTTCTCGATGTCGCCGCCGAGCGCCGCGATCTCCTTGACCAGCGAGCTGGACACGAAGCCGTACGCCGGGTTGTTGGCCATCAGCAGCGTTTCGAGGCCGGTGAGCTCGCGGTTCATCTGGGCCATCTGCAGTTCGTAGTCGAAGTCGCTGACCGAGCGCAGGCCCTTCGCGACCGCGGCGATGTCGTTGTCGCGGCAGTAGTCCACGAGCAGGCCCTGCCACGAATCGACGCGCACGTTCGGCAGCTTCGCGGTGATTTCGCGCAGGATCTCCATGCGTTCCTCGACGCTGAAGAGGCCCTTCTTGCTCTTGTTCACCCCCACCGCGACGACGACCTCGTCGAAGAGCTTCGATGCCCGCTCGATGATGTCGAGATGTCCGTTGGTGGCCGGATCGTAAGAACCGGGACAGACCGCACGCCGCATGGCGCGGACGCTATCAAGCCCCGCCGCCGCGCGCGCTCTCGTGCCGACTGCGTCACACCTCGGATGAGCCGTCGTACTCCGCCCAGTACAGCGCCGTGTCGCCGTAGCGCTTGTCGCGAAGCGGCTTGAACGTCGACGGCCAGTCCGGAGCACCGTCGCGCGCAGCCCGTTCGATCACGGTCAACGCGCCTTCAGCGAGCCAACCGCCGCTGTGTAGCGAAGCGAGCACGGTGCCCAGCGAAGCAGCGTCGACCGCGTACGGCGGGTCTGCGAGCACAACGTCGAACTGCACCGGCGCAGGCGCTGCGACCACTGTCTCGACCTGACCGGCTCGCACCGTGCCGCCTAGCCGCAAATCGGCGACGTTGCCGCGAAGCACGTCTGCCGCCCGACGGTCGGCTTCCACGAACCACGCGTCCGCGGCACCGCGCGAAAGCGCTTCGAGACCGAGCGCGCCCGAGCCGGCGTAGAGGTCGAGCACGCGGGCTCCGTCCAGCTCCCCGGCCACTTCGAGGGCGTTGAACAGTGCTTCCCGCACCCGCTCCGACGTCGGGCGGGTGCCCTTGGGCGGCACCTTCAGCCGCCGTCCGCCCGCCTTCCCCGCCACGATCCTCGTCACCCGGCCATCTTCGCCCAAGGTCGCGATGTGGCGTTGGGCAGGACTTGCCGAACCCTCGCGCGCGGGCGCGTAGAGTCGTCCTTCGCCCTCCAGGGGCGCGTTGATGGAGTTCAAGGGAGCGTTGCGTGTCGGAACCCCGGGTGAGACGGGCTGAGATCGCCGTCGAGCAGGCACACGTGGACCGGGTCTACACGCGGCTCGCCGAGCTGCGGACCCAGGCCGAGGCGATGCGGACCAAGGGCTACGAGCT
The DNA here is from genome assembly GCF_014174495.1 of Amycolatopsis echigonensis. Lineage (GTDB taxonomy): Bacteria > Actinomycetota > Actinomycetes > Mycobacteriales > Pseudonocardiaceae > Amycolatopsis > Amycolatopsis echigonensis. Next base: position 18,257 of record NZ_JACJHR010000022.1, read on the forward strand.
CGGCCAGGGCGCCCAGCGCGAAGCGATCTTCGAGCAGGCGTCGATGCTGTTCGAGCGCGACATGATGGTCTACCACGCGAACCAGACCCTGCAGACGCTCGACGCCGAGTACGAGGGCCTGGTCTTCGGCAGGCTCGACCACCTCGACCGCGAGCACATCTACGTGGGCCGCCTCGGCATCCGCGACACCGAGTTCGACAACCTGGTCACCGACTGGCGCGCCCCGGCGGCCGCCGCGTTCTACCAGGCCACCGCCGAAGAGCCGATGGACGTCGTGCGCCGCCGGGTGATCCGCTGCTCCGGGCAGACGGTGCTGGACGTGGACGACGACGTGCTGATCGCCGACGCCGTGCCCGAGGACATGCAGATCGTCGGCGAGGGCGCGCTGATGGCCGCGCTGGGCCGCTCGCGCGGCGAGAAGATGCGCGACATCGTGGCCACGATCCAGAAGGAACAGGACGAGGTCATTCGCGCGCCGTGGCGCGGCGTCACCGAGATCACCGGCGGCCCGGGCACCGGAAAGACGGCTGTCGCGCTGCACCGCGCCGCGTACCTGCTGTACCGGCACCGCCGTCAGCTCGGCGGCGCGGGCGTTCTGGTGGTCGGTCCGTCGGGCGTCTTCACCACGTACATCTCGCGCGTGTTGCCTTCGATGGGCGAAACGAACGTAGAGCTGCGCGCGCTCGGCGAAGTGCTCGACGGTCTCGAAGCGACGCGACAGGACACCGCCGCGCTCGCCGCGATCAAGGGTTCGCTTCGGATGCGAAAGGTGCTTCTGCGCGCGTTGCGCGACACCCCGCCCGAAGCGCCGACAGAGCTGAAGATCGTCTATCGCGGCGAAGTCCTGAAGCTCGCCGCGCGCGAGCTGGAGAAGGTGCGGCGCAAGGCGCACACGCAGGGCGCGCCGCCGAACCGGTCGCGCGTACGCGTGGCAGAGCTGCTGCTGGCCGCCCTCGCGGACAAGGCCGAGGAGTACGCGAAGGCGGACGGCAAGGAGATCGACCGCGCGGAGCTGATCACCGATCTCGGCGAGCGCATCGACTTCCACCGCTTCCTCGTGGTGTGGTGGCCGGTGCTGTACCCGGCGCAGGTGCTCAAGTGGCTGGGCAACGAGAAGCGGATGGCCGCGGCGTCGAAGGGCATCTTGAACCGGAACGAGATCAGCCTGCTGTCGGCCGATTTCGCGGACCGTTCGCGTGGCTGGTCGGTCGCCGACGTCGCGTTGCTGGACGAGCTGCGCGTGCTGGTCGGTCCGGAACCGAAGCGCCGCCGTCGCCAGACCGTGGTCGAGGCGGCCCCGGAGCGCGGCGGATCCGGAGGCGCGCCGCACCGTCCGGAGCACTACGACGAGTACTCGCACGTGGTCGTCGACGAATCGCAGGACCTTTCGCCGATGCAGTGGCGGATGATCGGCCGTCGCGGCAAGTACGCGAGCTGGACCGTCGTGGGCGACCCGGTGCAGAGTTCGTGGCCGGATCCAGACGAGGCGGCGCAGGCACGCGACCAGGCGTTCGGCGTGAAGACCACGCGGCGGCGCTTCACGTTGCGCACGAACTACCGGAACTCGGCGGAGATCTTCGACCTGGCGGCGAAGGTCGTGGCCGGGCACGCGCAGGCCGACGAACTGCCCAAGGCCGTGCGCACCACCGGAATCGAGCCGGAGGTCCGGCCGGTCGACCAGGCCGCCTTGGCGACGGCGACGCAGAGCGCGGCGAAGGAACTGCTCGGCGCGGTCGAGGGCACGGTCGGTGTGATCACTGCCATGGACCGCGTCGAAGAGGTCGAGGGCTGGCTCGCCGGGCAGACGGACGAGCGGCTGAAGGTCGTCGGCAGCCTCGATTCGAAGGGCCTCGAGTACGACGCGGTCGTGCTGGTCGAGCCGATGGACCTGGTCACCGAGTCCTCGACTGGGCGGCGCGTGCTGTACGTCGCGCTCACCCGGGCGACCCAGCAGCTGATCGTGCTCGCCTCGAACCCGGATTGGCTGCCGCACGCATAAGCGCGTCAGCCGGGAAGGGAATCGCGGCCGCGCGCGTTACTGCTGTACGTGACTTCCCTGCCTGACGTGCCGCTGTCCGTGCTCGATCTGTCTCCCGTTTCCGAAGGGAAGGGGGTCGGCGAAGCACTGCGCAACACGCTCGATCTCGCCCGCAACGCCGAGCGGCTGGGCTACCACCGGTACTGGCTCGCCGAGCACCACAACATGCCGGGCATCGCCAGCTCGGCAACGGCGGTCCTGATCGGGCACGTCGCGGACGCCACCGAGAGCATCCGCGTCGGCTCCGGAGGGATCATGCTGCCGAACCACGCGCCGCTCGTGGTGGCCGAGCAGTTCGGCACGCTGGAGGCCTTCCACCCGGGCCGGATCGACCTGGGCATCGGCCGCGCGCCGGGCACGGACCAGCGCACCGCGCTCGCGCTGCGGGGGCCGGGCGGGCTGTCCGCGGAGAACTTCCCCGAGCACCTGATGGAGCTCATCAGCTACTTCGAGCCGGACCCGGCGCGCGGCGTCAACGCGGTCACCGCCGAGGGCAACAAGCCGCCGGTGTGGCTACTCGGCTCGTCCGGCTTCAGCGCGCAGCTCGCCGGAAGGCTGGGGCTGCCGTTCTCTTTCGCGCACCACTTCGCGGCCGAGAACACGCTGCCGGCGGTGCGGCTGTACCGCGAGAACTTCCGTCCGTCCGAGGTGCTTTCCGAGCCCTACGTGATGCTGGGCGTCCAAGTAATCGCCGCCGAGAGCGACGAACGCGCGGAGTATCTGGCCGGGCCGAGCGGGCTGACCTTCCTCAGCCTGCGCCGCGGCCGCCCGATCGCGCTGCCGACGCCGGAGGACGCCGCCGAGTACCCGTACACCGAAATGGACCGCGCGTTCCTCGCCGAGCGGTTCGGGTCAAGCATCGTCGGCGGACCGGAGACCGTCCGGAAGGGCCTGGACCAGCTTCTGGCCGACACCGACGCGAACGAGCTGATGATCACCACGATGGTGCACGGCCACGAGGACCGCGTGCGCTCGTACGAGATCGTGGCTGATCTGAAGCGCTGATGGACGTCTTCGACTGGCAAGGAAAGCACGGTCAGCGAGTGCGGTGGTCCCGGCAGGGTTCGGGGCCGCCGCTGGTGTTCTGCCACGGCACGCCTTGGTCGTCGAAGCTGTGGGAACCGATCGCCGCGACGTTCGCGTCGGACTTCACCGTGTACCTGTGGGACATGCCGGGCTACGGCAGTTCCAGCATGGCTGAAGGCCAGGACGTTTCGCTGGCCGCGCAGGGCGAGACGTTCGCCGCGCTGCTGGACTATTGGGGCCTCGAAGAGCCGGACGTGGTGGCGCACGACTACGGCGGCGCGGTCAGCCTGCGCGCGTTTCTGTTGCACGGCGCGGCCTACCGGTCACTGGCGCTCGTCGACGTCGTCGCGCTGGCACCGTGGGGCTCGGAGTTTTTCCGTTTGGTGGCGAAAAACGCGGACGTGTTCTCGCAGCTGCCGCCGAATCTGCACGAAGCGCTGGTGCGGGAGTACATCGCCGGTGCCGCTCATCGTCCGTTGTCCGCCGAAGCGCACGACATGCTCGTCGCGCCGTGGCTCGGCGAGACTGGGCAAGCGGCCTTTTATCGGCAAATCGCGCAGGCCGATCAGCGCTACACCGACGAAATCGAGCCGCGCTACCGAGACGTCAGCGTGCCCACGCTCGTCGTGTGGGGCACCGAGGACACCTGGATTCCGGTCGACCGCGCACACCGGCTCGCCGGGATGATCCCGGGTGCCGGACTGGAATTGGTCCGTTCGGCCGGACACCTCATCCAACTCGACGCACCCGAGGCGCTCACCGCTTCCTTGCATCGCTGGCTCGCGCGCTGAAACACCCGGAACCCGCCACACCGGAATTCATTTTCGCACGCTGACAACCGAATCCCCGTCGGTTGTCACACCGCACAGGAATCCGGCGATGACGCAGCCGACGGCACAGCGCGATCGAGTCCCCGCTCCACCGACATCGCAGCTTCTTCGCTTCGCCCCGGTTTCCCGACCGCGCCACAACGTCGCCAGGAGCCCCTCGCCCTTTAATGGCGACACCCGGCACATCGAAAGCCAACACCAAACGTGTCAGCACCCGCCGAAGAGACTTCTCGTCACGTTCGCGACAAGTCACGAGGTCGGAGTGGCACAACACCACCAGGCGCGCCACGCCGTGCGTACCAACGGGCGCACTCAGATGCCTGGCCCTTCAGCGGCGACCGAAGTTCAGCGAAAACGACCATAGAGCGTCATCCCGCAGAGCCCGCGGCTCTCTTGTAGCATGCACTTGATACAAGAGGGAGGGGTCCACGATGCAACTCGACTCGACGCTCGCCCTCGCGGGCGTCACCGGCCTGTTCGGGTTGATCATCCTCGTCGTGTTGTGGCCAGGCGAGAAGCAAGGCACCCGGCTGCTCACGAAATGGGGCGTGCGGAACCCGACCGCCGACCAGGTGCCGGTGGCCGTGCGCTATCTGCGCCGTCGGCGATTCTGGTATCCGTGGCTGTTCCTCGGCCTCCCGCTCATCCCGGGCGCGACGGATCTCGTCGGAGAACGGAACGCGAACTCGCTGGTGTTCGTGGTGCTGCTCGGCGGGCTCGCCGCCGAAATCCTCGCCCAGCGCCCCTCGCGGGAACCGCGCAGAGAAGCTGTGCTGGCACCGCGCGGCGTGCTCGATTTCGCTCCGTTGTGGACGGTCGTCGTCTCCGGACTGGCCACCCTCGCCGCCGTCGTGCATATCGCCGTTTTGCGGCAATGGGGCCCGCTCGCGGCGACCGTCGGCGCGGCCGCGGTGTCGTGGATCATCGTGCTCCTCGCGGTGCGGCGTCCGGCCGCCGGCGACCCGGAGGTCGACATGGCACTGCGCGTTCGCAGTGCACGCGTCGCACTCGGGCTCGGCACCGGAACGGCTGCCACGCTCGGCTGGACGGTCGGCGACTTCACCTCGTTCCTCGCGTTCGTAGTGACCGTCGCCGCGTTCCTCGCGATCGTCGGCCCGCCGCCGAAGCAGCGCGCGACAACCACGGCAGCGCGGTAGATGTCGCTGCGAGTAGTGGTCGACGCCGAGAGCGGGGTTCCGCCCTGGCGTCAGGTGCACGACCAGATAGTCCGCGCGATCACGACCGGCTCCCTTGCCCGGGACGCCCGTCTTCCGCCGATCCGTCAGCTTTCGAGGGACCTCGGACTCGCCTCCGGGACCGTCGCCCGCGTGTATCGCGAACTCGAGGCCGCCGGCTGGGTCACCACCGCACGAGCACGCGGAACCGTCGTGACCGGCCCGGCCGAACGACCGGATCCGGGCACGCTGCTCCGCAACGCGGCCGCCGACTACGCCCGGCACAGCCGGGAACTCGGGGTCGCGCCGGACGAAGCCGTCGACGCCGTACGCGTGGCATTGGCGAGCCTGGACGCACCGCCGCAGTGAATCCTCGGCGATCGTCCGGCCGGCGCGGTTTTCGCCGTTCTGTGAACCGTCGTCCGCACGGTCTCGGGCTCACCTCCTTTGTGCCCGTGCGTTCCCGTGGTCCACTCACCGGACGAGGCGCGGATCCGCTGCCTCGATGCGGAGGTTCAGCCCTCCATCAGCACCCTCCCCACCGCGGCCAGCACGGGTTCCAGCGCGGCGACTTCCGCGCTGACGCATTCCGTGATGCCCACACCGACGACGTCCATTCCGGAAAGTCCGTCGATTGCTTCGGCCAATTCGGCGATCGTGAGCCCGCCGGGCTCCGGATAATTCACTCCGGGGAACTCTTCGGGATCAAGAATGTCCAAATCCACATGCAGATAAACGCGGTCGGCGCCCGCGGCGTTCAGCGCTCCGGCGGGGTCGTCGGAGCGCACGGCGAGACCGTCGGCAATGGCTTCCTCTTCCGCGGAATCGAGCGAACGGGTGCCGAACAGCACCGCCCGTCCCCGTTCGATCGCCGGGCTCGCGGCGAAATCCTGGTCGCCCTCGCCGAGCAACGACCGCAGCACCATGCCGTGGTACGCGCCCGAGGGCGACGAATCCGCGGTGTTCAAGTCCGCGTGCGCGTCGAACCACGCGACGCCGAGCGTTGCGCCGTAACGGAAACGCGCGACGCCGACCGGGACCAGGTCAACACCGCAGTCGCCGCCGATCGTGAGCACCGGCCCTTCCGGCGCTTCGAGCGCGGCGAGCTGCCACTGCCGGTTCGTGCCCGTGAGCACGGCCCGGTTGGCTATCCCGGCGACGACGTCGGACGTCGCGGCGTCCTGACGTACGTGGTGCACCGGCTTGCCGAGCACGTGCCCGGCCAGTTCGGAAAGTGCGCGACAGCCCTCGATCAGCCCCTTGGCTCGGGGACTGATCGCGCCCTGCCATTGCGGCACCGCGTTGATCAGCATGCATCGACGCTAGCGCGAACACCCCGGAAAAAGCGAGCCGTAAATGGTGCGAGGGGTCCCCTCGCTCCGTTATGGAGCGAAGGGACCCCTCGTACCGAAAAAAGTGGCGCGAGCGCGGGCTATTCGAGCACGATGAGAAGGTCTCCGCCCTCGACCTGCTGAACGGAGGTGATTGCCAGCCGGCCGACTTTGCCCGCCACCGAAGCGGTGATGGACGCTTCCATCTTCATGGCCTCGATCGTCGCCACGGTCGCTCCGGCCGCCACCTGGTCGCCCTCGGCCACCTGCAGCGTCACCACGCCGGCGAACGGCGCGGCGATCTGCTTCGGGTTGCCCTTCTCGGCCTTTTCGGTGGCCGGGATGTCCGAGGCGATCGACCGGTCCCGGATCTGGATCGGCCGCAGCTGGCCGTTGAGCGTGGACATGACGGTCCGCATGCCGCGTTCGTCGGCCTCGCCGATGGCTTCCAGCTCGATGAGCAGCCGGACGCCGGGCTCGAGGTCCACCGAGTACTCCTCGCCCGGGCGCAGACCGTAGAAGAAGTCCTTGCTCGGGAGCACGCTGGTGTCGCCGTACGCTTCGCGGTGCGCGAGGAATTCCTTGGTGGGCCCGGGGAACAGCAACCGGTTCAACGCGGCGCGGCGGTTGTCGGTGAGTTCCTTGTGGTCCTCTTCGGACAGTTCGGCGACGGGTTTGGCCGCCGAACGGCCTTCGAGTGCCTTGGTGCGGAACGGTTCCGGCCAGCCGCCGGGCGGGTCGCCCAGTTCGCCGCGGAGGAAGCCGATCACCGAGTCCGGGATGTCGAACTTGTTCGGCTCCGCCTCGAAGTCCGCCGGGGAAACGCCGGAGCCGACGAGGTGCAGCGCGAGGTCGCCGACCACCTTGGACGAAGGCGTGACCTTCACGAGGTGGCCGAGGATCTTGTCCGCCGCGGCGTACATGGCCTCGATGTCCTCGAACCGGTCGCCGAGGCCCAGCGCGATCGCCTGCGTGCGCAGGTTGGAGAGCTGGCCGCCGGGGATCTCGTGGTCGTAGACGCGGCCGGTGGGCGACGCGAGACCGGCCTCGAACGGGGCGTAGATCTTGCGGACGCTCTCCCAGTACGGCTCCAGGTCGCCGATCGCGTGCAGGTCGAGGCCGGTGCTGCGGTCGGAGTGGTCAGTGGCCGCGACGATCGAGCCGAGCGACGGCTGCGACGTGGTGCCCGCCATCGACGACACGGCGCCGTCCACCGCGTCGGCACCGGCCTGGATGGCGGCCAGGTAGGTGGCGAGCTGACCGCCGGCGGTGTCGTGCGTGTGGATGTGCACCGGAAGGTCGAATTCCTTGCGCAGCGCAGTCACCAGCCGAGCCGCGGCGGGCGCGCGGAGCAGGCCGGCCATGTCCTTGATGGCGAGGACGTGCGCCCCGGCTCCGACGATCTGCTCGGCGAGCTTGAGGTAGTAGTCGAGCGTGTAGAGCTTTTCGTTCGGATCGGACAGATCGGAGGTGTAGCAGAGCGCGACCTCCGCGACCGCGGTGCCGGTGGCGCGGACGGCTTCGATGGCCGGCCGCATCTGCTCGACGTCGTTGAGCGCGTCGAAGATGCGGAAGATGTCGATGCCGGTCGCGGTGGCCTCCTCGACGAAGGCCGTGGTGACCTCGGTCGGGTAAGGCGTGTAGCCGACGGTGTTGCGGCCGCGCAGAAGCATCTGCAGGCAGATGTTCGGCACGGCCTTGCGCAGCTGCTCCAGCCGTTCCCACGGGTCCTCGGCGAGGAAGCGCAGCGCGACGTCGTAGGTCGCGCCGCCCCAACACTCCAGGGACAGCAACTGCGGCACAGTCGCGGCGACGACCGGAGCGACGGCGAGCAGGTCCTTCGTCCGGACGCGCGTCGCGAGCAGCGACTGGTGCGCGTCGCGGAACGTGGTGTCCGTGACGCCGAGCTGCGGCGTTTCCCGCAGCCAGCGCGCGAATCCCTCCGGGCCGAGTTCGGTCAGCTTCTGCTTCGAGCCGTCCGCGGGAGTGAGATCCGCGGGCAGCTTCGGCAGCTTCGTCACGGCATCGGGGGTGCGCGGACGCTCGCCGTGCGGACGGTTCACCGTCTGGTCGGCGAGGTAGGTGAGCAGGCGCGTGCCGCGGTCGGCGGAATGCCGCGCGGTCAGCAGGTGCGGCCGCTCCTCGATGAACGACGTGGTGACGTTGCCCTCGCGGAAGTCCGGGTCGTCCAGCACCGCCTGGAGGAACGGGATGTTCGTCGCCACGCCGCGGATCCGGAACTCGGCGACCGCGCGCCGGGCGCGGCCGACCGCGGTGCGGAAATCGCGGCCGCGGCAGGTGAGTTTCACCAGCAGGGAGTCGAAGTGGGCGCTGATCTCGGTGCCGGAAAACGCGGTTCCGCCGTCGAGCCGGATGCCCGAACCGCCCGGCGAGCGGTAGGCGCTGATCATGCCGATGTCCGGGCGGAATCCGTTGGCCGGGTCCTCGGTCGTGATGCGGCACTGGAGCGCGGCTCCGCGCAGGTAGATCTTGTCCTGCGACAGGCCGAGGTCGGCGAGGGTTTCCCCGGAGGCGATACGAAGCTGGGACTGCACGAGGTCGACGTCGGTGACCTCTTCGGTGACCGTGTGCTCGACCTGGATGCGCGGGTTCATCTCGATGAACACGTGCTTGCCTTCGCGGTCCAGCAGGAATTCGACGGTGCCCGCGTTGCGGTAGCCGATCTGCCGGGCGAATTTCACGGCGTCGGCGCAGATGCGGTCGCGCAGTTCCGGGTCGAGGTTCGGCGCGGGGGCCAGCTCGATGACCTTTTGGTGGCGGCGCTGGACGGAACAGTCGCGCTCGAAGAGGTGGATCACGTTGCCCTCGCCGTCGGCGAGGATCTGGACCTCGATGTGCCGCGGTTCGACCACGGCCTTCTCCAGGAACACCGTCGGGTCGCCGAACGCGGACTCGGCCTCGCGCGCGGCGGCCTCGATCGACTCGCGCAGCAAAGCCGGGTCCTCGACGCGGCGCATGCCTCGGCCTCCACCGCCAGCGACCGCCTTGACGAACACCGGGAAGCCGAGCTCGTCGGCGGCCGCGACCAGTTCGTCGACGTTGCTGGACGGCTGCGACGAACCGAGCACCGGGACGCCGGCCTCGCGCGCCGCCTTGACCGCGCGCGCCTTGTTACCGGTCAGTTCGAGGATTTCGGCGCTCGGGCCGACGAAGGTGATCCCCGCTTCTTCGCAGGCCATGGCCAGGTCGGGGTTTTCCGACAGGAAGCCATAGCCCGGGTAGACCGCGTCCGCGCCCGCCTTCTTGGCGGCCTTGACGATCTCCTCGACCGACAGATAGGCGCGGACCGGATGGCCCGGTTCGCCGATCTCGTAGGCCTCGTCGGCCTTCAGCCGGTGCAGCGAGTTGCGGTCTTCGTGCGGAAACACGGCGACTGTGCCCGCGCCCAGTTCGTAGCCTGCGCGGAACGCCCGGATCGCGATTTCGCCGCGATTGGCCACCAGCACTTTGCGGAACATGCCCGGTCCTTCCCTTTTCGGATCGGTATCGAAGGCACGTTACCCGGTTCGTCCCGCGGTGCGGGAGCCGTAGTCCAAGTGATGGACATCATGCGCGCCGACCTGCATGCATGATGCGGGCCGAGCCGTCGTGCCGCAACCGTCAGGGCGTTCCCGCAGGCAGTGTGCACAGCAGCCTATTCGCGGTTCCGGAGGGCGCATTCTTGACCACGTTCTGCGTTGCGTCCTGCACAATTGCTTCGCTGACCGCATTGGGCGCGGCGTCGGGGTGGGCGGACCGGTAGAGGGTCACCGCGCCAGCGGTCACCGCGGCGGCCATCGAGGTGCCCGACAAGGTCCCGACGTCCGCGGTCCCGGCGATCGGCGCGGGGATGTCGACGCCCGGTGCGTACAGGTCGAGCGACGTGCCGAAGTTCGAGAAGGGCGCGACCTGGTCTTGGACGTCAGTCGCACCCACGGTGAGCGCCTCTGGGACTCGGGCGGGCGAGGTTTGGCTGGCGTCGGTGCTGCCCTCCCCCGCCGGAACCACGATCGGCATCACCGCGGCGACTCCCTTGACCGCGTTATCGAGCTGCTCGTTCGGCACCCCGCCGATACCCAGCACCGCGACCGCCGGCTGGTTTGCGTTCTGGGCGACCCAGTTCAGCCCGGCGATGATCGTGTCGGTCGCGCCGCCGCCGGCTTTGTCGAGCACTCGGACCGGGAAGATCTGCGCGTTTTTGGCGACGCCGTAGTTGTGTCCCGCCACGATTCCCGCGACCCGGGTGCCATGGCCGTTGGTGTCCGACGTGTCCGGTCCGGTGGTGAGGAAATCCTTGCCGGGCAGGACTCGGCCCTGCAGATCCGGGTGTTTGGCGTCGACGCCGCTGTCGATCACGTAGACGGTGACGCCGGAGCCGTCCGAGTCGTAGTGGTACTTCTGATCGAGGCCGGTTCGCTGGTCGATCCGGTCGAGCGCCCAGCTCGGCGGGTTGACCTGAGTCCCGCTCGCCGCGAGCGCGGCCGGTTGCACCCCGACGACCAGCAGAAATGTCAGTGTTGCCGAAAAAAGGCCACGCGCCGCTCGGTTCCGCATGCCTGCGGTGGTATCCCGGTCGCCATCCCGCGGCAACTCGACGTCACACGATGGGCTGGTCCGGGTCCACCCGCACTGCCGCAGGACGCACCTACCTGCGACCGGCACGAGACGACGAACTGCAGCACTCGAGGTTTAGCCGTTATGCGACCAACTGTTGACCGACCGACAGCTACTTCGCCGCGGGAACGTGCGCGCTCACCGACATCGTCGGCAAGTAGACCAGTGCGTCGAAGGCTTGCACGACGTCGACCTTGGTGAACATGTGCGCGTGCCGCATGCTCGACGGTCCGGCTTGACCCTGTGCTCGGTCTTGCCGCAAATCGACTACGCACGGACCAGCACCGGCCAAAGCTGCCTCGACACTGCCTTCGACGGGAGGCTCCAGCTCCTGTTCGAAGACACGGAAGCCGAGACGCTCGCTCTCGTCCGGTTCGAGGCCGGTGGTCGTGCCGGTGCCCGCAGTCAGGCCGAGCGCGAAGTAGTCGTCGCCGAACTCTGCGGCGAGATGCGTGCCCGCGGAAGGGAACGTCATGTTCGGCAAAGGGGCGAACGGCACTCGCTGCAGGTGTCCGTTGTGGACCATCACCACGATCTTCTCGCCTTCGCCGTACAGCTGGCGAAGCAGCTTCACGGTTGCGGCCATGTACGTGTCGCGCGACGCCCCCTGGAGCGACGGCGCCGTTCCCGACATCATCGCGGTCAGTTCTCGCAAGTACGCGTCTACGCGGAGCGCGCCGACCGCGTGGTGTTCGGCGACGGCGTACCGAGCCGGATTAGTCCGTTGCCGAAAAACTGGCGACAGCGAACGAAGGTGCGCTAGGAGAGTCGTCAACGCAGCAGTCGCCGCGTCCCGTTCCGCGGCGGACATTGCCGCATAACGGCCAGGCGCGACCGCGTTGCTGACCGCCGAATACGGCTCCGATGCGGTGATCGCTGCGTCGACCAGCGTAAGCGCTTCCGGATCGACTTCCTCCATGAAGCTGCGGACAACCTGCAAAGCAGGCTGTGGCGAACCGCTCGAGCTGGGCAGGTCGAGGCCGGCGAAGCGGACGCCGCCGTGGCTGCGCATCCACGTCAACATTTCGTGCACCTCGACTGACTCACCAAGGGAAAAGGTGAATCCTTCTCGCGCAATCTCGGTGACAGTGCCCGGACCACCGCTCAGCCACTGCTGCACAAGGTCGCCCTCGGCGAAGCCCGATTCGAAACCGAGCACCGTGAACCCGTGGTCCTCGACGAGCCTGCGGAGCAACCGGGCGCGGAGTTCGCCGAACTCGCGGACGTGATGGTTGTTCTCGCCGATCGCGACGATGCGTGCGTCGCCGATCAGACTGGCGATCGCAGCGACGTCGCCGTCCAGCGGCGAGCGGGTGGTCAGCGGTGCCATACTGAGGACACTAACGCAACAGGAGTAGTGATTGGCAACTGAGTTACCAGGGACGAGCCGGCCGGGCGGGCGCACGGAACGCACGCGCGTCGCCGTTTTGCGGGCGACGCTCGACCTGCTGGCGGAGGTCGGGTTCATCGACCTGACGGTCGAGGCCGTCGCCGAACGGTCGGGCGTGCACAAGACGACGGTTTACCGGCGATGGGAATCCCGCGAGGGGCTGATCGCGGCCGCGTTGAGGTTCGGCACCGACGAACCGTGGAGCCCGGCGGACACCGGCTCGCTTGTCGCCGATTTGCGGCAAATGGCGTTGGAGGTGGTGCACGCGCTGACCACTCCGGGGCAACGCGAGCTTCCGACCGCCGCGGTGCTGGCGGGATTCCACTCAGAACGGGCGGCCGAGGCGTTGCGGGAGTTCTATCAGGACCGGCATGCCCGGGCTGCGGTGATCGTGGAGCGGGCGGTCGCGCGCGGAGAAGTCCCGGCCGACACCGATCCAGACGAGGTGACGCGGACGGTGTGCGGGCCGGTGTTCTACCGGTTGTTCGTGTCGCGGGAACCGGTGTCGGAGGAGACGGCCGATGTCGCGGCGGAGGCTGGTGGCGCGGCGGCACGGGCGGGGGTTTTGCGCAGGCGATTGCCAAGGAGTGGGGACGGGAGTTGAGTCCCCGGGCTAGGGGTTGTTGCCGGAAAACGGCGACGGATGGAGGCGAGACGGCTGGCGGGTCGACTCGGCGATTGCCGCGAAACGGCGAAAGAGCGGACCGGACAGAGAACCGGCTAAGTTTCGCCGAGAGACGGCGACGGAAGACGCGGCTTGGTAAGCAGGGTGGCTAGGTTCCGCCACGAGACGGCGACAGATGACACGGCTTGGCAAGCAGGGCGGCCCGGCATTCGCCGCGCAACAGCGAAAGACGAGCGGGCCAGCCCGAGGACCGGCTAGGTTCCGCCGAGAGACGGCGACGGAAGACGCCGTTCGGCAAGCCGGATGGCCCGGCATCCGCCGTGCAACTGCAAAAGACGAACGGGCCGGACCGAGAACCGGCTAGGTTTGGCCGCGAGACGGCGACGGAAGACGCCGTTCGGTAAGTCGGGCGGCTCGGCGTCCGCCGCGCAACGGCGAAAGACAAGCGAGCCAGACCGAGGGACCGGCTAGGTTTCGCCGCGAGACGGCGACAGATGACGCCGTTTGGCAAGTCGGGCGGCTTGGCATCCGCCGCGCAACGGCGACTCACGAGGCACGCTTGCTGAATAGGCTGAACAGACAGCCTCCATTCAGCAGCGACAGGAGCGACGGGCCGCGCAGGCTGTCCAGCACCCCTTCCCGACAGACCGCTGCCACATGGCGACGAGGTCGTGCGTGCGGGGACGGGCAGACCCAGAAGTCGCCGCCCAACGGCGACCAGGACCAATTCGCGGGGCTGACCTGGCAATCGCCGCTAAAGGGCGACAGGCGAACTGGCCTAGCCCTCCAGCGGCAACCGGTACCGGACCTCCTCCAAGGTCACCGCTCCGTCGGAGATCGTCTCTACCTTGGTCTTCCCGTCCGTGACCCACCCGGCCCGTTCGTAGAACTTCCGGGCTCTCGTGTTCGTCGACAGCACCCACAGCGTCGCCGCTTCGTACTGGGCTGACAGGCCACGCACGCACTCCTCGTGCAGCGCTCGGCCCATCCCCCGGCCCCACTCCGAGGGCAGGAGGTAGATCGACGACAGTTCGCCCGTACTCGGGGTGGCGTCGTCGTCTCGGCTGGGGCCGAAGACTGCGAAGCCGGTGATTCCTCCGTCCGCACTTGCCGCCAGGACGGTGTGCGGCCGGGAAGGGTCGGCCAGGTTCGAGGCCCAGAACTGTTCCCGCGTCGCGATCGACAGCCGGGACAGGAACTCGTCCGGCAGCAAACCCGCGTAGGCCGCTTGCCAGGAACCGACGTGGACGGCTGCGATGCCCGCCGCGTCTTCCGGCGTCGCGGGGCGGATCACGAGGTCGGGCACCATTCCTCCGGCGGCTCGGCGACGATCGGCTGTGAGCAGTCCAGCACAGAAGCCCACGCGCCCGCATGCGGTTTAGCCGAAGTGACCACAAAGGACAGTCAGGGGCACGGAGCCGGGCAAAGGCACCGAAAGCGGCCGGAGAGTGCGTTCGGGCAAGGGCACCCGGGAGTTCAGGCATCACCGCCTCGTCCCGGCGGCTGGTCCTCCGGCGTGCCGATAGCTTCGTCGGACTGGTGGGTCAGTCCGTCATGCCCGTGCGACCGCGCGTCAGCTTTTCTCCAGGTACTCCGCCCGCTCCAGGTCGACCACGTCCGCCACCATCTGCGCCAGGCCCGGCAGCGAGGCGAGGTCCGGATCGGCCGTCACGATCTCCTGGGCCTGCGCCCGCGCCTCGGTGATCAGGTCCTCGTCGCGCAGCAGCGACAGCAGCTTCAGCCCGGACCGCTTGCCCGACTGAGCCGCGCCCAGGATGTCGCCTTCCCGGCGCAGTTCCAGGTCCAGCCGGGACAGCTCGAAACCGTCCGTTGTGGACTCGACCGCGGCGAGCCGTTCGCGCGTCGAAGTGCCGTCCAAAGTTTCCGTGACCAGCAAGCACAATCCGGGCACGCTCCCCCGTCCGACGCGGCCGCGCAGCTGGTGGAGCTGGCTCACGCCGAAGCGGTCGGCGTCGAGGATGACCATCGCCGTCGCGTTGGGGACGTTCACGCCGACCTCGACCACGGTCGTCGCGACCAGCACCTCGACCTTCCCCGCGCCGAACGCCTGCATGACGGCGTCCTTCTCGTCGGTCGGCATCCGGCCGTGCAGCGCGGCGATCTTCAAGCCCTTCAACGCGCCGTTGGCGAGATCCGGCGCGACGTCCAGCACCGCGAGCGGCGGCCGTTTGTCGCTCTTGTCCGACGGCGGTTCGTCGCCGATCCGCGGGCACACGACGTACGCCTGGTGTCCCTTGCCGACTTCCTCGCGGACCCGCTGCCACACCCGGTCGAACCACGCCGGCTTTTCCGCGACCGGCACGACCGTCGTCTTGATCGGCGAGCGGCCGACCGGCATTTCGCGCAGCGCCGAGATTTCCAGGTCGCCGTAGACCGTCATGGCGACCGTGCGCGGGATCGGCGTCGCCGTCATGACCAGAACGTGCGGACTCGTCGAATCGGCCCCGCGCGAACGCAACGCATCCCGTTGCTCCACGCCGAACCGGTGCTGTTCGTCCACCACCACGAGCCCGAGATCGGCGAACTGCACGGTGTCCTGGATCAGCGCGTGCGTGCCGACGACGATGCCCGCCTCGCCGCTCGCCGTCTCCAGCAACGCTTTCTTGCGTTCCTTCGCGCCCATCGACCCGGTGAGCAGCGTGATCCGGGTGGAATTCTCGGCCGCGCCCAGCTCGCCCGCCATCCCGAGGTCGCCGAGCATTTCGCGCAGCGAGCGCGCGTGCTGCGCGGCCAGGACCTCGGTGGGCGCCAGCATCGCCGCCTGCCGTCCGGAATCGACGATCTGCAGCATCGCCCGCAGCGCGACCACCGTCTTGCCGGACCCGACCTCGCCCTGCAGCAGCCGGTTCATCGGATGCTCGGTCGACAAGTCGGCCGCGATCTCGTCGCCGATCGCGCGCTGGCCCGCGGTGAGGTCGAACGGCAGCCGCTTGTCGAACGCGTCGAGCAGGCCGCCGTCGACGTGCGGGCTCGCCTTCGCCGGACGCGACACCGCGGAATGCCGTCGCTGCGCGAAAATCAGCTGCACGGCCATCGCTTCGTCCCATTTGAGCCGGTGCCGGGACGTCTCCAGATGCGCCCAGTCCTCCGGGCGGTGGATGCCACGCAACGCGCGTTCGAGGCCGGGCAGGCCGTGCCGCTTGCGCAGTTCCTCGGGCATCGGGTCCTCGCCGACCTCCAGCACGTCCAGCACCTGCCGCACGCATTTGGCGATCGACCAGGTCGGCATGCCTTGCGCCGCCGGGTAAACCGGGATGATCTCGGCGAGGAAATTGTCGACCGCCTCGGCCTCGCGTTCGGCGTCGAGCAGTTCGTACTCCGGGTTGGCCAGCTGCAGCGTGTCCCGGAACGCGGTGACCTTGCCCGCGAACAGCCCGGTCTTGCCGGGGACCAGCTCCTTCTCGCGCCACGCCTGGTTGAAGAACGCGCACGCGAGCCGTCGCTTGCCGTCGGTGATCACCATGTCGAGGATGGTGCCGTTGCGCGATTTCATCCGGCGCTTGCTGATCTTCTCGATCCGCGCCAGCACAGTCGCGTGCTCGCCCAGCTCCAGCCCGGCGATGTCGGTGAGCTCGCCGCGTTCGGCGTAGCGGCGCGGATAGTGGCGCAGCAGATCGGAAACCGTCTCGATGTCGAGCGCGGTCGAAAGCGCCTTCGCCGTTTTCGCGCCCAGCAGCAGCGGGAGCTTGTCGCGAAGACCGGCCATGATTATTCGACCCCCATCAGCAGCACAGCGTCGCTTTGCCCGCCGGCGTAACTCGTCAACTCCACCTCGGGGTGCTCCAGCCGCAGTTGTTCGGCGAGTTCGGCGGCCACGCTCGGCGGAGCGTCCGCCCCGCTCAGGACGGTGACCAGCTCGCCGCCGAGCGCCAGCATCCGGTTCAGCACGCTGACCGCGGCCGCGACGAGATTCGTCGCCGACGCCGGGGCGGGTTCGATCAGCACCACTTCGTCGTCGACCAGACCGATCACGTCGCCGGACTGGGCCCGGCCCACCCAGGTTAGCGACTCCTCGCGGGCGATCCGCAGCTCGCCACGCCTGGTCGCGGCCGCCGCCTCGGCCATCGCGACGACGTCGTCGTTGACCCGGCGGCCGCCGTCGTGCACCGCGAGCGCGGCCAGCACCTGCACCGGCGACGCGCACGGGATCACCACGACGTCGCGGTCGCCCGCCATCGGATGCCCGGCGGCGGCGTCGGCGGCCGCGGTCAGGTCCGGGCCGCCCGGCAGCACGCTCAGGTGCTGTCCGGCCGCCTCGTTGAACAAGCCGATCATGTCCTCGACGCTGGGAAGCTCGCCGTCCGGCACCGCCAGCACCGCGACGCCCTCGGCCCGCAGCAGCTCGGCGAGCCCGCCGCCGCGCACCACCGCGACCACGGACCGGTCGATCCCGCCGCCCGGTTCGATCGGCGTCGGCGTGATCAGCGGTTCGACCCGGATCCGCCGCGGCCTGCCCAGCTGCAGCCCCGCTTCGATGGCCGCGCCGATGTCCGCGCAATGGACGTGGACCGCGTGACTGCCCGAACCATCTCCGGCCACGGTCACGCTGTCGCCGAACCCGCTCAGCTCCTTCCGCAACGCCGGCAGCCGGGCCTCGTCGACCTCGTCCAGCAAGTACATGACCTCCCACGCGTACGGCGCCTGCTCCGGCAGCGAAGCGACCGCCTTCAGGTCGTGCCCGGGGTCTTCGGTTTCGCCGGTGATCACGCTGGCGAGCGCGTCGAGCACCGCGACCAGGCCGCGGCCCCCGGCGTCGACGACCCCGGCCTTGGCCAGCGCGGGCAGCTGCTTGGGCGTCTCCTCCAGAGCCGCCGCGGCCACGGTGACGACCTCGCGCGCGACCTCAGCCAACGTCCGCGTCGCCCCGCGCACGGCAGCGGCCACGGCGTGCAGGACGGTCAGCATCGTCCCCGCGACCGGCCTGCTGACCGCGCCTGTGGCGGCCTGGTCGGCGTGCCCGAGCGCGGCGGCGAGACCAGCGCCGTCCAGGTCTCCGCCGGTCGCCGCCCAATCGGCCATCCCCCGCACGACCTGGGAAAGGATCACACCCGAGTTGCCCCGCGCGTGCGCCACCGCCCCGCGCGCCAGGACCGCGAGCGCCTCGGCCGCGTCAGCCGGTTCCGCCTCGGCGAGCGCCTCGTGCGCGCCGGTCATCGTGTACAGCAGGTTGGAGCCGGTGTCGGAGTCCGCGACCGGGTAGACGTTGATGCCGTCGATAGCCGAGCGCAGCCTGTCCAAGCTGCGCACAGAAGCCGCCGCCCAGCCCGACACCGCCGCCGCGTCCAGCACCCGCACCCCGTAACCTCCTAGCCGGTCACCGCGAGGGTAACGACCCCGAGGCAAGCCCTCCGGAACCACTCGTTACTATGGTCGAGTTGCCCGGCACGTTCGGGCGCGCATTCTTTGTCCCATATCCAGAGGAGTTCGACGTGGCTGCCGTGTGCGACGTCTGTGGCAAGGGACCCGGCTTCGGCAAGTCGGTCTCGCACTCCCACCGGCGTACCAACCGCCGGTGGAACCCGAACATCCAGGTTGTGCACGCGAAGGTCGGCGTGTCCCAGCGCAAGCGCCTGAACGCCTGCACCTCGTGCATCAAGGCTGGCAAGGTCGTCCGCGGCTGAGCGCAGATTTGAGGGTGGCGAGTGCTCGTGGAGAGCACTCGCCATTTTTCTGCGCTCAGGTGTCTTCCGGGGGTCGAACCCCCGGAAGACCCCGCCAGGGGGCGAGCCCCCTGGACCCCCGCGTGGGGTCACCTTGGGTTTAAGGCAGGGGTGAAGGGGCGAGTGCGTTGCACTCGCCCCTTTTTCGTCACCTCAGGAAGTTGGTCAGGACGTCTCGCAGGGACTCCGGCGCGTTCAGCACTCCGTGGTCCTGGCCGGGGATCTCTTCGTAGCGGCCGTGTGCGACGGCGGCGGCGACTGCCTTCGAGGAGGACGTCATCCACGCCTCCCCCGCACCGCCGGAGAGGGACAGCACCGGGACGGTGATCGCCGCCAGCCGGTCCGCCGGCAGACGGTTGCCGCGGCCGCAGACGGTCAGGTCGTACGGCAGCGTGTGCGCCAGTCCGACGAACCAGCCCCACACCGGCGCGGCCTTCATCGACTCCACGATCTCCGCCGGGGTCCCGGTGCCCTCGACCAGGAACAGCTCCACCGCGCCGTCCCGGTCGCCGTCGGCGAGACGGGCGCTGACCCGGTCGACCAGGTCTTCGGCCGGACGCGGGCGGTCGTCGCCGATGTACGGCGGTTCGTACACGGCCACCTTCGTGATCGGCAGACCGCGCGCCGCCGCTTCCAGGGACAGGATCGCGCCGGACGAGTGGCCGAACACCGCGGCCGAGCCGCCGACGGCCTCGATCAGCACCTCGAGGTCGTCGATCTCGCGCTCGACCGCGTAGACCGGCGCGTCGCCGCTGTCGCCGCGGCCCCGCCGGTCGTAAGCGATCGCGGCGAAGCCGGCGTCGGCCAGCACCGCGGCGAGTCCGGCGACGGTCGTCCGGTCGTTCACCGCGCCGCCGACCAGCAGCACCGGCGTACCCGAGCCGTAGGTGTCGAAGGCGATGGGGGTGCCGTCGGCGGACGTGACGGTGGCGGTCATGGCGTTCCTCCAGGAGTTCAGTCGGTGCTTACCCTCGTGGTCGGAACCAGCCGCCGGAACTGGACACGCCGCGTCAGGGAAGTTTCCAGTCGAGCGGTTCCGCGCCCTGCTGGACCAGCAGCTGGTTCGCCCGGCTGAACGGACGCGACCCGAAGAAGCCGTTGCGCGCCGACAGCGGGCTCGGGTGCGCCGACTCGATGCACGGCACGTCGCCCAGCATCGGCCGCAGGTTCCGCGCGTTGCGGCCCCACAGGATCGCCACCAGCGGTCCGCCGCGCGCGGCGAGCGCCTTGATCGCCTGCTCGGTGACCTGCTCCCAGCCCTTGCCCTGGTGCGAGTTGGACTTGTACGGCTGCACGGTGAGCGACCGGTTCAGCAGCAGCACGCCCCGCTCCGCCCACGGGGTCAGGTCGCCGTTGGACGGCGTCGGATGGCCCAGGTCGTCGCAGTACTCCTGGTAGATGTTGATCAGGCTCTTCGGGATCGGCCGCACGTCCGGGGCCACCGAGAAACTCAGGCCGACCGCGTGTCCCGGGGTCGGGTACGGGTCCTGGCCGACGATCAGCACGCGGACGTCGTCGAACGGCTGCTTGAACGCGCGCAGCACGTGCTCGCCCGCGGGAAGATAGGTGCGGCCCGCGGCGATCTCGGCGCGGAGGAACTCCCCCATCGCGGCTACCTGCGGGGCCACTGGTTCAAGGGCCTTCGCCCAGCCGGCCTCGACGATTTCGTCCAGCGGTCGTCCAGTCACGGCCCGCGAGCCTAGCGCCACGTGCCCGGCGTCACCGTGGCGGGTCCAGGCTCCGGCGAGATGTCCGTGAAGGACTCCTTGAGGGAATCAGATTCCCTCAAGGAGTCCTTCACGGACTTAGTCCAGCCTGCGCAACTCGGCGCGGAACCGGGCCCCGCGCCGCACGTAGGAATCCACCACCGAGGCGATCTGGTCGGGCGAAAACGACTTGTTCGGCCGCGTTTTCGCCGGAACCCCGAGTGCGATCTCGCCGGTGCCGACCGTCGAGTCGTACGACAGCACCGCGCCCGCGCCGACCATGCCGCCGTCCTCGATCACGCTTCCGTTCAGCACCACCGAACCCGACGCGATCAGGCAGCCGGTGCCGATCGTCGCGCCCTCGATGTGCACCGCGTGCCCGACCGCCGAGGACGGGCCGAGGATCGTCGGATGCCGCGCGGTGCAGTGGACGACGCAACCGTCCTGCACGTTCGAGCGTTCGCCGATCTCGATGTACCCGTGGTCGCCGCGCAGCACCGTCTGCGGCCAGACCGAGGCGCGCGCTCCGATCCGGACGTCGCCGATCACGGTGGCGTCGGGATGGACGTAGGCGTCCGGGTGGATCGTCGGGACCAGGTCGCCGAGCGCGTAGATGGCCAATGCCGCCTCCGGGTCAGGTGTCAGTCGCGGACGAGGTCCTTGCCGTAGTACCGGCTTTCCGGCAGGTCGCCGTAGTAGCCGAAAGCCGGGATCTCGCCGTACCCCGACGAACGGTAGAGGGCGATCGCCTCCGGCTGTTCGGTGCCCGTCTCCAGCACGACCCGGCGCCGTCCGGCGGCGACCGCGGTGCGTTCCAGTTCGGCGAGCATCGCGCGGGCGAAACCGCGGCCCCGCGCGGATTCGACCACGTACATCCGTTTCACCTCGACGTCGCCGGGCCAGAACGTCGGCGCGGGACCGTCGTGCGCGCGCCACGCACCGGACGCCACCGGCACGTTGTCGAGGTACCCGACCAGAAACAGACCCCGCGGCGGCGCGAACTCCGCGGGGTCCATCGGGGTTTCGTCCTCGGAGCCGTAGCGGCGCACGTACTCCAGCTGTACTTCGGCCATCAGCTTGGCGGCGTCGGGATGGTCGAAGGCGACGACACGGATGTCCACGCCGCCAGCCTAATGAAGGATCATTGCTGCCAGTGCTCCCAGCCGCCTTGCTGGTCGAACTCCCGTCCGTCCACAGTGACCCCGGAGCCGGGCATGGTGACCACGCCGATCTTGCGCCAGCCCTCAGGCAGGTCGTCGAACGGCGGGAACGTCGCGACCAGCGCGTGGTCCTCGCCGCCGGTCAGCACCCACTGCAGTGGGTCCGCGCCCAGCGCGCTGCCGACCTCCTTCAGCCGCGTCGACACCTCGAGCAACGCGGTCTGCACGTCGAGCCCGACTTCGGACGCGGCGGCCAGATGCGCGAGATCGGCGAGCAGGCCGTCGGACACGTCCATCATCGCCGTCGCACCGGCCAGCGCGGCCTGCGGACCGGCCTGGTACGGCGGTTCCGGGCAGCGCTGCGCGTTCACCACGCCGACCGGCGACCGGAAACCGCGGCGCAGCACCGCGAGCCCGGCCGCGGCCCAGCCGAGCCGTCCGCACACCGCGAGCACGTCGCCGGGGCGCGCGCCGGACCGGGTCACCGGTTCGCGGTCTTCGAGATCGCCCAATGCGGTGACGCTGATCACGAGCTGGTCCGCGCTCACGAGATCGCCGCCGGACACCCCGATGCCGACCGCGCCCGCCTCGGCCCACATGCCGTCCATGATCTCCGTCACGACCTGCGCCGGAGTGTCCGCCGGGCACGCGAGCCCGACGACCACCGACGTCGGTTTCGCTCCCATCGCCGCGACGTCGGACAGATTCACCGCGACCGCCTTGCGCCCCACCTGCTCCGGGCTCGACCAGTCGAGCCGGAAGTGGACGCCGTGGACCAGCACGTCGGTGGTCACGACCACGCGGCCGTCCGGCGCGGCGAGGACCGCCGCGTCGTCGCCCGGGCCCAGCAGTGTCGACGGGGGCTGCCCGCGTCCTTCGGTGACCCGCCGGATCAGGCCGAACTCGCCTGTCGCGGCCACCGAGTGCTCGTCCGGTGACACCGGTCACCTCCTGTTTCCCTCGCCTGTGTCGGATCGGCCACCGACAATCGGATCCCCTAGGTTTTTCCCAGGGCTGGCGCTACGTTGCCTACACCGTTCCTACCTCGACTCGATCGCCACCGACGAAAGGGCACGCCGTGGTCCACGCATACATCCTCATCCAGACCGAGGTCGGCAAGGCGGCCGCGGTGGCTGCGGAGATCGCCGGGGTCCCGGGCGTGACCAGCTCCGAGGACGTCACCGGCCCGTACGACGTGATCGTGCGCGCCGCCGCGGACACGGTGGACCAGCTCGGCCAGCTCGTCGTCGCCCGCGTGCAGAACGTGGAAGGGATCACGCGCACGCTGACCTGCCCGGTCGTCCACCTCTGAGCCGTGGTCCACTGAGGCGGTGGCAGACACCGACACCGGGGCTCCTCCGAAGGTCGTCCTCGTCACCGCGTCGTTGCTCGTGGCCGCGCTGGCGGTCGCGGTCGCGGTCGTCGCGCTGACGCAAAGGTCCTCCGGACAGTCCGAGCAGAACCAGCCGCTCGCGCTCGTGTCCGTTCCCGCGCCGCAGGCCGGGTCGGCGGACTGCGCGAAGCTGCTCGCCGGGATCCCGGCCACGCTCACCTCGAATGGCAAGGAACTGTCGCCGCGCACGCTCGCCGAGCCCGCGCCGAAGGCCACCGTCGCGTGGGGCGGCCCGGATCCGGTCGTACTGCGCTGCGGCCTCGAACGCCCGCCGGAGCTCACCCCGACCTCGCCGCTGCGCATGGTCAACAAGGTGCAGTGGCTGCAGGTCGAGCAGGGCGATTCGGCCACGTGGTACGCCGTCGACCGTCCGGTCTATGTGGCGCTGACCGTCCCGGTGAGCGCGGGAACGGGTCCGCTGCAGACCATTTCGGACGCCATCTCCGCGAAGCTTCCGGTCACCCCGCTGAAGTTTTAGCCGCGATCGTCTCCAGCGATTCGCCGGTGGTGCGCGGACCGAGCACGGCCACGTCGATCATCAGCAGCACCATCGCGCCCGCCACCACGGCGAACATCGTCGTCGCGCCCGCCGAGTGCAGGACCGGCAGCAGCACGAACGGCATCGCGGCCGTCGCCAGCCGGGACAGCGCGTAGGCCGAACCGGCCGCGGTGCCGCGCAGCGACGTCGGGAACAGCTCGCCCTGGTAGGTGTGGAACGCGTTGGAGAAGACGTTGCTGACAGCGGTGTAGCAGAAGCCGAACACCGCGATCAGCACGCCGGACGTGGCGTAGCCGAAGGCCAGCCCGAACACCGCCATCGCCGCCGCGCTCGCGACGATCAGCCACTTGCGTTCCAGCCGTTCGATGATCGGGATGGACAGCGCCGAACCGATCGGGTAGCCGAGGAAGGTGAGCGCGCTGAACGTCAGCGAGGTGACGAGGCCGAAACCCTTGGCCGCCAGCACAATCGGCACCAGCGAGCCGAAGCCGTAGTAGCCGAACGACTGCAGCAGCTGGAAGACGTACAGCATCGCGGTGCGCCGGAACCACGGCGGACGCAGCAATGCCGACGCGCGCACCGGTTCGGGCGCGGGCGGTTCCGGCTCCGGTTCGGGCAACGGCTGCGGCGCGCTCGCTTCGAGCTTGCGCACGACCTCGTCCGCTTCGCCGATTCGTCCTTGTGCGGCAAGCCAACGGGGTGATTCCGGCAGGGTGAACCGCAGCGCCCAGACGACCGCCGCGCCCAGCGCGCCGATCACGAACAGCCAGCGCCAGCCTTCGACGCCGAGCGGCGCGTGCCCGGCGAGCGCGCGGGCGAGGAAGCCGGCGGCGGGGACACCGCAGAAGCCGATCGTGTAAGCCCAGGCTGTCGCGCGACCGCGGGCGCGGGCGGGCAGCAGGTCGGCGAGGTAGGCGTCGGCGACCGGCAGTTCCGCGCCGATGCCGATCCCGGCGATGAAGCGGCAGATCACCAGCATCCACACGTCGGTGCTGAACGCGCCGAGCAGCGTGAACACCGAGTACAAGCCCAGCGTGAGCAGGAAAGCGCGCCGCCGTCCGAGCCGGTCGGCGAGCCTGCCGAGGAACACCGCGCCCACGAACGCGCCGACGAACGCCGACGCCAGGACGTACTTCAGCGTCGTCGGGGTGACGCCGAACTCCTTGCTGAGGACGGTGCTGATGGTCGCGGCGAGGAACAGGTCGTAGAGGTCGAAGAACGTGGCGATGCCGACCACTGCCACGAAGTACCGGTGCCGCCGGGTGACCGGGAGCCGGTCGAGACGGGATGCGATCTGCACGCGCGGTGTTCCCTCCGGTCGCTCTCAGCGCAGGCCGGTGCCCCGGGCGAGCGCGGTGTCGATCAAGGTCGACAGCAGCGTCGGGTAGTCCACCCCGGTCACCTCCCACATCTTCGGGTAGGCGGACTTCGTGGTGAACCCGGGCATCGTGTTGACCTCGTTGATCACCAGGTCGCCGCCCTCGGTCACGAAGAAGTCGACGCGGGCGAGGCCCTGGCAGTCGAGCGCGCGGAACGCCTCGACGGCCATCGCGCGCAGCCGGTCGGTGAGCGCGTCGTCCAGTTTGGCCGGGATGTCCAGCTCGGCGTCCTCGCCGAGATACTTGGTTTCGAAGTCGTACCAGGCGTCCTCGCCCTCGGCGAGCACCCGGATCTCCGCCGGGAGCGACGCCTCGACGCGGCCGTCCGGGAATTCCAGCACGCCGCATTCGACCTCGCGCCCGCGCACCGCGGCCTCGACGAGCACCTTCGGGTCGGTGCGCCGGGCCAGCTCGATCGCCGCGTCCAGTCCGGCCCAGTCGGCGACCCGGGAGATCCCGACCGACGAACCGGCGCGCGAGGGCTTCACGAACACCGGCAGGCCAAGGCGTTCGCGGTCCTGTTCGGCCAAAGTGGACTGTCCCCGGCGCAGCGCGGCGTAGGTGCCGACCGGCAGCCCCTCGGCGGCGAGCAGCTTCTTCGCGTATTCCTTGTCCATCGCCGCCGCGCTGGCGAACACGCCGGGGCCGACGTACGGGAGGTCGGCGAGTTCGAGCAGGCCCTGGATGGTGCCGTCCTCGCCGAAGGCACCGTGCAGCACCGGGAAGACGACGTCGACGGTGCCGAGCACCTCGGTGGCCTGGCCGGGGTCGACCGTGCGCAGTTCGCGGCTGGTCGGATCGCCGGCGAGCACGAGCGCGCGGCCGGATTCGACCGACGGCAGCTCGCGGCCCTGGATGCTGAGCTGCTTCGGGTCGCCGGTGCCGAGCACCCAGCCGCCGCTCGGCGTGATGCCGACCGGGAGCACCTCGAAGCGATCCGGATCCAGGTTCGAGATCACACTGCCCGCCGACAGGCACGAGATGGTGTGCTCGCTGCTGCGCCCGCCGAACACGACCGCGACCCGGATCTTTTCAGCACTCATAGCCGGTCACCGTACCGGGTGAGCACCGCCCCGAGCGCGCGCCGGGGGTGTCTTCGCAGGTGACCAGGCTTCCGGCCGATGCGCGCCGCACGCGTCGGCCGGGCACGCGCGCGGTGCGGGAGTTCTCGCCGCTGCCGGTGGGCCCGATGCGCGCTGCTGAGGTCCGCAGCCAGGCAGCCCGCCTCCGCTCAGCCGATGGTCCACCCCGTCCCCGGCGAGGCATCGCGGCAGCGAACCCGCCGCACAACCGCATTCCCGAGAGCACCGAAGACACGCGGACAGTCAGCGGAGGAGATCGACCAGCGTCGGCACCGCGGCCATCAGCGCTTCCCGCGAACAGCCCGCGTACCCCAGCGCGATGCCGTGCGTCGTCGGCGTTCCGGCGAAATGCCGGGCCAGCCCGTCGAGGCGGATGGAATGCCGTTCCGCCGCGGCGATCAGCTCCGCCTCCGCTTCCGCGCTTTCCGTCGGCACCACCAGGTGCGCGCCGGCGTCGTCGCCGACGAACGGGATTCCGGCGTTCGACAGCGCGGCCACCAGCACCGTCCGGCGTTCGGCCATTTCGCGGCGCAGCTTCCGCAGGTGCCGCCCCAGATCGCCGGTCCGGGCCAGTTCGACCAGCACCCGCTGCCCCGCCGGCGACGGGCGGGTCCCGGTGAGATCCCGGTACGCCAGAATGGAATCGACCACTGAGGCGGGGGCGACGAGCCAGCCCGCGCCGAGCGTCGGGGTGAGGATTTTGCTGGTGGTCCCGAGGTGCACGACGACGTCCGGGGCGAGCGCGGCCAGCATCGGCAGCGGCGCGACGTCGAAGCGCAGCTCGCCGTCGTAGTCGTCTTCGATGACCAGCATGCCTTCCGCACGGGCGCGTTCCACGAGCTGCACTCGCCGGGCCGCGCTCATCCGGCTGCCCATCGGGTACTGGTGCGCGGGCGAGCAGTAAACCGCGCGCGCCGCAGCGGGAATCGCGTCCGGGCGCAGCCCTTCCTCGTCCACCGGCACGCCCACGACGGTGAGCCCGGCCTGCCGGAACGCTTGCACCGCACGCTGATAACCCGGTTCTTCGAAGGCAACGACCGCACCTCGGCGCAGCACGGCAGCGGCGAGTTCCACGACAGCCGCGGTGGTACCGCCGGTCGCGAGCACCGAGCCCGCGGCTAAACCACGGTGGCGCAGCAAGTGTTCCGAGACCGTCGCGCGGTATTCCGGCAACCCGGCGCGGTGCGCACGCGTGAGCGGTTCGGGATCGGCGGCCGCTCGCCACGCCCGCCGCCACGCAGCTCGGTCGAGGCCGCCAGCCCACGGCGTACCCGGTGCGAGGTCGAGCAACGGGGCCGGTTCCGCTTCGGCGAGCAGCGAACCGGGCACCGTGACGGACGCGGCGGCGCGGGTCGGCGGGGTCGTCACGTAGGTGCCGGAACCGTGCCGTCCGGCGATCCAGCCCTCCGCGTGAAGTTGCTCGTACGCAGCGGAAGTGACCGTCCGCGAGACGCCGAGCCGTTCAGCCAGCGCGCGCGTGGACGGCAGCCGGTCGCCGCCGCGGAGATGTCCGCCTGCCGCCGCTTCGCGCAGCGCGTCGGCCAGCTGCACGGCCAGCGGGGTGGCCGCGTCGCGGTCGAGACTGACCGGCAGGGCGGTGTCGGCGTAGGACACGGCGAACCTCCGTTACAGCGAAGTGGACTTCTCAAGTGTAGAAGAAGTGGACATTCAACGTAGCCACTTGCCCGGCCCACACTGAACGCATGAGCAGCCTTTCGCCCACCGAACGCACCACGCTCGGCCGCAAACGCCACCGCGCCGCCAGCGAGCGCGCGGCGCTGCACGCCGTGCTCGACGAGGCGCTGATCTGCCACCTCGGCGTGGTCCGCGACGGCGTCCCGCTGGTGCTGCCCACCGGATACGGCCGCGACGGCGACATCCTGTACCTGCATGGTTCCACGGGCGCGGCCAGTCTGCGAGCCGCCACCAGGGGAACCGACGTCTGCGTGACGGTCACGCTGCTCGACGGGATCGTCTACTGCCGCTCAGTGAACAACCACTCGGTCAACTACCGCAGCGCGGTCATCCTCGGCCAGGCCCGGCTGGTGACCGACCCGGACGAGAAGATGCACGGCCTGCACGTGCTCACCGACCACCTCTCCCCTGGTTCGTGGGAGCACGCCCGTGCGGTGAACAAGAAGGAATTCGCCGCGGTTTCGGTGATCGCGCTCGATCTGACCGAGGCGTCCGTGAAGCTCCGCGCCGAGGGGCCGGACGACGAACCCGAGGACGTCGCCGCGAACGCCGCCTGGGCCGGAGTGCTGCCGGTGCGCACGGTATTCGGCGAACCGGAACCGTCCGCCGACCTGCCGCCAGGCTGGACCGTGCCCGAGCACGTCGCGGCGCGGGTCACGAGGACAGCGGCAGCCGCACGGTAAACACCGTCCGCCCGGGGCGGCTCTCCAGCGAAACCGTCCCGCCGTGCTCCACCACCAGTGAATGCACCACCGACAACCCCAGCCCGGTGCCGCCCGCGGCCCGGGTGCGGGAGTTGTCGACGCGATAGAACCGGTCGAAAATCCGCTGCTGGTCTTCCGCGGAAATTCCCGGCCCGGCATCGGTGACGGTGGCGACGGCCATTCCGTCGGTCGCCGTCACCGCCAGCTCCACCGGAGTTCCCTCGGCGGTGTGCACGGCCGCGTTCGCCAGCAGGTTGTCCAGGACTTGTCGCAGCCGGGCCGGATCCGCATGCAGCAGCACCGGTTCCTCCGGAATCGACACCGTCAGCGGATGTCCCGGACGACCGGCCCGAAAGGCGTCCGCGGCAGCGGCGGCGATCTCGGTGAGGTCCATCCTCTGCGGCCGCACCGGCGGTTCGACGTCACGCGCGTCGAGGCGGGCGAGCAGCAGCAAATCGTCGACCAGCACGCTCATCCGCGCGGTCTCGGCCCGGATTTTCTCCAGGTGCGCCTCGCGTTCCTCCGGCTCGTTCGCGGCGGCGTAACGGAAAAGATCGGCATAGCCGCGAATCGACGTCAACGGCGTCCGCAGCTCATGCGAAGCATCAGCGACGAACCGGCGCAGCCGATCGTTCGCCTCGGTGCGCGCGGCCAGCGAAGACTCGATGTGGCTCAACATCAAGTTGAACGCCGTCCGCAGTTCCTCAACCTCCGCGCCGCCACCAGTACCGGACGCGCGCACCGGCAAATCCGCGGTGGCGGTGAGGTCGTGCGAAGCGATGTCGTGCGCGGTGCCGGCCATGTCCGACAACGGCCGCAACCCGCGCCGCAGCACCACTCGGCCAGCGACCACGAGTATCGCCAACGCGATCAGGAACGCGATCACTTCGATCAACATCAGCTGCTGCACCGTGTTGTCGAGATCCGCCTGCGGCGCGGCGCTCAACAACACCGTGCCGGTCCCGTTCTGCGAAGTCTCCACCGGACACGCCCGCACGCGGTAAGAACCCTGACCCGGCAAGGCGATGGTGCGGAAAAGGTCGCCGCTCGTCGCTTCTTCGGCGACCTGCGCCAGCGGCCGCACGTCGTTCGGCAATGTGCTGCCCGGCTGCGGGACGGCGTGCCCCTCCCGCACGTCGAAAACCGCGGAGTACCAGGAGTAGACGACTTCCGGATTGTCCTTCGACTCGCGCAGATGCGGCACCTGCGCGACCTGGCTGGTCTTGAGCTGCTCGTCGAGCCGCCGGTTGAGGTAGTCGTGCATCAGCTCGACGGTCAGCGCGCCGACGATCGCGAACACCACCAGCGACAGCGCGCCCAGCCCGAACGCCAGCCGCGTGCCCAGCCTCGATGCGCGCCAAGCCCGGTACCACCGGCGGGCCGAGCGCCCGATCCGGTTCACTTGCCCGCCTGTCGCACCGAGTACCCGACGCCGCGCACGGTGTGGATCAGCGGTTCGGCCTCGGTGTCGAGCTTGCGCCGCAACCGGGAGATCGCGAGTTCGACCACATTGGACCGTCCGCCGAAGTCGTACTCCCACACGTGGTCGAGAATCTGTGCCTTGGTGAGCACGGCCGGCGAACGCCGCATCAGGTAACGCAGCAGCTCGTACTCGGTCGGCGTCAGTTCGGCGAGCTGACCGCCGCGCCGGACTTCGTGCGTCTCCTCGTCCAGGGTGAGATCGCCGACCTCCAGCACCACCGTGCGGGTGTCCGGTTTCTCGGACGTCCTCCGCAGCACCGCGCGCAGCCGCGCCATCAACTCCTCGACGGAGAACGGCTTGACGAGGTAATCGTCACCCCCGCGGGTGAGGCCGGCGATGCGGTCGGCGGTCGCGTCCTTCGCGGTCAGGAAAACCACCGGGACCGCGTCGTGTTTCTCGCGCAGTTTGTCGAGCACGGTGAAACCGTCGAAATCGGGCAGCATGAGGTCGAGCACGACGATGTCGGGAGCGAACTCCGCGGCGCGCGCGAGAGCGTCGGCACCGCATCCGGCCGTCACGGCCTGCCAGCCCTCGTAACGGGCGACGGTCGCGACCAGGTCGGCGATGTGCGGCTCGTCGTCCACGACCAGCAGCCGCACCGGATTCGGGTTCTCCACCCCGCCATCCTCCGCGACGTTCGCGCGGGCGCGCGAACCGAACCCCCAGCTGACAGCTACTCGACAGGTTCGCCGCCGCGGCGGAGCCGGAAATCCGTCGCGCGCTTCGGGCATTCCGGGCAGACTCCGGGCCATGACCTCCGTCGTGCACAACATCACCGTCGACTGCGCGGACCCGTGGGAACTGGCCAAGTTCTGGACCGAGGTGACCGGCCGCCCGGTCGGCGAGGACGACCACCAGGGCGACCCGGAAATCGGCATCACGCTCGACTCCGGCGTCACGCTGCTGTTCATCGCCGTCCCGGAACCCAAGGCGGGCAAAAACCGGCTGCACCTCTGCCTGCGGCCGGACGTGCCCCGCGACGAAGAAGTGGACCGGTTGCTCAAGCTGGGCGCGACCCTGCATTCCGATCACCGCCGCGAGGACGGCAGCGGCTGGGCGGTCCTCCAGGACCCGGAAGGCAACGAATTCTGCGTCCTGCGCAGCGCGGCGGAGAAGGCATGACGGATTCGTTCGAGGTCAATCGCGCCAACTGGGACGACCGCGCCCCGATCCACGCGCGCTCGGCGTACTACGAGTTCGACAAGTTCAAGGCCGATCCCGCGCACCTGAGCCAGATCGTGCGGTTCGACCAGCCGCGGCTCGGCGACGTTTCCGGGCTGCGCACCGTGCATCTGCAGTGCCACATCGGCACGGACACGCTGTCGCTGCACCGGCTCGGGGCCCGGATCTCTGGTCTGGACCTCTCCCCGGCGTCGCTCGCCGAGGCGCGCAAGCTCGCGGACGCCACCGGCGCGGACATCGACTACCACGAGGCGAACGTCTACGACGCGGTGGAAGTCTTCGGAGAGAACGCGTTCGACCTGGTGTACACCGGAATCGGTGCGCTCTGCTGGCTGCCGAAGATCGTGCCGTGGGCGGAAGTGGTCGCGCGGCTGCTGCGGCCGGGCGGACGGCTGTTCATGCGCGAGGGCCATCCGATGCTGTGGACGCTGGACGACGAATCCGAACGCGCGTGGCCGAAATACGACTACTTCGAGCACGACGAGCCGCTCGTGTTCAGCGACGACACCACGTACGTCGACACGGACGAGCCGGTGCGCACGACGATCACGCACAGCTGGAACCATTCGCTCGGCGAGATCGTCACCGCGCTGCTCGACCAGGGCCTGATCCTGACCGGGCTGACCGAGCACGACACCGCGGCGTGGAACGCCTTGCCGCACGAGATGGAAGAGGCCGGGGGCGGCGAATGGCGGCTGCGCGACAACCCGCGCCGGATCGCCGCGAGCTACACCCTGCAGGCGCGGCGCCCCGCATAGAGTGCGGGACATGACACGCATCGCCGTCGCCGCACTGGGCGGCACCATCTCGATGGCTCCCGGACGTTCGAGCGAAGACGGCGTCGTGCCGCGGCTGAGCGCCGAGGATCTGCTGGGAGAACTGGGTTCCCGGCTGCCGATGGAGGTCACCGCGGCGACGCTGGCCGGGCTGTCGAGTTCGTCGATGGACTACGCGACGCTCGCGCGGACCCGGCAGTGGGGCATCGAGCAGATCGAGGCGGGCGCGGACGGTCTCGTGGTGGTGCAGGGCACGGACACGCTGGAGGAAACGGCGTACCTGTTCGACCTCACGTGGCCGTCCGACGCGCCGGTGGTGATCACCGGCGCGATGCGGAACCCGAGCCTGCCCAGCCCGGACGGGCAGGCGAACATCCTCGCCGCGCTCACCGTCGCCGCCGATCCGCGCAGCCGCGGCCGGGGCGCGCTGGTGGCGTTCAACGACGACGTGCACGCGGCGCGGTGGGTGCGGAAGACGCATTCCAGCCACGTCGAAACGTTTTCGTCGCGGCCGGCGGGTCCGCTCGGCATGGTCGCCGAGGGAGCGGTGCATTACTTCCACCCGTCACCGCCGCGTCCGCCGGTGCTGCCGGGAGCCGAAGCCGTCGATTTCGTGCCGCTGCTGGAATCGGGGCTCGAAGATTCGGGCGAATTGCTGTCGCTGGTTCTCCAGGGCGGAGCGCGCGGCGTGGTGGTGGCCGCCAACGGCGTCGGACACGTGTCGGCCGCGACGGCAGACGTGCTCGCGGCGGCGGAAGTACCGGTCGTCGTCGCTTCCCGGACCGGTGCCGGGCCGACTTTCCGCAGCACCTACGGATTTCACGGCTCCGAATCGAGCCTGATCCGGATGGGCGCGACGATGGCCGGATGGCTGTGCCCGCGGAAATCGCGGATCCTGTTGCAGGTTCTGCTGGCGGCGAGGGTCGGCCGGGAGGAGATCGAGCGGCAGTTCAGGCTGCGCGGCGACCTCGACCGCTGATCACGCGCGGAACGGCCCGTCCACCGGATTCGCCTGGTACGACCGCATCTGCCGGCCGCCCTGGCGGTAGACGTGCACGCTGATGGCCGGGTCCGGGCCGTCGTTGCGCACCTCGTGCACGTAGCCCGGGCCGAACACCCGCGACTGCCCCGCGGACAGGCCGTGCACCTCGGTCACCGCGCGCCCGCCCGGGGCACGCCGCGCGACGGTTTCGGTCAGCCGCCCGGACACGACGGTGAACGCACCGGTCGAGAACGCGTGGTCGTGCAGGTCGGTGTGCTGGCCGGGAAGCCAGCTGAGCAGCCAGACCTCCTGGTCCTCGGTGCGTTCGACGAGGGCGGAGAACCGCTCGTCGGGGTGGTAGCGCAGCAGGCTGCCCCAGCGTTCCCGGTCGGCGGCCACGTCGACGGCGACGCGGACCGGGTGGCGCAGGGCGGGGTTCTCGGGACGCAGCAGGGTGTTGTCCGGAACGGCGAACATGAAAAGAAGTCCTTACGGGAAGAAGATGGGTGTCGAACTGGCCGGGGCTAGGTTCACCGACAACAGCGACACGACATGCCCATGACGGGGCGGAGGTCGGAAGACCCCGGCCGCATCGTCATCTCGCACGTCAGCATGCCGCACAGCGAACCAGCCCCGGAGCGCCCGGTCAACCCGTCCCACCCCCTGGACCGCCCTCGGTGAGGGCAGGTTCACACCCGGGGACCGCTCAGCGCCACTCCGGCTTCCGCGACCGTCCGAGCAGCTCCGCGCCCGCCTGCCGCGGGTCGACGCCCTCGTGGCACACCCGGTACATCGCGTCCGTGATCGGCATGTCGGCCCCGTGCCGCTGCGCCAGCTCGCGGATCGACGAGCACGACGCGACCCCCTCGGCGACCTGGCCGCCGGTCGCCGCCTGCGCCTCGGCCAGCGTTTCGCCGCGGCCGAGCCGTTCTCCGAAGGTGCGGTTGCGCGACAACGGCGACGAGCACGTCGCGACCAGGTCGCCGAGCCCGGCGAGCCCGGCGAAGGTCAGCGGGTCCGCGCCGAGTTTCGCGCCGAGCCGCGCCATTTCGGCGAGACCGCGCGTGATGAGCGTCGCCATCGTGTTCGCGCCCAAGCCCATCCCGGCGGCCATCCCGCAGCTGAGCGCGATCACGTTCTTGCACGCGCCGCCCAGCTCGCAGCCGACCACGTCGGTGTTGGTGTAGGGCCGGAAATACTGGTTCGACGTCGCCTGCTGGACCGCTTTCGCCCGCTCGTGGTCGGCGCAGGCGAGCACCGCGGCGGCGGGCTGCCCGTCGGCGATCTCGCGGGCCAGGTTCGGCCCGGACACCACCACGATCTCGCCCGGATCGACCTCGGCGAGTTCGGCGATCACCTCGCTCATCCGCTTGAGCGTGCCCAGTTCCACGCCCTTGGCCAGGCTGACCAGGATCGCGTCCCGCGGCAGCAGCGGCTGCCAGCCGGTGAGGTTCGCGCGCAAGCTCTGGCTCGGCACCCCGAGCACGACCGCCTGCGCTCCGTCCAGCGCCTCGGCCGCGTCAGCCGTCGCGGTGATCCGTTCCGGCAACGACGTTCCCGGCAGATACGACTCGTTGGTGTGCCGCTCCCGGATCTCCTCGGCGACGCTTTCCCGGCGCGCCCACATCGTCACGTCCCGGCCCGCGTCCCCGAGCACCTTCGCGAACGCCGTGCCCCACGAACCCGCGCCGAGCACGGTGACCCGCTGCACGTCGGCGGCGAAACCCGCCATCAGGCACCGTCCTCCGGCTTCTCCGCGGCGGCGGCCTCGTCCAAGGCCGTTGCCGGATCCTTCACCACGTCCGCCACGCTGCTGTCCGCTTTCTTCGTCTCCGCCGCCGTTTCCGGCTTCTTCGCGGGCGGTTCCTCGTGCCGGATCTCCGCCAGCAGACGGGTCACCTCGTCCATCAGCACCGCGGTGACCTCGCGCAGGGTCGAGGCGCTGCGCGGGTTCCCGCCCCGGTACGCCGACAGGTCGATCGGATCGCCGACCAGGTGCGTCACCGTCTTGCGCGGGAACGGCGTGAACTTCTTGGTGTAGCCGTTGAAAATCTGGTTCGTGCCCCAGCGCGCGATCGGGATCACCGGCACGTCGTTCTGCAGCGCCAGCCGCGCCGCACCGCTGTAGGCCTCCTTCGGCCAGCCCAGCGGGTCCTTCGTGATGGTGCCCTCGGGGTAGATCACGATGACCTTGCCCTCTTGCAGCGCCTGGTGCGCGGCCTTGAGGCTGTCGCCGGCCGCGCTCGAGCCGCGCGCCACCGGGATCTGGCCGGACCCGGTCACGATCCGGCCGAAGATCGGCACGTCCTTCAGGCTCGCCTTGAGGAAGAACCGCGGCACCCGCTTCTGCCGGTGCACGAACACCGCGTCGACCGCCGGGTCCAGGTGCGAAATGTGGTTCATCACCAGCACCGCGGGCCCTTGCCGGGGGATTTTCTCCGCGCCGAGGTACACCCGCTTGCCGATCGCGGTCAGCGGATAGAACGCGGCGGCGGCCAGCCCCACCCAGAATCCGCCCTTCTCACGCCGTGCCACAGTTCTCCTCCTCGGGTCGCCTCTGCTCCGGGTGATCCTGCCGCGCGCCGGTTCGCGCAGTCCAGGGAGGGTGCGCTCACGCACGCGCGCGACGGGTTTCGGGTAAAGATGGACAGGTGGACGCAGACCTGGTCATGCCGCTGAAACCGCCGGGCGCGGGCAAGTCCCGGCTGCGCGGGGCGGTCGCCGCGCACCGGCACGCCGAGCTCGTGCTGGCGCTGGCCTGCGACACGCTGGCCGCGGTCACGTCGGTCGCCCGGGTCCGGCGCGTGCTCGTCGTCACCTCCGATCCGGCCGCGCTGTCCGAATTGGCCGGTCTCGGCGTCGAACTGGTCGCCGAACCGGCGGGCGGCGGGCTCAACGAAGCGCTGCGGCACGGCGCGGAGCTGCTGCGCGCGGACGCGCCGGACGGAGTAGTCGGCGCGCTCCAAGCGGATCTTCCCGCGTTGCGCGCGGTGGATCTGGAACACGCGCTGACCGAGGCCGCGGGCCGCCGGGCGGTGGTGTTCGACCGGCAGGGCACCGGGACCACGCTGTTGCTGTCCGCGCCGGGAAAACCGCTCGACCCGCACTTCGGCGCCGGATCCGCGGAACTGCATCGGGCGTCCGGTGCGATTCCGCTCACCCAAGCGCTGCCCTCGCTGCGCAGCGACGTCGACACCGAAGATGATCTCCGACACGCCGCGAAACTCGGTCTGGGGAAGCGAACCGCCGCATTGCTCCCGGCCTGACGGGCAAAATCGCGCCGACGTGTTCACTCGACCTTCATCGCGGCCTGCGCAAACCACAGCTTCGTAGTGAACAATGGGCAGCGTGAGCACAGAAGACGGCAGCACTCCGGCCCGGCGGCGCGTCAAGAGCGGCAGCAGCGCTTCCCCCTCGTCCCCGGCTCCGCGCACCGCGGGCGGCAAGGCGACCTCGCGCGGGACCGCCGACACCGCCGCGTCCCGTCGGGCGAAATCCAAGGCGGTTGCGGCGGACGACACCGCCAAACCGGCCAAGCGCAAAACCGCCTCGAGCGCGCTGCGCACCACGGCGAAGAAACCCTCCGCCCCGCCCGCCGCCGCGCGATCGCGCCGGACCACGACCGAGAGCGGCGAGGAATTCCGCTCCGTTCCGTCGGCCCCGCCCGCCGTCACCTCCGCGCCCACCGCCGTCGAGACGCTTCCCGACGACCGTTATTTCAACCGCGAGCTGTCCTGGCTCGACTTCAACGCCCGCGTGCTCGCGCTGGCCGAGGACGAATCGCAGCCGCTGCTCGAACGGGCCAAGTTCCTCGCCATTTTCGCGTCCAATTTGGACGAGTTCTACATGGTCCGGGTCGCCGGGCTGAAACGGCGCGACGGCACCGGCCTGTCGGTGCGCAGCGCGGACGGGCTCACGCCGCGCGAACAGCTGGACTACATCGCCAAGCGCAACCAGGACCTGGTCGAGCGGCACACCGCCGCGTTCAAGGAGCACCTGCGCCCGCAGCTGGCCGAGCAGGACATCCGGATCGTCGGCTGGGCCGATCTGTCCGGAGCCGACCAGCTCCGGCTGTCGAGCTACTTCTCCGAGCAGATCTTCCCGGTGCTCACGCCGCTCGCGGTCGACCCGGCGCACCCGTTCCCGTACATCTCGGGGCTCTCGCTCAACCTCGCGGTGACGGTGCGGGACCCGCAGGGCGGGCTCGAACGGTTCGCGCGCGTGAAGGTGCCGAGCAACGTGCCCCGGCTGATGCGCGTGGAAACCGAACGCGGCAACCGGTCCGCCACCTTCCTGCCGCTCGAGGAACTGATCTCCGCGCACCTGAGCGATCTGTTCACCGGCATGGAGGTGACCGAGCACCACGTCTTCCGCGTCACCCGCAACGCCGATTTCGAGGTCGAGGAAGACCGCGACGAGGACCTGTTGCAGGCACTGGAACGCGAGCTGGCGCAGCGCCGGTTCGGCCCGCCGGTACGGCTCGAGGTCGCCCAGGACATGAGCGAGCACATGCTCGAACTGCTGCTGCGCGAGCTGGAAGTCGATCCCGAGGACGTCGTCGAGGTGCCCGGGCTGCTCGACCTCACCTGCCTGTTCCAGCTGTCCGGCGTCGACCGCAAGGAATTGAAGGACCGGCCGTTCGTGCCCGCGACGCATCCGGCGTTCGGCGAACGCGAGACGCCCAAGAGCGTGTTCGCGACGCTGCGCGAGGGCGATGTCCTGGTGCACCACCCGTACGACTCGTTCTCCACGAGCGTGCAGCGGTTCATCGAACAGGCCGCGGCCGATTCGAAGGTGCTGGCGATCAAGCAGACGCTGTACCGGACGTCCGGCGATTCGCCGATCGTGGACGCGCTGATCGACGCCGCCGAAGCGGGCAAGCAGGTCGTGGCGCTGGTGGAGATCAAGGCGCGGTTCGACGAGCAGGCCAACATCACCTGGGCGCGCACGCTGGAACGCGCGGGCGTGCACGTCGTGTACGGCTTGGTGGGCCTCAAAACGCACTGCAAGGTGTCGATGGTGGTGCGCCAGGAGGGTTCGACCATCCGCCGCTACTGCCACATCGGCACCGGCAACTACAACCCGAAGACCGCGCGGCTGTACGAAGACCTCGGCCTGCTGACCGCGGACCCGAGCATCGGCGCGGACATCACCGACCTGTTCAACGTCCTCACCGGCTATTCGCGCCAGGACACCTACCGCACGATCCTCACGTCGCCGCACGGCATCCGCCGCGGCATCGTGCGCGCGATCGGCGAGGAGATCGAGCTCGCGCGCGCCGGGCTCGAAGCGGGCATCAGGATCAAGTGCAACTCGCTCGTCGACGAGCAGGTGATCGACGCGCTGTACCACGCTTCGCAGGCCGGCGTTCCGGTCGACGTCGTGGTGCGCGGGATCTGCTCGCTGAAGCCGGGCGTCGAGGGATTGAGCGAGAACATCCGGGTCCGCTCGATCCTCGGCCGGTTCCTCGAGCATTCGCGGGTGTTCCACTTCCGCGCGGGCGGCACGCACTGGATCGGCAGCGCGGACATGATGCACCGCAACCTCGACCGCCGGATCGAGGCGCTGGTGCGGGTCAAAGACCCGAAGCTGACGCGGCAGCTGGACGAGGTATTCGATTCGGCGCTCGACCCGCACACGCGCTGCTGGGTACTCAGTTCCTCGGGCGAATGGCAGCCGTTCCCGGCCGCCGGTTCTCAGGTGCGCGACCACCAGCTCGAACTCGCGAAGCTGCACGGGGCGGTCGGATGAGCGTGGACGTCCGGGCCGCCGGCGCGGTGCTCTGGCGCCGTGCCGGGGACGGGTTCGAGGTCGCCCTCGTGCACCGGCCCCGCTATGACGATTGGTCGCTGCCGAAGGGAAAGGTCGACCCCGGCGAGACGATCGCGGCCACCGCGGTGCGCGAGATCGCCGAGGAGACCGGGTTCCGCGCGGTGCTGGGCCGCTACGTCGCGCAGACGACGTACGAGGTCCCCGCGAAGAACAACGGGCGGCTGCTGCGCAAGAGCGTCGACTACTTCAGCGCCGAAGCCGTTTCCGGCGTCTTCGAGCCCAACCACGAGGTCGACGAACTGCGCTGGCTGGACCCGATCGCGGCGGAGCGGCTGCTCACGCGCCCGGCGGATGTCCGGGTGCTGCGCGAGTTCTGCGCCCTCCCGCCCGCACAGACGACAGTGTTGCTGGTGCGGCACGCCAAGGCGGGCAAACGCGAGGACTGGACCGGCGACGACGACCTCCGTCCGCTGTCGGAAGCCGGTCAGCGCCAAGCGGCCGCGCTGCGCGACCTGCTGCCGCTCTTCGGCCCCGATCGGGTGTTCTCCGCGCCGCGGCTGCGGTGCGTGCAGACCGTCGGCGGAATCGCGGAATCGCTCGGCGTCGAGGTGCAGCACGAGCCGTTGCTGTCGGAGGAGGGCTACTGGCCCGACCCGCTCCTCGGAATCCGCCGCCTGCTGGCGATCGCGGCCGACGGGGGCACCCCGCTGATCAGCAGTCAGGGCGGCGTGATCCCGGACCTGGTGAGCGCGCTGGCGGACCGGGACGGCCTGGAACTGCCCGCCGCCCGCGACGGCGTGGTGCCGAGCAAGAAGGGCTCGCTGTGGGTCCTGTCGTTCTGCCCCGGCGACGACGGACCGGTTCTGGTGAGCGCGGATTATTACCCCAGCCCGCTGCCCGCTCCGGTGCCCTCGGCAGGCTGATCTTTTTCACCGGACGTCGTTCTCGTTCGCGGGTGCTGCCGCCATTCGGCGGGCCGCGGATTCTATAGAGACCGGTATTGCTGAGCGGTGCTCAGCAATTGTCCCGGGTCCCGGCATAAGCGACGTCCGAGACAGCCTCGAGGGGTTTAATTACCCCCGGCGGGGATTTATCTCCAGGCGTCGGATTAGCCCTCCCGGACAGTGCGCCGATTACCTTCCCTCGGTGTCCTGGCACGCGGTCCGGACGCCGGAATCTGTTGTCTTATCAGCAATCCGGCGGGGTTCTTTTCGACGCCCGGACAGCCCGCCGACCTCGGGAAACGCTGTCTTCTCACTGCCGCAACACCCATCCGGACCGAGGCCGCGGCAACCCCGGTGAGGCAGCGAATTCCCGATCTCCGGCGACGCTCTCCGCTGCTCAGCCCGTTCGGCTGCTCAGCCCGTCCCCGCACCGGCTCGCCCAGGAACCACGCGCCCTCAACGGCTTCCAGCACGCAGCGCCCCCTGCCCCCATGCCACATCAGCCGACCGCCCCGGCCTCCTCACCTGGTGTGGAATCCCGGCGCACCACAACGGCTCAGCCGCACCGCCACCCCAGCCCGCCCGCCGAACCGCCCCGGTACCGCGACCCGATGCCCGCATCGCCTCGCCAAACTGTGGCACCGCATCCAGCGCCGCAACTCCGCCCGCCACAACAGGTCAGCCACCCGCCCTAGCAGGTCGACACCACAATCGGCCCGCCAGCACGGCAACTCAGCCCGCTGATCCGGACACCCACTGAGCCGAACCCAGCCGCCGAATCCACCGCGCCAGCACGACAACGCCGCCCCGCATCACCACTGTGGGCACCCTGCCTGGCCGAACCGCAGTCCCCACAGCCCGCCGCACCAGCACCACGACGCCGCCCCGGCCCATCAACCCGAACACCACACCTGGCCGAACCGCAGTCCCCACAACGCCTCACTGCTCCCCCGCTGCCCCGGCCCCGCAAGGTCTCACCGTTGCCCCGCCAACCTCCAGCCCCACAACGCCTCACCCCTCCCCAGCCAGCCGACCAACCCCTCAGCGCATCACCGCTGCCCCGACGACCCCCAGCCCTCGCAACGCCTCACCGCTCCCCCACCAACCCACGCCCCAATAACCCCGCCCTCCGCACCGACTCCCGCCCGTCCAGCCGAGAAACCCCCGGAAACGCGGCAGGGCCCCGACCTCACCCGAGGTCGGGGCCCTGCCGCGAAGCGACGATTACCGAATTACTTCTTCTTGGCCGCCGAGGTGCGCTTCGCCGGGGCCCGCTTGGCCGCGGCCGTGGTCTTCTTCGCTGCCGTGGTGGTCTTGGCGGCAGGCTTGGCGGCGGCCTTCGCCCGCGTGGTGGTGGCCTTCGGGGCCGCCTTGGCGCGGGTCGTGGTCGACTTCGCGGCCGTCGCGCGCGTCGTCGTCTTGGCCGCGGTGGCCTTGGCGGGAGCCTTGGCCGCGGTGGCGCGAGTGCGCGTGGCGGCGGGCTTCGCCGCGGTGGCACGGGTGCTGCGCGTGGCGGTCGTCGACGCGGCGCGGGTGCTCGTGGCGCGCGCGGTGGTGCCGGTGGCCCGCTTCGCCGCCGTGGCCTTCGGCAGCTTCTTCGAACCGGAAATCACGTCCTTGAACGTGGTGCCCGCGCGGAACGCCGGAACGTTCGTCTTCTTCACTCGCACGGCTTCGCCGGTGCGCGGGTTGCGCGCGGTGCGGGCGGCACGAGCGCGCTTCTCGAACACCCCGAAGCCGGTGATGTTCACCTTTTCGCCCTTGTTGACCGTCCGGATGATGATGTCGACGAGACCGTCGACGGCCTCCGAAGCAACCTTTTTGTCGCCCAGACGCTCCGACAGCGCCTCGATCAGCTGGGCCTTGTTGGCCATTCCAGTCCCTCCAAGAAGAACTCTTCGTCCACGGCCAGGTCGGCCGGCTAACGCACACGGTATTACCAAGACAGCACAAATTCCAAACGGCACGCGAAATTTTCCCTTGCGGCGGGAACGGTTCCGCCCTCCCGAAGGACCCGTTTCCGGTCCCGGGAGGCTCCGTTTGGCGCGGGCGAAGAGGGGGCCCGCCGGGGCGGGATTCCCTTTCCGAGCAGGGAATCCGCGCCCCGGCGGCGCGGTTCAGGAGGTCGCGGCGGGCAGCGTCACGGGCTTCCAGGAGGGCCGCTGGGACTCGAACGCGTCGATGTCCCCCGCGTGGCGCAGAGTCAGCGCGATGTCGTCGAGTCCTTCGAGCAGCCGCCAGCGGACGTAGTCGTCGATCTGGAAGGGCGCGGTGAAGTCCTTGGCCCGCACGGTCTTGGCTTCGAGGTCCACCGTCACCTCGGTGCCGGGCTCGTTCTCCAGCAGCTTCCAGAGCAGTTCGACATCCGACTGCTCGCACTGCGCGGCGACGAGGCCGCCCTTGCCGGAGTTGCCGCGGAAGATGTCGGCGAAGCGGGACGAGATGACGACCCGGAAGCCGTAGTCCAGCAACGCCCACACGGCGTGCTCGCGCGACGAACCGGTGCCGAAGTCGGGCCCGGCGACGAGCACCGAGCCGCTGGAGAACGGTTCCTGATTGAGGATGAAGTCCTCCTGCGCGCGCCAGGCGGCGAACAGCCCGTCCTCGAATCCGGTGCGGGTCACGCGCTTGAGGTAGACGGCCGGGATGATCTGATCAGTGTCCACGTTGGACCTGCGCAGCGGGACCCCGATCCCGGTGTGCTGGGTGAACGGTTCCATGGTGGGAGCTCCTCTCGGGGAAGTCAGGCGGGCAGGTCGGCGGGCGAGGACAGCGTCCCGCGCACGGCGGTGGCGGCGGCCACGAGCGGCGAGACGAGGTGCGTGCGGCCGCCCTTGCCTTGCCGCCCCTCGAAGTTGCGGTTGGAGGTGGACGCGCTGCGCTCGCCGGGGGCGAGCTGGTCCGGGTTCATCCCGAGACACATGGAGCAGCCTGCCTGCCGCCATTCGGCTCCCGCCTCGGAGAAGACCTTGTCCAGGCCTTCCTCCTCGGCGGCCTTGCGCACTCGCATCGAACCGGGCACCACGAGCATCCGGACCGAATCGGCCACCTTCCGCCCGCGCAGGACCTCGGCCGCGGCGCGCAGATCCTCGATCCGGCCGTTGGTGCACGAGCCGAGGAACACCGTGTCCACCGCGATCTCGCGCAGCGGGGTGCCCGGCTTCAGATCCATGTAAGTCAGCGCCTTCTCCGCGGCGAAGCGCGCGTTCTCGTCCGCGATCGCGGCCGGGTCCGGCACCGTCTCGCTCAGCGGCAGGCCCTGTCCCGGGTTGGTGCCCCACGTCACGAACGGCGTCAGCTGGTCCGCGTCGAGGTGGACTTCGGCGTCGAATTCCGCGCCCTCGTCGGTGCGCAGTTCGCGCCAGGCGGCGACGGCGGCGTCCCAGTCCGCGCCCTTCGGAGCGTGCGGACGGCCCTTCAGGTAGGCGAAGGTCGTTTCGTCCGGCGCGATCATGCCGGCGCGCGCGCCCGCCTCGATCGACATGTTGCAGATGGTCATCCGGGCTTCCATCGACAGCTCCTCGATGGCCTTGCCGCGGTACTCGAGGACGTAGCCCTGCCCGCCGCCGGTGCCGATTTTGGCGATCACGGCGAGGATCACGTCCTTCGCGGTGACGCCCGGCTGCAGCGTGCCGTCGACGTTGATCGCCATCGTCTTGAACGGCCGCAGCGGCAGCGTCTGGGTGGCGAGCACGTGCTCGACTTCGGAGGTGCCGATGCCGAACGCCATCGCGCCGAACGCGCCGTGCGTGGAGGTGTGACTGTCGCCGCACACCACGGTGGTGCCCGGCTGGGTCAGGCCGAGCTGCGGTCCGATCACGTGCACGATGCCCTGTTCGGCGTCGCCCATCGGGTGCAGCCGGACGCCGAACTCCTTGCAGTTGCGGCGAAGCGTGTCGACCTGGGTGCGGGACACCGGGTCGGCGATCGGGAGGTCGATGTCCACCGTGGGGACGTTGTGGTCCTCGGTGGCGATGGTGAGGTCGGGGCGGCGCACCTTCCGCCCGGCCAGCCGCAGGCCGTCGAACGCCTGCGGGCTGGTCACTTCGTGCACCAGGTGGAGGTCGATGTAGAGCAGATCCGGTTCGGCGCCTTCGCCTCGGCGCACGAGGTGGCTGTCCCACACCTTCTCCGCCAGCGTACGAGCCTTGCCGGTGGGGCTGGTCATCTCCGGCTCCTTCCTCGGGATCGGCCGGGAGCACGGAACCCGGACGATGCCGGTGAGGAGGGGGCAGCCGCGGCTGTCCGCGGCTCCGGGTTTCGTTTTTCCCAGATTCTGGACTTCCCACACTGCGGGAAGATAGTATCGCGTCGTGGGACAGCATAGCGGTATCGGAGTACTGGACAAAGCCGTGGCCGTGCTGCAGGCCGTCGCCGAGGACCCGTGCGGGCTGGCGGAACTGTGCACGCGCACCGGGCTTCCGCGCGCGACCGCGCACCGGCTCGCGGTCGGGCTCGAAGTGCATCGCCTGCTGCGGCGGGGGCCGGACGGGCGCTGGCGGCCGGGCACCGCGCTCGCCGAACTCGCGGGCGGCTCGACCGACCCGTTGCTCGACGCGGCGAGTTCGGTGCTGCCGAAGCTTCGGGACATCACCGGCGAAAGCGTTCAGCTTTACCGGCGCGACGGCGTGCAGCGCGTGTGCGTTTCGACCGCGGAACCGCCGAGCGGTTTGCGCGACACGGTTCCGATCGGTTCGCGGCTGCCGATGACGGCGGGCTCGGGCGCGAAGGTCCTTGCCGCGTGGTCGGATCCGCACACGCAGCGGACGATCCTCGCCGACGCGGTTTACGGCGAACGCACTCTGCTCGAAGTACGCCGCCGCGGCTGGGCGCAAAGCGTCGCCGAACGCGAACCGGGCGTCGCGAGCGTTTCGGCCCCGGTGCGCGATTCCTCGGGCACAGTCGTCGCCGCGGTGTCGGTGTCCGGCCCGATCGAACGCATAGGGCGCAAACCCGGCGCACGATGGGCAGCGGACCTTCTCGCCGCCGCCGACGCGCTTCAGGA
Organism: Amycolatopsis echigonensis; assembly: GCF_014174495.1. Lineage (GTDB taxonomy): Bacteria > Actinomycetota > Actinomycetes > Mycobacteriales > Pseudonocardiaceae > Amycolatopsis > Amycolatopsis echigonensis. Next base: position 62,729 of record NZ_JACJHR010000022.1, read on the forward strand.
ACGCCTCTGACACCCGCTCCCACCGCGCACCAACCCCAGGCCGCCTCCCCGCCACCCGGCGGGGAGGCGGCCTTTTTCGCACAGCCGACCCCGCGCACGACGAACGCACTCGGCGAAGCACGCCGGTCCCAACACCGCCCAACGCGAACCTCGCACCGCGGCACCGGCACGCGATTCGCCGACACCGCCGTCATCGCCGACACCCCTGTGCCGGTCTCCGGCCCGCCCGAACACATCGGCCCCAACCCGGGCTGCCGCCCCGCCGCACCGGCAGGAGACGCCTTTCCACCCCATGACGACTCACGCCGACGCGACCTACGGCGAACCCCACTCCGCGCAACGCACGCTGCGGCTGCCCCAAAGCACCGCGAACATCCCGGCCCCGGCATGCGATTCCCCGCCACCGCCACCGCGCCGATCCCGAACGCCTCAGCCGCCCGCCGCGCCTCAACCCGGCGCGCCTTCCCGGCGCACCGGCACTCGTCTTGCGCGCATACGACCCCACACCGGGCACGCCCGAAGCACACCGCCACCGGACCCACCGCGTCGCCCAACACGAACCCGGCGCCCCGAACACCCCAACCCCGGAACGCGATTCCCCGCCACCGCCGCCCCGCCGATCCCCAGCCCCGCCCGAACACATCAGCCGCAAACCGCGCCCCAACCCGGCCTGCCTTCCCGGCGCACCGGCAGTCGCCTTGCACACGCACGACCCCACCCCGGACCCACTCCACGCGAAGCACACCACCAACCAGACCCCAGGGTCGCCCAACACGAACCGAGCACTCCGAACGCCCCAACTCCAAAGCGCGATTCCCAGCCACCGCCACCGCGGCGATCCCGGGCCCCGAACGCATCAGCCGCGAACCCGGCGCACGACCCTCGCCGCCGACGCCCTCCACGAACGCCTCCGACGCCCCTCTCCCACCGCGCGCCAACCCCAGACCGCCTCCCCGCCACGCCCGTACGGGGCAGCCTTTTTCGCGCGGTTTTCGATCGTCCTCAGTAGACCGTCCGGCCGCTTCGGGGGTCGTCCGAGCGGCCGCGCACGACCCGGCCGGAGAGCCCCAAGAGAAGACAAAACCGCAGGACAACGGGTGTCTACATGCGACTTTGCCGGTGCCCCAAGCACTCTCGCGGGTCTTCCGGCCAGTGAAAGAATCCGGCGACGCGGCCCCCTCGCCGACTTGCCGGTTACCCGACACGGCAACGAAAAAGGCAGGTCCCGATTGGACTTGCGAAGTCTATGGGTGATAATGACTGCGTTCGGCCTGTATGGCCGTATAAAACAAGTTCTGGTTGGAGGAACTGGAATGGCCAACAAGGCCCAGCTGATCGAAGCTCTGTCGGAGCGCATCGGCGACAAGAAGGCAGCCGCGGAAGCCGTCGACGGTCTCGTCGACATCATCATCCGCACCGTCCACAAGGGCGAAAAGGTCACGATCACCGGCTTCGGTGTCTTCGAAAAGCGCGCTCGTGCCGCCCGCACCGCGCGCAACCCGCGCACCGGCGAAGCCGTGCGGGTCAAGAAGACCAACGTTCCGGCGTTCCGCGCGGGCACCACGTTCAAGGACGTCATCTCCGGCTCGAAGAAGCTGCCGAAGGCGACTGCCGTGAAGCGTGCGACCGCCAGCACCGCGAAGGCGACCGCCACTCGCGCCACGGCGACGACCACCACTCGCGCCAAGGCCACCGCCGCCAAGCCGGCCGCCACCCGCACCCGCGCCACCGCGGCCAAGGCTCCCGCCAAGGCCACCGCCGCGAAGGCCACCACCACCCGCGCCAAGGCGACCGCCACCAAGGCCACCGCGGCCAAGGCGGCTCCGAAGGCCACCACCACGCGGGCGAAGGCCGCCGCCAAGCCGGCCGCCAAGAAGACCACGGCGACCGCGAAGAAGGCTCCGGCCAAGCGCACCTCGGCCGCGAAGAAGAAGTAACTCCGGTTTTCCGGAACATCCCGACAAGCCCCGCCCGGCTTCTCCCCGGGCGGGGCTTGTCGCATCTCTGCCCCTTTTCCGCCCTGGAGACGCCGCCCGGCAGACGGGCGCGGCACCCCGCACACGTGATGACCGAGGAAGATGCCGCGCCGCCCGTGGCGCGATCCGATTCCGAAGCGGCAGAAGCGCGTTCCGACGACCGCCTTCAAGATCCGTTGGCGCGCTTGCCCGTCCGGATCTCGTCGACCGCGAGGCCGCACTCAGCACCGCGGAATCGGCGGACACGGCGTCGCGCGAGCCTCCGCCGTCTGGACGGCCGCGGATTGTCCCAGCCGGAGCACATCGGCGCAGCGCGAAGGAAATCGAAGGAAGGCCCCCGCGTTTTCCTGATCGCACCGGCCATCCCGCACCCGTCCACGGTCGATCACCTGTTCCCCCAAGCAACTGCGAACGCTCGCTCGAAGCGGCCGCCGGGGTTTCCTTGCCGTGTCCGGTCCGGCACCATGCGTGGCCGCCGGGTGTCCGCGATCACCCAGGCCACGCAAGGTCCACAACAGACTATCGGGTTGTTATGCGAACGTGACAACCACGCACGGCACCCACTGGTAATCCGGTCGGGCGAACCGGCGAATCCGTACTGGTTTCGCCAGCGCACACCCTCTTTTCCCCGTCGCCGCAGCGGTGTCTCGCGGGCGCGCGCACCGCGTCCGCGAAAGTGGGTGCCGGGCCACGAAAACCGGCCGTCATCGGTGAACTGGTCGCGCGATGGGCTCCGATCAGTGTTGGTCTATGCAATCATGTCGCCCGGCAAAGGACCCCGAATGCGAGAACATGAGACGACTGTGCCGATAGTTCGTGTGGAGAAGCTGTACAAAGTGTTCGGCCGCCGGGCGGAAGAAGCGGTCGGCAAGCTGGAGAAGGGCGTCGACCGCGCCGAACTGGACCTGCCCGGCGTGACCGCGGCGGTGATCGACGCCTCCTTCACCGTGGAGCGCGGCGAAATCTTCGTGGTGATGGGACTGTCCGGTTCGGGCAAGTCGACCCTGCTGCGCACGCTGAACGGATTGCTCCCGGTCACTTCCGGCCGGGTGCTGGTGGACGACATCGACCTCACCGACAAGTCCGCCGCGCAGGTGCGCGAGCTGCGCCAGCGGCGGATGAGCATGGTGTTCCAGCACTTCGCGCTGTTCCCGCACCGCACGGTCGCGGAGAACGTCGCCTACGGGCTGAGCGTGCAGAACGCTCCGCGCGAGCGGCAGCGCGAACGCACCGCCGAAGCGCTGGAGATGGTCGGGCTCACCGGATGGGAGGACCGGTTGCCCGGTCAGCTTTCCGGCGGGATGCGCCAGCGCGTCGGCCTCGCCCGCGCGCTGGCCGCGGACACCGAGATCCTGCTGATGGACGAGGCGTTCAGCGCGCTGGACCCGTTGATCCGCAAGGAGATGCAGGACCAGCTCCTGATGCTGCAGCGGCAGCTGGGCAAAACGATCGTGTTCATCACGCACGACCTCAACGAGGCGATGCGCCTCGGCGACCGGATCGCGATGATGCGCGACGGCCGGATCGTGCAGGTTTCGACCGCGCAGGAGATGCTCACCGAGCCGGCCGACGAGTACGTCGCGAGGTTCGTGCGCGACGTCGACCGCAGCCGGGTGCTCACCGCGTCCGCCGTGATGGCGCCCGCGGAAATCTCGTTCACCCCGGCGACAACCGTCGTCGAAGCGCTGGAAACGATGCGCCGGAACGAACTCTCCGGCGTGCTGGTGACCGAGGACGGCAAGTTCGCCGGAGCGGTCGACCGGCGTGCGGTGAGCGACGCCGCCGACCGCGGCACGGAAACGATCGCCGGACTCGTCGACCGTTCCGCCGCGCGCACCGGCCCGGAAACCCAGATGGCCGAGCTGTTCGGCCACGCCGCTTCCGCGCCTGCGCCGCTCGCGGTGGTCGGGGCCGAGGGCGAACTGCTCGGCGCGGTGACCCGCGAGGCGCTGCTGAACGCGCTGAGCACCGGAGAAAACGACGCCCAGGAGGTGAACGCCCGTGTCTGACAACCTCCTCGTCGGCGACCTGCCGCAGATTCCCGTCGGCACGTGGTTCAAGGCGATCATCGACTGGCTGCAGGGCAACATCGGCCCGTTCTTCGATTTCGTCGACAAGATCGTCAACGGCGCGGTCACCGGGCTCGCCTCGGGCCTGACCTGGCTGCCGTGGCCGGTGCTGGTCGTGGTGTTCGCCGGGCTCGGCTGGTGGCTGCGCGGCTGGAAGTTCGGCCTCGGCTCGGCGATCGGGTTCGCGCTCATCGACAGCCTGCGCGAATTCCCGTCCGCGATGCAGACGCTGTCGCAGGTGCTGATCTCCGGCGTGGTCGCGGTGGCGATCGCGGTGCCGGTCGGGATCGCGGCCGCGCGCAACGAAACGGTGAGCCGGATCGTGAAGCCGATCCTGGACTTCATGCAGACGCTGCCCGCGTTCGTCTACCTGATCCCGGTCATTTTCTTCTTCTCGATCGGCCCGGTGCCGGGCGTGGTGGCGACCGTCGTGTTCTCGCTGCCGCCGGGCGTGCGGCTGACCGAACTCGGCATCCGCCAGGTCGACCCGGAAATGGTCGAGGCGGGCGAGGCGTTCGGCTCGCCGCCGCGGCGGATCCTGCGGGAGATCCAGATCCCGCTCGCGATGCCGTCGATCATGGCGGGCATCAACCAGATCATCATGCTGTCGCTGTCCATGGTCGTGATCTCCGGCATGGTCGGCGCGCCCGGGCTCGGCGCCGAGGTGTACGCCGCGGTCACGAGCCTGAAGCTGGACCTGGGTTTCAACGCCGGTCTCGGCGTTGTCGTGCTGGCGATCTATCTCGACCGGCTCACCTCCTCGCTGGGGGCGCGCTCGGCGGTGGGCCGCGCCCTCCGCCGGGCCGACGCGGCCTGATCCACCTCCACCGCAACGAGAAAGGACGAACGAGTGCGCACATCGAAACGGCTCAGCCGGATCCTCGCCGTGGGCGCCGCCGTGACGGCCCTGATCGGCCTCACCGCGGCGTGCGGCGGCCGGGAGTCCCAGTCGGGCAACAGCCAGCAAGCCAAGAGCGTCACCATCGGCTACATCAACTGGGACGAGGACGTCGCCCTCACCAGCCTGTACCAGGCGGTGCTGGAGGAAAAGGGCTACCAGGTCAAAACGCAGATGCTCGACGTCGGCCCGATCTACGCGGGCCTGGCGAAGGGCGACGTCGACATGTTCCTCGACTCGTGGCTGCCCGCGACGCACAAGCAGTACTGGGACCAGTACCACGACCAGCTCGAAGACCTCGGCGTCTGGTACGACAACGCGACCCTCAACCTCGCCGTGCCGAATTACGTGGGCGAGGTCAACAGCATCGCCGACCTCAAGGACAAGGCGAGCATGTTCGGCGGCAAGATCACCGGCATCGAGGCGAGCGCGGGCGAGACGAGCATCGTGCAGAAGGACGCGATCCCGCAGTACGGCCTCGACGGCGCGATGACCCTGCAGAACTCGTCGACCACCGCGATGCTGGCTGCGCTCGACAGCTCGATCAAGGCGAAGAAGCCGATCGTCGTGACGCTGTGGCACCCGCACTGGGCGTACTCGCGCTACCAGCTCAAGGATCTCAAGGACCCGAAGGGCGCGATGGGCAAGGGCGAGCAGCTCCACGCGCTGGGCCGCAAGGGCTTCGGCAAGGACTTCCCGGCTCTCGCCGGCGTGGCCAAGAAGCTGAAGATGTCGGACGCGGACCTCGGTTCGCTCGAGGACGCGATCCAGAAGGCCCCGAAGGGCCAGGAAAAGGCCGCCGCCAAGCAGTGGGCGGATCAGCACAAGCAGTTCGTGGACCAGGCTTTCGCCGGTCTCTGAGCCAGCACCGGAACGACCCCGCCTCCCGTTCGCCGGGACGGCGGGGTCGTTTCTTTGTGCCCGGCAGGCAGGCCGCCCGGGCGGATTCACCCTGATTCGTTGCCCAGCACGGTTATCGCGCGGATTCCGCGGCGAGATGCGGCACACTGGGCATATGTCTCGCGCGCCGATCTCTGCCCGCACCGACGCATCCGACGACGTCGACGCGGTCACCGAAGCCGTGCTCACCGCTTCCCGGCTGCTCGTCGCGGTGTCGGCGCGGTCCATCGCCTCCGCGGGCGACCTCATCACGGTGCCGCAATTCCGGCTGCTGGTGGTGCTGCATTCGCGCGGTCCGCTGAAACAGGCCGCGCTCGCCGACCATCTCGGGGTCACGCCGTCCACCGCGAGCCGGATGATCGACCGGCTGGTCGCCGCCGCGTTGGTCGCCCGGCTGGGCAATCCGTCGTCCCGGCGCGAGGTCGTCATCGAACTCACCCGGGAAGGCGACCGGATCGTGCGCCTCGTCACCCAGCGGCGGCGGCGCGAAATCGCCGCCATCGTGGAGAAAATGCCCGAATCGACCCGCCGCGGCCTGGTCGACGCGCTGACCGCGTTCGCCGAAGCCGGTGGCGAACCGCCCGCCGGGAATCCCGCCGACGCCGTCTGGGTCTAGATTTCCGCCGCCACCGCGCGAATCCCGTCGGTCACTTCTTTCGCCGACGGTGCTTCCTCCGGGTCGAGCAGCCACTGCACCATCAGCCCGATCACCAGCGCGCTCTGCACGGCCCCACCGACCCCGGCCCGGGCCTCCCGCAGCCCCTGCGCGAGATGCCGGCGCACGTCCGGTGACCGCTCCGCCCGCACCAGCGCCTCAAGCTGCGCGACCCACAACGCCCGGTGCTCGCCGAAGCTGTCGATCAGCCGCTTCAATCCCTCCTCGGACAGGTCGAACGACGAATCCGCGACCTGGCCGCCCAGCTCGTCAACCGCCGCGACCAACGCCTGCGTCAACAACGCGTCCCGCGACCCGAAGTGGTACCCGATCGCCGCGTGACTGACGCCCGCCGCGGCCGCGATGTCGCGCACCGTCGTGTTGCTCCAGCCCCGCTCGATCAAGCAGCGCTTCGCCCCGGCCAGCAGATCCTCCCGATTACCCATGGCGCGCAGCCTAGCCGATTTCTTGTCCAAATGGTTTATCCATATGGTTTACCCAAATGGACAACCTGGGGCTACGTTTGCTCCCATGGCCTCCTTGACCGTCCTGATCTCCGGTGCTGGCGTGGCCGGCGCCACCCTCGACGAGCTCCTCACGCGCTCCGGCCACCGCGTGACGATCGTCGAGCGCGCCCCTGCCCTCCGGCACACCGGTTACGCCGTGGATTTCCGCGGCGCCGCCTTCGAGGTCCTGTCCGAGCTGGGCATCCTCGACGACGTCCGCCGGCACGACACGAAAATGACCGGAACCGCCCTCGTCGACCGCGACGGCGTCCAGGTAGACCTGCTCCCCGCCGAAGCTTTCGCGGGCGAACTGGAGGTGCCGAAGCACGTCCTGAACGAGCTGCTGCACGACCTGACTGCCGATCATGTCGAGTACCGCTTCGGCACCTCGATCACGTCGCTGACGCAGACTGAGGACGCCGTGACCGCGTCGCTGACCGACGGTTCCACCGAGACTTACGACCTGGTCTTCGGCGCGGACGGCGTGTACTCGAAGGTCCGCCAGCTGGCCTTCAGCTCAGCGGCGTTGCAGCACCTGGGCCTGTCCGGCGCGGGCTTCACCATGCCGAATTTCCTGGGCCTGGACCACAGCGGTCTCCTCCGCGCCGTCGACGGCACCGCGGTCTACCTGTTCAACTCAGCGGATCCGGACCGGCTGACCGTGAGCCTGTCGTTCGGAACGTCGTCGGGAGCCCTGGACCGTCTCTCCCGAGCCGAGCAGGAAGCAGCGACGCGCGCCGCCTTCGCCGGTGACGGTTGGCATACCCCCTCCTGCTGGAGGCGATGTCGGAGGCTCGGGATTTCTACTTCAGCTCGAGCACGCAGGTGCACCTGGACCGCTGGTCGACTGGCCGCGTCGCCCTGGTGGGAGACGCCGGATACTGCGCCGCGCCGACGGCGGGCATGGGCACCTCGCAGGCCCTGCTCGGCGCTCGTTCGCTGGCCCGGCACCTGGCGGACAGTGCGTACCCGGAGGCTTTCGCCGGCTACGAGACCGAGCTCCGGCCGTATGTGGCGGAAAACCAGGCGAATGGCCGCTCCGCGGCAGCGATGTTCGGCGGTGCGCGGGAAGGGTGATCTTTCCGCTCACCAGGCGGCTCCCCATTTCCCGCACACCGAAGCTTTCCCGGTAAATACAACAAAACCCGGTTGATCTTTTGCTGATCAACCGGGCTGGCTGTACCCCCGATGGGATTCGAACCCACGCTACCGGCGTGAGAGGCCGGCGTCCTAGGCCGCTAGACGACGGGGGCTTAGGAACTTCCCCGTTTCCGGGGCGTTTCTTGCGAGAGAGAACTTACCAGAAGCGATTTCGCACTTCCGAGAGGGGGTCCCTCTGCAGCTGGGGTACCAGGACTCGAACCTAGACTAACTGGACCAGAACCAGTCGTGCTGCCAATTACACCATACCCCAGTGAGGTACTTCCCCGGTTGCCCAGGTCAGCGCCGCACGAGAAGAAATACTAGAACATCCCGCCGCGGACCGTCGCAGCGGGGGTCCCCGCCGCCCGCTGGGCGGGCACGCCGACCGTCGCGTACTCCGAAACCAGCAGCTCAGGCAGCTCGCCGAGACCGGTCACAGTGTGCACCCCCTCCGGCGCGCGCTCGCCGGTGCGGCTGGTCCCGTCTCGGTCGAGCCAGACCGCGCCGAGCCCGGCGTCGAACGCGCCGATCGCGTCGGTGTCGAGCTTGTCCCCGACGTGCACCGTGCGCTCCGGCGGGCAGTCCAGCGCCAGGCACACCGAGTGGAACATCACCGGATCGGGTTTCGCGACCCCGACCTCGCCCGCGATCGCGACATGGTCGAAAAACGGCGCGAGCCCGAGCTCCGCGATTTTCTGCCGCTGATGAACCCCTGAGGCGTTCGTCACGGCAGCCAGCCGCAGCCCGGCGGCGCGCAGCCATTCCAGGCACGGAAGAACATCATCGAATAGCCGCCAAGACCGCGCCAAAATCTCCCGCCGGCGCGCCTCGAAGGCGGTCACTTGCGCGGAATCCCCGAGGATCCCCAGCTCGGCGAGGAAACATTCGGTGCGCCGGTGATGCATCACGTCGTAGCCCAGCTTCCCGGCGACGACGAGCGAGACGTGCTCCTCGGTGATCAAATCCCACAACGGCCAAAGATCGCCGCGCCCGGTGAGCGCGTGAAGGGTGCGGCGGATCGCGGCGGTGCAGTCGATCAACGTATCGTCGATGTCGAGGCACACCAGGCTCAGCTCAGGAGGCGCCCACGGCTCGCGGCCGGCAGCGGCCGGCGGGGCAGTACGAGCGCGCGACAGAGCGGCCGGGGCGAAATCCACCCCGTGAGGCTAGGGCACTCGCCGCGTTCGCAACGCGGCCAAAAAGGTGATTACCGCCGAGCCGTTGCCGCTGACCGGCTCTACCGCCGGTGCGCAAAGTGTCCGGCCGGTGACGTTCGCCACCGTCCCAGAGGGCCGAGCGGGTGAAAGGCCCTTACTCCGCACTCCCCTTGAAACTTGCCATTTCCGAACGATCTTCCCTGCCGCCCGTACCGCCACCCCTTGGCACCGCCGCCGAGAAACCCTTTCGCGGCAACCATTTCTCGCCACCGAGCCGGTGCCCAGCGCCCCCACCGTCCTCAATGCAACAACAACCACGCATAAGTTCCGCCACCGAACTAGCTCCCCGAAATCCTTTCCGGAAAATGCCGTGTCTTTCCAGCCAGATGACGGTGTCCGGTGATCCGCCCGAGATCCACATACGCGAACCACCGCCTATTACGCAAACTCCCCACATTCTGGCCCCTGTGCGGCAACGGCAACTCCACTGTCGGCACCAGCCAGTCGCACTTCCCGCTCCGCTACTGATGACACCGCACCCACCGATCCCGCCACGGTCCTCGGCGGGCATACCTGCTCACGACTCCGCCCTCGGCGCCGCTAACCCTCCCGACCCCGCCGCCTCCCGCCTCCGCAGCAACCCCACTCCCGACCTCGCCGCCTCCCGCCTCCGCAACAACCCCACTCCCGGCCCCGCCGCCTCCCGCCTCCGCAACAACCCCACTCCCGGCCCCGCCGCCTCCCGCCTCCGCAACAACCCCACTCCCGACCCTGCCACCTCCCACCTCCGGCGCAGCCATCTCCCGTCCCCGGTCTCTTCCTTCCTCCTCCTGCTCGACTCTTGTCGCCCAGCCGCAAACGCCGCCCGCACCCTCGATGCCACAACCACTTCCGCCACCCTCCGCGAAATCCGCCTCATGGCACGCCCCGTTCAGGCCATCTCTCAAGCCCTGCCCCCCGACCGCCCTCCTCTCGCATATCTCGGTCCCCTAGACCACGAACCCACCCCATCGGCCGACTTGACGCACCCTCCGCGCAAGGTGCATCCTCACCTTATTCAACAGACGATGAATAAGAGGGAGCTGGGGAAGATGACCGAGCACACGGGCTGCGTCATCGTCGGCGGCGGACCGGCAGGCATGGTGGCGGGACTGCTCTTGGCCCGAGCGGGCGTAGAGGTGGCAGTGCTGGAAAAGCACGCAGACTTCCTCCGCGACTTCCGCGGCGACACCGTCCACCCGTCCACCCTCGCACTCCTGGACGAACTGGGCCTGGGCGAGAAGTTCGAAGCGCTACCGCACACCAAAGTGACCACAGTCGGACTCCCGACCCCCGACGGCGACGCGCTGACCATCGCCGACATGTCCCTGCTGAAGGTCCCCCGCCCCTACGTAGCGATGGTCCCTCAATGGGATTTCCTGGACCTGCTCGCCGAAACGGCCCAGAAAGAGCCGACCTTCACCCTGAGGCTCGAAACCGAAATGACCGGCCTGCTCCGGTCGGGCCGCCGAGTCACCGGCGTCCGCTACCGCACCGCAGACGGCGCCGAAGGCGAACTGAAAGCCAACCTGGTCATCGCCGCCGACGGCCGCTGGTCGCTGGCCCGCCGCTCCGCCGGCCTCACTCCACGCGAGTACTACACCCCGTTCGACGCCTGGTGGTTCCGGCTTTCGCGCAAGGCCGAAGAGCAGGAAGCCACGCTGGTGCCGAGGATGCGCAACCACCGTTTCGCGGTGCCGTTGCCGCGCAAGGGCTACTACCAGATCGCCTACCTCACGCCGAAAGGCAATGACCTAAACGACGCCGGCATCGAAAGCTTCCGCCGCGACGTCATCGAGGTCTGCCCCGAATTCGCCGACCGCGTCGGCGAACTGAAGTCCATGGACGACGTCAAGTTCCTCAACGTACGCCTGAACCGCCTGCACCGCTGGCACGTCGACGGCCTGCTGTGCATAGGAGACGCCGCCCACGCGATGTCCCCGGTCGGCGGCGTCGGAATCAACCTGGCAGTGCAAGACGCCGTCGCCGCCGCGAGGCTACTGGCCGACCCGCTCCTCCGCGGCAAACCGACCGAAAAGAACCTCACCGCCGTTCGCCGCCGTCGCCTCCTGCCGACCGTCGCCGTCCAGGGGCTGCAACGCCTTCTTCACCGCCGAGTAATGGGCCCAGTAATGACCGGCCACGCCGACGGCCCCCCGCCGCAATTGATCGCGCTGCTCAAGCGCTTCCCGAAACTCGCCGGGGTCCCCGCGTACCTCATCGGCGTAGGCATCCGCCGGGAATCCGCACCGGCCTTCGCCCGCCGCCCAGCAGAACCGGCCCGCCGCTAACCCACCACCCGATCAGCCGCCAAACGGCAACGCCACGGCGCCCTGTCGGCACCACCCAGCGCCCACCGGCCAACCCCCGCCGGTGGGCCGCAACCAAACAACGACGACGCGTCTTCGCCACCCCGCGGCAACAACGCCACCGACTCGCCAACCAACCATCCGAGACCGCTCTCGCCACCGACCGGCAACAGCGCCGCCACTAACCAGCCCAGGCACCAGTCGCCACTCTGCGGCAACAGCACCAACCGTTTGGCAACTGACCATCAACGACCATTCGCCACGCACCGGCAAAAGAGCCCACCGCCCCCAGCCGAGCGCCGATCACCTGTCGCCACTAGGCGGCAGCGGCACCCGCATACTCACCAACGCGAACACCCATCACCACTCGCCACCAAACAGCAACAGCATCGCCAACTCGAGCACTGATCATCTCTCGCCACTCAGCGGCAACAGCATCACCAGCTCACGCACGCGAGCGCCGATCGCCTCTCGGCCTCTCGCCACCATGCGGCAACGACACCGTCAGCTCCCATCGCGAGCGCCAAGCCGTCCTTCGCCACTCAGCGGCGACAGCGCCGACCACTCACCAACCGAAGCGCCAGCCACCATTCGCCACTCAGCGGCAACGGCCCCGCCTGCCCACTTACCCCGGCACCAGCGTCCGCTCGCCACTCAGCGGCAACAGCCCCGGTGCCACCGCCCGAGCATCACCCCGACGGCCAGAAAACCTGCCTGACCAGGGATTCGCCACTCAGCGGCAACACCCGAACCGACCCGCCAGCCACTGTCGCCGCAAAACGGCAACGGCCAGCTCAGACGTCCTGCACCGGGTTCGTCAGGGTTCCGATGCCATCGATCGTGATGGACACCGACTGCCCGTCGACGATCGGACCGACCCCCTCCGGCGTGCCGGTCAGGATCACGTCGCCGGGCAGGAGCGTCATCACGCGCGACACGAACTCGACCAACTCGGGCACCTTGTGCACGAGGTCCGAAGTCCGGCCGTCCTGCTTCAGTTCGCCGTCGACCTCGCTGCGGAGCGCCAGGTCGGACGGGTCGATGGACGTGTCGATCCACGGGCCGAGCGGGCAGAAGGTGTCGAAACCCTTCGCCCTGCCCCACTGGCCGTCGGACTTCTGCAGGTCGCGCGCGCTCACGTCGTTCGCGACCGTGTAGCCGAGGATCGCGCTGGCCGCTCGGGCCGCGGGCACGTTCTTGACCGGCTGTCCGATGACGATCGCGAGTTCGCCCTCGAAGTCGACGCGTCCGACGTCCGACGGCCGGCGGATCGGAGCGTTCGGCCCGACCACCGTCGTCGACGGCTTGATGAACAGCATCGGCTCGGACGGCACCTCGTTGCCGAACTCCGCCGCGTGCTTCGCGTAGTTCCGGCCGACGGCGATCACCTTCGACGGCAGGATCGGCGCGAGCAGCCGCACGTCGGCCAGCGGCCAGCGCTTGCCGGTGAAGTTCGGCTGGCCGAACGGGTGTTCCGCGATCTCCAGGACCTGGGCATCGTCGCCGTCCCCCTCGATCGAAGCGAACGCGACACCACTGGGATGAGCAATACGAGCTAGACGCACCGCACCAGTCTACGTACCCCCACCGACTGTCGCGCACCCCGCGCGTGCGCGACTGTCCCCCTCGCTCCGTTCCACGCGAACGAAGCCCTCGCACCAGCTGACCGGCCACGACCTGACTGGCACGAAGGGACCCTTCACACCAGCAAGAAACGACCCCCCCCGCACCGCCCAACGCGAACGGCAACCAGCCTTCCATCTGTGAGCCGCGATACCCGCCGCACGAACACCGCCTCTCAACGCGGCACGTCCGGAAAGCTCGATCACCCACCCACAGCAGCCACCCCCAGCTCAGGCGCCGACTGCTCCCGCCCCGACGCGACCGTCAGGCTCTTGTGGACCAACGCGTCGCACAACGCCAGCCAGCTCGCCTCGACGATGTTGCCGTGCACGCCCACCGTCGTCCATTCGTGTTCGCCGTCACTAGTTTCGATAAGCACCCGCGTCACGGCGTCCGTACCTGGGTTCGACGGCAGGATCCGCACCTTGTAATCAGCCAGCTCCATGCTGTCCAACCAGGACAGATACGGCGTCAACGCCTGGCGCAGCGCCGCGTCGAGCGCGTGCACCGGGCCGTTCCCTTCCGCGGTCGCGATGACGCGCTCGCCCGCGACGTGCACCTTCACCGTCGCCTCGGAAATGACCTCGCCATCCGGGCGGTGGTCCAGCACCACCCGATAGGACTCGAGCTCGAACGGCGGCGGATCCGACTTTTCGCCGGAAACCTCCTCGACCTCGCGACGCAGCAACAGCCCCAACGAGGCGTCGGCCGCTTCGAACGACCAACCCTCCGATTCGAGCTCCTTCACCTTCCGCACCGCGTTCGTGAGTGCGTCGGGCCGGCCGGCAAGGTCGACCCCGAGTTCACGTCCCTTGAGCTCGAGGCTGGCCCTGCCGGCCATCTCAGTGACCAGTACTCGCATGCCGTTGCCGACAGAAGACGGATCGATGTGGTTGTACAACAACGGATCCACCTTGATCGCGCTCGCGTGCAGCCCCGCCTTGTGGGCGAAAGCGGACGACCCGACGTAAGCCTGGTGGGTGTCGGGTGCGAGGTTGGCGATTTCGGCCAAAGCATGGGAGACGCGAGTGAGCTCGGCGGCTCCTCCGGTCGGGAGGACCTCCATTCCGAGCTTGGTCACGAGGTTTCCCGCCACGGCGAACAGGTCGGCGTTGCCCGCCCGTTCCCCGTAGCCGTTCGCGGTGCACTGCACGTGCGTCGCGCCGGCCTGTACCGCGGCAACAGAGTTCGCCACGGCACAGGAAGTGTCATCCTGGCAATGGATTCCAAGCCGGAATCCGGTCTTTTCCTTGATTTCGCCTACGGTTTCGGCAAGTCCCAGCGGCAGCTGTCCACCGTTCGTGTCGCACAGCACGAGAACGTCCGCGCCAGCGTGCGCCGCCGCGTCGAGCACCCGCAGCGACGTTTCGGGAGAGAAGGCATAGCCGTCGAAAAAGTGTTCTGCGTCAAGGAAAACGCGGCGTCCTTCGCCGACGAGGAACGAGACCGTGTCACGCACCATCGCACACGCCTCGTCGACGTCGACCCGCAGCGCCCGCTCGATGTGCCGAAGGTCCGATTTGGCCACCAAAGTGATGACCGGAGCCTCCGAATCCACCAGCGCCCGGACCTGCGGATCTTTATCGGCCGCAGTCCCCGCCTTGCGCGTGGACCCGAACGCGACGAGCGCGGCGTGCTTGAGCGACAGTTCTCCCTTGGCCACACGGGAAAAGAACTCCGTGTCCTTCGGGAGCGCACCCGGCCAGCCGCCCTCGATGAACCCGACACCCAGCTCGTCCAACAGTCGCGCGACGGCCAGTTTGTCCGTGACGGAGTAGGTGATTCCTTCACGCTGCGCACCGTCGCGCAAAGTGGTGTCGTAGAGGTGGAAGGCATCGCCGAGCGGCGTGCCGGCGGGTTCCGTGCGGGTCACGGTGTTCTCCTTGCGGCGGGGCAGAACCTTGTCCAGGCAACAAAAAAACCTCCCGCATGGGTGCGAGAGGTTGCGCGCCGGTAGCTCTTGTGGAGCTTCTATCCGGCGCGCAAGGCAATAATGACGGAGATGGCGGTCATGTCGGCCATCATGCCACAGCTTCGCCCGGCTTCCAAGCGCCGGGCGAAGCGTCCCACCTTCTGAGAGCCGTCAGCCGGGCAGGTTCGCCAGGTAGCGGCCGAATTCTTCGACCGCGGCCGCGTTTCGCGGCCCCTCTACCAAAGCCGCGTACGGCAGCGCGAAGAAGCGCCCTTCCTTCACCGCCGGGATGTCGCGCAGGCCGGGACGCGAGCGGAGGAAGTTCTCCTTGTCGGCCACGCTGCCGACCTCGCCGCCGTAGTCGTTGATGAGGATGACGTCGGGCGCGCGCTGGATCACGGCTTCCCAGCTGACGGTGGTCCAGCTGTTGTTGAGGTCCGCGAAGATGTTGGCGCCACCCGATTTGGTGATGATTTCGTCCGGGCCCGCGTTGCGTCCGGAGGTGAATGGCTGGTCACGGCCGTCGTCGTAGAGGAACACCTTGGGCTTCGGCCGTCCGGTCGGCACCGCGTTCGTGACAGCGGCGACGCGTGCGCGGTACTCTTCGATCAAACGTTCTGCACGATCACTGATTCCGAAGATTTTCCCCAGATTGCGCACGTCTGTGTACAGCGCGTCGAGCGGCCGCATGATGCCCCGTTGCTTGCCATTGCCGTTGCGGCACGCCTCGGTGAGCAAGTAGCTGGAGATGCCCAGCTTCGCGAGGGAATCCGGGGTGAACCCGATTGCCTCCGAGAAGCCGTAATTCCAGCCCGCGAACACGAGGTCCGCACCCGCGCCCTGCACCACCTCGCGGTTGATCTTCTCCGCGAGCTTGGGCACCTTGGCGAAATCGGCTTTCCACGGCGACGAGGCAACGCCACCGGACTGTCCTTTGTCGACCACGTAACCGGCCATCCGGTCGCCCAAGCCAAGCGCGAACATCAACTCGGTGATGCCGATGTCATTCGCAACAACCCGGGAAGGAGGCTTGGACACGGTCAAGGATGAACCACAGTTGGTCACTGTCACGGGATACCCGGCCGGGGCGACACCACTGTCCCCTTCGGACACATGAGCACCGCATCCGGTGGCGACGAGGGCGACCGTCACGATCAACGCGACTGTCCTACGCATGAGTGTCCTCCTGGGACTCGAGCAGGTCGAACAACAACTGCGGACGCCCCGTGGCGGGATGCGGCACCACATGCCCGCGCACGCCGAACACGTCGGCGAGCAAAGCAGGCGTGAGCACCTCGGCCGAGGTTCCGCTCGCGACGAGGCGACCGGCATCGAGCACGTGCACCACGTCGCACACGGCGGCGGCCAGGTTCAGGTCGTGGAGCGCGGCCAGCACCGTCGGTCCGCTGGTGCGAGCGAGTGCGAGAACTTCGAGCTGGTGCCGGATGTCGAGATGGTTGGTCGGCTCGTCGAGCACCAGGATCCGGGGCTGCTGCGCGAGTGCGCGCGCGATCAGCACGCGTTGCCGTTCGCCTCCGGACAACGTCAGCACGCCGCGATCGGACAGGTGTGTCAGGCCGACTTGAGCCAGTGCGTCGGCGCACAACCGGTGGTCGGCCGCGCTCATGCGGTCGAGCAGGCCGTGATGCGGCATTCGACCCATCGCCACCACTTCGGCGACGGTGAAGTCGAACTCCGCATGCGCTTCCTGCGCGACCGCGGCAATCGCGCGCGCTCGCTTCCGCGATGCCATGCCGTCCACCGGCTGACCGTCGACCAGCACCGCTCCGGCTGATGGCTTGAGCACTTGGCAGACGGCCCGCAGAGTCGTCGACTTTCCGCTGCCGTTCGGGCCGAGCAGGCCGACGAATTGGCCTTGCCGAGCTTCGAGGGTCACGTCGTCGATCAGCTTGCGCCCGGCTGCGGTCACGCTGACGCCGTTGAGCGAGAGGTCCATTCACGCGCCTCCGAACACATAGGAGCGACGGCGCATCAAGAACAGGAAAGCCGGTACCCCGACCGCCGCCGTAAGCACCCCGATCGGCAGCTCCTCGGGTGCGGCGAGCACCCGCGCCGCGACGTCCACCCACACCAGGAAAACCGCGCCAGCCAGCGGTGCCACGGCAAGCACCCGTCGATGATCAGCACCGACGATTAGCCGCACCAGATGCGGAAGGATCAGGCCGACAAATCCGATCGCTCCGCTCACCGCGACTAGGACTCCCGTCATCGCAGCGCAAACGGTGAAGAGGAGGACCCGCAGCTTCCCGACATCGACGCCAAGAGTCGTCGCCGCTTCGTCGCCCATGGCGAGCGCATTGAGCTGGCCAGCCAGCGCCAGCAACAACAGAGCCCCGCCGACCACCACGATCGCGGAGATCGGCAGCGTGCCCCAATTCGCGCCGGCGAGGCTGCCGAGCAACCAAAACAGTGCCGATCGCGCGGCCTCGCCGTTCGGAGCTTGGAAGACTATGACCGTCGTGATCGCGAAGAACCCGTAAGACAACGTCGTTCCCGTGAGCACCAGGCGCAGTGGAGTAAGCCCTTGCCTCGTACGGGCGACTAGGTAAACGATCAACGTCGCGGCGAGCGCAGCCACAAACGCCCCGACCGACAACGCATAGATCCCGAGCGACGCGAAGACGCCGAACAACGTCACCGCTGTCGCGCCGACGGACGCGCCAGAGGAAATACCCAGCACATACGGCTCGGCGAGCGCGTTGCGCACCATCGCTTGAATCGCGACGCCGACGGTCGACAACCCGGCACCGACGACCACCGCAAGCAGAACACGAGGAAGCCGAAGGTCCCAGATGATCCGGTACTGCCCGACCTCGTCCGCACCGATCGTCTCGCCAAACAACCCCGCGCGGAGAAAGGACCACGTGTGAGTGACCGGTACTGCCACCGTTCCGATCCCGACAGCGATAACGATCGACCCGAGCAATGCCACCGCGAGTCCGAGGAGTACCGGCGTCAACGGCCGTCGCCGCTGAACGGCAACAGCCCCGACCTGGGATTCGCCACTCAATGGCGACGCGACCCACTGGCTGCCGGATTCGCCGCTCCGCGACGACGCAACCCGCTGCCCCCGGAATTCGCCGACCCGCGACGACGCAACCCGCTGCCCTTGGGATTTGCCGACCCGCGGCGGCGCAACCGCCTGCCGCCGGAATTCGCCGACCCGCGACGACGCGACCCGCCGACTCTGGGATTCGTCGATTCGCGGCGAAATGTGCCCTTCGCCTGAGGATTGGTCATCCAGCGGCGAGACGACGCGAGCGCCGGGGTCAGTCAGGTCACGGCTAGCCGAGTAGTCGGCCTGCGGCTCGTCGATCGGCGGCTCGCCATGGTGCACCGAGTTGCCTCGAAACGGCGAATCCACCTTCGCTGGAGAAGCATGCTGTCGACGCGAGTCGCGGGTGGCACCTTCGCCGTTGGATGGCGAAGCCTCCGAACTACCCTCGCCCTTCAGCGGCGAAATACTCGAAGCCCTGTCACCACGGGATCGAGAACCACCCGACGCACCGTCGCCGCCAGACGGCAAATCATCCCCGCCGCCGCTTGAACCCGAACGATCCGATGCACTGTCTCCACCCGGCGGCGAAACATCCGGAAAGCCCTCGCCACTCAGCGGCGAACCGTCGCCGCTGGATGGCGAAAGGTCAGCAACGTCCTCGCCACCAGCAGGCAGAGGACCAGAACCACCCGCCAGCGAGCCGCCACCGGACAGCGCCGAAGCGCTCTCGCCACTCAGCGGCGAAAGAGAGCCATCCCCGAGAACCGCCGCCGAATCATCCCCGGCGGCAGGCGGCGAAACCCCGCCAGAACCGCCGTCACCAAAAACCGGCGAATCCCTAGGCCCACCATCCACGGGCCCCGGACGAGCAGAACGCCCTTCAGACGAAGGAGAAGGCGAAGACACCACCGGCGACGACCCAATCAGAACATTGGGCCCGCAAAAGACGGCAGCCGCCGACGGCGGGAGTGTCGTCTCCCGCAGACCACGACGGGAGGGGACGAGGTTCGAAGAACGAACCCCCGCCGGTATCGGGCTCGCCTTCGGGTCCAGAGAGGAACCGAAGGCCTACCGTTGCGGGTCAGCGCCGGACTTCGACCGGCTTCCGCGGCGGGGGTCCGAAAAGCTCAGGCGGTCAGCCGACCTGGCGCACGTTGGAAGAAACCAGCGCCGCGAGGCGGTCGCCGATCGCCTGGGTCGCGCCCGGCGACGACTGGTCGCGCGTGGCGAGATCGAACGCCACCGAGGCCTCGATGCGCCGCGCCGCTTCCTTCTGGCCGAGGTGGTCCAGGAGGAGCGACACCGACAGCACCGCGGCGGTCGGGTCGGCGAGGCCCTGGCCGGCGATGTCCGGCGCGCTGCCGTGCACCGGCTCGAACATGCTCGGGTTCCGGCGCGTGATGTCGAGGTTGCCGCTGGCCGCGAGGCCGATGCCGCCGGTCACTGCGGCCGCGAGGTCGGTGATGATGTCGCCGAAGAGGTTGTCGGTGACGATCACGTCGAACCGCGACGGGTCGGTGACCAGGTGGATCGTGGCGGCGTCCACGTGCGAGTACGCGACGGTGACGTCCGGGTGCTCCAGCGAAACCTCTTCGACGATCCGCGACCACAACGAACCGGCGTGCTCCAGCACGTTGGTCTTGTGCACCAGCGTGAGGTGCTTGCGCGGACGCTCCTCGGCGCGGTTGAACGCGTCCGCGACCACGCGCCGCACGCCGAAGGCCGTGTTGACGCTGACCTCGGTGGCGATCTCGTGCTCGGTGTCCTTGCGCAGCAGACCGCCGTTGCCCGCGTACGGGCCTTCGGTGCCTTCGCGCACCACGACCATGTCGACGTCCCCGGCGTCGGCCAGCGGGCCGCGCACCCCGGGGTACAACCGCGCCGGGCGCAGGTTCACGTGGTGGTCCAGCTCGAACCGCAGCCGCAGCAGCAGGCCGCGCTCGAGGATGCCGCTCGGCACCGTCGGGTCGCCGACCGCGCCGAGCAGGATCGCGTCGTGCTGGCGCAATTCGCCGAGCACCGACTCCGGGAGCAGCTCCCCGGTGGCGTGCCACCGCGAGGCGCCGAGGTCGTAGTTCGTGATCTCCGCCGCCGGTGCTACCTCACCGAGCACCTTGAGCGCCTCGGAGACCACCTCGGGCCCGATCCCGTCCCCTGGGATCACCGCGAGCCGCATCCACACACCTCCGTAGCCCAGGCCACCGGGCGCACCGATGGCCCATTCGCACAAAAACGCCAGCAGCGGAAGGTTACCGGCCGTAGACAAGGTGCCGTAGCCGCACCACCCTTATGCCGCATCCTCCCACAGGGTGAGACACCCGTTCGGGCGAACGGAAACGGGGGCTTGCCCAGGCCGGACAGCCTTGGCAAGCCCCCGCGTCTCGCTATGCAGCCACTTCCGCAGTGCACCTCAAGTTCCCCTTAAAGGGTGAACCAGGTCAGCCGCGCGGCACCTCGGATTCGATGCGCACGACCGAGGCGCGCTGCCCCGCCCCGTTGTGGTGCTCGATCGCCAGCAGCCCCTTCGCCTTGTCCCCGGCGACCGCGGCCTTGTTGCGGTTGACCACCAAAGCCGTACCCGGCTTCGCGACGTAACCCAGCGCTGCTTCGCCGCCGCCCTGGACCGAGAACGCCGGCGCGAGCACGTCGAACGACAGCGGAGTGCTGACCTGGTCGATCAACCCGTTCGAGGTACCCGGCGCGACGTAGTACCCGGCGGTGCCGACCGTGTAGCTGATCCGGTGCGACGCCTCCTTCGGGTCGATCCCGAGCGCGGCGATGCTGACCGGCAGCACCATCACGTTCGAGTCGAACACGTTGGTGTCGACGTCGCCGAGCTGCCCGTTGATCGCCTGCAGGTCCACCGACGGGTTGCCCGGCTTGGTCAGCGACACCGTGTTGACCAGCAGCACGTCCGACCCCCTCGCCTTCGTCACGAAGGTTTCGAAGTCCGGCTTGCCGTCGCCGGTGGTGTCGATGTCCACGAACGGCACCGTGTTGCTGCCGAGGTTCGCGAAATCGCTCCAGGTCGTGATGCCGAACGCCAGCGTCGCGTTCTCCGGCTGCCCTTGCGCCTTGGCGAGCGGGGCCGTCGACGCCGCGCCGACGTAGCGCAGGTCGCCGCCCTTCGCGGTGCGGTTGAGGGTGCAGTCGGCCGTGACGTGCGCGTCGCATTCCGGCAGCTGCGGCGATTCGGCCTGCAGTTCGAGCACGCTGATCAGCGAGCGGTACCGCTGGGAGCCGCTGCCCTGGTCAATGCCCTTGCCGCCGAGGTTCAGCACGGCCTGGTCGGCGTTCGCGCCGAAGCGCACGCCGCCCGGGGTGGTGATCGCCGAGACCGGCTTCGGTGCCGAGTACACCGCCACCCGCAGCGGAACGGTCGCGCCGTTCTTCGGGGTGAACGCGACGCGACCCGAAGCGTCGGCCACGAACTGCCGGGCGAGCCCGGCCTGCGAAGCCGCCATGGTCGGTTCGAGAACCTTGCGCAGCGCCTTCGGATCGGTGATCTTCAACGTAACCTTCACCGTCGCGACCCCGCGCGGGTTGAGCTTCACCGAGCTCTTGTCCACTGTGTACTCGACACCGGGCAGGCTGTTGACGGCCTCGTAGCCCACCGAGTACTCAGCAGCCTTGACGCCTTTGTTGACCACCTTGATCGTCTTGCTCAAGGTGACCGGACCAGCCGCCTCGACGGTGCCGAACGTGAGGCTCACCGCGCCCGGGTCGTCCTGCACGTACGCGAGAACCTCGTTGTCCAGTGCGGCTTTCGCGTCGATCCGGCCGGCACCGACGCGCTGCGGACCGTAGGTGTGGCCCGCGCCGTCCGTGATGTCGTGCACCGCGGTGCCGACGACGTCGGCCTTGACCTCCTCGACGCTCCAGTCCGGATGCGCCTGGCGGACCAGCGCCGTGATGCCCGACGTGTGCGGCGCGGCCATCGACGTGCCCGAGAGGACCAGACGCGCGTTGCCGCTGCCGCGGAACGCCGACGTGATCGTGTCGCCAGGCGCGGCGACGTCCGGCTTCACCGACGGACCGCGTCCGCCGCGCGAGGTGAACGAGCTGGGAGTGTCCACGATGGACTGGTCGTACGTCTGCAGGGCGGTCCGCCCGGCTCCGTACAGCCGCACGGTGAGCGTGCCCGCGGTCAGCCCCGCCCGTACGGCCTGGGTGGCCTTGCCGGTGAGCTGGAACATCGGAACCGCCGCGTTGCCCGCGATACCCGCGCCGAAATGCTCCACAGTGGACGAAAGCAGCACGCCCTTGGCACCCGCGGCCTGCGCGTTGTTGGCCCGCGCGGCGGAGCCGCACGGCCGGGTTGCGTCGTTGTCGTCCCACTCGAGCCACACGATCTTGCCCGCGGCCTTCGCCTTGTCCTCAGCCGAATAGGCGGCGCACCCGGCGTTGTTGCCCGCCGAAATCGGCACCACCGGGGCGGTGAGGTCGAGGGTGTCGTAGCCGGTGTACTCCTGGCTGTACTGACCGGGCTGCTGCCCCGCGGTCGGCGTCTTGACCTCGATCGCGTCCCGCAGCTCGCCCGCGTCGCGGCTGCTGGCCACGGTGAGCGCTTCCGGGGTGTTGCCCGGCGAACCGGCGATGTCGTTGATATCGCCGCCGTTGCCCGCCGAGATCACCGGCAGCACGTTGTTCTGCGCGAGCTTGCGCACGAACAGCGAGTCCGGGTCGTCCGGAGCGCCGAAGTCGCTGCCCAGCGACAGGTTCACGACGTCGAGGTGGTCGGTGAAGTCACCGTCGCCGTCAGGGTCGAGCGCCCAGTCCAGCGCCTGCGACGTGACGTTCGTGGAACCCTTGCAGCCGAACACCTTGATCGCGTAGAGCAGGGACTTCGGTGCGGTGCCCGGCCCGATCCGCATGGCGTCGAGCGTCTTTTTGCTCAGCTTCTTGTAGTCGCCGGTGAACGTGCTGCCGTCGGCGTTGACGCCGAAGCCGCCGATCGTGCCCGCGACGTGCGTGCCGTGTTCGCCGCACGCGATCGGGTTGGGGTCCGGTTTCGGCGTCGGCGAACCGGTTTTGCCCGCCGAGTCGTAGTCGTCGCCGACGAGGTCGGTGCCCCCGACCACCTTGGCGTTCGGGAACAACGGCGACGGCTTCGTGCGGTCGACCGCCTTGTACGCCTCGGGCGTGCCAGGGCCGCCGAAGTCGGCGTGGGTGTAGTCGATGCCGTCGTCGATCACGCCGACGCGGATGTTGTCGCCGAACTTGCCGGTTTTCTGCCAGCTGGCAAGCGTGTTGGTGAGCTGTTCGGCGCTGGCGTTGGTGCGGTTCTTCGGCACGACCGTGCGCACCGACACGACGTCCGGCCGATCCGCGAGCTCGCGGATCTTGGCCGCGTCGGCGGTGACGACGGCACCGGGCACCGCGTTGGCCGTCTGCGTGACGAGCTTCGTGCTCGCGTCCGCGGACCGCAGCTGTCCGACGACGGAGCTGACCGCGGCGGCGACGTCGGCCTTAGCCGCCTTCGCTGCCTGCTTGGCCTTCTCCTTGCCCTTGCCCTGCTCCTCCTTGAACGCGTCCACCGCGGGTTTCTTGGCCAGCTCGACGAACGCGGTGATCTGCCCCTGCGCCGCGCTCAGCCGGGGCGAAAGCTTGCCCTGGACCTTGCTCGCGTCGACCTTCGCCGGAGCGACCGGCTCGGCCAGCGGCGCGCTCTGCGCGGACGCCGCGGGCACGGCGACGGCCGCCGCCAGCACCACCGCGGAACCCACGACCACCGAGCGGGCAGCCCACCCGGGCAACCGGGTTCTGCTCATGAGTAACCCCTTCTCGAGGCCCGGATCACGAACCTGCCCGCGCTCCCTTCGCGCCCCGACAGTGAGCACCGGCGCCGCGCCGTGCTCTCACGGCGCGTGGTTCAGCCTCGCGGCAAGAACCTAGCTGTCCGAAACACCTACTTTCGTGCGGAAAATGGTCCGTTACCCGAATGTTGCCGGTCTGAGTGAACGACAGAACGGCCCCTCTCCCGGAGTCCGGGAAAGGGGCCGTTGCGCGAAATCGGCGACTAGTTGAAGTCGACAGCGCGGATGGTGTGCGCGCCGACGGTGGCTCCGATCGGCTCGAGCACGTTGGTGTCCACGTGCCGGTCGACTCGCAGCAGCATGATCGCGTCGGAGCCGTCGGTGCTCTGGCTGATCTGCGCGGCCTCGATGTTGATGCCCGCCTCGCCGAGCAGCGTGCCGACGCGGCCCATGACACCGGGCCGGTCCGGGTACTCGATCACCAGCACGTCGCCCTCGGCGCGGAGGTCGAAGTGCCTGCCCTTGACCTCGACGATCTTCTCGACCTCGTCCTTGCCGGTGACCGAACCGGACACGGTGAGCGTCGCGCCGTCGCCGTGCACCGCGCGGAGCGTGACCAGGCTGCGGAACTTCGGGCTCTCCGATTCGGAAACCAGCTCCGCCTGCACGCCGAGTTCCTCGGCCAGCCGAGGCGCGTTGACGAAGGTGACCTGGTCCTCGACCACACCCGCGAACAGCCCGCGCAGCGCGGCCAGCTTCAGCACCGCGGTGTCTTCGCTGGACAGCTCGCCCTTGACCTCGACGGTCAGCGACGTCGGAGCCTTCGGGTTCAGCGCGGTCAGCACCTGGCCGAGCTTCTGGGTCAGCGCCAGGTACGGCCGCACGTGCTCGCCGACCGAGCCGCCGCCGGACACGTTCACCGCGTCCGGCACGAAGTCGCCGCGCAGCGCCAGCAGCACCGACCGCGCCACGTCCGTGCCCGCGCGGTCCTGCGCTTCGGTGGTGGACGCGCCGAGGTGCGGCGTGACGACGACGTTCGGCAGGTCGAAGAGCGGGCTCTCGGTGGTCGGCTCGGTGACGAAAACGTCGATGCCCGCGCCGCCGACGTGGCCGCTGCGCACCGCGTCGGCCAGCGCCTCCTCCACGATCAGACCGCCGCGGGCGGCGTTGACGATGATCACGCCCGGCTTGGTCTTCTTGAGCGCCTCGGCGTCGATGAGGCCCTTGGTCTCCGGCGTCTTCGGCAGGTGGATGGAGATCGCGTCGGCGCGTTCCAGCAGCTCGTCGAGGGTGACCAGCTCGATGCCCAGCTGGCCGGCGCGCGCGGCCGAGACGTACGGGTCGTACGCGATGAGCTTGGCCCCGAAGGCGGCGAGCCGCTGCGCGAACAGCTGGCCGATCTTGCCGAGCCCGACGACGCCGACCGTCTTGCCGTTGATCTCGACGCCGGTGAACGAACTGCGCTTCCACTCACCGCCGCGCAGGCTCTGGTCGGCGGCGGGAACGCGACGGGCGACCGCGAGCAGCAGCGCGACCGCGTGCTCAGCGGCGGAGACGATGTTCGACGTCGGCGCGTTCACCACGAGCACGCCGCGCTCGGTGGCGGCCGGGACCTCGACGTTGTCCAGGCCGACGCCCGCGCGGGCGACGACCTTCAGCTGCGTGGTCGCCCCGAGCACCTCGGCGTCGACCTTGGTCGCGGATCGGACCAAGAGCGCGCCGGCGCTCTTCACCGCCTCGAGCAGCGCGGGACGGTCGGTGCCGTCCACGTGCCGGACCTCCACCTCGTCACCGAACACACTCAGCACGGAGGGCGCGAGCTTCTCCGCGATGAGGACTACGGGTTTGCTGGGCTTGGTCACGATGCGGCTCCCACTATCTGGTCACGAAATCGAGGACGCTCTCTCGCGGCGCACGTCGTTGTGCCCGGACTCGCGGAGTTTAACGCGGTGCACCGACAACCCGCTGCCCCCGCTGTTCACTTGTCTGTAATCCGGTGAAGACAAGCGCCATCAGGCGCTCTGTACCGCCTTCTCCCGGAAGGTGGGAGCCTGCCCAGGAAGCACCGTGCAGCAACAAAAGCAGCTCTCGGACA
This sequence comes from Amycolatopsis echigonensis, assembly GCF_014174495.1. Taxonomy (GTDB): domain Bacteria; phylum Actinomycetota; class Actinomycetes; order Mycobacteriales; family Pseudonocardiaceae; genus Amycolatopsis; species Amycolatopsis echigonensis. Next base: position 88,786 of record NZ_JACJHR010000022.1, read on the forward strand.
GTCACGTCGGCACGGAAAACGCCAGCCGCTTGCGCCCTGTCCACTAGATGGGACGCGGCGTCCTTCATCGCTTCACAGGACGCGTGCAGCCGCGACTCCGGATCGTCGAACGCGTCGGCCAGCATTTCGGTAAGGCCGCGGTAAACGGCGGACGTCTCGCCGAGGCCGATCAGCCAGGTGTACAGCCCGTCGAGCGGATCCTCGGCGAGCAGCAGCTCGCGCGCCTTTTCCGCCTGGGTGTCGAATCGGTCCCGCAGCAGCGTCTCGATCAGGTCTTCCCTGGTCGGGAAATGGCGATAGAGGGTGCCGATCCCGACGCCGGCACCGCGGGCGACGTCTTCGAGCGAGGCGTCGACGCCGCGCTCGGCGAAGGCGCGCCTCGCTTCGGCCAGCAGGCGTTCGTAGTTGCGGCGGGCGTCCGCGCGCATCGGCTTGGCGTCGGTCATCTCGGCCGGAGTTTATCCCCGTGACAAATCGGAGGCTTCCTCCGTATAGTAACCGGAGGCAGCCTCTGGTTCTGGGGTGCGTCCTCAGTGGACGTTGGCTGCACCGGGATCACCGCCGCGCTCCGCGGCCAGAGAACTCTCTTGGAGTCTGTTGTGGATTTGTTCGCGAAGCTTGACGCCGCCGCACACGGCGGTGCGCGATGACGGTCGGAATCTGGACATTTTCCTTTGACGGGAAGGAAATCAGCGAGGTGCGTGCGGCTGCCCGCGAGGTCGAGTCGCTGGGTTTCACCGCGCTGTGGTTCGGCGAATACCGCGGGAGGGAGGCGTTCACACAGGCCGCGTTGCTGCTCGAGGCGACCACGACGTTGGCTGTGGCGACGGGGATCGCACGGTACTCGGAGCGGTCGGCGGCGACGGCTGAAGCTGCTGGACGCACGCTGGCGGAGGCGTATCCGGGACGATTCACGCTCGGCCTCGGCGGACATCGCTCGGGCGGTGGGGCTACTGCGCTGCAGGACTACCTCGACGCCATGGACGCGGCGGACCTGGACTTTGCCCCTGGCAGCGCTTCCGGTTCTCGGCCGCGTCGGCTTCTAGCCGCTCTCGGGCCCAAACTGCTGAAACTCGCGGCGACCCGGGCCGACGGCGCGCACCCGTACTTCGTCCCTCCTGAGCACACGGCGTTCGCCCGCGAAACGATGGGACCCGACGCTTACCTTGCTGTCGAACAAGCTGTCGTCCTCGACGCGGATCCAGTGCGGGCAAGGCAGACCGCTCGCGAACACGTCGCCGGATACGTGCGGCTGGCCGCACACCAACGGGCGAATCTGCGCCGACTCGGCTACACCGAGGAAGATTTGTCCGACGGTGGCAGCGACCGGCTCGTCGACGCGCTCGTGGCCTACCGAAACGAGAACGAAGTCGCCGACCGAATCCGCGCACACTTCGACGCCGGCGCGGACCACGTCTGCATCCAGGTGCTGGGCGACGGGCCAGAGATCCCGGTGGACGGCTGGCGTCGCCTCGCTCCGCTGGTTCTCTGATTCCGGGGTGGGGCTTTCGGAGCTTCTCGCGAAAGCCCCACCCCAACCGGTTCGCCGATGTCTCCGCCGTCTCCGGACTACCGGGCCGCCGCGTCATCGCCGACGCTCTCCCCGGACGTCGGAAACCCCGTCCCACCAGGGATTCGCCAATGAACGGCGAAACCGTTCATCGCCTGCATAGAGCCACTTTTCCGCTCGTCGAAGGCATTCGAGCACTTCCGCGTCCGCCGCAGGACTTCCAGACGAACACTTCCCCTGAACGGGCGACCCCGACGGGATCGTTTCGCCGTCCAGAGGCGACAACCCGCTGTTACCTTCGCGGGACGCCTCGCCCGCGTTCGCCCAGGAGCCGCCGGTGTTCACGAAACTCGCCCTCGCCGCGTCCCGGTTGGTCGAACTCGTCCTGCTAGCGCTGGGGATCGTCACCTTCGTCAAGGACAACAACGTCCTCGCTCTTCTCTTCTGGGATCTGCTCGCGCTGGTCTACCTCGGCATCCGGATCGCGCGAGTGTCCCGTAGCCGGAAAATCGACCACACCGACGCCCGGTGTCTGAAAGGCGTCCTCGGACGTCGGCTCGGACTCCTGTTCACCCTGTTGACCAGCCTCGTCGGCGTCACCGCCGGCCTGTCGATCGTCCTGCCGGAAACGGCCGGCATCGACCCCACCGACGCGAAAGTCGTCGGCGTCCCCGCGGTCCTGCTGGCCTGGGCGATCCTGCACTTCGGTTACGCGGAGCGTTACGCGCAGACGTACTACGACAGCCTGCCGACACAGCACTTCCGCTTCCCCGAAACCGAACGTCCCACGCTGGCCGATTTCACCTATTTCGCGTTCACCATCGGGACAAGCTTCGCGGTCTCGGACGTCGAAACGCGGACGACGTCGATCCGCTCCCTGGTGCTCGCGCACAGCGTGCTGTCGTTCATGTACAACACGGCCACGCTCGGCATCGCGGTCAGCGTCATCACCGGCGGACGTTGACCTGAGTGAGCTAAAGTGTTTCTCGCGCGGCAGGGGCCGCGTCCTGTCCGCGGAAAGGGCTGAGCCCGCCCCCGTACCACGAGTTGCCGAGCTTTCTTTCTTCCCTGCCCGGTGCCGGCGGACCACGGGGCGCGCAAGGGAAGGAAGGACTCCCTGATGACGGCTTTGCCCGCCAAGCCCGACCTCGGCCAGCTCCGCAAACAGGCGAAGGAACTCGCCCGCGCCGACTCGGTCGCACTGTCGGAAGCGCAGTTCCGGCTCGCTCGCCGCTACGGATTCCCCAGCTGGCCGCAGCTTCAGGCGTACGTGCGCCGAATCGCCGAGCACGGACCAGACGTCCAGCATGCCTACCACCAGGACGTCGAGTACTACCACGGCCGCGCCGTCGGCCTCCTCGCCTCAGCCGAAGACGGCACCCCGGACGCCCGCGCCGCCTTCGACCGGCACAAGCAACCGCTGACCCGCACCGGCGCGTTGACCGTCGTCGCTCGGGAGCACGGCTTCCCGACGTGGCGGGCACTGAAGGCCTATGTCGAGGATTTGCCGAAAAACGGCGAACCGTTCGCCCGGGCCTATCAGCTGGTGGAAGCCCGCGACGTCGACGGCCTGACCACGCTGCTGACCGAAGCTCCGCACCTGGCCCACGCCCGCGGCACCAACGGGAACGATCTCCTCGGCATGGCCTCCGCGACCCATGACGAACGCCTCGTCCGCGTCCTGCTCGCCCACGGTGCCGACCCCGCGCGAGCCAACGCACACGGATGGACTGCCTTACATCAAGCTGCTTACAGCAATTTACCACTGATCGCCGACATGTTGATCAACGCCGGCGCACCGTTGGCCGTTTCTGGCCGCGGAGACGGCGGAACCCCGCTCATCGTGGCCCTGTTTTGGGGAAATCGCGCTGTTGCCGAAAAACTGGCCACGCACGAACGGTCCCCTCACAACCTCCGCGTCGCAGCCGGTCTTGGCGACGACGCACTGCTGGATGAACTCGTCAGTCCAAAGGGGACTCTTTCTCCAGCAGCCGGTGCACACCGTGAGTTCTACCGGCCGCACAGCGGTTTTCCCTTCTGGCAGCCGACGAACGACCCCGCAGAGATCCTCGACGAATCACTCTCCTGGGCGGCCCGCAACAACCAAGTAGCCGCACTCCGCACCTTGGCGGCGCGCGGCGCAAACCTGGACGCCGACGTCTACCGCGGCACCGCCCTCACCTGGGCAGCGGCGCGTGGCCACTCAGCGGCAACAGAAACGCTGCTGTCACTCGGCGCGAACGTCAACCAGGTCGGCACCTTCGGCGGTCCACGCCACGGCGTCGGCATCACAGCACTGCACCTGGCCGCCGAAGGCAACCACCTGGACGTCATCGAACTCCTCGTAAACGCCGGTGCCGACCTCGCCGCCCGCGACTCCATCTGGGACAGCACCCCTGAGGGCTGGGCAGAAGCCTGCGACAGCGCCGCCGCTCAAGAGCTGCTGCGCCGCCTCAGTCGCCGCTAATCGGCAACGCCCGACGGTAGACAACCGGAGTCTGCAGTCCGTATCTTTGCGGACTACAGACTCCGGTTAACCGACCCGTGGAGACCCTCATGACCACGCCACGCGACCTGTTCGACCAACTCTCCAGCGGAATCACCGACGGTCGTTTCGCCGATCTCGCGCAGCTCTACGCCGAGGACACCGTCGTGGAGCACCCCACCGCAGTGCCCAGGCCCGGACGCATGGAAGGCCGCGCCGCAGTGCACGACCGTTTCGTCAGCGGCCTAGGCCAAACCCTTCGCCTCAAACGCCACGACGTGACCGTCCACGAAACCGCCGATCCGGAGGTCATCGTCGCCGAATACCAGTACACCGCCGAATCGCGGAAAACCGGCCGAACGACCGAAACGGCCAACATCCAGGTCCTCCGCGCCCGCGACGGACTCCTCACCCACACCCGCGACTATCACGACTACCTGCGCCTGGCCGCCGTCCAAGACGCGACCGCCGGCCTAGTCGAGGCATACGCCCAAGCGCCCGCTTACGAATCTCGCCCCATCGCGCCGCACCCGGCTGAACTCTTCCCACCGAACAGCCGTGAAGGCGTTTTCCAACGAGTCGTCTTCGGCGTCGCCGACGGGCGCTGGTCCGAACTCCCCGACCTCTATGCGGCAAAAACCGATGTGCGGCATCCGTTCCTGCCCGGAGCCCCCGTCCTCCGCACCCGAGACGACCTGCGCACCCACTTCGCCGCCGGTGCCGCGGCAGCCTTCCGCATCGAGGTGACCGACCTGGTTCTCCACCTGAGCACCGATCCGGAAGTCATCATCGGCGAATCGACCTACGTGGGCGAAACCAGCTCCGGGACCCCCTTCCAGGTGAACAACATCTTCGCAATGCGCATCCGAGACGGACAGATCGTCGAATCCCGTGACTACGGCGACCACCTCGCACTGGCCGCAGCCACCGGCCGTCTACCGGAACTCATCGCCCGCGTCGCCGAATAAAGGCAAGGCCTCCACTCGTTCGCCACTGAACGGCAACACCTCAGCCGACACCGGACGCCCTGGCTGCTCACGGCAGCCTGCACTGCGACGCCGGTGAGCGTCGTCGCCAATGCTGGACACAACCACCGCGCGCGGCTCAGCACAACGTCGCCACTTAAGGGCGAATCGGCACCACGCTGCCCAACGACAGCCAACCGACCGTTGAAACCGTCGTCGCCATTCAGCGGCAACATCGACCACCACGCTCTGGCCGCGCAGCAAACGCTCACCCGAGCCGTCGCCGCTCAACGACTACAACTGCCCTCCCGGCTGTCGCCCATGAGACGGCAACCGCACACCGCCACGATCCTCGCCACTCAGCGGCCAACGCCCGCCACCGCAGTCCCTCGCCACTCAACAGCGAACGTCACGCCCACTCTCGTCGCCGTTCGACGGCACACCGACCGTCCCAGCTGTCGCCGCTCAACGGCAAACGCCCGCCGCCACGGCTCGCCGTCCAGCGGCGAACGCCCACGGCTGGGCGGCGATGTCTCCACGGCTTTCGCCAGACAACGGCAATTCACTCCACAGGCCGCCACCCAATCGGCCACACCGGTCGGCGCTGAACGGCAACACTCGCCAAAGCAACTTTCGCCATTAAATGGCAAATGCCTCTGACCAGCACCGATCCCCCGAATTCCCGCCAGCCACTCGCACTGGCTAGGTGCTTTCAGAGCCCTCACCACCAAAGCCCTCACGCTCTTCAACCACCCTCAGAAGAGCCGAAGCCACCAACGCCACATCCCGATCCTCATCCCCCGCCAACCTCTGCAGCGCCGCGTGCGCGAGAGTCCCCGGCATCTCGGCGAGCGCCTGCGTCAATCGGATCCGCACCGCGGAATCCGCAGGATGCGCCGCCGACGCATCGACCAACGCGCCGACGATCCCGTCCACACCCCCAGCCGCCAATGCGCCCAAAACCTCGGCCGCCTCGACGTCGTTTCGCCCCTCGACGACCATTTCGACAAGCGTCGGCACAGCCTCTTCAGCACCGCGCGCACCGAGAGCGAGCGCCGCATGCCGACGGACCGCAGCGTCCGAACCAGCGAGCGCGTCCATCAACAGCGGAGTCGCCTCGTCGCCGGGCAGCTCGATGAGCGCCAGGATCGCGCGTCGGCGGATGTCGGCGTTCTCCGAACGAAGCCCGGACGCCACATTCGCCACCCCGTCGCCGCCGGTCCGGGCGAGGGCCCACCGAAGCGCGCCGGCGACGTTCGGGTCGGATTCGGCGAGCACCGCCTTGGCCAGGACTTCAGCGGGAACCGGCACCTCGTCGGCGGGAGCCAGGATCGTCTGCTGCCGACGAGCGGCACCAGGTGAACTGAGCCCGCGCAGCAGTTCGATGATGCGCAAGGCACCCTCCCAGCCAGAGGGTGCCGAGGCATCGACCGCGCGGAGCCGGGCAAGCAGCTCCTGTTCCCTCTTCAGCCGGTCTTCGGCCCGCCGGATGAGGTCGCGGACGAGCTCCGACGGCACGAAGGCGGGATCCTCCAGCGCCCGGCCGATCTGCCGCAGCGACATCCCGAGCGACCGGAGGCTCTCCACGTGAAAGATCCGGCGGATGTCGTCCTCGGAGTACTCGCGATAACCGCCTACGGTGCGACCGGTTGGTCGCACCAGCCCGAGGGCGTCGTAATGCCGGAGCATCCGGGTGCTCACCCCCGAGCGGCGGGCGACCTCGCCGATCAGCATGCGGTTTCCTGAGCCCGCTCCGGACCGAGCGCAACGATCCGTTTCGCCTCGTCGACGGCCTGGTCAAAACCGGTGTCCGGGTCCCGGAGCAACCGCTCGGTGGCAACGGCGTGCTCCCGAACGGCCGGGTCGGCGCTCGTCACTGCGACCTCCAAAGCCGGCTCGATAACGGAACCGAGCGCGACCAACGCCCGGCTGAGGCTGAGCTGCACGGTCCGGTCGCCACGGCCAAGCTGGGTCGCCAATTCCGCAGCCAGCGCGGCCTTGTCCCCGTCCGGCACGAGGACGACAGCCGCCCGCCATGCGCTTCTCGCGACCTCGTCATCGGAGTCGTACAGCAACGACCGGGTGATCGCTGGCCACGCGTTCCGGTCGCCGATTTTCGACAACGTGTGCAGCGACTGGCTCCGGGCCTGCGCCACCGGGGACCGCAGCTCCGCGAGAAGCCGCAGCACCACGTCCCCCGTCGGGAACCGGGTCAACGCCCAGGTGAGCATGTCGCGCACATAAAAGTCCGGCTCGATCGCGCACCGTGCGACGAGCGCCTCGACGAGACCAGGGCCGTCCGGGTGCGTTCCGATCGTCAGGGCGGCCCGCAACCGCGTCGACGAGTCCCCGGCGCCCAACGCCTCGATCAGCCGGGTCGGCTGGAAATTCCTCTGGGCCGAGTTCATCGGGATCACCTCCGCCGACCAGTGAAGACCTTGTCACAATGTCAAGGTCAAACTCGGCGGGCAAAAGGAACTGTCGCCGCTCAGTGGCGAAACCGGCCTACACCCGCTCCGCCCCGACAGCGACGCCGACGATCGAGCACGGCGCACTACGGCGTGCCGCCGGTACTGGCAAGCGGCGATGACACCGTGGGCCCTGAGGCGGCCGAAGTTGCTCCGGGCGTCCGTTCGGTGGTGGTCAAACACGCGCTGGGTGCCCGCGCGGCCGCGATGCTGCATCCCGTCGAGGCGTGCGACCGGATCGAACGCGGCGGTCCCGAAGACGCTGGCCAACCGCGGGGACGACCGCACTCTGCGCTACTCAGCATCGGACTTCCCGACGACCCACCAGGTCACCGAACTCATCGCGACACTCGGAGCCTCTAATCCTGACGACCGAACCCAGCCCGCCCACGAAGACGCGCTGACCTCTGACCTGGGCATTCGTACCGCGAACCGCAGATTCGCCACTAAACGGCAACAGCCGTCCAAAGGCAATCAGGCCGATCTCCCGGCCAGCAAGGCCCGACGAAAACCTACGATTCCCCCGGCAACTCGAACTCCCCGTCCCGGACCCCGCGAGTGAACGCGTCCCATTCCGAAGGCGTGAACACCAGCACCACCCCGTCCGGATCGGACGGCTGCCGGATGGCCACGTAGGTCACCCCGTCCGAATGCGGTACGAACGCGAACTCCGCGCAGTGCTCCAGGGTCACGCCCGGCGGTTCGGCGCGGATCCAGGTCGCGCCGGTCAGGTCGAGCTCGTGCCGGATGTGCGCCTTGTCGTCGGTCGGGCGGCTCATCGGCACAGCGTATCCGCCATTCGGCGGCAACGCCTTGGAACGAAAAGAGACCCTGCCGTCCGGCGAACGGACGACAGGGCCTCCTCCTGGGAAACCGGTCAGGCGGTCTCGGTGATCGGGCGGTCCACCCACGACATCAGGTCGCGCAGCTTCTTGCCGGTCTTCTCGATCGGGTGCTGGTTACCCTGCTCCTCGAGCTTCGTGAAGTTCGGCCGGCCCGCCTCGTCCTCGGCGACCCATTCGCGGGCGAAGGTGCCGTCCTGGATCTCGCCCAGGATCTTCTTCATCTCCTCCTTGACGGCCGGCGAGATGACGCGCGGGCCGCGGGTGAGGTCGCCGTACTCGGCGGTGTCGGAGATGGAGTAGCGCTGGCGCGCGATGCCGCCCTCGTACATGAGGTCGACGATCAGCTTCAGCTCGTGCAGCACCTCGAAGTAGGCGATCTCCGGGGCGTAGCCGGCCTCGGTGAGCACCTCGAAACCGGTCTGCACCAGCGCGGACGCGCCACCGCAGAGCACCGCCTGCTCGCCGAAGAGGTCGGTCTCGGTCTCCTCGGTGAAGGTCGTCTTGATGACGCCGGCCCGCGCGCCGCCGATCGCCGCGGCGTAGGAGAGCGCGAGCGCCTGGGCGTTGCCCGAAGCGTCCTGCTCGACCGCGATCAGGCAGGGCACGCCCTTGCCGTCCACGAACTGGCGGCGGACCAGGTGGCCCGGGCCCTTCGGGGCGACCATCGCGACGTCGACGTTGGCCGGCGGCTTGATCAGGTCGTACCGGATGTTGAAGCCGTGGCCGAAGAAGAGCGCGTCGCCGTCCTTGAGGTTCGCCGCGATGTGCTCCTCGTAGATGAAGCGCTGCTTCGTGTCCGGCGCGAGGATCATGATCACGTCAGCCTCGGCGGCCGCCTCGGCGACCGACAGCACGCGCAGGCCCTGCTCCTCGGCCTTCGCCCGGGACTTGGACCCCTCCTGCAGGCCGATCCGGACGTCGACGCCCGAGTCGCGCAGGCTGAGCGAGTGCGCGTGGCCCTGGCTGCCGTAGCCGATCACGGCGACCTTGCGACCCTGGATGATCGACAGGTCGGCGTCGTCGTCGTAGAAGATTTCCACTGCCATGGGGGGTACTACTTCCTTCCGTACTTACACGAAATCTGAGGTTCAGCGGGGAGAAGCGGCGGTGATCGAGCGGGCCCCGCGGCCCACCGCGACCATGCCGGACTGGACGAGTTCGCGGATGCCGTACGGCTCCAGCATCCGCAGCAGCGCGCCGATCTTGTCCGACGTCCCGGTCGCCTCGACGGTGAGCGCCTCCGGCGAGACGTCCACCACCTTGGCGCGGAAGAGCTGGACGGTCTCGAGGACCTGGCTGCGCACGGTGGCGTCGGCCCGGACCTTCACGAGCAGCAGTTCGCGCTGGACCGCGCTGCCTGCTTCCAGCTCGACGATCTTGATCACATTCACCAGCTTGTTGAGCTGTTTGGTCACCTGTTCGAGCGGTAGCTCTTCGACGGCGACCACGATCGTCATCCGGGACACCTCGGGGTTCTCCGTGGGCCCGACAGCAAGGGACTCGATGTTGAAGCCGCGGCGGGAGAACAGTCCGGAGACCCGGGCGAGCACACCGGGCTTGTTCTCGACCAGCACGCTCAGCGTGTGGACAGTCATGCTTGCTCTCCCTCCGCGGCGGCGGCCTCGACAGCTTCCTGCGAAACCTCGTCGTCGTCGAACAGCGGCCGGATGCCGCGCACGGCCATGATCTCGTCGTTCCCGGTGCCCGCGGCGACCATCGGCCACACCTGGGCATCCTTCCCCACGACGAAATCGATCACGACGGGGCGGTCGTTGATTTCCATCGCGCGCCGGATCGTCGCGTCGACGTCCTCCTTGGCCTCGCAGCGCAGGCCGGCGCAGCCGAGCGCCTCGGCCAGCAGCGTGAAGTCCGGGATGCGGTGCTTGTGCGTGCCGAGATCGGTGTTGGAGTACCGCTCGGAGTAGAACAGGTTCTGCCACTGGCGGACCATGCCGAGGTTGCCGTTGTTGATCACGGCGACCTTGATCGGCGCGCCCTCGATGGCGCACGTGGCGAGTTCCTGGTTGGTCATCTGGAAGCAGCCGTCGCCGTCGATCGCCCACACCTGCGTGTCCGGCAGGCCGAACTGCGCGCCCATCGCGGCCGGCACGGCGAAGCCCATGGTGCCGAGGCCGCCGGAGTTGATCCAGGTGCGCGGCTTCTCGTACTTCACGAACTGCGCGGCCCACATCTGGTGCTGCCCGACGCCCGCCGCGTACACCGCGTCCGGGCCGACCAGTTCGCCGATCCGCTCGATGACGTACTGCGGCGACAGCGAACCGTCGTCGGGCCATTCGTAGCCCGCCGGGTAGTCCTCGCGCCACGAGTCGACCTGCGTCCACCAGTCCGTCAGGTCGGGACGGGCGCGGTCGAACTCGGTCTTCACCGCGTCGATCAGCTCGCCGATGATCTCCTTGCAGTCGCCGACGATCGGCACGTCCGCCTTGCGGTTCTTGGAGATCTCGGCCGGGTCGATGTCCGCGTGGACGATCTTCGCGTCCGGCGCGAACGACGACAGCTGGCCGGTGACCCGGTCGTCGAACCGGGCGCCGAGCGCGACCAGCAGGTCGGCGCGCTGCATCGAGGCGACCGCGGCGACGGACCCGTGCATGCCGGGCATGCCGACGTGCTGGCGATGCGAGTCGGGGAACGCGCCGCGCGCCATCAGCGTGGTCGCGACCGGGATGCCGGTCAGCTCGGCGAGTTCGCGCAGCTGCTCGGACGCCTCGGCCTTGATCACGCCGCCGCCGACGTACAGCACCGGCCGCTGGGCCTGCGCGATCAGCTTCGCGGCCTCGCGGACCTGCTTGCCGTGCGGCCGCAGCGTCGGGCGGTAGCCGGGCAGCCGGAGTTCGGGCGGCCAGGAGAACGAGGTCATCTCCTGCAGCACGTCCTTGGGGATGTCCACCAGCACCGGGCCGGGCCGGCCGGTTGAGGCCAGGTGGAACGCCTCGGCGATCGCCCGCGGGATCTCCGCCGGGTCGGTGACGAGGAAGTTGTGCTTGGTGATCGGCATGGTGATGCCGCAGATGTCGGCTTCCTGGAACGCGTCGGTGCCGATCAGGTTGCGCGACTGCTGCCCGGTGATGGCGACGACCGGAACCGAGTCCATGTTGGCGTCGGCCAGCGGGGTGACGAGGTTCGTGGCGCCCGGACCCGAGGTCGCCATGCAGACGCCGACCTTGCCGGTCGCCTGCGCGTAGCCGGTGGCCGCGTGCCCGGCGCCCTGCTCATGGCGGACCAGGACGTGCCGGACCTTCGTGGAGTCGAGCAGCGGGTCGTAGGCGGGAAGGATGGTGCCACCCGGAATGCCGAACACGACCTCCGCGCCGACCGCCTCGAGCGAGCGGACGAGCGACTGCGCGCCGGTGACGCGCACCGGCGTACCCGCCGGCGGGGCGGGCTTCGGACGTGCTCCTGGGACACCGGGCGCGGTCGGCCCGGGCTTCGCGTCGCTGCGCGACGTGGCACTGGTCATCGGTTCTGCCTCGTGGGTTCTCGGTGTCACTCGTTCGGGTTGTCTGGGCCGTACTTCCGGTCGGGGAACCGGTTTCACGCAACAAAAAACCCTCGCCGACCGTAAGGTCGCACGAGGGTCGCGCGTCGACGCAGAGGACTCTTCCTAAGCGTCGGCGCGCTGAGGAAGTACGAGACCGGTCTGCGTAATCACGGCATGGACGTTAGTCGCGCGCCCGGGCGAGTGTCAACTCTACGGGACAGCGGTTCCGCATCGTGGACGGCCAGTACTGCCCGCGCGCGACCCGGACGCAGGTCACTCCGGGCACCGGTGCACCATTCCTTCGTGGCCAAGAAACAGCAGGAACAGCGTGCGGACGAGGGCCGGAAGGCCGTGTTCCGGATCCCCACCACGGCGTATCTCGCGATCGGTCTGCTGACCGTGTGTGTGACACCTATCGCACTGGGCGAGATCGGCGGATTCCAGTGGCTGTACGTCTTCCCGCTCGCGCTGCTCGTGTTCGTAGCGCGCACGCGCACCGTCGCGACCCGCGAAGGACTGCACGTCCGGACGGTCTTCGGCCAGCGCGACCTGCCGTGGTCGTCGCTCAAGGGGTTGGCGATCACTAACAAGGCTCGCGTGCGCGCCGTCCTCGGCGACGACACCCAGGTCAGTCTTCCCACGGTGCGGACGCGGCATCTTCCGGTGCTGGCACTGGTGAGCGAGGGCAAGATCCAGGACCCGTCCGGCGTGCTGAGCGACGAGGAGCTCACCGGTCAGAAACCGGCCGCCGAGACCGCGCCGGACGCTGCCGCGGAGCCCGCCCCGGAATCCGCTCCCGAGCCCGCCGAGCCGGAGCCCTCCGCCGACGCGGAACGGACCGGCGGCGGCAACGGCAAACCAGCCGAGTAGAATTGGTAGAACCAGTTTGCGGAGCCGTAGTTCCCCTCCGCCTGGTTCAGCCTTCTGACCTGGGAGAATGCCGTGCCGCACCTCCGTTCCCGGACCACCACCCACGGTCGCAACGCGGCGGGCGCACGCTCGCTCTGGCGTGCGACCGGAATGACCGACAGCGATTTCGGCAAGCCGATCGTCGCGATCGCCAACTCCTACACCCAGTTCGTGCCCGGCCACGTGCACCTCAAGGACCTCGGCGAGATCGTCGCCGAGGCGGTCGCCGAAGCGGGCGGCATCGCGCGCGAGTTCCACACGATCGCGGTCGACGACGGCATCGCGATGGGTCACTCGGGCATGCTCTACTCGCTGCCCTCGCGCGAGATCATCGCCGACTCGGTGGAGTACATGGTCAACGCGCACCAGGCCGACGCGCTGGTGTGCATCTCGAACTGCGACAAGATCACGCCGGGCATGCTCAACGCCGCGATGCGGCTCAACATCCCGACTGTGTTCGTCTCCGGCGGTCCGATGGAAGCCGGCAAGGCGGTGGTCGTCGAAGGCGTCGCGCACGCCCCGACCGACCTGATCACCACCATCGCGGCGTCCGCGAACTCGGCGATCGACGAGGCCGGTCTGGCCGAGGTCGAGCGCTCCGCCTGTCCGACCTGCGGTTCGTGCTCCGGCATGTTCACCGCGAACTCGATGAACTGCCTCACCGAAGCGCTGGGATTGTCGTTGCCGGGCAACGGTTCCACGCTCGCGACACACGCGGCTCGGCGCGAGTTGTTCTCCAACGCCGGACGCACGGTGGTCGAACTGTGCAAGCGCTGGTACGGCGAGGACGACGAGTCGGCGTTGCCGCGGTCGATCGCCACGAAGGCGGCGTTCGAGAACGCGATGGCGCTCGACATGGCCATGGGCGGCTCGACGAACACCGTGCTGCACATTCTCGCCGCCGCGCAGGAGGGCGAGGTCGACTTCACGATCAGCGACATCGACGCCATCGGGCGGCGCGTGCCGTGCCTGTCGAAGGTCGCGCCGAACTCCGATTACCACATGGAAGACGTCCACCGGGCCGGCGGAATCCCCGCCATCCTGGGCGAGCTGTACCGCGGCGGTCTGCTGAACACCGACGTGCACGCGGTCCACGCACCGGACCTCGCCACGTGGCTGAACGAGTGGGACATCCGCGCCGAGTCCCCGTCGGAGAAGGCGCTGGAGCTGTTCCACGCCGCACCGGGCGGGGTGCGGACCACGCAGGCGTTCTCGACGGACAACCGCTGGTCGTCCCTGGACACTGACGCTGCCGGCGGTTGTATCCGCGACATCGAGCACGCCTACACGAAGGACGGCGGCCTCGCGATCCTGCGCGGCAACCTGGCCGAGAACGGCGCTGTGATCAAGGCCGCGGGCATCGACGAAGACCTGTGGCACTTCCAGGGCCCGGCGCGGGTGCTGGAGAGCCAGGAGGAAGCCGTTTCGGCGATCCTCAAGAAGGAGATCCAGCCGGGCGAGGTGCTGGTCATCCGCTACGAGGGCCCGGCTGGCGGCCCCGGCATGCAGGAAATGCTGCACCCGACAGCGTTCCTCAAGGGTTCCGGCCTCGGCAAGAAGTGCGCGCTGATCACCGACGGCCGTTTCTCCGGCGGCTCCTCGGGTATTTCGGTCGGCCACATCTCGCCGGAAGCCGCCGCGGGCGGTCTGATCGGCCTGGTGGAGAACGGCGACCAGATTGTCCTGGACGTCCACGAACGGCGGCTCGAGTTGCTGGTCGAACCGGAGGTTCTGGCGGAACGGCGGGCGAAGATGGAAGCTTCGGAGCGTCCGTGGCAGCCGAAGGACCGGGAGCGCCCGATCACCTCGGCGCTGCGGGCCTATGCCCGGATGGCCACGTCGGCCGATACCGGCGCTGTTCGGGACCCGAACCGCTGATTCTGCTGTTTGCTTCTGCTGGAAGGGGCCCGCGCGTGGTGCGCGGGCCCCTTTTCCGTGTCTCGGCTAGGCGACTGCCACTGCGGGAATCTCGGCCGCTGCCGCCGGATCCCGGTCGACGCGATTTGCCGCTCAACGGCCAACGGTCACCGCGGCCGACCCGCGGCCCGCTCCCCCGGCCCACAACATTCGCCACTCAGCGGCGAACGCTCTCTCGGCCCCAGCCCCGGATCGACCCGAATCGCCGCTCAACGGCGAACAGCCACCCCGGCTCAGCCCGCAACTCCGGTCGACGCCATTCGCCACTAAACGGCCAATGGGTCCCCCGCCCTCGCCACGACTCCACCTCCAGCCCGCGACGCCTTCGTCCACAGTCGCCATTCACGGGCCGATCCCACCAGCATCGAGCCCCAGGATTCTCGCCCTGACCTGGTATTCGCCACTAAACGGCAACACCCCAACGGCCTGGTCACCAACCGGAGCACTCCCCACCACGCCGCCGTTGCCTCCAGCCGACCACACCGGGCCAGCGGCAGACTCCGCGCCGGGTCAGCGAGTCAGAACGATGACCACCACAGACGCAGCTGCGGCCAGCAGCAACGAGATGAAACCAAGGGGCAACGGCCGCTTCCGCCACGGCGTGTTCCGCTCCAGCGAGATGGTGCCCGCGCCGGTGAAGATCAGCGTCAGCGCGCACACGCTCAGCAGCAGCTCGTACTCCCAGCCCTGGCCCGTGCCTTCGAAGAAGCCGCCGTGGAACTTCGCGTAGACGATGTTCGCGGCCACGCCCAGCAGCCCCGCCGCGGCGAGCGGCGTGAACAGGCCGACGATCAGCAGCGCGCTGCCCGCGACCTCGGTGACGCCGGTGATCCAGGACAGCAGCGTCGTCTGTTTGTGGTACCCGAACATCTCGAGCACGTGCGCGAACCCGCCGACGCCCGGTCCGCCGAAAGCGCCGAACAAATGCTGCAGGCCGTGCGCACCCATGATCACGCCGAGCCCCAGGCGCAAGACGAGCAGGCCGAAGCCGAGACCGCCCTGCCGGGGTTCGTCGTAGTCGTTGCCGGCAGAGTCCTCGACACCGGACAGCACGCTGGTCTGGTAGTCGTCCCCTTGAGTGGTCACGCGGCGAAGATTAGGGGATTCGGCCGTGCCCCGCGAGCGAGCACGCCGAGGTCAGGGGCTCTTTCAGGGTTCACCCTGAGTGCCGGTCCGACATCCGGGAAATGATCAGTATTCGCCGCGCACGAGATTGCCAGGCAGTTCTCCGCCAGCGTACCGGGCGATTTCCGCCGCAGCCACCAAATAAGCGCGCCGCCGGACGCCCCGCACCGCTCCGGCCACATGCGGCGTCAACACGAAACCGGGCGCTGTCCACAGCGGATGGTCCGCCGGCAAGGGTTCGGGATCGGTCACGTCGAGCGCCGCGCGAAGCCGTCCCGCCGCGAGCTCCGCCGCCAGCGCGTCGGTAACCACGACTGGCCCTTGAGCAGCATTGACCAGCACCGCGTCATCACGCATGGCCGCAAGAAAATCGGCGTCGACCATGCCTCGCGTCCGCGAGGTGAGGGGGACCATCATGACCACCACATCGTGGTCCGCCAGCAGTTCCGGCAACTCATCGACACCGTGCACGCCCTCACGCGCCGACATTCCGACCATCGTGCAGCGAACGTCGAACGGCTCCAACCGTCGCCGCAACTGCCGCCCGACATCCCCAGCCCCGACGATCAGCACGCGCTTCCCCTGCAACGTGTCGGACGGCAACTGCTCCCAGCGTCCAGCCCGTTGCGCCGCCGCGTAGACGTCCAGATTCCGGTACATCGACAGCAGGACGCCGACGACCCACTCCGCCATGCTGCCGCCGTGCGCGCCGCGGCAGGTGGACAACAGAACGCCCTCCGGGACGCGGCCGACCCAGTCCTCAG
Organism: Amycolatopsis echigonensis; assembly: GCF_014174495.1. Taxonomy (GTDB): domain Bacteria; phylum Actinomycetota; class Actinomycetes; order Mycobacteriales; family Pseudonocardiaceae; genus Amycolatopsis; species Amycolatopsis echigonensis. Next base: position 105,273 of record NZ_JACJHR010000022.1, read on the forward strand.
CTCCGGCGGTCAGCAACTGCACCAGCTTGAGGTTCGGCAGGTCGCTCCAGATGTCGTCGCCCGCCGAATCCATGGGCGGGACGAGCACCTCTGCTTTCGCAGCCTCCGGCGGCAACGGGCGGCCCCATTCGTAGCGCACCGCGTGGACGAGAGGGATTTCGGACAGCACGGCGACGCCCTCGTCGTCCGGGACCAGCACGGTGACTGTCATGATCACCACCGTAACCACTTACCAGTGGCTCACGCCGCGCCGCCTACGCTGGGACATCATGCGTACCCGGTACCGGTGGTCGGCGCCGCTGGCCCTCCTCGCCTGCGGCGGCCTCGTGCTTTCCGGCTGCGCGCGGTTCGACGACACCGCCGCCGGCCAGACGTTCACCCCCGCGCCGGTGCCGAGCCCGGAATCTCCGCCACAGGTCCAGGAACACGGCGACAGCCCTGGCGGCGGTCCCCCGACCGGCCCCGCACAAGCTCCGCCCTCGCCAGTTCCGCCTCCGCAAGGCTGCAAGGACTTCGACAAGGCCGTCATCGCCACCTGCCTCGACACCGTCGCCGCCGTCGCCGGACTTCCCGGCGAGGGATCCGCGCCAGCCGCTCTCGCCGGTGAGCGGAAAACCGGGCGGGTCATGCTGGCCAGCTCCGGGCATGACGCGACGTCGTTCGCGCAACTGGACGTCCAAGCCGACGGCGACGGAGGCCTCACCAGCCTGGCGCTGTCGCCCAGCTACGTCGAGGATCAGCTGGTCTTCGCCTACGTGACCACGGCGTCGGACAACCGCGTCGTGCGATTCGCCAAGGGCCAGGCCCCGAAGCCTGTGCTGACCGGAATCCCGAAAGGCCCCACGGGCAACCGCGGCGCGCTGGCCAGCGACGGAAGCGGCGCACTGCTCGTCGCGACGGGCGACGCCGGCAACCCCGCCGCAGCCGCGGACCCGAATTCCCTGGCAGGCAAGGTTCTCCGCATCGATGTCTCCGGCAAACCGGCGAGTGGGAATCCCACGTCCGGGTCCGCCGTCTACGCCTCGGGCCTGCACTCCCCCGGCGGCATCTGCCGTTCGTCCGACGGGAAGCGCGCGTGGGTGACTGATCACCCGGCCAACGGCCCGGACGCCGTGTACCGCCTCCAGTCCGGACAGCCGCTCAACACCCCCGCGTGGACCTGGCAGGACAAGCCTTCCCTCGGGGGCTGCGTCGATTTCGTCGACGCGAACGGCATCCTCGGCATCGCGTCGTCGACCGGCCTGCAGAACGTGCCGGTCAACAAGGACGGAGCGGTCACCGGCAAGCCGACGGTCACCCTCGACGGCAAGAGCAAGGCCACCACGACGTACGGCCGGCTCTCCGCCATGAGCATGATCAACCCGCAACTGGCCGTCGCGGGAACCGTCAACAAGGACGGCGGCAAACCAGTCTCCAGCGACGACCGCGTGGTCCTCATCGTGGTAAGCGACACGGGCGGCGGTCCGGGCAAGGACTGACACCCGGTGTGCGCTGACTGAGCCCTTTCGGGGGCCCGAAAGGCCAGTTGACCTGCGGTTAGCCAGTTAGTGGCGACAGCTGATCCGTCATCGCGGCCGGTGACATTCAGCATCGCTCAACCTGGCCGTCCGGGGTTTCCCTGCCAGCAAAGTTCGCCACGAAACGGCGACACTCACCGACCCATCAACGGGAACCGCCCAACCGATGCCGCTGCGCCGTCACCGCCCGCACCACGACGAGGCCATCTCCCCTCGCCATCGAACGGCGAATCCGCCAGCAGCTCAGCCAGGAACCCGGCGTCGCCGTTCAGCGGCGACGACGCGAAGCCCGGCTCTCCGCCCGAGCCGCCCGGATGTCCACGATCGCCACCACGACCGATCCGACCGCGAACGCCATCCCCAGATACCGCCCGACCCCAGCCGAGATCGACACGCCCGCAGCGTCGAGGAAGGCACGCTGGTCACTGTCGAACACCCAGTCCAGCGTCGTCCAGCCGATCACCATCAGCAAAACCGTCGTCAGGCCACCCACCAGCCACAGCTGCGGCAGCCCGTTCACCCGTGCCTTGGTGACCTGCCCGAACAACACCACCGCAAGCCCCACCACGGCCAGCAGCAGCGGCGGACCCCAGGAAAAGAGGTCCGAATTCCACGCGGTACGCACGACGTCGCTATGCGGCAACGTCCGGAACGCGTCGCGGACGTCGGACGTCGCGGTATCCGCTGACAGCACTGTCCAGGGCAGGGCCGTCGACCCGACCGCGAGCAGCCCGGCCGCCAAGCCGAGCCACTCGCGCCAGGTGACGCGTCGAAGCGAGAAAGCCACTCAGGAACCGACGCGCTCGATGATCAACTCGCGCACCCGCTTGGCGTCGGCCTGGCCCTTGGTCGCCTTCATGACCGCGCCGACGATCGCGCCTGCCGCGGCGACCTTGCCGCCGCGGATCTTGTCGGCGATGTCCGGCTGGGCGGCCAGGGCTTCGTCGACAGCGGTGAGCAGCGCCGAATCGTCGGAGACGACCTTCAGACCGCGCTTCTCGACGACCTCGCGCGGCGAACCCTCGCCGGCGAGGACACCCTGTACGACCTCCTTGGCGAGCTTGTTCGTCAGCTCCCCGGAGGACACGAGCCCGATCACCTCGGCGACCTGCACCGGCGTGATCGCCAGTTCGGCCAGCTCGACCTCGCGCGCGTTCGCTTCCTGCGCGAGCGTGTTGACCCACCAGCCGCGTGCTTCGTCCGGCGTCGCACCAGCCTCGACTGTCGCCGCGACGAGCTCGACGGCACCGACGTTCAGCAGGTCGCGCAGCGCTTCGTCGGAGAGCTTCCACTCTTCCTGGATCCGCTTGCGCCGCTCCCACGGCATCTCCGGCAGCGTCGCGCGCAGTTCCTCGACCCACTCGCGCGACGGCGCGATCGGCACGAGGTCGGGCTCCGGGAAGTACCGGTAATCCTCCGCGGTTTCCTTGGCACGGCCGGACGACGTGGTGCCGTCAGCCTCCTGGAAGTGCCGCGTTTCCTGGCGGATCGACCCGCCTTCGGCGAGAATCGCCGCCTGACGCGTCATCTCGTACCGCACCGCGCGCTCGACACTGCGCAGCGAGTTGACGTTTTTCGTCTCAGTGCGCGTGCCGAATTCCGTCGCGTCCTTGGCCATCAACGACACGTTCGCGTCGCAGCGCAGAGAACCCTGGTCCATGCGAACGTCGGACACGTCAAGCGCGCGCAGCAGGTCGCGCAGCGCGGTGACGTACGCGCGGGCCACCTCGGGTGCGCGTTCGCCGGTGCCAGTGATCGGCTTGGTGACGATCTCGATCAGCGGCACGCCGGCGCGGTTGTAGTCGAGCAGCGAGTGCTCGGCACCGTGGATCCGGCCGGTCGCGCCGCCGATGTGCAACGACTTGCCGGTGTCCTCTTCCATGTGCGCGCGCTCGATCTCGACGCGCACGACCTCGCCGTCGTCCAGCGTCACGTCGAGGTAGCCGTCGAACGCGATCGGCTCGTCGTACTGCGACGTCTGGAAGTTCTTCGGCATGTCCGGGTAGAAGTAGTTCTTCCGGGCGAACCGGCACCACTCCGCGATCTGGCAGTTGAGCGCGAGACCGATCCGGATCGCGCCCTCGACCGCCTTGCCGTTCACGACCGGCAGCGAACCGGGCAGGCCGAGGCAGGTCGGGCACGTCTTGGTGTTCGGCTCGCCGCCGAACTCGTTGGCGCAGCCGCAGAACATCTTCGTGTTCGTGCTGAGCTCCACGTGGACCTCGAGCCCGAGCACGGGGTCGAACCGCTCGATGACCTCGGCGTAGTCCATCAACTCGGCCACGGCAGTCACTTCGTTCCTCCCAGCTCCGGAACCTGGTGCACGAGCGAGCCGCCGGCAGCGGCGTCGCGCGCGGCCTCGTACGCGGCGCCGACGCGGTACAGCCGGTCGTCGGCGAGCGCCGGGGCCATGATCTGCAGGCCGACCGGCAGCCCGTCCTCGTCGGACAATCCGCTCGGGACGCTCATGGCGGCGTTGCCCGCGAGGTTCGACGGGATGGTGCACAGGTCGGCGAGGTACATCGCCATCGGGTCGTCCACGCGCTCGCCGAGCTTGAACGCCGTCGTCGGCGTCGTCGGCGACACGAGTACGTCGACCTTCTCGAAGGCCTGCGTGAAGTCACGCGTGATGAGCGTGCGCACCTTCTGCGCGGAGCCGTAGTACGCGTCGTAGTAGCCCGACGAAAGCGCGTACGTGCCGAGCATGATGCGACGCTTCACTTCAGCGCCGAAGCCCTTCTCGCGGGTCAGCGACATGACTTCTTCGGCACTGTGCTCGCCGTCGTCCGAGACGCGCAGGCCGTATCGCATCGCGTCGAAGCGCGCGAGGTTCGACGACGCTTCGCTCGGCGCGATCAGGTAGTACGCAGGCAGCGCGTACGTGAAGTGCGGGCACGACACCTCGACCACTTCGGCGCCGAGAGCGCGAAGCTGCTCGACGGCGGCCTCGAACGACCGCAGCACGCCTGACTGGTAACCGTCGCCGCCGAACTCCTTCACGACGCCGACGCGTACGCCGGACAGGTCACCCTTCGCGCCTTCGCGCGCCGCAGCGACAACCGGCGGCACCGGTGCGTCGATGGACGTCGAGTCCATCGGGTCGTGGCCAGCGATCACTTCGTGCAGCAGTGCGGCGTCAAGCACCGTACGCGCGCACGGCCCGGCCTGGTCGAGCGACGACGAGAACGCCACGAGCCCGTACCGCGACACTCCGCCGTACGTCGGCTTCACGCCCACAGTGCCGGTGACAGCGCCGGGCTGACGGATCGAGCCGCCGGTGTCCGTACCGATCGCGAGAGCCGCCTCGAACGCCGAAATCGCCGCGGACGAGCCACCGCCCGAACCGCCCGGGATGCGCGCGTGGTCCCACGGGTTGTGCGTCGGCCCGTACGCCGAGTTCTCCGTGGAGGAGCCCATCGCGAACTCGTCCATGTTCGTCTTGCCGAGGATCACGACGCCGGCTTCGCGCAGCTTGCGCGTGACAGTCGCATCGTACGGCGGCAGCCACCCCTCGAGGGTGCGCGACCCGCAGGTCGTCGGCACGCCCTTCGTGGTCAGCACGTCCTTCAGCGCCAGCGGGACGCCCGCCAGCGGCGACGCCGGCTGCTCTCCCGCGGCCAGCTGCTCGTCGACCGCCTTGGCCGCGCCGAGCGCGCCTTCCGTGTCGACGTGCAGGAACGCGTGCACGTGGTCGTCCACCGCGGCGATGCGGTCCAGGTGCGCCTGCGCGACCTCGACCGCGGACACCTCGCGCGCGTGGATTTTCGCCGCCAGCTCGGCGGCAGTCAGCTTGACGAGTTCGCTCACTGTTCTTCTCCCAGGATCCGCGGCACCCGGAACCGGCCGTCCTCGGCGGCCGGCGCCGCGGCCAGCGCGTCCTGCTGTTCGAGGCTGGGCCGGACGGTGTCCTCGCGGAAGACGTTCGTCAGCGGCACGGCGTGCGAGGTCGGCGGGACGTCTTCCGCGGCGACTTCGCTGACCTTCGCCACCGAGTCCAGGATCTGGTCGAGCTGGCCGGCGAAAACGTCCAGCTCGTCGTCGGTCACGGCCAGCCTGGCCAGCCTGGCGAGGTGCGCGACCTCGTCTCGGGAAATGTTGGGCACGCGGGTGACTCCCGGGGTGTGCTGTGCGGGTGCTCTCGGAAGCTGCAAGTCTATGGTGACGGCGTCGGACGGTTCGACCGGGTTATCGGGCCGCGGGCGCCGGGCAGGGCGTCCCGCTTGCCGGACAGCGGGCCCCCGCGGGTACCCGGTCTGTCACAATCGGCGCCCGGCAAGCGCGTCCCACGACAGGGCTGGGACGCCTGAGGCGAGAGGGGCGCGTGGTGTCGTTCCTGATCCGGGTCCAGCTACCGGACTCCCCCGGCACGCTCGGCGCGGTCGCGACCGCGCTCGGCACGGTCGGGGCTGACATCCTGAGCGTGGACGTGGTGGAACGCGGCGGCGGGCTCGCGATCGACGACCTGGTGGTCGAACTCCCGTCGGGCCGGCTCCCGGACGCGCTGATCACCGCGGCCGAGAGCGTGGAAGGCGTCGAGGTCGACGCGGTGCGGCCGTACGCGGGCATCCTCGACACCCATCGCGAGCTCGAACTGGTCGAGGAGATCGCCGCGCAGCCGAAAGCCGGACTGGACTTGCTGGCCGAAGGTGTGCCGAAGATCATCCGCGCCGGGTGGGCGGTGATCGTCGAATATTCGGAATCGGGATCCCGGCGCTTGGCTTCGTCGAGTGCGGCGCCGGAGAACCCGTTCACGGACTTGCCCTGGCTGCCGCTGGAGCGCGCGACGGTCTTGGACGGCGAGGATTCGTGGGTCCCGGACACGTGGAAGGAACTCGGTACCGAGCTGGCCGCGACTCCGCTGGGCAAGCCGGGAAAGGCGATGCTGGTCGCGCGGCCGGGCGGGCCCAACTTCCGTGCCGCGGAGGTCGCCCGGCTGGCGCATTTCGCCGGGATTGTCGCGGTGGTTCTGGACGGGTGACCCCAGGTTTGGGTCAGCTGTCCTGACAGTTAGAGGGCGGCCGAGCTGAGCATCGGGCCGACCTCTCGGTTGCCGGTAATCGGCTAATCAGCCTGGCGAACGCCGTAGTCGCCAGCGGCCATGACTGGTCCACCGTTCTTTGCACCCGCCTCCAGCCGCCACCAGCGGTCCTCAAGTGCAGACAATCTCCCTCATGCAGGTGACTTTGCCCGTCATGGCGACCGGTTGCGCCGGCATGCCAGGCGTCGGTAATCAGCACTTGTCGGCATAGAGAGTCACGACCGTGCCAGCAGAAACCACGGTTCCGGGCTTGGGATCCTGCCCGGTCTGACACCAGTTCCGGTCGATGATCATCATCCGCTTCTTCCCGGACGAATCGACCTCGCGCAGGTTGTACAACCCAGCCGCCTGCATCGCGTCCTGTGCGTCCTGATGATTCATGCCGGACACGTCAGGGACCTTGACCGTCGCCGGCTGCGCAGCGCTGGCCGGCGCACTCACGGTCGCCGTCGCCGACTCGGTTGCCGTCGCGGTCACGGTCTCCGTCGCGACCGTCGTTGAGGTGCCACCGGGCTGTGGTGCTGCGTTGCACGCGACGGCAAGAAACGCGGCAACGCCAACGACCGGAACGGCAGTTTGAACGAACTTCGCCATGATCACGCTTCCTCGATCCGAGTCGGTACTTCACGCGTGACAACTTGAGTCGAAGCCAGACATCTAGCCGTTACAACCCATACACAGTTGAAGCTCGCCAAACAGACGCACCCCGCACAACCGTCCACCACCGACGGGCCTGACCGCCTCACACTCGGCCCGACGCTCACCGCCAGGCCCCTAAGCGCCCCATCAGTGCCCGGCGGGAGCCGGGACGAGATCCGCCGAACCGTCGCCGTTCAACGGCGAATACCGGAGGCGAACCCCGCCCAACGCTTTCGCCAAAAAACGGCAAAAGCCGCCGACCTGCAAGAATGGGGCGTCAGAAGCCGTATTCGTAGGCGATCAGGTTGACCCCCGGATGCGGATGCCAATCCCGCCCCGGCAAGCGCCGGAACCCGAGCCGCTCGTAGAGCCGGTGCGCCTTCCGCATCACGTCGAGGCTGCTCAGCACGACCCGCTCGACGCCGAGTTCCCGGCCACGGTCCAGCACTGCCTGGGTAAGCGCCTCGCCGACCCCTCGCCCGCGCGCCGCCTCCGCGACCGCCAACATGCGGAACTCCAACTCCCCCGGCTGGGAAATCTCGGACAGCTCGCTCCCCGGCTGAACGATCGCGACCGACCCCACGACCTGACCGTCCGGATCGACCGCGACCAGCAACTCGGCGTGCTCCGCCCGCCCCGAGACGTCACGAAGCTTCGCCTCGTACGCGGCATCAGTCTCGAAGAACCCCTCGATCCGGTAAGCCTCGACGGTCACCTCGCCAACCGCGTCGAACTCCTCGCGCCGCGCCGGCCGGATCTCCACCTCACTCATCGCCGCCCTCAGCTTCCTCGTCCGCACCGGTGTCGAGCGCCAGTTCCGCAGCCGCTTCCGGTCCGCGCTCCAGCAACGCGCGGAACCCGTTCTCGTCTAGCACCGGCACTTTCAACTGCACAGCCTTGTCGTACTTCGAGCCCGGCGAGTCGCCCACCACGACGAACGCCGTCTTCTTCGACACAGATCCCGCCGCCTTGCCACCGCGCGCCATGATGACTTCTTTCGCTTCATCACGGGAAAATCCTTCAAGGGAACCAGTCACGACGATCGACAGGCCTTCCAGGTTCCGCGGGATGGACTCGTCGCGCTCCTCCTCCATCCGCACCCCGGACCGTCGCCATTTTTCGACGATTTCCCGGTGCCAGTCGACCTCGAACCATTCCTGCACGGCGTGCGCGATGGTCGGCCCGACGCCGTCGACGTTCGCGAGTTCCTCCTCGCTCGCGTCCTCGATCCGTTGCAGCGAACCGAATTCCCGCGCGAGCGCCTGCGCCGCGGTCGGCCCGACATGCCGGATCGACAGGGCGACGATCACTTTCCACAGCGGACGGTCCTTCGCCGAGTCGAGGTTCGCCAGAAGCTTCCGCGCGTTCGCCGACAGGTCGCCCGCCTTGGTGCGGAACAACTCCACTTCGGCGAGCGACTCCTCGTTGAGGTCGAACACGTCGCCCTCGTCAGCGACCACCCTGGCGTCGAGCAGCGCGACCGCCGCCTCGTACCCGAGCACCTCGATGTCGAACGCACCGCGCCCGGCCAGGTGGAACAGCCGTTCCCGCAGCTGCGCGGGACAGAAGCGGGTGTTCGGACAGCGGATGTCCTTGTCGCCTTCCTTTTGGTAGGCGAGTTCCGTGCCGCATTCCGGACATTCGGTGGGCATCACGAATTCGCGCTCGTCGCCGGTCCGCGAGTCGACGACGGGACCGAGCACCTCGGGGATCACGTCGCCGGCCTTGCGGATGACGATCCGATCGCCGATCAGCACGCCTTTGCGCTTGACCTCTTCCTGGTTGTGCAGGGTCGCCCGCGCGACCGTCGAGCCCGCGACCTTGACCGGCTCGGTGACGGCGAACGGCGTGACCCGTCCCGTGCGGCCCACTCCGACCTGGATGTCGAGCAGCGTCGTGATCGCTTCTTCCGGCGGGTACTTGTATGCGATCGCCCACCGCGGCGCGCGCGAGGTGGTGCCGAGGCGTCGCTGCAAGGCGACCTGGTCGACCTTGATCACAACGCCGTCGATCTCGTGCTCGGCGTCGTGCCGATGTTCACCCCAGTAGGCGATGTGATCGGTGAGTTCCTTGCCGGTCCGCAGCACTCGCGTATGCGGCGACACCGGCAATCCCCAGGCCGCCAGGGCGTCGTAGGCATGCGACTGCGTGACCGGCTCGAAGCCGTCGCGCTTGCCGAGGCCGTGGCAGATCAGCCGCAGCCGGCGTTCCCTGGTGATTTTCGGGTCCTTCTGCCGCAGCGACCCGGCAGCTGTGTTGCGCGGATTCGCGTACGGCGGCTTGCCCGCCTCGACCATCTTCGCGTTGAGCTCGAGGAAGTCCTCGACGCGGAAGTAGACCTCGCCGCGCACCTCGACAAGCTTCGGAACCGGGAACTCGTCGGTGCCGGTGAGCTGGTCGGGCACCTGGTCGAGGGTCCGGATGTTGAGCGTGACGTCCTCACCCGTACGCCCGTCGCCGCGGGTGAGCCCCCTCGTGAGCTTGCCGTTTTCGTAGAGCAGGTTGATAGCCAGGCCGTCGATCTTCAGTTCGGCCAGGTACTCCGCGGACCCGATTTCCTTCTCGACGCGCTCGACCCAGGCGAGAAACTCGTCGGTGTCGAACACGTTGTCCAGGCTCAGCATGCGCTCGAGATGGTCGTGCGCGGTGAACTCGGTGGAGAACGTCCCGCCGACGTTCTGGGTCGGCGAATCCGGCGTGACCAGCGCCGGGTACTCGTCCTCGATCTGCTGGAGGTCGCTGAGGAGCGCGTCGAACTGGCCGTCGGAGATGATCGGCGAATCCAGCACGTAGTACCGGAACTGATGGCCGCGGATCTCCTCGGCGAGCGCGCCGTGCCGCTCGCGCACGTCGGCCGGTACGTCGGTCACGTCCTGGGCGGCCTCCACGGCCACCTCGTCTGGGGGAAGGTCGGTGCTGCTCACAGATGGTGAGCCTAGCCGGAGGCACCGACACTTTCGTCCGGTTGCTCCGTCAGCCCGCGGACCAGCTCTCGGAACTCCAGCAGATCGATCGTGCCCTCGGGCGCGGCCTCGGCGGTCTCGACCCGGCGCAGCCGCTCGGCGGCCAGACGCTCGCCCAGCGTCGCGTCGAGCGGCAGGAACGTCATCGTGGTGCGCGAATCCTCGTCCAGATCCGCGAACGCGGGATGGTGGACCGCGACGTCAACCACGCCGTCGTCCACCTGCGCCACAACCCGGACGTCAGCCAGGGAGATCCGATGCTCGCCCAGGTTCACCGTCACCTCGGTCGGATCCGGGACCGGAGGGACGGAATCGTGGTACTCCCAGATCGCGTCGTCTGGCGGTCCAGCCGCTTTCCACGCGTCCGTGTACGGGCGCAGCTCCGGGTCTTCCTGCCCGCTGACGACCAAGGCGTAGATGGCGGTCCGACCGCGTTCGAGCGAGAAGTGCAACCGCGGGTGCAGCGACTCGACGAGCACGCACAGGTCATGCTCGACGCGATGCGGCTCGCCTTCGCCCAGCGCAGCACTGACCTCGGGCAGGAGGTCATACCACCCTTCCCAGAACGCAGCGGCCGCAGCGGCCGCGTCGGACGGCACCTGCTGCTCAGGCCATGGCGTACGGGGATCTGGCGGCGCGGCTTCGGTATCTGCTTCCGAGCGGCGACGACGGAACAAGCGCATGATTCGGAATTTCCCCCGGTTGTTTCACTTCATCAGCCACGGTACTCGTCACAACAGCCGCACGTCCGCGGAATCACCAGTTCTCGGGTGGCTCCACGAACGCTTTGCCCAGGTCGCGACTAAGAGCGAGTGCGCGGCGCATCCACTCGTTCGTGGCACCGGCAAGACCACAGGCAGGCGTCGGAACAGCCCGCTCGGCCAGGATCGACCGATTGAACCCCAGCCGGTCCACGAGCCTGAGCGCCGGAGACGCGACCTCCTTCAGGCCCGGAGCTGTCACCGGGTCAGTGGCCGGCACGAGGCCCAAGAAGAACGAAATGCCGCTGTCCCAGGCCTCGCCGATCTCGTCCAGAAGCTCGGCGGACGCCCCGGCGAGCATGCTGATGTCGAACGCGACAGCCCCGGCGCCCGCCGCACGGAAGAGCGCGATCGGCGGCCGCGGAGCGCAGCAGTGGACGATGACCGGCTGACCGGTCATCGCGCCGATTCGTTCGATTGTCGTCGCAAGCAGCTCCCGAACCTCGGGCTCAGGCACTGCCGGGACGTTGCCGTATCCCGACGGAGTAGACAGACTTCCCGCGAGAACAGCGGGTAACGACGGCTCGTCGAGTTGCACGACGACCGGCGCGTCAGTCCTCGAAGTCAGCTCCGCGACATGCTGAGAAAGCCCGTCGAGCAGCGACGAGGTGAAGTCCCGCAAGGCCCCGCGGTCGGTGAGCACCCGATGTCCGCGGGCAAGCTCGATGCCCGCGCCGAGCGTCCAGGGTCCCGCGATCTGGGTCTTGAGGACCGTTGGCGCGCCAGTGTTCTCTCGGGCGGCTTGGACCGCGTCTAGGTCCCATTGGAGCAGGTCACGACCGCGACGATGGTCATGACCGGGCCGCCCGGCGACGCGGTAACCGCTGGGGACGACCTCGATCGCGAGGTCCACAAGCAACGCCGCGGTCCGGCCGACCATATCGGCACCCACGCCGCGCGCCGGCAATTCGGGCACATACGGGAAGCCGGGAAGCTCTCCGAACACCACGGCAGCGGCCTCGACGGGATCAGTCCCCGGCATAGACCCGATTCCCGTCGCCGCGCCCGCAGGCCAAGGTCGTTCACTCACAGGCCGGATTGTCGCGGAACCGGCGGGTGCCGTCTGCACCGCCCCTGCGGACAAGCTTCACCCGACCGCGCGGCAATAGCCGGACATTCGCCGCATATCCCTTTGCCCGCACCGAATTCGCGGTCACCGCGTTAGTCTGGATCGTCATGACCAGCTCCGCCCCGCCACCGCCCGGCAAAACACCCGGTGACGCATCCGCCCGGGAGCCGCGGCGGGGCAGCATGCCCGGAACACCGGGCCGCCGGGCCTCAAGCCGCTCCTTTGAGCGGACTCTCTTCACTGAGCCCGTCCTTTACGTCAGCCGGGAGGCGAAGCCGACCACCGCTGGCCAGGAGTACGGCGTGTTCGACCGCCACGGCATACAGATCGGCGGAGTTGCCGTCACAACGCCCAGTCTTCTGCGCAAGGTCATTCAGCTTCTGTGGAAATCCGACCAGTACGTCAGCCGCAGGTTCGAGGTCCACGACGCGAACCAGAGCATTGTCCTCAAGGTCGAGAAGCCATCGAAGGACCCGCTGGCCCGCTTCGTGGTCACCCGCGCGGACGGCACTCCGATCGGCGAAATCATCCCGACCGACGCCGGCCGCGTCCGTTTCACCCTGCGTGCCGAAGGCAAGACGATCGCGACCGTCGTCGCCAGCGGCCGGCAACGATGGGAAGTCACGGTCGAGGATCCGGTCGGCACCGAGGTCGCCCACGTCGGACCCCCATCGCCGGACCTTTCGCCGATCAGCGGCAACACCTGTCTCGTCGAAATCCCGCTGCAGGTCCCCGAGCCCCTGGCCAGCATGCTCGTCGCGACAACGTTGACTATCGACATCGCACTCACCGCGCAACGCGGCTGATCACGTGACCGGTGTCTCAGCCCCGCCAGGTGGACAGCGACCGGAATACGGCCCAATGTAAGGAAAGTCCGGGACGCCGAGGTCCCGCCTGGACGGAGGTCGCCGTGGAGCCGTTGCCCGAAGGCAGTAACCCGAACTGGGCCGATCCCGGGGTCTACGAAGTGGCCGCGGGCGTCTACCGGATCCCCTTGCCGTTGCCGAACGACGGGCTGCGTGCGGTCAACGTCTATGCCGTCACCGACGGCACGAATCTCGTGCTCGTCGACTCCGGGTGGTCCCTCACCGAATCTCGCCAGTTGCTGGCCGACGCGCTCAAGGCGATCAATGCAGAACTCGGCGATGTCCGCGAGTTCCTCATCACCCACGTCCACCGCGACCATTACACGCAGGCAGTGGCGCTTCGACGCGAATTCGGCAACCGGATCGCCCTAGGCAAGCTCGAGCAGCCTTCACTCGACGCGAGCGCCAACCCGAACCAGTTCCCCATGCAAGCCCAGCTCGACCTCCTTCGCCTCAGCGGCGGGCAAGAGGTCATCACCGCGCTCAGCAAGCTATTCGGTTCGGAGCCTCGCCACACCGAGGCGAATCTTTGGGAAGAGCCGGACGAATGGCTGACGCCTGGCAGACGAGCAGTGCTGCCCGAGCGCGAGTTCGATGTGGTCCACACCCCAGGACATACCAACGGCCACGTGGTTTTCGTCGACGGCGCGGCCGACCTGTTGTTCTCCGGCGACCACGTGCTTCCGCACATCACTCCGTCGATCGGCTTCCAACCGGTTCCGGCTGAGTTACCGCTGAACGACTATCTCGACTCCCTCCGTCTGGTTCGCGGCATGCCGGACAGGCGCATGTTGCCGGCTCACGGCCCAGTCACCGACAGCGTGCATGCCCGCATCGACGAACTTCTCGAACACCACCGGCAACGCCTCGAAACGATGGCGGCCCAGATCGAAGCCGGAGCAAGCACCGCTTTCGAAGCTGCCAACCGCCTCGGCTGGACCCGCCGCGGCCGCAAACTGTCCGAAATGGACGCGTTCAATCAGATGCTCGCTGTCCTGGAGACAGGAGCGCACCTGGATCTGCTGGTAGCGCAGAACAAGCTCGCAGCCGAAGACGTCGACGGCATTCGCCGCTACAAGGCCACGTAGCAGCCAACTGTCCGGCACTTGCTCGATGGCATACTGATCCGCCGTGCCTCCTATCACTGTGCGACGAGCTCGCGCTGACGACGTCGAAGCAATCGTCCAGATGCTCGCGGACGACCAGCTGGGCGCAACCCGCGACTCGCCGGCCGACCTGGAGCCCTACCTGCGAGCGTTCAAAGCCATTGAGGCAGACCCAAATCAGCTGCTGGTCGTCGCAACGTCGAATGACCGACCGGTAGCCACGCTTCAGCTGACGATCATCCCCGGCCTCGCACGGCGCGGGGCACTTCGCGGGCAAATCGAAGCTGTGCGCGTACACCGCGATCACCGTGGCTCAGGCATTGGCGCACAACTTGTGCAGTGGGCCATCGACGAATCGCGGCGACGCGGCTGCAACCTAGTCCAGCTCACGTCGGATACATCGAGGACTGCAGCGCACCGCTTCTACGAACGGTTGGGCTTCGTCGCGAGTCACACGGGTTTCAAGCTGCATCTCTGATCACCTCCTCCGCGCAGCTTCAGTCGTCATGCACTCGATCGCCCGGCTTTCACCGTGCCAGAGCTGTCACGCAAAAGCCAAGCGATTGCACGATGGGTCCCTGCGCGCAATTTAGCTGACTGTGCTCGAATCGATGCGTATCGTGACGATCATGAGCAAGTCGACCTCTCCGGCGGAGCACGCCGGACAGACCAACAACACCACCGAAACGGCAGATCTCGCTTTCCTGCTTCGCGCCATGCACGCGAACCTCAGCCTTTTCGATCGCCTGCAACCAGATCAGCTGATGGCGGCGGTGAAGGACGCGAACCGCCAGATT
>NZ_JACJHR010000220.1 GCF_014174495.1 Amycolatopsis echigonensis
CCGCCCTACCTTTCAGGGATGTCCGCGGTCCGCGAGGATCGGCGGATGCAGGTGGAGCGGGTATGGCTTTCATGCCTGCTGCCGGTGATGGTTCAGAGTGCTGTGCCGCCCGCTCCACCACCTGGTTCTGACCGCTGATTAGGCACTGCGAACCATCGCTATGTAGGGCGTTGACGGCGGAATCGGGACGCACCACACCGTGTGATCGACCGGAGGTTCGATGGCAGTAAAAGCAGGCATCGATGTCGCCAAGGAGTTCCACTGGGTCGCGATCGTCGCCGCCGAGACCGGGAAAGTCCTGCTCTCCCGGCGCGTCGACAACGACCCGGACAGCATCGACGCCCTGATCGCCCAGCTGCGCCAGGCCGAAGCCGAGCACGGCGAGCTCACCGCCGCGATCGACCTGATGGGCGGAGTGGCCAGCTTGCTGACCGCCATGCTGCTGGAGGCAGGTGTCCGCCTGGTCCACGTCCCGGGCCTGGTGGTCAACCGAGCCCGCCGCGCCAGCAAGGGCGGCGAAGCCAAATCCGATCCCCGCGACGCGGCCACCATCGCCGACCAGCTGCGCCTGCGCGACGACTGGCGCATCGTCACCGCCGAGGACGACATCACCCTCGACCTGCGGATGCTGGTCTCCCGACGCCGTGAACTCGTCATCGATCAGACCCGCCGCCTCAACCGGCTGCGCGAAACCCTGGCCGGGTTCTTCCCCGGCCTGGAACGCGTCGTGGACGTGACCAACCTCAGCGACCTGCGGCTTCTGGTCCGCTTCGTCACACCGGAAGAGGTCCGCGAAGCCGGACGCGACGGCCTGATCGATCACATGCTGGCCGCGGGCGTCCGCCGCAGCTATGCCGAACCCTTGGCAGGCAAGGCGATTGCGGCCGCTCAGGCCCAGCATGTGATCGTTCCCGGGCAGAAGCGCATGGCCGAGTTCGCCCGCGAGTTCGCCACCGACGCGATCGCGGCCCGGCACCGCATCGGCGAACTGGAGAACCAGATCGCCGACGGGCTCGACCGCCACCCTGACGCGGCCCTCGTCCGAAGCCTGCCGGGGATGGGGGCCACCCTGACCGCGGAATTCCTCGCGGAGGCAGGAAACCTGGACCGCTTCACCAGCGCCGATCAGCTCGCTTCGGCCGCCGGCCTCGCGCCGGTCCTGCAGCAGTCCGGGAAGATGAACTACCTGCGGCGAGCCACCGCCGGCAGCAAACACCTGAAGTTCATCTTCTACCAGTCCGCGTTCTGCGCGATCCGCACCGACCCACTCAGCAAAGCTTTCTACCAGCGCAAACGCGCCGAAGGGAAGCGCCATCACCAGGCACTGATCGCGCTGGCCCGACGACGCATCAACGTCCTCTACGCGCTCCTGCGCACCCGCCAGCCTTACCAGGCCGACTACCGACACACCACGGCTACCGCTGCTTGACATAAACATTAGGCAGC
>NZ_JACJHR010000221.1 GCF_014174495.1 Amycolatopsis echigonensis
GTCCTACCTTCTTTGTTGGGTCTGAACTGGTCATTCGTAGGATCGGTGGGCCCTGGGGCTCCGGGTATGGCTCTCATGGCGTCGCCGTTGGCAAGGCTGAAAGGACTTGGCCGCCCGGGCCCCCGCGACGACTCGACCGCTAATTGGGATACGCGTGGATCGCTGTGTAGGACACCGTCGGCGTGGTCGTCTGTGGGTGAACCCTTGATTACAACAACGAAAGAGGTGGTCGTGCCCCGCATCTGGGCCGGCGTGGACATCGGCAAGGAACACCACCACTGCGTGGTGATCGACGACAGCGGCGAGCGGCTGTTGTCTCGACGCGTCCAGAACGACGAAACCGAACTGCTGGCCCTGATCGCCGACGTCGCGGCCATCGACACCGATGCGCTGTGGGCGATCGACCTGAACAGCGGCGGTGCCGCGCTGCTGATCGGGCTTCTGGTCAATCACGCCCAGGAATTGGTCTATATCACCGGTTTGAAGGTCCACCGAGCTGCCGGAACCTACCGAGGCGAGGGGAAAACCGACGCGAAAGACGCGTTCGTCATCGCCGACCAGGCCCGCGTCCGCCGCGACCTCGGCCCGCTGCGCGCCGGCGAGGAGATCGCGGTCGACCTGCGGACCCTGACCAACCGGCGCACCGACCTGGTCTGCGACCGCACCCGGGCGATCAACCGGATCCGCCACCAGCTGCTGGAGTATTTCCCCGCGCTGGAACGCAGACTCGACCTGTCCCGCAAAGGACACCTGCTGCTGCTGACCGGCTATCAAACTCCCGACGCGATCCGGCGCCTCGGCGAGCATCGCCTGGCCCACTGGCTGCGCCACCGCAAGGCCCGCAACGCCGACACCGTCGCGCATCTCGCGATCGAGGCCGCCGCCGCGCAGCAGACCACGCTGCCCGGGCAGAAACTCGCCGCGGCGATGGTCGAACGACTGGCCAAGGGGGTGATCGCGCTCAACACCGAAATCGCCGAGACCGACGCGATGATCGAGCAGCGGTTTCGCCAGCACCGCCATGCCGAGGTGATGCTCACCCTGCCCGGCTTCGGGCCCGTCCTCGCCGCGGAATTCCTCGCTGCCACCGGCGGCGAGATGACCGCGTTCGGCTCGGCAGACCGCCTCGCGGGCTACGCCGGGCTCGCCCCCGTTCCCCGCGACTCCGGCCGCATCCACGGCAACCTGCGGCGCCCACGCCGCTATCACCGGGGCCTGCTGAGATCCTGCTACCTCGCCGCCATGGCCAGCTTGCCGGCCTGTCCCATCTCGAAGGCGTATTACCAGCGCAAACGAGCAGAGGGGAAGCGGCACGAGCAGGCCCTGCTCTGCCTCGCCCGCCGCCGCCTCAACGTCATCTGGGCCATGCTCCGCGACGACACCGGCTACCACGCTTCACCACCGATCCCGGCAGCTGCGTGACTTGACAAACCCATTGGGAA
>NZ_JACJHR010000222.1 GCF_014174495.1 Amycolatopsis echigonensis
CCGGCTTGTCGCCGTCGAACTTCAGCTCGACGACGGCCTGGTTGTCGACCAGGTTGATGTCGCCGACCTGGCCGACCCGCACACCGCCGATGCGGATGTCGTCGCCGCTGCGCAGGGCACCGACGTCGCCGAAGGCGGCCTTCACGACCGTCGTCGGCTTGCCCGGCAGGCCGTCGCTCGCGGTGATCGCGATACCGACCGAGGCCACGAAGAGGGCGAGGACGACGAACCCGATGAACAGGGACCGCCTCTTGCGGCCGACCGTGCTCGCCATCACTGACCTCCACCGATGAGGAACTGCAGAACGCCGCTTTCCTGCTGCTGGCTGAGCCCGGTCACGCCGCCGTCGGATTGCTGACCCGTGGCCAGCAGCCCGCCGAGGACTCCGCCTGAGCCGGTGAGTCCCGGGAGGCTCGGCAGCGGCAGCGGCGGCGCCCCTTGAGCCGGCGTGCCGGTGTCACCCTGGGGAGAGCCCTGCTGCGGGGGCGTAGGAGCCCCGTTGGGCGCGTTGAGGCCGGGCACGAGACCCGTCAGCAGGTCGGGGTTGACGACGAGCATGGCCCGGAGGTAGTGGGATACACCGTCGCCGCCGTTGGTGGCCAGAGCCCAGTTGCGGATGAAGTTCAGCACGTTCCCGAAGTTGTTCGTCAGGTCGGTGACGACCGGGCGGGCGGAGCCGACAGTGGTCCGCAGGTCCGGGCCGGCGGTCTTGAGCTGGTCGACCACCGGGCGAGCCTCGTCGAGCAGGCCTTGCGCCTTGTCCAGGACCGGCTTCGCGCTCGCCAGCGCCGGGTCGAGCGACTCGGAGAACTTCTTGAGCTCGTCGCTGATGGCGCTCAGGTTGTCCGTCGTCGGCCTGATCGACCGCAGGACGGGCGTCGTGGCCTGCGCGGTACCGGTCAGCTGCCCGAGCGTCTTCCGGGCCGCGGAGAGGGTGTCCGGCAGCCGGCTGAGGGTCGACTCGAGCGCGGCACGGTTCTTCGCGGTGGCTTCGGTGGCGGTCTGCGCGGACGAGAGGAGACCGTCGAGGGTCGCCCCGTTGTCCACGGCCAGGGCCTGGGCCACCGGTTCGATCTTGCCGACCACGCTGGTGAGCAGGCCGTTCTGTTCCTTGAGGACCTTCGCCAGCCCGTCGGTGTCCTTCATGGACGAAGCGAGCGCCTGGATGGTCGCGTCGGCGTTCTGGCCGTTCTCCCGCATGCCTTCGCCGAGCACGGTCACCAAGGCCGCCAGCGACTGCCCGGTGGGGTCGTCGATGGTGTTGAGAACCTGGTCGAGGTCGGTGTAGACGCCGGTCTGCTGCACCGGCAGGACGTCGCCGTCCTGGAGCGCGGGTGCCGAGGGCGTCCCGCGGTCCAGGTCGAGGTACCGCTCGCCGAGGATGCTGACCGGCTTGAGCGTGACCTTGGCGTCGGTGTGCACCGGCAGCGCT
>NZ_JACJHR010000223.1 GCF_014174495.1 Amycolatopsis echigonensis
TCGGCTTGTCGCCGTCGAACTTCAGCTCGACGACGGCCTGGTTGCCGACCAGGTTGATGTCGCCGACCTGGCCGACACGCACACCGCCGATACGGACGTCGTCCCCGCTGCGCAGGGCACCGACGTCAGCGAAGGCGGCCTTCACGACCGTCGTCGGCTTGCCGGGCAGGCCGTCGCTCGCGGTGATCGCGATCCCGACCGAGGCCACGAAGAGGGCGAGGACGACTAACCCGATGAACAGGGACCGCCTCTTGCGGCCGACCGTGCTCGCCATCACTGACCTCCACCGATGAGGAACTGCAGAGCGCCGCTTTCCTGCTGCTGGTTGAGCCCGGTCACGCCGCCGTCGGATTGCTGTCCCGTGGCCAGCAGCCCGCCGAGTACCCCGCCTGAGGCGGTGAGTCCCGGGAGGCTCGGCAGCGGCAGGGGCGGAGCCGCTTGAGCCGGCGTGCCGGTGTCGCCCTGGGGAGGGCCCTGCGGCGGGGGCGTAGGAGCCCCGTTGGGCGCGTTGAGGCCGGGCACGAGGCCCGTCAGCAGGTCGGGGTTGACGACGAGCATGGCCCGGAAGTAGTGGGAAACACCGTCGCCGCCGTTGGTGGTCAACGCCCAGTTCCGGATGAAGTTCAGCACGTTCCCGAAGTTGTTCGTCAGGTCGGTGACAATCGGGCGGGCAGCGCCGACAGCGGATCGCAGGTCCGGGCCGGCGGCCTTGAGCTGGTCGACCACCGGCCGGGCCTCGTCAAGCAGGCCTTGCGCCTTGTCCAGAACCGGCTTCGCGCTGGCCAGCGCGGGGTCGAGCGACTCGGAGAACTTCTTGAGCTCGTCGCTGATGGCGCTCAGGTTGTCCGTGGTCGGCCTGATCGACTGCAGGATAGGCGTCGTGGCCTGCGCGGTACCGGTCAGCTGCCCGAGCGTCTTCCGGGCCGCGGAGAGGGTGTCCGGCAGCTGGCTGAGGGTCGACTCGAGCGCGGCACGGTTCTTCGCAGTGGCTTCGGTGGCGGTCTGCGCGGACGAGAGGAGACCGTCGAGGGTCGCCCCGTTGTCCACGGCCAGGGCCTGGGCCACCGGTTCGATCTTGTCGACCACGCTGGTGAGCAGGCCGTTCTGCTCCTTGAGGACCTTCGCCAGCCCGTCCGTGTCCTTCATCGACGACGCGAGCGCCTGGATGGTCGCATCGGCGTTCTGTCCGTTCTCCCGCATGCCTTCGCCAAGCACGGTCACCAAAGCCGCCAGCGACTGCCCGGTGGGGTCGTCGACGGTGTTGAGCACCTGGTCGAGGTCGGTGTAGACGCTGGTCTGCCGGACCGGCAGGACGCCGCCGTCCTGAAGCGCGGGCGCCGAGGGCGTCCCGCGGTCCAGGTCGAGGTAGCGCTCGCCGAGGATGCTGACCGGCTTGATGGTGACCTTGGCGTCGGTGTGGACCGGCAATGCC
>NZ_JACJHR010000224.1 GCF_014174495.1 Amycolatopsis echigonensis
GGGACTGTAGAACGAGCGGTGTAACTCCCGATCATGGAAGTGCACCTGATGACCGACATGATGTCCGGCGTGGAGAACGCTGAGGACTCGAAGCCCGAGACCGGCCTGGACGGTCTGGACGAGCAGCTGGTCGCGCAGCTGGTGGATCGCGCGAAGGCCGGTGGGCTGGCGCTGACCGGCGAGGGCGGGGTGCTGGCGCAGCTGACCAAACGGCTGCTGGAGTCCGCGCTCGAGGGCGAGATCACCGAGCACCTCGGCTATGACAAGCACGACCCGGCCGGCCGCGGGACCGGCAACTCGCGCAACGGCACCCGCGCCAAGACCGTGCTCACCGACGTGGGTCCGGTGCAGATCGACGTGCCCCGCGACCGGGATGCGAGCTTCGAGCCGAAGATCGTGGCCAAACGGCAGAAGCGCCTGGGCGGCGTGGACGAGATGGTGATCTCGCTGGCCGCGAAGGGCCTGACGACCGGGGAGATCTCGGCGCATCTGGCCGAGGTCTACGGGGCCGAGGTGTCACGGCAGACGATCTCCACGATCACCGACAAGATCGTCGAGGGCATGGTCGAGTGGCAGAACCGGCCCTTGGACCCGGTCTATCCGGTGATCTTCATCGACGCGATCCACGTGAAGATCCGCGACGGCAAGGTCGCCAACCGGCCGATCTATGTCGCCTTGGCGGTGACCTGCGAGGGCCGCCGCGACATCCTCGGCTTGTGGGCGGGCGAGGGCGGCGAGGGCGCGAAGTACTGGCTGCACGTGCTCACCGAACTCAAGAACCGCGGCGTCGCTGACGTGCTCATGGTCGTCTGTGACGGGCTTGCCGGGTTGCCCGAGTCGATCACTGCGGTTTGGCCGGCCACTATCACCCAGACTTGCGTGGTTCATTTGCTGCGCAACAGCTTCCGCTACGCAGGCCGTCAGCACTGGGACGCGATCGCCAGGGCGCTCAAGCCGGTTTACACCGCGCCGACCGAGGCCGCCGCGCGCGAACGGTTCGCCGAGTTCGCCGAGACGTGGGGCGGTCGGTATCCGGCCATCGTCCGGTTGTGGGACAACGCGTGGGCGGAGTTCGTGCCGTTCCTGGCGTTCGATGCCGAGATCCGGCGGGTGATCTGCTCGACCAACGCGATCGAGAGCGTCAACGCCCGCATCCGCCGCGCGGTGAAGGCCCGCGGTCACTTCCCGAACGAGCAGGCCGCGCTCAAGTGCGTCTACATGGCGATCATGAGCCTGGACCCCACGGGCGCCGGCCGGAAACGCTGGACGATGCGGTGGAAACCCGCGCTGAACGCGTTCGAGATCGCCTTCGACGGCCGCCTGGCCGCCGGACGCAAGTAGTTCCCTTCAACCCGAGTTACACCGCTCGTTTGACAGACCC
>NZ_JACJHR010000225.1 GCF_014174495.1 Amycolatopsis echigonensis
GATCGCGGTGAGCGGCACTCCGGCCTGCCGGGCCATCAGGTACGAGGTCGGCGCGAGTTCGCACACGTCGAACTCGAGGTCCCGGATCATCCGGCGGTACGCGCCGATCACCGGCGTCACCTCCACCGGTTCGACCGCGTGGCCCGCGACCTCGACATCGCCGTTGAGCAGGGTACGTCCGTGCGCGTAGTCCCCGAGGACCACCGAAAGCTTTTCCATGTCGGGTTTTCCTTCCAGAGCGGGGATTCAGCCGAGCCGTGCCGTGGACACGCCCAGCGCGTCGCACGTCGCGTCCACAAGTTCGTCGAACGAGACGGCGCGGGGGAGCACTTGCTGGTCGAAGGCGTAGCGGGCGACTTCGGTCACCGGCCCGCGCAGCGCTTCGAAGCCGGCCGGGCTGAGTCCGGCCGGGTCGCGGCGCACCTCGGCGGCCAGTGCGTCGTAGATCGCGAGCACCGCCTTGGCGTCAGCGTCGGGATTGATCGCGACGACGTGGTTGATCGGGGCGAATCCCTTGCGCCCAGCCCAGTTCTCCGCGACTGAGAGCGCGTCGGGGACGGCGGTGCGGATGCGGTCGTCCGAGGGCAGTTCGTTGCCCATGATCCCGTAGTCGAGTTTGCCGTCGAGGAAGTCGGCGGACAGCTTCGAGCCTTCGGGAGCGCGCTTCGTCCACATCGGATCGGTGTGTTCGGGGACGTGGCCGTCCTCGTAGGTGATCCAGTCCACTTCAGACAGATCGATGCCGTAGTCCTCGGCGAGGAAACCGCGCAGCCACACCCCGGTGGTCTGGCTCCACGACCGCACGCCCACGGTTTTCCCTCGCACGGCAGCCAATCCGGGCTCGCCCAGTGTCACCAGGGTCTGGTGCTGGTGCCGCCCGAGCGCGGTGACCGGCAGCAGCGCCACCGGCTTGCCGTGCGCGACCGCTTGCAGGAGCGTCACGATCGCCAGTTCGCACACGTCGGCTGTGCTGTCGTTGACGAATCCGCGCGAGGCTTTGTGCACCGGGCGGATGTCGAGTCGCTCGGGCGACGTACCCGCGGTCTCGGCGGCTTCGAGCGCCGCGGCCGCGAGGCCGTCGCGACCCAGCACGATCTTCATGTCGGGATTCCTCTCCTGGTCGGGCACGCTCACACGTCCTCGCCGTACTGGATCCGGCGGTACGGCACGCTCAGCACGTCGCGGGTGATCCGGACGTCGATCACGGTCGGGCGCGGATCGCGGACGTATTCGCTCAGCGCGGCGCGAAGTTCCTCGACACCGCGGACGGTCGCGCCGCCGCCGCCCAGCGCGCGGGCGACCTCGCCCAGTTCCGGCGTGGGGATCACCGCGAGCGCGGGATCGAGTCCCTTGGCACTGGCTTTGTGGTATTCGGCT
>NZ_JACJHR010000226.1 GCF_014174495.1 Amycolatopsis echigonensis
GGGTCTGTCAAGAAGCTGGTGTAACTGATCTTGTCGGTTCTACTTCTTGTTCGTGGTCAGGCGTCCGGGGAAGGTGAGCTCGAAAGCGTTCAACGGCGCCTTCCAACGGGCGACCCAGCGTTTGCGCCCAGTGCCGGTGGGATCGAGGCTCATCAACGCTAGGTAGACGCACTTGAGCGCGGCGGCCTCGGTCGGGAAGTGGCCACGGGCCTTGACCGCCCGTCGGATCCGCGCGTTGATCGACTCGATGGCGTTCGTGGTACACACCACGGTGCGGATCTCGGCGTCGAACTGCAAAAACGGCACGAACTCCGCCCAGCTGTTCTCCCATAGCTTGATGATCGCCGGGTAGCGGGCCTCCCACTTGTCACCGAAGGCAGCCAGCGCGTCCAGTGCCGCCGACTCGCTGGGCGCGGTGTAGAGGGGCTTGAGGTCCTTCGCGATCGCCGCCCAGTCCCGCTTGGAGGCGTAGCGGAAGCTGTTGCGCAGGAGGTGGACGACGCAGGTCTGGGTGATCGCTTGCGGCCACACGGTTTCGATGGCCTCGGGCAGGCCCTTGAGTCCGTCGCACACGACGATACACACGTCGGCTGTGCCGCGGTTCTTGATCTCCGAGAGGACCCGCAGCCAGTACTTGGCTCCCTCGCCGTCGCCGTGTTCGCCAGCCCACAGCCCGAGGATGTCGCGGGTGCCCTCCACGGTGACGCCGAGCGCCAGATAGATCGGCCGGTTCGCGACGTTGCCCTCACGGATCTTGACATTCACACAGTCAATGAACACCACCGGATACACCGCATCCAGCGGCCGGTTCTGCCACTCGGCCATGCCGTCCATCACGCGGTCGGTGATGGTGGTGATGGTCTGCTTGGACACCTCGGCGTCGTACACCTCGGCCAGGTGCGCGGCGATCTCACCATGCGTGAGCCCCTTGGCGGACAACGAGATCACCAGATCATCCAGCCCGGTCAGCCGGCGCTGGCCCTTGCCCACCAGTTGCGGCTCGAAACTGCCGTCGCGATCCCGCGGGGTAGCGATCTCCACCGGGCCGGCCTCGGTCAGCACCTTCTTGCCGCGCCGGCCGTTGCGAGAGTTCCCGCCGTTGCGGCCGGCCGGGTCATGCTTGGAATAGCCGAGATGGTCGTCCATCTCGCCTTCCAACGCCGACTCCACCACCTTCTTGGTCAGCATCGCCAGCAGGCCGCCCTCACCGGTCAACTGCAGACCCTCGGCCCGCGCCCGATCCGCCAGCTGCTGCACCAGCTGATCGTCCACTCCATCCGCCATCGCCGGAGCCTTCGCCTCGCCGCCGTTGCCCGTCCCATCAGTCACAGATGTCTCCTTCACCTCAGGAGTTACACCAACGAAATTACAGTCCC
>NZ_JACJHR010000227.1 GCF_014174495.1 Amycolatopsis echigonensis
GTCCGCCCGTCGCGACTGGGCGACGGGAGCGCTTCGGGGCTCAGGGACGTGTTCACGTTGAAGGGCGTGGAGCTGGCCAAAGGGCTCGTGCAGATCGTGGTCACTGACCTGGTCGTCTTCGATGTAGAGGCCCTGGAAGATCGCCTGGTTGAGTAGGCGTCGTTGCTGCTCGTTGCAGCGTCGGTAGAGCTCCTCGGGGGCCTCCAGGAACTTGAGGGCAGCTTGGATGAGCCGGGCGCTGTCGGTGAGGTCGGCACTGGCGGTGTCGAGCCGCTCGGTGAGGCGACGTCGTTCGGTGGCGATATCGCGGAGCTTGGCCTTGACCTTGGTTTGCGGCACCGTGCCGTCGGCGGCGAGGTCGATCAAGTTCTCCTCCTTGGTGTCGAGTTCCTTCAGTTGGCCGGAAATCTGCTTGTGCAGCAGGCGTGCGGCGGCCTCCTGTTCGTTGATGACGGTGTCGATGTGCGCGCCGACGTCCGCGATGAACTCTGGGCGGAATCGGATGTTGGCGTAGTGGCGTTCGATGGCTTCCTCGACCTGGTAGACGTGGACGTGCGGGCCGGGGCAGATGCCGTCGCGTTTGTTGCGGCAGAAGAAGTACAGGTACTCGTAGCCGTGGCGATTGACCGTGCGCTGGATCGCCAGCCGCTGAGTCCTTCCGGCACGTCGGCAGTAGCCGCAGTACACCGAGCCCTTGAGGTAGTGGTGGTGAATGCGACGGCGTTCCTTCGCTGTGAGCCTGGATTCGAGGATTTCCTGGACTTGGTCGAAGAGCTCCTCGTCGTCAATCAACACCTCGTGCCGGCCGCGGATCTCCTCGCCTTTGTAGTCGACATAGCCGAGGTAGTAGCGGTCGCGCAGCATCTGCGAGAGCTTGTTGATCGACACCTTTTTTGCCGGATGCCTATTGGTGGCACGGGTGCGGAGTCCGCGGTCGTACAGTTCGTCGGCCAGCTCGTCCAATGAATAGTCGCCCGTGGCGTAGAGCTCGAAGGCGAGCTTGACCATCGGTGCCCGTTCGGGGTCAACGATGATCGTGCGGATTACTCGGCCATCGGAGTGGTCGATGTAGTTGAGGTAGCCGAGTTTGGCGCGGCCGAGGGTTCCGCCACTGCGGGCTTTCTGACCCATCTTGTACGCGATGTCGGCACCGGATTGACGGGATTGGTACTCGTTGAAGGTGGCCAGGATGCCGTGCATCAGCTGGCCGACCGGGGTGTCGTCGATGGCCTCGGTGGCCGAGACGAGCGTGACGCCGCGCTTGCGTAGGTCTGCCATGACGACCGCGTCGTCGTAGCGGTTCCGCGCCATGCGCGAGAGTTGGTAGATGATGATGACGTCGACGTCGCCCT
>NZ_JACJHR010000228.1 GCF_014174495.1 Amycolatopsis echigonensis
CATCGCGGTGAGCGGCACTCCGGCCTGCCGCGCCATGAGGTAGGAGGTCGGCGCGAGTTCGCACACGTCGAACTCGAGGTCCCGGATCATCCGGCGGTACGCGCCGATCACCGGCGTCACCTCCACCGGTTCCACCGCGCGGCCGGGGATCTCGACGTCTCCGTTCAGCAGCGCGCGGCCGTGCGCGTAGTCGCCGAGGACCACTGAGAGCTTTTCCATGTCTTTCCTTCCGGGGTCAGGCGAGCCGCGAGGCGGACACGCCCAGTGCGGCGCAGGTGCGGTCCACGAGTTCGTCGAACGAGACGGCGCGGGGGAGCACTTGCTGTTCGAGGGCGTAGCGGGCGACCTCGGTGACGGGTCCGCGCAGTGCCTCGAAGCCGACGGGGTTGAGTTCGGCGGGGCCGTTGCGCACTTGCGCGGCCAGTGCGTCGTAGACGGCGAGGACGGCCTTGGCGTCGGCGGCCGGGTTGATCGCGACGACGTGGTTGATCGGGGCGAAACCCTTGCTCTCGGCCCATTCCGCCGCGACGCGCAGGGCATCCGGGACCGCGGTGCGGATGCGGTCGTCGGACGGGAGTTCGTTGCCCATGATGCCGTAGTCCAGTTTGCCGTCGAGGAAGTCGGCGGGCAGCTTGGTTCCTTCGGGTGCCCGCTTCGTCCACGCCGGATCGGTGTACTCGGGCAGGTGGCCGTCTTCGTAGGTGATCCAGTCCACTTCGGACAGATCGAGGCCGTAGTCGTCGGTGAGGAAACCGCGCAGCCAGACGCCGGTGGTCTGGCTCCACGACCGCACGCCGACGGTTTTCCCGCGCACGGCGTCAACGCCAGGTTCGGCGAGCGTCACCAGGGTCTGGTGCTGGTGGCGGCCGAGTGCGGTGATCGGCAGCAGCGCCACCGGTTTGTCGTAGGCGACCGCTTGCAGGAGCGTCACGATGGCCAGCTCGCAGACGTCGGCAGTGCCGTCGTTGACGAAGCCGCGCGAGGCTTTGTGCACGGGGCGGATGTCGAGGCGTTCGGCCGCCCCGGCGGCTTCCAACGCCGCGGCCGCGAGGTCGTCGCGGCCCAGCACGATCTTCATGTCCGGTTTCCTCTCGTTCACACGTCCTCGCCGTACTGGATCCGGCGGTACGGCACGCTGAGCACGTCGCGGGTGATCCGGACGTCGATCACGGTCGGGTGCGGCGCGCGGACGTAGTCGCCCAATGCGGCCCGCAGTTCGTCGACGGTGCGCACGGTCGCGCCGCCGCCGCCGAGCGCGCGGGCCACCGCGCCGAGCTCCGGGGTCGGGATCACCGCGAGCGCGGGATCAAGTCCCTTGGCGCTCGCCTTGTGGTACTCCGCG
>NZ_JACJHR010000229.1 GCF_014174495.1 Amycolatopsis echigonensis
TGTCGCGCGTCAGACTTTGTGGCTCAGGGGTTATGTAGGTTCCTGAGCAGGAGGTATGACGATGAGCCGTCCCCCGGTGTTCCCGGTGGAGGACAAGATCCGGATCGTGCTGAGCGTGCTGTCCGGGGAGATGACGATCGCCGAGGCCGCTCGGCGGAACAAGGTCTCGGAGCAGTCGGTGTCGCGGTGGAAGGCCCAGTTCCTCGAGGGCGGCCGGGCCGGGGTTGCCGAGGGCGGTAAGGCCGGTCCCTCGAGTCGTGAGGAGCAGTTGCAGGCCCAGATCGACGAGTTGACCACGGCACTGGGCGAGGCGCATGTCGAGCTGCGGGTGTGGAAGCGCTCCGCGGAGCGGCTGGCCCCTTCGAGGACCTCGAGGTGATTCGCCAAGACGCGGCGATGCCGGTCTCGAGGTTCACGGCCTTGATCGGCATCCCGCGCCGCACCTATACCCGCTGGATCAGCAAACAGCGCGCCGGGAACCCGCCGAAGGGCCCATGGCCGGCACCGGCGGTCGAGGCGTTCGAGCCGGTCGTGGAGAAGTATGCCCAGGCCTGGCCGGCGTGGGGACACCGCAAGATCCACGCATTGATGCGCGCCGATGGACACGAGGTGTCCGTTTCGACCGTGGAGCGGGCGATGCGGCGGCGGAATCTGTTGCAGTCCACGGAATATCAGGCTGAACGACGAGAGCTAGCCAAGGCCCGTAAGGCTGCGTTCGCCGAGCCGCCTACGGGGCCGAATCAGGTGTGGCAGCTGGATTTCTCTGAGTTCGAGACCACCCGTGGTGGGATCTGGCGGATCGCCGGGTGCGCGGACTACTACTCGAAGTACGAGTTCGGCTGGCACCTCGCGACCACCTGCAACGCCGCCGATGCCGAGCTCGCCGTCCGGATCGCGATCGCCGAGGCCGAGCGGCTGGCCGGTGGCGTGCCGTTGGCCGAGCAGCTCACCAACCCCGAGACCGGGCACATCAAGCGGATCAAGGTGGTCACCGACAACGGTGGCGCCTTCAAAGGCAGCAGGTTCGCCGCGTTCATCGCCTCTCGCCCCGAGCTGCTCCACATCCGCACCCGGCGTCGCTCACCCGGCCAGAACGGCGTGCGGGAACGGGCATTCGGATCGCTGAAGTACGAGCACCTCTACCGGATGGAGATCGACGACGGGCAGACCCTCGCCGCCGAGGCCGAGCGCTACCGGCACGTGTTCAACCACATCCGCCCCCACGAGGCACTCGGCATGCAACGACCGATCGAGATCCACCAGCAAGATCAACAAGCACAACTTTCATCCAAGAAAACTGAGCCAGATTCTTGACGCGGGACA
>NZ_JACJHR010000023.1 GCF_014174495.1 Amycolatopsis echigonensis
GGACGTGAGCTACGACGGCACGGACTTCTCCGGCTGGGCCCGCCAGCCGGGCCGCCGCACCGTGCAGGCTGAACTGGAGCAGGCGCTGCACCGCCAGCCGCCGGGGGAGTCGGTGCCGAAATCCGTGGTCGTCGCGGGCCGCACGGACGCCGGGGTGCACGCGACGGGCCAGGTCGTGCACGTCGACGTCGTCCCGTTCGCGCCCGGTGCGCCGGGCCGGATTCCGGTGGACTCGCTGGGAATCCCGGACCTGACGCGCATGCGCGGCCGCTGGAACAAACTTTTGCCCGCCGACGCGCGGGTTCTGCACGCACGCGTGGCCCCGGCGGGTTTCGACGCCCGGTTCTCGGCCATCCGGCGGCATTACCGCTATCGCGTCTCCGACGCCCCGTGGGGCGTCGATCCGTTGCGCCGCAACGACACTCTAGCTTGGGGCCGTCCACTGTCGACAGAGCGGATGAACGCTGCCGCGCAGTCGTTGCTGGGCCTGCAGGACTTCGCGGCGTATTGCAAACAGCGCGAGGGCGGCACGACGATCCGCGAGCTGCAGCGTCTGGAGTGGACTCGGATCGACGAGCATCTGCTGGAAGTCCAGGTCAGCGCGGACGCGTTTTGCCATTCGATGGTCCGCAGCCTGGTCGGGGTGTTGCTGCTCGTAGGGGACGGGCGGCGCGGAACCGAGTGGCCGGGCGAGGTTCTGGCGAGCGGGACCCGGGACAGCGCGGTCGCCCCGGCCCACGGGCTGACGTTGACGGCGGTGGATTATCCGCCGGATGAGTTGCTGGCCGCGCGGGCTGAGCAGACGCGGAATGTGCGGTCGTCGAACGAGCTCTAGGCCGGGGCGGGCCGAAAAGAGCAGGCCCTGGTGATACCAAGGTGATATCACCGACTTCATGGCGATGACATTGCGATTGAACGACGAGCTGGAGCGCGCGCTCGCGGACGCAGCGGCTCGCCGGGTCCGCGACGACCGGGTTCGCGACCTTTCCAGCGAGGGCCGTTCCCGCTACGCCGCTCTGCTTGATCGCCTGGCGCGGTGAAATTCGAATACCTGACGCTCGACGACCTGCTCCTGCTGTCGGCGGACCCGCGGGTGCCCGGGGTGCGCGATCTGGGCTTGCTCGACGCGGCGGCGCATCGACCGCAGTCCTCGCTGATGGGGCAGGACGCGTATCCGGGCCAGCACGAGAAAGCCGCGGTGCTGCTGGAATCCATCGTCCAGACCATCCGCTGAGCGACGGGAACAAGCGTCTCGGCTGGATGTCGGTGTTCGTGTTCTCCGGGCTGAACGGCTTCGACCTGGACGCGCCCGAGGACGACGCGTACGACCTGGTGATCGCGACCGCGACGGGGACTTTGCCGTATCAGTCGGTGGCTGAGCGTCTGGCGGAGTGGGCCAGCGCCGTCGTCCCGCCGCCGAATCTGAAAACCTTGAGCGCTGCCGACCACTCGAAACGGTGAAGGCCTCCTCGCCGGAATTCCCGCGAGGAGGCCTTCACCGTGCTGACGGCTCTCAGTCGCCTCGGCGAACCGGGCCGAGCAGCTGCTGTTCCTTCTGCGTCGTGACCAGCCGCAGCGGACGCCACAGGTTCGTGCCCAGTGCCACGACCTGGTCGTCCTTCAGTGTGGTCAGCTGGCGCATCATCTGCGGCGGCAGCCGCCAGATCCGGGCCGCCAGTTCGGCCTGTCCGGCGGGCAGCCGCTGCATCAGCACGAGGTCCGCGGCGTTCGCCGTGGTGCCTGCCTGCGGGTGCAGGTACGGCAGCACGTACACCGTGGTCTGCCAGGGCGACCGGGGCGGGAACAGGTCCTGCGGGGTCGGTCCGCCGTCGGTGACCACGAGCAGCGGGGCGTCCTCGGACGGGCGCGGCAGTTCGACCGGCGAGAGCCGGCGGATCTGCACCAGCGGCGACGGGCGTCCGTCGCGGGTTCCGGCTGCCTGCTGCAGCACTTGCCACGCCGCGGGACGTCCGGTGGCCACGACGACCCACGCACCCGTCGCCATCGCGCGCATCGCGACCTGACGGGCGAGGTAGAGCCCGCCGACGAGCACGATGCGGGTCGGCTGCGAGCGCAGCGCCGACACGGTCAGCGGCTCGCCCTTGAGGCCGGAACCGAGGACCACGCCGCCGCGGTCGCCGGACGGGCTGATCGCGTCGAGCATGGCCGGGTCGACCGTGAACTCCGGGGCGACGCCGGTGTTCCGCCCGGCGTCGCGCAAACGCGTGCTCATGCCGCCGCCTCCTCGAGGAGTTTCACGCTGATCGCCGGGCAGGCGACGGCATGAATAACGTTGGTTCGCTGGCAAGCGGCGCTCATGCCGTGCCTCCGATCGGCAGCGTCGCGGAGAACGCCGAGACCTGCATGCCCTTCATGGGGGTCAGGTCGACGTCGAGCCGCTCCGCGATGCTCTGCAGCCGCTGTTCGGCGGCGTCCAGCTCGCGCGGGTTGCGGGCGCTGAGCCGCACCACGCCGCGCAGGCCGATGCGGCCCTCGTCCGCCGACGGCGAGATCGCCATGGCGACCGTCGCGGACAGCGCGCGCACGCTGGTGAGTCCGTTGAGACTGCCGCTGATCTTTCCCTTGGGCCAGCCGGTGATCGCGTAGCTGGAGTGCCCGATGCCGGCCGCGGTGACGCCGGTCCAGCTCTCCTGCAGGCTGACCTTTTCGTTCGAACCGGCGACCGCGGTGAGCTCGGCCGCCGAAATGCTGGCGCGCAGCAGTTCGTCGGGGTCGAGCGGCCGGGTCGGCACGCCCTGGGACTCCAGTGCGTTGCGCACCCGCGACAGCGCACCGATCATCGCGCGGTGCGCGCCGACGACGCCGCCGCCGCGTTCCCGGATCGCCTCCGGGCAACGCCGCGGGTCGAGCCGGACCGCGATCCACGTGGTCCGCCGGGCGGCCGCGGGCAGCGGGCCGAGCACCTCGAGATAGGAGCTGAGCGCCGGGGCGTCCGCGGGCATCGCGGCCGAACCCGGGTAGCTGTGCCAGATCATCTGGATGGAGTCCAGCAGCACGCCGCGGTCTTCGAGGCACGGCGCGAGCGCGGACAGCGGAAGGCTGGGCGCGCCGCCGGCCTGGGAGATCATCGCCGGCATCGGCTCGACGAGCAGGACCGCGGTCCAGGTGCCGTCGTTCCAGGCGATGCCGACTTCCTGCCGTTCGTGGTCGACGGCGTGTGCCACCACGAGGTCCGGAACGGCCAGCCGCAGGAGGCTGACGCGCGCGTCCTCCGGGCCGGTGACCGCGCTTTCCTCGGCGAGTTCCTCGATGCTGGTCGGCGGCGGAGGGGTCGCCACGCGACCGTGCGAGCGGAACCGGTACCGCAGCGTCAGCGAGAGCCACTGGGTGAACCAGCGTCCGCCCACGCGCAGGAACGCGAGAATCAGGCCGAGCGCCGCGACGCCGATCGCGACGTACTTGAGCTGCGTGTTGATCGCCAGCAGCACGAGCCCGATCGCGACGCCGACTTCCAGCACGACGAGGTTGACCACGGGCAGCGGGCCGAGCGTGATGCCGCCGGAACGCCGCCGCGAGGGCGGGGCCATCCGGAGCGCGGTCGCGGTGCCGCCGGTCGGTGCGGGTTCGCCGCTTTCGGGGCCGCCACCGCTGTTCGGGCCGCCGGGGCCACCGGGACCGCCAGGTCCGCCGGGTCCGCCGGGTCCGCCGCCGCCAGGTCCGCCCGGGCCTCCGGGGCCACCGCCGCCGGGGCCGCCGGGTCCGCCCGGACCACCGGGACCACCAGGGCCACCGGGACCGCCCGGCCGAGGACCGTTAGGTCCGCCGCCGCCAGGACGTCCGGTCCGCGGACCGGTGGGACCACCAGGACCGCCCGGACCGCCGGGGCCAGCGGGGCCGCCGGGCTTGGGGCCGCCGGGACCGCCGGGGCCGCCCGGCTTGGGACCGCCCGGTCCTGGAGCACCGGGGGCGCCAGGCACGCCGGGCTTGGGAACGCCGGGTCCGGGGGTGACCGGTCCGCCGGGCCGTCCGGGACCGCCCGGAATACCGGGAGGGGGAGTGCGAGGGGGCAGGCCGGGACCGCCGGGAGCCGCGCCGGGTCCGCCGGTTCTTCCGGGCCGCTGCGGCGGACCCGGGGGACGTCCCCCGGGAGGCGGTGGCGGCCCCTGCGGACCAGGCGGACGTGGAGGCGTGCTGACGGACATCCGCGCGTTCTCTTCCCCTCGTGAGTGCTGCGTACCCGGAAAGCCGGTCCCGGGATGCCTGACCCTAACCGGAGTTGGTAGAAACCCCACACCAGACGGTCCCCGTACGGCTATCCTGCGGAACCGTACCGCGACGGGGAGGACTGTAGGTCGAGAATGCCATCAACACCCACGACTAAGTCTCAGGTTCAGGCATACAAGTTCGTCCTGCGCCGGATGCAGTCCGCACTGGTCCGCCGCGACGCGGTGATGTTGCACGACCCGATGCGCTCCCACGGGCGCGCGACCGCGGTCGGCGTGATCCTCGGCGTGCTGGGCGCCGTCGTTTTCGTGCTGTGGGGCCTGTTGAGCCCCTCGCCGTCGGTGCCGTCGTCGGACAACATCGTGATCGGCGAGCAGTCCGGCACCGTGTATGTCGTCACCGGGAACCCGGCGCGGCTGATCCCGACGTTCAACCTCGCGTCGGCGCGGCTGATCCTCATGGCGCAGAAGCAGCAGGGCGGACAGGGACAGCAGGGCGGCCAAGGCGGTCAGCAGGCGGCGGAGGTGAAGAACCCGACTGTCGTCTCGGATGAACAGCTGAAGAACATGCCGCGCGAGAAGCTCACCGGCATTCCGGACGGCCCGCAGCTGATCCCGTCGGCGGACCAGCGGATTACCCCCAATTGGGCGGTGTGCGACGAGGTGGTGCTCGACCCGTCGCTGCCGCAGCAGGACTCGGTCAACAAGACCAACACGGACGTGATCGCCGGCATCGACAAGCTCGGCAACGAACTGCAGGAGAACCAGGCGCTGCTCGGCGACGCGGGCAACGGCAAGACCTACCTCATCTACCGGCTGCCCGCGACGCAGAGCCGGCCGAACGCGAACACCGTGCGCGCCGAGGTGCCGTCCGGCTCCAGCGATCCGGTGCGGTCCGCGCTGCATCTGCCGACGAAGTCGCGCAAGGTGTCGCAGGCTTTGCTCAACGCGATCCCGGAGGTCAGCAAGCTGGTCCCGCCGCCGGTGGCGGGCGAGGGGACGACTCCGCCGAGCAGCTTCGACGGCCTGACCGTCGGCGACGTCTTCTCGACCCAGCCCTCCGGCGGCCCGCTGGAGTTCTGGCTCATCGCCAAGTCCGGCATCCAGAAGGTGTCGCCCGCCGTCGCGGACATCGTGCGCACAGCCAAGAGCGGCGGTTCGGCCACCACGCCGACCCTGACTCTCGACAAGATCAACAACGTCAAGGTGCTGCAGCAGGGCGACCCCGATTACGTGAAGGTCGACGACTACCCGAAGGTCGTCCCGACCGTCCTCGACGCCACGCAGGGCTCGCCCGTCGCGTGCCTCGGCTGGTCGCTGAGCGCCGACAAGACCCAGGCGCACACCTCGGTCTACATCAACAAGCAGATCCCGGTGGAGAAGAACGCCGACGGCACCTCGAAGATCCTCAGCGTCAGCAACACCGGCCCGAACGGCGTGCCGATCACCGGCTTCTACATGCCGACCGGGTACGGCGCGGTGGTGCAGTCGGCCACCGAATCGGACAAGACCTTCGGCAAGGGCCCGATCCAGCTGATCTCCGACCGCGGCATCCGCTACGGCGTGCCGGACGCGGCGACCGCGGAGGAACTGGGGCTGAACAACCGGCTGCCCGCGCCGGAGTCGATCATCGGGCTCCTGCCGACGGGGGCGTCGCTGAACGTGCAGAACGTGATGAAGCAATTCGATTCGGTGCCGATCGACCCGAACGCGGGCTCGTACAAACCGCAGGCGGCCGGACAGCAGCAACCCGCCGGGAACTGACGGCGGAGTCCGTCCGTCACACTCGGACACGCACCGGGTGAGCGGAGGGACGAACGTGGCAGCGGCGGGAAGCAGTCCGGGAACAAGCGCCGTGCGGATCGACGGCGCGGTCGTCGGCGGCTACGCGGCGAAGGTCGCGCGGGCGGCCGACGAACTGGAGACCGCCGCGGGCGAGGTCGGCGCGCGAGCGACCACCTCCGTGGCGTACGGCGAGGTGGCCGCGCAGCTGGGCGTGCCGGAGTCGTACGCACAGGCTTCGCAAGCGTTGCGCGGCCAGCTCACTGCCGGCGTGGCCGCGCTGCGGTCGGTCGCCGCGGCGCTGGAGCAGCTCACCGCGGGCCACACTCAACGGGACGCCGACGCGGCCGAGCGGATCGAGCGCGCCGGGAGGATCTCGTGACGGAGCCGTCTTTGGCCTACGTGACCGAGCTCGCCCGCGAGCTGGGCGTGACCGATCCGGTCGCCGCCTACTACCGGCCGCTCACCGGCCGCTGGGAAGAACTGGACGCGGAGGCCGAGAGCCTGCGCGGCGCGGCTCGTACGGCGGCCAGGGTGTCCACGAGCCTCGCGGAGGATCTCGGCCGGATCGACGCGTCGTGGTCCGGCCCCGACGCGGACGCGTTTGTCGCTTACCTCGGCGAAATTCGCGCGGCGAGCGAGGGAGCGGAGGACGCGCTCGACGCGCTCGCTGACGCGATCGATCAGCTCACCGAATCGCTGCGCAAGATCGTCGGCGCGGCGGAAGAGGTGCTGGTCGACGCTGCTGACCTGCTGTCCGAATCGGCGATGCTGCCCAGCGGCGGCGCCTCCCGGGCGCGGTCGCAGATGCGGGAGACCGAACAGTCGCTGAAGTCCTTGCACGAGGCCGCGGAGGACGTGCTGCGCGAGTTCGGCCGGTTGTGTGCTGGCGTCGACGCACCCGCCGGAAGTCCGTCGAGCATCGAACTGCGGCACCACTATCCAGCGCAGCAGTTCCGGCTGCACGACGCTGACGCTCCCGCGAACGCTCCGGCGGGGACCTCCGCTGCCGCCGGAGAGTCCACAGTGGCCGCTTCGGCGTCCACTTCGGACGATTCGGTGACCCCGTCCGCCGCGGAGGATTCCCACCACGGCAAGGAAACCGCCGCCGATCCGCGGCTGGAACAGGGCCAGGCGGGCCTTCCGCCCGCCGAGCCGGTCGCCCCGGCGGCGCAGCCCGCGGCGGCGGATCAGGGCACGTCGATGATGCCGATGATGGGCTTCGCCGGCTTGGGCGGCGGAGGCGGTGACGGCGGTTCGCAGCACAAGCCGAGGCAGCGCGGGGCGGCGAAGACGTCCGAGATCTTCGGCGAGCCCGCACAGGTGACTCCGCCGGTGATCGGCCAGGACCCGCCCGCGCGGCGGCCGGAGAAGGACGGGAAGCCGCCGAAACCTGGAAAGTGACCAAGGAGGCCGCCGTCGCGACAACCGCGGCGAATGGCCTTCCCGCGCACGGACGAACAAAAAGGGCCGCTCCCCGCAGCGATCGCGGAGAGCGGCCCTTTCTGGTGCCAGAAGTTATCGCGCTGGCGGCGACCCGGACCGGTTTCGCCGGATCGTGTGCACCACGAACAGCGTGATCAGCAACGCCGCCACGCCGCCTCCGGTGCCCGCGAGCGCGACGATCATCGGGGTCGAGCTGATGCCGTCGGCGGGCGGCAGCGTGGCCTCCTGCACCACCGGCTTCGGCAGCGAGAGGTTGCCGGTGTCGCCCGGAAGGTTCGCGGTGAGCGCGGCCACCGGGTCGATCACGCCGTAGCCGACGAAGTTGTCGCGTCCGCCCGGAGCGGCCGGATGCTGCGCGGTCGCCTTGAGCCGCTTGACCACGTCGCGTGCGTTCAGCTTCGGGTACATCGAACGGACCAGCGCGGCGACGCCGGCCACGTACGGCGCGGCGAAGCTGGTGCCCTGGATCGGCGACGGGTTGCCGTTCGCGATGGTCAGGTTCGCGAGTCCGGTCGAATGCTCCGCCGGGTCGAGCGACACGATCTTGGTGCCCGGCGCGGCGACGCCGACCCACGGGCCGTGCACGCTGAACGGCGCGACGCTGCCGTCCTCCTGGATGGCCCCGACGGACAGCACGTCGTCGGAGAACCACGGCGGCGTGACGATCGACTTCGGCTTGTTCGGGTCGGCCTGGTCGTTCTGCGGGCAGTTCTCCGAAACGTTGCCCGCGGCCGCGATGACCACGATGTCGCGCTCGACCGCGTAGTGCACCGCGGCCTGAACCTTGCGCTCGCCCTCCTGGATGTCGCCGGGCGCGGTGCCCGCACGGCAGTGGTCGACCGACATGTTGATCACCTTGGCCCGGCCGCTGTCGGCGATGCCGCGGATGATCTGCGCGAGCGTGTTCAGCGTGCCCGCGGTGCCTTCCTTCTGCAGCTGGCGGTTGTCGCCCTTGTTGTCCTGCTGGGGCGCAGTGCCGCTTCCGCCACCGGTTCCGCCGCCCGAGGACGGCGGCAGCTGGCTGTTGCTGCTGCCGCCCGCCGGGGGCTGCTGGCTGTTGCTGCCGGACGGGGGAGCCGAGGGCTGCTGCGGGCTGTCGTCCTTGGCGTAGTTCTCGCTCAGCTGCCGGTAGGACACGATGTGCGCGTCCGGGGCCACGCCGATGAAGCCGACCTTCGGGTCCTGCGGATTGCCCGCGATGATCCCGGCGACCTCGGTTCCGTGGCCGTCGCAGTCCTGCAGGCCCGGCTCGGCGCCGTTGTCCGGGGTGGCGACGTAGTCCCCGCCGCTTTCCACCCGGCCCTGGAACCACGGATGCGGCGTGACGCCGGTGTCGATCACGGCGACCTTCTGGTTGCCCCCGACCGATCCGGTGGCCGCGCGGACGATCTCCTGCGCTTTCTGCAGCTGCAGGTAGTCCTGGCCCCACGGGCGGAAGTTGATCTCGACGTTCTGCCCGAGACTCCGCTGCACGCACTCGTTTTTCTTCTTGTACGTGGTGTCCGAGTGGCCGGTGTCGGCGGGCGGCGCGTCGCCGGGACCCAGCGGCGGCGGAGTGGCCCAGGTGCCCGCGGGCGCGTCCGCCGTCTGCGCCGACGCCGGAGCGGCGGCGAACGGGGAAGCCAGCCCGAGCCCGGCGGCGAACAGCGCCACGCCGGCCCGGCCGGGAAGGCCGAGCTTGCGGGGGAAGGAGCGGCGGGAGCCCATCGCGCGGCTCACTTGAGGTTGAGGTGGCGCAGCGTCGAGTAGAGGTCCATCACGCCGAGGGCGAGCGGCAGCACCACGGCGATGCAGATCGCCTCGATGATTTCCACGGTGCGCCGCAGCGGCGGCGAGAAGCGCTGGTCCGGGAAGACCACGCCGACCACGAGGGCGGCCGCGGCGATCAGGATCAGCGCGCCGAAGACGTACAGCAGCCGCTGCTCCGCGGTGGCGGAGAAGAACAGCCAGCCGAGCAGGATGCCCGCCGCGGCGACCATGCCGGTGGTGAGCAGCGCGATCGCCTGCGCGCCGTTGGCGTAGGCGCGGGCGCGCAGCAGCAGGACCAGCGTGGCGACGACGCCGAGGATGATGCCGAAGACGTTCGGCGCGGTGGCCGCGAGGACCGCCGCGACGGCCGTGGTGGCGCCGCAGCCGATCATCAGGCCGGTCATGTAGTCGTGCGCGACCGCGGTGCGCTGCTCGATCGCCTGGTAGTCCGGGAAACCGGAGTCTTCCTTCAGTTCCTCGGCGGTGCTCGGCACGTACGGCAGCGGCAGCTTGGCGAGCCAGATGGTGGCGCGCGGCAGGAAGGAGATGCAGCCCAGTGCGACGGCGACCGTGCCCGCCGCGACGGACGCGGTGTCGGCGCTGGTCACGAGCGTCGCGACGAGGAAGGCGAGCGCGCCGAACACGCCCGCGGTGGCGGTGGCGATGAACACCCGGATGCCCGCGCCGACCACGAGGATGCAGACCGCCGAGACGATCAGCACCAGCACCGCGCCGAGCAGCAGGTTCGCCCGGACCGACAGGCCGGGCACGATGTAGAACCCGCTCACGAACGCGAACGGAAGGCCGCCCGCGGAGGCGATCAGCACACCGGTGGCCTCGGCCTGGTAGGCCTTGGCGAGCGTGGCTCCGACCGCGACGCAGGCGATCGCGCCGAGGCCGCCGGCGATC
Organism: Amycolatopsis echigonensis; assembly: GCF_014174495.1. Classification (GTDB taxonomy): domain Bacteria; phylum Actinomycetota; class Actinomycetes; order Mycobacteriales; family Pseudonocardiaceae; genus Amycolatopsis; species Amycolatopsis echigonensis. The sequence goes on from NZ_JACJHR010000023.1 coordinate 10,071, forward strand.
GCCGGGCCGAGCGCGGAGCCGCCGTAGAGGGAACCGCTGAAGAACAGAGCCAGCGCGGAGAAGAACAGGGCGAGCCCGCCGGCGGCGTGGCCGAACCGGCGCGCGGTTTCCTTCGTCCACGGGCGGAAGGTGTCCGGGTCGGCCTCCGCGATGGCGTCGACCACGTCGTCGTACATCGGCGGCGGCGGGTTCTCGTTCCGCTTGCGCAACTGCAGCAGTTCGCCGTCGACCACGCCGAGGGACGCGAGCGTCCGGCTCGGGTCGAGCGGGGCGTCGCCGAGCTTGGCCAGCGCCCACCCGCCGTGCCGGGCCCCGCCGTCCGGAGTGACCTCCTTGGCCATCTCCAGAAGCATGGGCAGCAGGTCGGCCACCGCCACGTCGGCCGGAAGGGCGACGTCGATGCGTGTCGTCGGCGCGACCACCGTGACCCTGCTGAATACCGTCGTGCCCGTTGCCACTAGATCCCCCGCTCTGAAGAGTCAGCTCCCGGGGAACTTATACCGAACCTGGTGACGGGTTTCAGCGCGTCTCCGCAAATAGTCGGCGAAAGTACCCGTCCAGGCCGGGTTGGGCCAGATCGACCAGCGGGTTCGCCCGCCTGGTCCGATAACTGTCGGTGGCGGTCCTTACACTCGGGCGCACTGGGAGGACGGGTCCCGTCGCGGGGCCCGAAGAGGGGGTGCGAGATGCCGATCCTGGAGTTGGCCGGATTTCCGGGGCGACGTTCGATAGGTTGTCCCGCGCACCCGGGTGCAGGCGTCGAGCAGGAATAGAGGGGTCCTTCGATGAGCACGCTGCAGTTCAAGAAGTCGCCGCGGCTGGCCGCGCCGCGCCCGCCCGGCGGCGAGGTGCATCTCGAGCCGCCGCCGGAGGTGCCCCGCACGATCCCGGGAAACATCGTCGCCAAGGCGATTCCGGGCGTGATGATCTTCGCGTCGCTCGGGATGATGGTCTTCATGTTCACGGCGGGCGGCAAGAACCCGACCACGATCATGATGAGCGGCATGATGCTGATGGGCACCGTCGGCATGCTCGCCGGGGGCGGCGGCAAGGGCGGTGGCCAGAAGAAGGCCGAGATGGACGAGGACCGCAAGGACTATCTGCGGTACCTCGGCCAGATGCGCGACCGCGCCCGCGAGGCGATGGTCGACCAGCGTGCCGCGCTGGAATGGGTGCACCCGGACCCGCAGTCGCTGTGGTCGCTCGCGGCCAGCCGCCGGATGTGGGAGCGCAGGCAGAACGACCAGGACTTCCTGCACCTGCGCGTCGGCCGCAGCTCGCACCGCCTCGCCACCCGGCTGGTCCCGCCCCAGACCGGCCCGGTGGACGAACTGGAGCCGATCGCCACCCTCGCGCTGCGCCGGTTCGTGCGTGCGCACTCGATCGTCCCGGACCTGCCCACCCAGATCACGCTCCGCGGCTTCGCGGCGGTCAGCATGCAGGGCGAACGCGGCCTCACCCGCGCGCTGACCCGCGCGATGCTGGCGCAGCTGGTCACCTTCCACAGCCCGGACGACGTCATGATCGCGGTCGCGACCGCGGGCCGGGCGAAGCAGGAGTGGGAGTGGGCGAAGTGGCTCCCGCACGCCCAGCACCCCACGCTGTCGGACGGCATCGGCCAGCTGCGCATGATGGCGGGCTCGCTCAAGCAGATCGAAGACTGGCTGGACGAGGAGCTGCGCGACCGGCAGCGGTTCTCCCGCAACGCGACGCCCGCGCCGGACCAGCCGCACGTCGTGATCGTCATCGACGACGCCGAGGTGACCCGCGAGGAGCAGATCATCCTCGAGGAGGGCCTGGTCGGCGTCACCCTGGTCGACCTTTCCGATTCGATCGGCAACCTCGCCGCGCGGCGCGGCCTGCGGCTCGTGGTCGAGGAAGAGCGGCTCGGCGCGCGCAGCGCGGGCGGGGTCGAATGGTTCGGCCGCCCGGACAAGCTGAGCGTGGTCGAGGTCGAGGCGCTGGCCCGGCTCATCGCGCCGTACCGCGTCGGCGGGGGCGGCGGCCAGGACGTCAGCGAGGAAGAGCCGCTGCTGTCCAACCCGTCGCTGCTGGAACTGCTCGGAATCCCGGGCGACCCGATGACGTTCGACGTGCAGCAGGCGTGGCGGCCCCGGCCGATCCGCGACCGCTACCGGGTCCCGTTCGGCGTCGGCGAGTACGGCCAGCCGGTGGAGCTGGACATCAAGGAAGCCGCGGCGGAGGGCATGGGCCCGCACGGCCTGTGCATCGGCGCGACCGGTTCCGGCAAGTCGGAGTTCCTCCGCACGCTGGTGCTGGGCATGCTGGCCACGCACTCGTCGAGCACGCTGAACTTCGTCCTCGTCGACTTCAAGGGCGGTGCGACGTTCCTGGGCCTGGACAAGGCCCCGCACGTGTCCGCGGTCATCACCAACCTCGCGGACGAGGTCACGCTGGTCGACCGCATGAAGGACGCGCTGGCCGGCGAGATGAACCGCCGCCAGGAAGCGCTGAAGAACGGCGGCAACTTCAAGAACGTCTGGGAGTACGAGAAGGCGCGCGAGAACGGCGCCGACCTCGACCCGCTGCCCGCGCTGTTCATCGTCTGCGACGAGTTCTCCGAACTGCTGGCGGCGAAGCCGGACTTCATCGACCTGTTCGTCGCCATCGGACGGCTGGGCCGGTCGCTGCAGATGCACATGCTTCTCGCGTCGCAGCGGCTGGAAGAGGGCAAGCTGCGCGGTCTCGACTCGCACCTGTCCTACCGGATCGGCCTGAAGACGTTCTCCGCGGCGGAATCCCGAGCGGCGATCGGCGTGCCGGACGCGTTCGAACTGCCGTCGGTCCCCGGTGGCGGTTACCTGAAGTACGACACCTCGACCCTGGTGCGGTTCAAGGCCTCCTACGTCTCGGGCCCGTACCGGCCGGCCGGCATCAAGGCGGCCGGACCGGCCGCCACGGTGGTCCGCGCGGACAAGCGGCCGCAGCTGTTCGTGCCGGACTTCGTGGAACTGCCGAAGGAACCCGAGCCGGAGCCGGTCCTCGAGGAAGAGGCTCCGAAGCAGCAGGAGTCCGAAGAGGCCGTCGAGCCCAGCGAACTGGACGTGATCGTCAGCCGCCTGGTCGGGCAGGGCCCGCCGGCGCACGAGGTGTGGCTGCCGCCGTTGAACGAGCCGAACTCGCTCGACACGATGCTGCCGAACCTCAACCCCACCGACGACCGCGGGCTGTCCCCGGTCGGGTTCTTCGGCAACGGCAGGCTGCAGGTGCCGCTGGGCATCGTCGACCGGCCGTACGAGCAGCGGCGCGACTTGCTGTGGGCGGACTTCTCCGGTGCGCAGGGCCACGGCGTGATCGCGGGCGGTCCGCAGTCGGGCAAGTCGACCATGCTCCGGACGCTGATCATGTCGATGGCGCTCACCCACACGCCTGAGGAAGCGCAGTTCTACTGCCTCGACCTCGGTGGCGGTACTCTCGCCGGCCTCGCGGACCTTCCGCACGTCGGCGGGGTCGCGGTGGCCCGGCGCGAGCCGGACAAGGCCCGCCGGATCGTGGCGGAGCTGACCACGCTGCTGACCGAGCGCGAAGGCCGGTTCGGGGCGCTGGGCGTCGACTCGATGACGGAGTTCCGCAACCGGAAGCGCCGCGGTGAGATCACGCCGGAGCAGGACCCGTTCGGCGACGCGTTCCTGATCGTGGACAACTGGCGGGCGCTGCGCGACGACTTCGAGGAGCTGGAGACGTCGATTACGCGGCTGGCCACCCAGGGTCTCGCCTACGGCGTGCACGTGATCATCTCGGCCAACCGGTGGGCCGACCTCCGGCCGGCGATCAAGGACATGCTCGGCACGCGCTTCGAGCTGCGCCTCGGCGATCCGACGGAGTCCGAAATGGACCGCCGGATCGCGGTCAACGTCCCGGCCGGGCGGCCGGGCCGCGGTCTCACCCGCGACAAGCTGCACCTGCTCACCGGCCTGCCGCGGATCGACGGGTCGAGCGATCCGGAGACGGTGGCGGCGGGCGTCGCGGACGCGGTCGCGAAGATCCGCGGGGCGTGGCGCGGCCGGGTGGCCCCGCAGGTGCGCCTGCTGCCGGAGATGATCACCTACGAAGAGGTCCTGCAGATCGACCAGAAGCGGGACACGAAGCTCATCCCGATCGGCGTCAACGAGGAAGACCTCCAGCCGATCTACCTGGACTTCGACGCGGACCCGCACTTCTTCGCCTTCGCCGACGGCGAGTCCGGCAAGACGAACCTGCTGCGGCAGATCGCGCGCGGCATCACCGAGCGCTACACGCCGCAGGAGGCCGTGATCCTGCTGGTCGACTACCGGCGCACGATGCTCGGGTTCCTCCAGGGCGATTCGCTGCTCGGCTACGCCGTGTCGTCGGCGCAGCTGGACAGCATGGTCCAGGACGTGGTCGGGTCGATGACGCGGCGGCTGCCGGGTCCGGACGTCACCCAGGAACAGCTGAAGACCCGCTCCTGGTGGACCGGTCCGGAGCTGTTCATCCTGGTCGACGACTACGACCTGGTGGCTACGCAGTCCACCAACCCGCTCAAGCCGCTGTCGGAGTTCCTCGCCCAGGCGAAGGACGTCGGCCTGCACTTGATCGTGGTCCGGCGCACCGGTGGTGCGTCGCGGGCGGCGTACGACCCGATCATCGGCAAGCTCAAGGAGCTGGCGGCCACCGGCATGGTGATGAACGGTTCCCGCGACGAGGGCGTGCTGATCGGCAACATCCGGCCGAGCGCCATGCCGCCGGGCCGGGGCAACATGCTGAGCCGCAAGAACGGGAAGCAGCTCGTGCAGGTGTCGTGGATCCAGCCCGACTGACCGACCGGGGAGCCGTCGCGGTTGACGGAAGGGGCGCCCGGTGACGGTGCGGGTCGCGGTCGACTTCGGGACCTCGAGCACTTGCGTCGTGGTGTCGGTCAACGGCCGCGAGCCGCAGGTCGTGGTGATCGACGGGCAGCCGCTGATGTCCTCGGCGGTGTACGCGGCGTCCGACGGCACCCTGTTCGTCGGCCAGGAGGCCGAGCGGCAGGCGGCCGTCGACCCGTCGCGGTACGAGCCGAATCCGAAGCGGCGGATCGACGAGGGCGATCTGCTGCTCGGTGATGCCGTGCTGCGGGTCATCGACGTCGTGCACGCGGTGCTGGACCGGGCGGTCGCCGAGGCGCGGCGCGTCGCGGGCGACGCCGAGGTGGACCTGCTGGTGCTCACCCACCCGGCGGACTGGGGCGCGATCCGCACGCGGTTGCTGCGCCAGGCCGCGGGCCGGCTGGCGCGCGAGGTGGCGCTGGTGCCGGAACCGGTGGCCGCGGCGGTGTACCACGCGGCCACGTTCGCCCCGGAGGCCTCGCCGGGCGGCCGGACGGTCGAGTTCTCCGGCCGTCCGGGCGACGCGCTGGCGGTGCTCGACCTCGGCGGCGGCACGGTCGATGTCAGCGTCGTTCAGCGGTCGCCGGAGGCCGCGCGCGCGGCGAGAGTGCCCGGCGCGCCTCCGCAGCGGGGCGGGTTCCAGGTGCTGGCCACGCGCGGCGACCCGAGTTTCGGCGGGGCGGACATCGACCAGGCGTTGCTGGAGCACGTCGGGTCGCTGGTGTCCGGCACGGATCCGCAGGCGTGGCAGCAGCTGGTCGAGGGCCGGGAGCTGGCTGATCGCCGGCGGCGCCGGGTGCTGCGCCAGGACGTCCGCGGCGCGAAAGAAACGTTGTCGCGGCACACGTACACCGATGTGCCGTTGCCGCCGCCGTTCGCGGACGCGCACGTGACGCGGGCGGACCTGGAGCGGCTGATCGGGGCTCCGCTCGGCCGGGTGGTCGAGCTGACCAGCGCCGCGATCGCCGACTCAGGCCTGCGTCCGAAGCAGCTCGCGGCGATCTTCCTCGTCGGCGGTTCGAGCCGGATCCCGATGATCTCCCGGCTGGTGCACGAGCGCACCGGGGTGGTGCCGACGAGCCTGGACCAGCCGGAGACCGTCGTCGCGCGCGGTGCGCTCCGTGCGGTGCTGCTGGAACCGGATCGCACCGGCGTGCTGCCCGGTTCGTCGATCCCGGGGCAATCCGAGCATCGCACCGAGGTGGTCCGAGGGGACGCGCCGATCCGGCGCGGTCTTCCGCCGGTGCCCCACGCGCCGAATCCGCGCAATGCTCCGGTGCCGCCGCGCGGATTCTCGCCCGCTGATCCGGCCAGGGGCCCGCAAAGCGTGCCGTTCGGTGCCGCAGCGCCCGCCGGTGCGAGTCCATTGCGGACTGCGCCGGGCCAGAACGCGTTAGGGCAGAACGGTTCCGCGAGCGGAGGGTTCGCCGTTCCCGGCGTGGACGCGCCGGGCAAATCCGCGGGCAAGGCGAAGAAACGGCTGTGGCTGATCACCGCGGCGGTGGCGGTCGTGGCGCTGATCGCAGGCGGAGTCGTGTACTTCGTGAGCAGCGGCGACAACTCCGACCAGGGCCGCTCGTTCTCCCAATACGACTTCAGCCTCGTCGCGCCGAGCGACTGGGTCCAGACCACGGACGAAGTCGCGGACCGGCAGGTCATCCTGCACCCGCAGGACGCCGAGAAGGGCAACGACCTCGTGCTCGCGCAGGAGTTCGTGATGGACTACGACGCGACGGCCGACCGGCAGAAACTCGTCGACGCTTTGCGGTCCGGGGTCAGCGGAAACGCGAACTACACTGCGTTCAGCTCCGATCTGACTTACGGTGGCCGGACCGTGATCGGCTACGTCGAGAGCAAACCGGAACGGATCACCGTCCGCTGGTATGTGCTCGTGCAGGGGCGGATCCGGGTGCATGTCGGCTGCCAGTACCAGTCACCCGCGGTGCAGCAGCGCGTCGACGCCGCGTGCGAGCAAGTGGTGCGCACGTTGAAGATCACCAGCTGAAGGAGCACCTGTGGCCTCCGTTCCGGAATCCGCGCCGGCGGCGTTCATCCGAGCGGGCCAGGATGCCGTCACCTTCTCGCGCCGGGTCGCGGGCACGGCGCTCGCGCGGAGTCAACGGCACCGCAGCGAAAACCGGGAATTGCTGAAAGAGTTCGGCAGGCGGCGGCTTTCCGGCGCCGCGGAACCCGCGCCGTCCGCGTTGCGCGGGGCCGCCCGCCGGTTCCGCGCGGCCCGCGGATTGCCGATGCCCGCCGAGCCTGTCTCGTCCGAGCCGGTTCCCGATCGGCCCAAGATTTCGCCCGAACAGACACGGACGAGTGATGAGGACGAGGACTTTTCGCAGTCGCGAATCATGAGCCGGGAGTCCTGAAACTGTCCGGGAACCGGCTGTGCGTGTGCTAACCACGCTGGTGGACAAGGTTTTTTCGGGGGTACTCCGGTGCTGTTCACCCGGCCGTTGCCGGGCGGTTCCCTGACCTCGCGTTCACGCAAGCAACTACTTGCGAAGAAGTCGCGACAAGCGTGAACCGAACTGGCAATGTCTTCGTCGTAGGTGCAGTGCCGGAAACACCAGCCGGCGCGCACAACCACTCACGAAGGGGGTAGCTCCCAATGGCTGCTGGCGGTTTCACTGGGGATCCGAAGGAATTCACCGCGGCGGAGGGGCGCGTCGTCGACGCGACCAGCCGGATGAACAAGAACCTGAGCGACCTGCGCTCCAACATCGAAGCGACCCGCGCGGGCTGGGAAGGCGACGCCCAGCGCGCCTTCGACAACGTCATGCGCCGCTTTGACGACTGTGGTCGCGGCCTGAACGACGCGCTGCACCGCATCGGTGAGCTGCTCCAGGAAGCGGGTTCCACCTACGCCAAGAGCGAGGCGGCCCAGCACGAGCACATCAGCTCGCTGAACAAGGGCTTCGGCGTTCTCGGCTGATCCAGTTCTTTTTCCGTTCCAGATTCGCCTTCCTCTTTCATTCTTTCTTCTGACAGGAGTTCGACATGCCTGACGGCCGCATTGTTGTTGATCCGGGTACCATCCACCGCGCCGCGGAGGACTGCACCGCCACCGGCGGCGAGCTGAAGACCCTCTTCGACAACCTGCAGAGTGACCTCAGCCCGCTGACCAACAGCTGGACCGGTGAAGCGAAGGACCAGTACCACCAGGCCCAGAACGAGTGGAACCAGAAGTTCGAGGAGTTCACTCAGCTGCTGGCGCAGATCGCCGCCGTGCTGCCGCAGATCGCGGACGGCTACACGGCGACGGACCGCTCGGTGCAGAACCTGTTCTGAGCCAAGCTCCGAAACCACGGCGGGCCGGGCGCCTTCGGGTGCCGGCCCGCCGTTTTCGTTGCCCGGAAAGGCTTTCGCGGGCTGATCAGTGCGGAGCGCCGACGGAATATTCCGGCTTGTCGTTGAGCACGCGCACGGTCACCTTCTTCGGCTGCCCGCCGACCTGCACCGTGCAGTCGAAGGTGGTGCCGTTCTCGATCGCCTGGCCCGACGGGCACGCGACGTTCTTCACGTCCGGCTCGCCGTAGTTCTCGTTGAGCACCCGGGAAACGCCCTCCTGCAACGACTTCTGGTCGAGGGTGTCCCCGCTGAACACTCCGGTCGCCCACGAGATCCCGGCCGCGGCGGCCAGCACCACGACGACGGCCCCGGCGATCAGGAACGGTTTCTTCGACCGCGGTTTTCCTGGCTTCGCCGAGGAAAACGCGCCGAGCCCGCCGTATTCGGACGGCTGGAATCCGCCGCCGTAAGGACTTCCGGACGGCTGCGGTCCCGGCTGGCCCTGCGCTTGCCCGGGCCCGCCGTACGGCTGAACGGGCGTCGGCTGGCTCTGCGGCTGACCGTAGGGCTGGGCCGGATACCCCTGTTGCGGATACTGCGGCGGCGGAAACGGCTGCGGCGCCGGAGGTTGCGCCCACTGGCCGCCGGATCCGTCCACATGGGACGGATAACCCGGCTGCTGCGGCGCGTTCGGCCCCGGCTGCCACCACTGCGGCTGGCCATGAGGGTGCTGGTCGGGAGGCTGGGTCATCGGAGGTCACCTCGGGGATCGGTCGGCGCGGGGGTCGGCGGAAGGGTGCGCATCAGCGCCCCTGCAGTTCGCCGAGCCTGCGGTAGAAGTCCTGTTTGGCCGCGTCGTCCGCGAGGACGGTGACCTGCGAGGCGTCCGGCACCGTCGGCAGGTCCGAGGAGGTGGCCTCGCCGGTGAACTTGAAGTCGTAGCGCAGTTCGACCTTGTGCCCGTCGCCCTCGAACTTGGCCGCCATCGTGAACTCGGCGAGCGAACCGTCCGGCTTGAGCGTGATCGTGCTCGGGATGACGGCCTTGCGCAGTTCCGGGCCGACCTGGTTGACCACCTTGTCCGGCAGGAGCTCGACGCGCCGGTCGAGGAAGATCGGGAACGGCACGTTCACGGTCAGCTGCTCGGTGCCGTCCGCGGAGCTCTTCGCGCCGCGCAGCGCTTTCTTGTCCGCCTTGTACGCGCTGTCGACCGCGTCGCCCATCTTGCACGCGATCTGCACCCCGGCCCACGCGCACGGCTGGATGAGCCCGGCCTCCGGTTTGGGCATCGACACCCACGGCGTCGGCGCGAGCGATTTGTAGGCCGGGCCGAGGTAGAGGTACTCGACGGCGCCCTCGGCCGGGGTGAACGAGTCGAGGAACTCGTTGGGGTTCTTCTGCGACCGGTTGTGCACGATGCGGCTCTCGGGGCTGCCAGTGCGCGCGGAGGTGACGATGTTGTGCAGGTACTTGTCGTCGAACTTGAAGTACCGGTCCGCGGAGTTGGTCACATTGCGCGGCTCGACGATCGTGTCGCCGAGCTTCGACATGGCCTTCTCGAACTTCGCGCCGACGTACGCGGCGGCCTGGTCGCCGTCGGGCAGCGCGGTGCCGGCGCGGGCCTGCCCGCACGCCGTCGCGAGTGCCAGCACGGCGGCGACGGCTCCTGCCGTGCGTGCGGCTCGGGTCGTCCACGCTCGTGTCTTCAACTGCGGTCCCCAGGTGCTCGTCGTGCTCGCGCGGATGCGCGTGGCGAATCGTCTCATCCCGGCGCGTCGCGCGGGGCGGGATGGTGGTTCCCGGCCGCTGGTCGGGTAAGCTGCGACCGGCCGACGAGGCGCCTTCGCACCCCCCGCTGCAGAGCAGAGGGACCACAGGGGTATCTTCATATGTCGTTGTGCGTTGCGGCGCGTCAGCGCTCGGCCCGCACATTACCCACACGCAATGACGACGAGGTAGACCCTTGCCCACGTACAGCCCCAAGCCCGGCGACGTCACTCGTGCCTGGCACGTGATCGACGCCGAGGATGTCGTGCTCGGACGGCTCGCGACCGAGGTCGCCACGCTGCTGCGCGGCAAGCACAAGCCGACCTACGCCCCGCACGTGGACACCGGTGACTTCGTCATCATCGTCAACGCCGAGAAGGTCGCTCTCACCGGTAACAAGCGCGAGCAGAAGTTCGCGTACCGGCACAGCGGTTACCCCGGCGGTCTGCGGAAGCGCTCCTTCGGCGAGCTGCTCGACACCAAGCCCGAGCACCTCGTGGAGAAGGTGGTCAAGGGCATGCTGCCGAAGAACAAGCTCGGCCGCGCCATGGCCAAGAAGCTGAAGGTGTACGCCGGCCCGCAGCACCCGCACGCCGCGCAGCAGCCGCAGGCGCGCGAGATCACCAAGATCGCGCAGGTCGCGCAGTGAGTGAGGAACAGTTGACCAGCACCGAGACCGAGGTCGTCGCTTCGACCGAGACCCCCGCCGAGGCCGTGGCGACCAGCGAGTCCGCCGCCGCTCCGCGTCCCTCGCGGGCCGCCGGCGGCAACGCGCAGACGGTCGGCCGCCGCAAGGAGGCCGTGGTCCGCGTCCGCGTCGTGCCGGGTACCGGTGAGTTCAAGCTCAACGGCAAGTCGCTCGAGCAGTACTTCCCGAACAAGGTCCACCAGCAGCTCATCCGCGAGCCGCTCGTGACCGTCGAGAAGCCGGACTCCTTCGACATCTTCGCCAACCTCAAGGGCGGCGGGATCTCGGGCCAGGCGGGCGCGCTGCGTCTCGCCATCGCCCGTGCGCTGGTCGAGGTCGACGCCGACGACCGTCCGGCCCTGAAGAAGGCCGGCTTCCTGACCCGTGACGCGCGCGCCACGGAGCGGAAGAAGTACGGCCTCAAGAAGGCCCGCAAGGCCCCGCAGTACTCCAAGCGCTGATTTTCGCGCCTGGCGCAACCCTGGAAGCGCCCATCCGTCCATCGGATGGGCGCTTCCGGCGTTTGCGGGCAGGTGATGCGTTTTCCGCCGCTGGCACGACTGTCTTGGGGTAGGGCAGGGGATCGCCCTTGCCGGGTCCGGCGCTAGGTTTGTCGAGGGCCGGCGCGCCCCGAGGCTGGTGGATCTAGACAAGGAGGTCGAGATGGCTCGACTGTTCGGCACCGACGGGGTACGCGGTCTGGCCAATGCCGACCTGTCCCCGGAGCTGGCCCTCTCGGTCGCGGCGAGCGCCGCCCGGGTGCTGGCGGCGCACGACCGTTCGCACCGTCCGGTGGCCGTCGTCGGCCGCGACCCGCGCGCCAGCGGCGAGATGCTGGAGGCCGCCGTGGTGGCGGGCCTCGCGTCGGCCGGTGCGGACGTCCTGCGGCTCGGCGTGCTGCCGACTCCCGCCGTCGCGTACCTCGTCGGTGCGCTCGACGCGGACCTCGGCGTGATGATCTCCGCCTCGCACAACCCCATGCCGGACAACGGCATCAAGCTCTTCGCCGCCGGCGGGCACAAACTGCCGGACAGCATCGAGGACGAGATCGAACGCGGCCTCGACGCGACGAGCGTCACCCGCCCGACCGGCGACGGCGTCGGCCGGGTGACGGACGTCCCGGACGCCCTCGACAAGTACATCGAGCACCTGGTCGCCGCGACGCCGCATCCGCTGACCGGCCTGAAGGTCGTGGTGGACTGCGCGAACGGCGCGTCGTCCGTAGCCGCCCCGGAGGCGTACCGCCGGGCCGGAGCCGAGGTCGTGGCCCTGCACGCGGAGCCGGACGGCATCAACATCAACGACAGCTGTGGCTCAAACCACCCGGACTTGCTGCGCGCGGCAGTCGTCGAACACGGTGCCGACCTCGGCATCGGCCACGACGGAGACGCCGACCGCTGCGTGGCCGTCGACGCGGCCGGCGAGCTGGTGGACGGCGACCAGATCATGGCCGTCCTGGCCCTGGCGCTGGCCGAAGAGGGCGCGCTGGTGAAGGACACCCTGGTCGCCACCGTGATGAGCAACCTCGGCCTGCACCTGGCGATGAAGGCACACGGCATCTCGGTCGTCACGACTGCGGTGGGTGACCGCTACGTGCTGGAGGAACTGCGCGCCTCAGGCCTGGCCCTCGGCGGCGAACAGTCCGGCCACGTGGTCCTCCCCGCCCACGCCACGACCGGCGACGGCCTCCTGACCGCACTGCGGCTGATGGCCCGGATGGCCGCCACGGGCAAGCCGCTGGCCGAACTGGCCGCGGTGATGAACCGGCTGCCGCAGGTGCTGGTCAACGTCCCGGTCGCGGACAAGGCAGCGGTGGCAGGCTCGGCCGAAGTCCGCGACGCGGTAGGCGAGGTCGAAGCCGAACTCGGCGAGGAAGGCCGGGTCCTGCTGCGCCCCTCGGGCACCGAGCAGCTGGTGCGGGTGATGGTGGAGGCCCCGGCCCACGCGACCGCCCAGGCGGCGGCGGACCGGCTGGCCGGGGTGGTGTCCGCGGTCTCCTGACCGAAATCTGGTGAATACTCTGCGCCACCAATGATCCGGCAGGTACATTCCGCAATGCGGGATCTACCGGGGAGGGGCGATGTACGACCAGAGTGAGGTGCCTCCGCATTTCGCCAGAAGCTTGGCGGCGATGGAGGAAGTCCGCGCACAGTACAGCGCCGACCACGAGCGCGCGATCGCCGATGACGAGGCCAGGCAGGCCGCGTTCGCGAAGCTTCTCGAGGAACATCGCGCCCAGGACGCGCAGTCGCAAGCCGACCGCGAGGCCGCGATCGCTGCCGCCGCCGAGGGAACCGAGGAAGACCGCGCCGCGTCGGAACAGGCAGAACGGACAGCCCAGCGGGTTGCCAAGCAGGTCGCCGAGGACGACGCGGCCGCCGCGATGTTCCGGGTCGAGGACGACACCGAACCGGTCGCGCCGGCGCCAGCCGCACCGCCTCCTCCGCCTGCCTCGGCGGCCCGGCACCGGGCATGGGAGGACGACGACTTCTCGGCCACCAACTGGATTGACGCAGAGTAGCCGCGGGCGCGAGGGGAGAGGGCGACGATGGCGAAATTCCACATTGAGCCGGACCAGGTCACAAAGGTGGCGAACGACGTCTCGACCATGAGCACGTCGTTCAAGGAGATCAAGACTTACACCGCGCAGTCCCAGCTGGCCCCAGGGCACTTCGGCAAGATTCCCGGCCTGTCCGAGGCCGCGGGCGCGTATGTGGCGAAGATGCAGGCACTCGGCGACTCCGCGGCGAAGGGCAGCACGTTTCTCGGCGGCTTCGCGGAACGGCTCAACACCTCGGTGACCTTGCACAGCGAGAACGAGCAAGAGAACGCTTGGGGCGTCACGAACGCCGGCAAGGGAGCCTGACCGTGACTCCTCCGGCGGACCAGGGCGCCGGTCGTCTCGGCGACACGATCATCGCCCCGCTGCAGCCTCCCGCGGACGTCCATCTCGACGACACGTCCGACAACATTCTCAAGCCGCTGGCCGGTTTCCGGGAGAAGATGACCGGCAAACTCGTGCAGCCGTACACGAGGTGGATCCAGCATCCGTCGCGAAACCTCGGGCTGCGGTTCTCCCCGCCGTACGGCCAGGGGGACGAAGAGAACCGGATGCTGAACGAACTCGGCGGGTTCGGCTTCGGCTATTTCTGGGGCGCGCAGGAACGCGCGGCGAACCTCGGCAAGGCGGCGAAAGCCGCGCAGGACGACACCGCTCAGGTCAAGCAGAGCCTCACCGCCGCCTGGCAGGGCAAGGCCGCCGATTCGGCCGCCGAGAAGCTGGACGATTTCAGCAAGGCCTCCGGCGAATACCTCGGCACGGTCAACGGTTTCAGCCAGCTGCTTCAGCAGTTGTGGCAGACGGTGCGCAAGCCGATCCTCGATTTGGGACAGCTGCCCGAAAACGGCGGACAGGCGCCCAAGAAGTTCCTGGACGCGCACAAGCCCGAGGACACCGACGGGCTGCTGATGTTCATGGACCGGCTCGACGAGGCGATCAAATGGGGCCGTCAGGATTCGGTGGGCTGGCAGTTTGCGACCAGCTTCGATGCATATGTCAATCCACGTGGGCCGTCTGAAGTTGCGCGGAGCGAGAGCTCCGGCACTGGCCCGATCAACGCGCAGGACATCCGGAGCATGTCGGTGGACCTGGACACCGGTTACGACTCCAAGTGGTCCGACATGTTCTGCCGTCAGATGGACGAGTACTGCCAGCAGTACTCGGACGCGATGGACTGCTTCCGGCAGTACATCCGCAACGCGCACACAGCGGCGACGAACGCCCTTCGCGCGTTTTCCGATGGGCTGAACGTGCCGACCGATCCGTTCGGCCGCCTGCAGCTCGGTGCCGACAGCGGCAGCGGCGGGCATGACAAGGGACCGTCCGGCCGGAACGACGGCGGGGACGGCAAACCGCCGTCCAACGGGGGCGGCGGCGATACAAAACCGCAGCAGGCCACGGTTCCTCCGCAGGTCGGCCCGACCCCGGCCCCAGCACAGACACCGGCCCCCACCCCGACACCGACCCCGCCCGCGCAGCCCGATCCGAACCAGAATCCGGTCACGCACAAGCCGCTCGAGGTGGATCCGTCGACCGGGCAGCCGTACCCGATCGACCCGCGAACCGGTGAAGCGGTCAAGACCGAGCGCGAAGCGCCGGACACCGTCACGGTCCAGCACGGCGAGCACAAGATCACCATGTCGGAGCCGGACGACCACGGGAAGATGGCGGTCTCGGTCGGCGACGGGTCCGGGCACGACAAGGCGTACCAGCTCGATTTCGGCGACCAGGCAGACCAGGCCGACAAGGCCCCTGGAACCGGCGCTGGCGCGGCGCAAGCGGACTCGGCTGCTCGTCCGCACGACGGGTCGGCGCAGCCCGCACACGACGGCCAAGGCCCGGCAGCGAAGCCGCACGATGCACCCGGCGGCCCGGTCCACAAACAGCCGGACGGCACGGCTCCGACGACGGATCCGAACCAGGTGCACCGCCCTGGCCCGGACGGAAAGATCCACATCGAGGACGGCAACCTCAAGATCACGGCTGAGCGCCCGAGCGGGCCGGACGGTCCGACCGTGGTGACGGTGGACGACGGATCCGGTGAGCCGACGAAGTACACGCTCGACGACCACGGGAAGATCGACCCGGCGACCGGACGGCCGGTCGACGGATTGACCGCTCAGCAGCACGGCGGCGGTGCCGCGAGCCCGGCCGCGCCTGCCACTGAACTGCCCGCGGAGCACATCCGCGAAGGTCAGCAGGTCGTGGCGGACGCTGGCGCTGCTGGACATGCCCAGCCGGTCGCCGAGCACGCTGCCGCGACGCAAGAGCACTCGACGACCGGGCAATCGGCAGCAGCCGACGGGCACGATCAGTCCGCTGGAGAGCAGACGGGACGGCACTATGCCCAGCCGGTCGCGGCGCAGGCAGACGCGACTCCGGCATACGGAACGCCCGCGGCGAGCGGCCCGGACGAGTCGACCACCGCGCAGTCGGTGCTGGACCCGTTCAGCAGCGATCCCGGGCTGGGCCACGTTCCGGCTGGTCCCGGACACGGGGATTCGGCGGTTCCGGCTGGATGGGAGCAGGGCGGAGCGGAACACCCGGCCGAACTCGGCACCGCGCCGACCACCACCGATCAGCAGCACGACCAGTCGATGGGCATGATGGGCGGCCCGATGATGGGCGGCGGACAAGGCAATTCCGGCGACCAGGAGCGCGGGACCAGCGGTTACCGGGCCGACGGCGGCTTGTTCGGCACCGCGCCGGGCGGCAGCCGGATCAGCGGATCGCTGTCTGAGGAGGACGAGGGGCGGCGCTGATCAGGCAGCCGGTTCCTCGTCCTCCGGAACCTCGATCGGCGCCCGCTTCACGTTCGCGTCCAGCAGTGGCAGGTACTTCTCCGTACCCGTCAAATGCGTCAGGAAGAACGCCGTGAACAGGGCCTTCGTCAGCTGCTGAGTCGCGCGCTGCGGTTTGCCCTGCAGCAGCAGCTGGCTCCAGTGCCGGCCCTCCGTCACCGCCAGATGGGACGACTTCGCCAGCGTCCGCAGTTGCACCGGACCGGCCCATGCCTGGGCGATCGCGTCCGCGTGGCCGACCGCTGGTGCGACCAGGTCGCCGTCCACTGCCAGGTGCAGGCCGGGGGCGCTGATCACCTTCGCGGCGTCCGTCGCGGGCGGGAAGGTCTGTGCCGCGGCCACTGTCGCCACTGCGCGGACCTTCGGGCGGGCTTCGTCGCCTGCTCCGGCGGCCTGGGCGGCTGCCAGCACGGCCGAACCGCCGCCGGTGGAGTGGCCGGCCAGGCCCAGTTTCTCCGGGTCGACGCTGATGCCGTCCGGGCCGAGGCGGACTGTGGTGATGATGTCGAGCGTGGTCAGCAGGTCACCGGCCAGCAGGCGGTGCGACGGCAGCGGGCCGAGCTGGGTCGCGGGGGCCGCGGCGACCACGCCCCAGCTCGCGAGGTGGTGCAGCAGCTGCCGGTAGCGCGTGGCGGGCTGCATCCAGCCGTGCCCGAACGCGATGGCGGGCAGGCCGAGGCCTTGGCGCGGGGTGAACACGACGCCGGGCAGTCCGACCAGGGCGAGGTTGCCGCGCACGACCTCGTGGGGTCCCGGGTGGGACAGCTCCGTGAGCAGCTGCTTGGGCTTGCTGGCCATGCGGCTGACCTTACTGCCCGCGCCCCGCCCCGGCCCGGTGCGCCACCCCGATCGGTTCAGGGGTCCGCCGCCACACTGCGCGCCGACCCGGTCAACGGTTGTCCGGGAGACAGCTCGCCCAGCTCAGCGGCAGTGAAAACCCCGCTCTAGGGACCGGAGTAGGGGACTGGACTTGTCTCGTTACGCTAGTTCGCGTGTGTGGAATCGTGGGATACGTCGGACACCGCCCGGCTTTGGACGTCGTGCTCGGTGGGCTCCGCCGCATGGAGTACCGGGGCTACGACTCGGCGGGCGTCGCGGTGCTGGACGGCGCCGGTGCGCTGACCGTCGAGCGCAAGGCCGGCCGTCTGGCCAACCTGGAAGCCCGGCTCGACGAGGTCGGCCGCGACGCGTTCGCGGGGACCGCGGGCATGGGCCACACCCGCTGGGCCACGCACGGGGCTCCGATCGACCGCAACTCGCATCCGCACCGGGACACCACCGGCCGCGTCGCGGTGGTGCACAACGGGATCATCGAGAACTTCGCCGCGTTGCGCGCCGAGCTCGAGGCCGCGGGCATCGAGATGGCCAGCGACACCGACACCGAAACCGCCGCTCACCTGGTCTCCCTCGCTTACTCCGAGGGCGAGACCAAGGGCGACCTGCCGGCCAGCGTCGCCGCGGTCTGCCGCCGGCTGGAGGGCGCGTTCACGCTCGTCGTGACGCACGCGGACGAGCCGGACACGATCGTCGCCGCGCGCCGGTCGTCGCCGCTGGTGGTCGGGGTCGGCGAGGGCGAGCACTTCGTCGCCTCCGACGTCGCGGCGTTCATCGAGCACACCCGCGAGGCCGTCGAACTGGGCCAGGACCAGCTGGTCGTCATCACCCGCGACGGCTACCAGGTCACCGACTTCCACGGCGACGCCGCGCAGGCCAAGCCGTTCACCGTCGACTGGGACCTGTCGGCCGCCGAGAAGGGCGGCCACGAGTACTTCATGCTCAAGGAGATCGAGGAGCAGCCGGAGGCGCTGGCGAACACGCTGCGCGGGCACTTCGAGGCCGGCCGGATCATCCTCGACGAGCAGCGCATTTCCGACCAGGACCTGCGCGACGTCGACAAGGTCTTCGTCGTCGCCTGCGGTTCGGCTTACCACTCCGGTCTCGTCGCCAAATACGCCATCGAGCACTGGTGCCGGCTTCCGGTCGAGGTGGAGCTGGCGTCGGAGTTCCGTTACCGCGACCCGGTTCTCGACCGCGACACGCTCGTCGTCGCGGTCTCCCAGTCCGGCGAGACCGCGGACACCCTCGAGGCCGTGCGGCACGCGCGCGAGCAGAAGGCCCGCGTTCTGGCGGTCTGCAACACCAACGGCGCGCAGATCCCGCGTGAATCCGACGCGGTGCTGTACACGCACGCCGGGCCGGAGATCGGGGTCGCGTCGACCAAGGCGTTCCTCGCGCAGATCGCCGCGAACTACCTCGTCGGCCTCGCGCTGGCGCAGGCGCGCGGCACCAAGTACCCGGACGAGGTCGCCCGCGAATTCGCCGAGCTGGAAGCCATGCCCGCCGCGGTGCAGAAGGTGCTGTCCACTGTGGAGCCGACGCGCGAGATCGCGCGGCGGATCTCCGATTCGCGCGCGGTGCTGTTCCTCGGCCGCCATGTCGGGTTCCCGGTGGCGCTGGAAGGCGCGCTGAAGCTGAAGGAACTCGCGTACATGCATGCGGAGGGCTTCGCGGCGGGCGAGTTGAAGCACGGTCCGATCGCGCTGATCGAAGAGGGCCTGCCGGTCGTCGTCGTGATGCCGTCGCCGAAGGGCCGCGCGGTGCTGCACTCGAAGCTGGTGTCGAACATCAGCGAGATCCAGGCGCGGGGCGCGCGCACGATCGTGATCGCCGAGGAGGGCGACGAGACCGTGCGCCCGTTCGCCGACGAGCTGATCGAGGTGCCCGCCGTGCCGACGCTGTTGCAGCCGCTGGTTTCCACCGTGCCGCTGCAGGTGCTGGCGGCGGAGATCGCCAGTTCGCGCGGGTACGACATCGACAAGCCGCGTAACCTGGCGAAGTCCGTCACTGTCGAGTAGCGGGAGCCGCCGTGCAAGGAATCTGGACTACTGAACGGATTCGCGCGGCGGAAGACCTGCTGCTCGCGCGCACGCCGGACGGCGAGCTGATGTGCCGGGCCTCCTTCGGCCTCGCTGCCGAGGTGGCCGGGTTGCTGGCCGAGAACACCGGTGGCGTATCCGGTCGCCGGGTCGTGCTGCTGGTCGGTTCCGGCAACAACGGCGGCGATGCGTTGTGGGCCGGCGCTTTCCTGCGTCGACGCGGGGTCGCGGTAGCCGCGGTGCTGCTGAAACCGGAGAAGGCGCACCCGGCCGGATTGGCTGCGCTGCGGCGATCCGGCGGCCGAGTGGTGTCCATAGCGGACGGTCCACAGTGGATCGAAAAGGCGGACGTCGTGGTCGACGGCATCGTCGGCATTTCGGCCCGCGGCGCGTTGCGTCCGGAAGCGGCCGAGCTGGTCGCGCGGATCGAAGCGCCCGTGGTGGCGGTCGATCTGCCGAGCGGTGTCGATCCGGACACCGGCGCGGTCGACGGTCCGCACGTCACCGCCGCGCGCACGGTCACGTTCGGTGCGCTGAAGCCCGTGCACGTGCTGGCCCCGCAGGAATGCGGCGACGTTGTGCTGGTCGACATCGGCCTGCGACCCTGGCTGGACGAGCCGGATCTTTGGCGGCTGGAACTGTCCGACATCGCCGCGGTGTGGCCGATTCCCGGGCCGGAGGACGACAAATACACCCAGGGTGTCGTCGGCATCGCGGCCGGATCGGCGACGTATCCGGGTGCGGCGGTGCTCGCGTCCGGTTCCGCGGTTCGCGCGACGGCGGGCATGGTCCGTTACGCCGGACACGCCGCGGACGTCGTGCGCTCCCGCTGGCCGGAGATCGTCGCGACCGGCTCGGTCACCGACGCGGGGCGGGTGCAGGCGTGGGTGGTCGGCCCGGGCATCGGCACCGGCGGGGAAGGCCGGGAAATTCTGCGGCACATCCTCGGCCAGGGCGTCCCGGTGTGCGCGGATGCCGACGCCACCACGATCATCGCGCACACTCCCGAAGTCCTCGACGCCCGCGACCCGGACACTCCGCTCGTGCTCACTCCGCACGCCGGCGAGTACGAGCGGCTGATGGGCCGCCGCCCAGGCCCGGATCGAGTCGCGGCGGCGCGGGAAGCGGCGAAGAAGTACGACGCGGTCGTGCTGCTCAAAGGCCACTGCACGGTCGTCGCGGCTCCAGACGGTCGCGTCGCGGTGAACACCCCACGCGGTTCGTGGCTGGCCACCGCTGGCTCCGGCGACGTGCTGACCGGCCTGATCGGCTCGCTGCTCGCCTCCGGACTAGACCCGTGGCTGGCCGCCGCGGCCGCCGCGCAGGTGCATTCACTGGCGGGCGCGCTCGCCGCCGAGGACGTGCCGACGTCGGCGTCCGGTCTGGTCGACGCTATCCCCGCCGCGCTCCGGCTGGTTCGTGCGATCGCATAGTTATCGAGTTACGTGTTAACTCGGCTCGCGATATCTGGTAAGAACAAGATGTGAGTCGAGACACGCCAGGACGGCCGAAGACGCGCCCGTCCGACGCCGCGGTGGAGCAGCGGCGGCAGGAGATCCTCGACTACGTCATCGACCAGGGGGAAGTCCGGATCGACGACCTCACCGCCCGGTTCGGCGTCAGCCTGATGACGATGCACCGTGACCTGGACGAGCTCGCCGACAAGCGGCTGCTGCGGAAGCTCCGGGGCAAGGTCGAGGCGTATCCGGCGCTCACCATGGAGACCGCCAGCCGGTTCACGCTGCACTCGGCCGAGAAGGAAGCCCTCGCCGACCTCGCGATCCAGCAGGTCGAGCCCGGCCAGACGGTGTTCGTGGACGACTCCACCACGCTGTTCCCGCTGGTCGAGCGGCTGGCCCAGGTCGAGCGCCTCACCGTGATCACCAACTCGCTGCAGGCCGCGCGGCTGCTGGGCAGCGGCGTCGAGGTGGTGCTCGCCGGTGGTCGTTACGACCCCGAGTACGACTCCTGCTCCGGCCCCGATGTCCTCGAGTTGCTCGGGCGCGTTCGCGTGGACATCGCGTTCGTCTCGGTGAGCGCGGTCGCGGTGGGCAGGCTGTTCCACCCGGTCCGCGACTACGCCGAGCTGAAGAAGGCCGTGCTGCGCGCCGCGAACCGCAACGTGCTGGTGCTCGACCACTCGAAGTTCGGCCGCACCGCGACCTACGCGCACGGCACGGTCGGCGATTACGACCTCCTGATCACCAGCGAAGCCACTCCGACCGAGGAGATCGAGGCCGCGCTGAACGAGGGAACGGCGGTCGAGGCCGCGGAGTACGTCGAGGAGGGACAGCCCTATGACAGCTGAGCTGGTGGCCGGGGTCGATTCGTCGACCCAGTCGACCAAGGTCGTGGTCTGCGACGCACGCACGGGCGAGGTCGTGCGCACCGGCCGGGCACCGCACCCGGACGGCACCGAGGTCGACCCCGCGGCGTGGGCGCAAGCGTTTGCGGACGCCACTCGCGACGTTCTCGACGGTGTGAAGGCCATCGGCGTCGGCGGTCAGCAGCACGGCATGGTGACGCTCGACGAGGCCGGCGAGGTAGTGCGCCCGGCGTTGCTGTGGAACGACACCCGCTCCGCGCAGGCGGCCCAAGACCTCACCGAAGAACTGGGCGGACCCGGCGTGTGGGCGAAGTCGGTCGGGCTGGTGCCGGTCGCCAGCTTCACCGTCACCAAGCTCCGCTGGCTCGCCGAGCACGAGCCGGAGAACGCGGACCGGGTCGCCCGCGTTCTGCTGCCGCACGACTGGCTCACCTGGCGGCTGCTCGGCCGCCCGGAAACCGCGGTGACCGATCGCGGCGACGCCTCGGGCACCGGCTATTTCTCGCCGACGGACAACACGTACCGGCACGACGTCCTCGCGCACGCGTTCGGCGGACGCACCCCGGATCTGCCGACCGTGCTCGGCCCGTCCGACGTCGCCGGGCACACCAGCGACGGCATGCTCGTGTCCGCGGGCACCGGCGACAACATGGCCGCCGCGCTCGCCCTCGAACTGGCCCCGGGCGACGCCGTGATCTCGATCGGCACCAGTGGCACGGTTTTCGGCGTCACCGAGACCGGCGCGGCGGACGCGAGCGGCCTGGTCGCCGGATTCGCCGACGCCACCGGCCGGTTCCTTCCGCTGACGGCCGCCCTCAACGCCGCCCGCGTGCTCACCGCGGGCGCGGCGATGCTCGGGGTGGACCTGGCCGAATTCGACCGGCTCGCGCTGAGCGCCGAACCGGGTGCGGGCGGGCTCACGCTGCTGCCGTACCTGGACGGCGAGCGCACGCCGAACCTGCCCGGCGCGACCGGTTCGCTGCACGGTCTGACCAGGGCGAACATGACGCCCGAGAACGTCGCGCGGGCGACCGTCGAGGGCATGGTCTGCGGGTTGGCCGCCGGGCTCGACGCGGTGCGCGCACAGGGCATGGCCGTGAAGCGCGTGCTGCTCATCGGCGGCGGCGCGCAGTCCGCCGCGGTGCGCGCGATCGCACCGATCGTGCTCGGCCTGCCCGTCGTGATTCCCGAGGTCGGCGAGTACGTCGCGCTGGGTGCCGCTCGACAGGCCGCGTGGGCGCTGGCCGGCACCGCGGAACCGCCGACGTGGCACGGAACGGAAAACCGGCTCGAGCTGGACGAGCCGGCTGGGGCGCTGCGCGCCGCGGGCATCGAGATCCAGCACCGCCACCTCGAGGCGCGCGAGGCCGCGCACGGGGTTTCCGCGAAATTGGGAGAGGACTGACCGATGGCCAGCATCACCTACGACAAGGCGACCCGGCGCTACTCCGGGACCGAGCGTCCCGCGGTCGACGCGCTGGACCTGGAGATCGCCGACGGCGAGTTCCTCGTGCTGGTCGGGCCGTCGGGCTCGGGCAAGTCCACCGCGCTGCGGATGCTCGCGGGCCTGGAGGACATCGACGAGGGCGCGGTCTGGATCGGCGACCGCGACGTCACCCAGCTGCCGCCGCGTTCGCGCGACATCGCGATGGTGTTCCAGAACTACGCGCTGTACCCGCACATGACGGTCGCGCAGAACATGGGCTTCGCGCTGAAGATCGCCGGTCGGCCCGCGTCGGAGATCAAGCAGAAGGTGCTCGACGCGGCGAAGCTGCTGGACATCGAGCAGTACCTGGACCGCAAGCCGAAGGCGCTGTCCGGCGGTCAGCGGCAGCGCGTCGCGATGGGCCGCGCGATCGTGCGCGAGCCGCAGGTGTTCCTCATGGACGAGCCGCTGTCGAACCTCGACGCGAAGCTGCGCGTCTCGACCCGTACGCAGATCGCCGCGCTGCAGCGCCGGCTCGGCGTCACCACCGTGTACGTGACCCACGACCAGGTCGAGGCCATGACGATGGGTGACCGCGTCGCGGTGCTGTCGGACGGTCTGCTGCAGCAGTGCGACACCCCGCGCGCGCTGTACGACCGGCCCGCGAACGTTTTCGTCGCGGGCTTCATGGGCTCGCCGGCGATGAACCTGGTCACCGCGAAACTGACCGCGGACGGTGCTGAGGTCAGCGGCGTGCAGGTGCCGCTGACCCCCTCGGTCCGGTCCGCGGCCGACGGCGACACGGTCACCATCGGCTTCCGTCCGGAGGCGCTGGAGGTCACCACCGACGCCGCGGGCGCGCTGCCGATCAAGGTGGAGCTGGTTGAGGAGCTGGGCTCGGACGCGTACATGTACGGCAAGCTCGGCGCGGGCGTCGAGGCGACCGCTGAGGGCACGTCACGCAACGTGGTCGCCCGGGTCGACCCGCGTACGCCGCCCGCCATGGGTGACACGCTGCACCTGCGGATCCGTCCGGACGAGCTGCACGTCTTCTCCGGTACCTCCGGGCAGCGTCTCTCCTGAGCCGATAACGTGGGAAACTGGCAGTCGTTATGACTGTCAGTTTCCCGCACGCCGAGACCGTGGTCGATCTCGGCGCAGTGCGCCACAACGTTTCCTTGCTGGCCGCCCGGGCCCCCGGTGCGGCCGTCATGTGCGTGGTCAAAGGCGACGCGTACGGCCACGGCGCGGTACCCGTCAGCCGTGCTGCGGTCGAGGCCGGGGCGAGCTGGCTCGGCACCTGCTCGCTGCAGGAAGCCCTCGACCTGCGGGCCGCCGGGCTGTCGGTGCGGCTGTTCAGCTGGCTGGACGTGCCGGAGCTGGATTTCACGCCCGGCATCGAGGCGGACATCGACCTCGGCGTCAGCTCCCTCAGCGAGCTGGCCCGGGTCGACGCCGCGGCGCAGCGGGCCGGAAAGCGCGCCCGCGTGCACCTCAAGATCGACACCGGGCTGGCCCGCAACGGCTGCCCGCCCGCGGCCTGGCCCGAGCTGGTCGAGGCGGCGGTCAAGGCGCGCGGCGTCGAGGTAGTGGCCATCTGGTCGCATCTGGCCTGCGCCGACGAGCTGGGGCACGCCTCGATCGACGCGCAGGCGAAGCTGTTCGCCGAGGCCTACGACGCGGCGCGAGCCGCTGGCCTCGACCCGATCCGGCACCTGGCGAACTCCGCGGCCACACTCACCCGGCCTGACCTGCATTTCGACCTGGTCCGCCCGGGCATCGCGATGTACGGCCTCAACCCGGTGCCCACCGACGACGACCTGCGCCCGGTCATGACGTTCCGTTCGACAGTGGTGCTGACCAAGCCGCTGGCGGCTGGAGAATCCGTTTCCTACGGGCACACCTGGACGGCGCAGGAGGACACGACGCTCGCGCTCGTTCCCGCCGGGTACGCGGACGGGGTGCCGCGCACGCTGTCCGGCCGGATGGACGTCTGGCTGGGCGGCCGGCGGCGGCCAGTCGTCGGGCGGATCTGCATGGACCAGCTCGTGGTCAACGTCGGCAACGAGGACGTCCCTGACATCGGCGACGAGGTCGTGTTGTTCGGCGCGGGCCGGTCCGGCGAGCCCACCGCACGCGAATGGGCGGACAAGCTCGGCACCATCGACTACGAGATCGTCACCTCGATGTACCGGCCGCGTGTGCGCCGCCGGTATGTGGGGGAGCAGGCGTGACTCCTTCGGCACGGCTGTGGGCGATCGCTGGCGGAGTCGGAGCGGTAGTGACGGGGGCAGCAGCGGCAGTTGTCGCGACGCAGCAACGCAAATCGACCGAGGACCCGTTCGCCGACGAGCCGCTGGGCGAGTTGAAACCGGACCGTACGTCCACTGTCGCGGCTGAAGACGGTACGCCGCTGTCGGTCGAGGAGATCGACCCAGAGGACGGCGGAACGCCAGAGCTGACTCTCGTCGGCGTACACGGCTTCGCGCTTTCGCGGCTCTCGTGGCACTTTCAGCGCCGCGACGTCGCTTCGCTGCGACTGCCGCGCGTACGGCAGGTCTACTTCGACCATCGCGGCCACGGTCTGTCCGGAGAAGCGTCCGCTGAGACGTCGACGATCGAACAGCTCGCGCACGACCTCGACAGCGTGCTGCGCGCGATGGTGCCCGAGGGACCGATTGTCCTCATGGGACATTCCATGGGCGGCATGGTGATCATGGAGCTTGCCGCGCAACGGCCAGACCTCTTCGAGGACCGCGTATGCGGCGTTGCCTTCATCGCGACCGCGGCGGGCGAAGTCGGCGCACGCGGGTTGCCGAGGCCGTTGCTGTCCAAGTACAACCCGCTCACGCGCGGCGTCGGCGAGCTGGCGGAATGGCAACCCGGGTTGGTGGAGTTCGTCCGCGCGGCTGGCGGCCAGCTCACTCGGCAAGCGGTGCGACGGCTCGCGTTCGGCAGCCGCGACGTCTCGCCGCGCTTGGTCGACTTCATGCTGGAAATGCTGGCTGTCACGCCGGTGCGCGGGCTGCTCAACTTCGTGGACACCCTCGGCAGCCACCATCGCTACGCTGTGCTTGCCGGGCTGAAACACGCACAGGTGCTGGTCATCGGCGGCGACTCGGACCGCTTCACGCCGTTCGCGCACGCCGAGCGGATCGTCTCCGAGCTGCCGGACGCCGAGCTGGTGCGCGTGCGCGGAGCCGGGCACATGGTGCAGCTCGAACAGCCCGAGCTGGTGAACAGCCATCTCATCGACCTGCTGCAGCGCTGTGGTGGCAGCGCCGCGCCGAACCGGCGAAACTGGTGGTGGACAAGGTGATTCTGGAAACCCCCGAGGACACGATGGCCTTCGGCCGGACGCTGGGCGCGGCCTTGCGCGCGGGCGACCTGGTGCTGCTGGACGGCCCGCTCGGAGCCGGGAAGACCACCCTGACCCGCGGGATCGCGGACGGTCTCGGGGTCGGCGGACGGGTCAGTTCGCCGACGTTCGTGCTGGCGCGAGTGCACGCCGCGGGGGCGGCCGGGGTGCCGTTGATCCACGTCGACGCCTACCGGCTCGGCGGCGATCTGAGCCAGCTGGACGACCTCGATCTGGACACTGACCTGGAGTCGTCCGCGGTGGTCGTCGAATGGGGCGAGGGCAGTGCGGAGCGGCTGTCGGAGGACCACCTGGTCGTTCGGCTGACCCGCCACGACGACGACACCCGGACGGTCGTCCTGGAACCGCACGGCTCCTGGACCACCCGGGTCGACGAGCTGCAAGCGGCCTAGCGCTGACCGTCCGGCAATCCTCTACGACCCGGTTTTCGACGGTTCCTTCGTCAGCGCGTGGTTGAGCGCGGTCAGGAAGGCCAGCAGCCGAGGGCCGAAGCGACGCAGGTCATTGTCCTGTTCGACGCCGCCGTACCAGGAGAGGCCGGCCTGGCCGTCGGCGTCCGGGTCCAAGTCGGCGAACGCGCCGAGCCAGCGTTCGGTGTCGCCGAGCACCACCGCGTACGGCAGGGAACGGGAGAACACCATCTCGCGGTCCGCCGGGCGTTCGATGTCTTCCGCGCGCAGACGGTGCAGGTAGCGCAACAGCCCGCGGATCTGGCCGGCGACCGCGCGGCCGCGGGCGGTGCGGGACGGCAGCAGCGCGCGAGCCGCGGCGAGACCCAGGCCGGCGAGCGCGACCGCGACGCCCAGCAGCGCGTGCCCGACGGTGAACGAAAGCACCGCCGTCGCGACCAAGCCGAGCACGAACAGCAGGATGCCGGGCAGCGCCAGCACCCCGCGCGAGGTGTCCGGACGACGCGAGAACCATTGGCTGGCAACGACGTCCCGGTACATGGAGTCCTGGATCGGTGCCGCGTCGAGATCGTTCAGCCGGGACAGCAGGACGGTGTCGGTACCTTCCGGCAGCAGCGTTTCGCAGACCACCCGCTCGAAATCGCGCAGGTGCTCGTCCGGCGGGTTCCGCCGGGAGATCTGCCAGTCCGGACCGGGAAGCTCGGCCAGCCACAGGTAATTCCGCACCGCCAGATCGACGACAGTGGCCGCGATGTCCACCGGGTCCACCGACTCGTCCATCACGGTGCCGATCTGCCCGGGAAGCACCCCGTCCGGAGAAGCGAACCAAGTTCGGCCGTTTTCCTGCAACAGAACTTCGATTGTGGTATCGCCGACGCTGGTCGCGAGCTCGTCTTGCTTTCGGCGTCGCCATACGAATAGCGCGGTGGCAATCAGCAAAACGGCAACCGCGGCGAAGCCGATGACGGACGGCAAGGTGAGCGAGAATGCCGCCGCCAATGCGCTGGCCGGCACGAAATCGGCATTCGCCGGCGCGGTGCCCGGTGGCAGCCCGACTGACAGTTCCATCCGCGCGCCCGGCGGCAAATCGTTCTGCTGCAGCCGCAGCACGCCGGTGTGGTCGACCTCGGACAGCGTGCACGGCTGGTTCGCGCCGATCGAACAGGTCACCGGAGCCATCTGCCGGGCCGGGGCGAGGAAGGACGCCTTGATTTCCTTCACCGGCCGGTCGAAGCCGCCCGCGACGAGCGCGCGCACCTGCTGGCCGCCGCCCTGGTCGGCGAGGGCGCCGGTGAGTGTGTAGACGACGGTGGATTCGCCCGCGCCGAAGGTGAGCGTCAACTGGTCGTCGGCCTGCGCGACGGCGCTGCCGCCGGTGGCCTTCGCGTCCCGCACCGTGTAGCGGAGGTCCTGCCCGTCGTCGGCGGGCAGCCGCAGCGGCAACGTGGACACCAGTCGCTGTCCACCTGGGACAGTCACCTTCTCGGTGACCTGGAAGCCGCCGTCGCGCAACAGTTTCAGTGCGATTTCCGCAGTCGCTTCGGAGGACGCTTGCGCATTCTCGGAATGCCACCCGGTTCCGGAGAAGGCCGCCGCCGGACTCGGGGCGGATAGCACCGCCAATGCCGCGATCGCCGCCGCGGAAACCCATTTCCTCGCCACGGCAGCAGAGCCTAGAGCACACCGGCTAGGCTGGGCGCCCCGGCAGTGAAAAAAGCCGGATTACGCGAATCACGCAATCGCAGGGGGAACGATGACCTGGCCACCGCAAGGCGGTCCTTATCCGGTTCCGCCGGGAGCCGCCCCGCTCCCGCCGCCGCGGCCGCTGCCGCCCGGGATGCCGCCGGGCCCCGGGATGCCAGGCGGCGGAATGGCGGGGCCGGGGATGCCGCCGGGGCAGCAGTTTCCGGGCGGGCCGCCGATTCCGCCGGCACAGCAGTTCCCTCCCGGACCGCCGTTTCCCGCTGCCGGACCGGCAGTTCCTTTGCCGCCGCCGGCCGCGCCGTTGCCGCCGCCGCAGGTCGCTCCGGTGCCGGGACCATTCGCCGCGTCCCCTGGTGTGCCCGCGCCGGCATTCGGTCCGGTCGCCCGGCTCGACGGCTATCGCGCCGGGCGTCCGCCGAAGAAATCGCACGCCGGGGTGATCGTGCTGGTGTCCGTGCTCGGCGCGATCGTGCTGGTCGTCGGGGGACTGGCAGCACTCGGTGCGGCCGTGCACAAAGACAAGCGCGTCGACGCGGCGAGCACCACGCCGCCGACGTATTCCTCGATCTTCAGGGAAACGCCGCCCACCCGGTACACCACCGAAAGCAGCACTTCGACCACGACCACCTCGACAACCAGGGAAATCCGCGAAACCACCAGCGGCTCGGAACCGGCGTCCGAGGCCCCGCCGGCGCCCCGCGGCCCGCGACCGGTGAAGGAGACCGCGCGGAACCCGCTGTTCGCCAGCGCCGACGCCGGATTGCAGAACGTGGCGTGCCCGCTCAGCCGCTGGAGTTCGGACCGGGCCGGCGCGGAACGGTTCTTCCAGTCCGGCATCCGCTGCCTGAACACGGTGTGGGCACCGGTGCTCGGCGACGCCGGCCTTCCGTTCGAGAGCCCGAACCTGGTGGTCGCGCAGTCCGGCCAGATGCAAAGCCCGTGCAGTTCGTCCGGTGACAATTTCGCCGCCTACTACTGCCCGACGAACGAGACCATCTACATGCCGATGGACAAGCTCCAGATCGAGGAATACGGCGCGCATCCCGGCATCTACCTCGCGGTGCTGGCCCACGAATACGGTCACCACGTGCAGAACCTGTCCGGCGTCGAGGAGGCGATGAGCGAACAGCGGTACGACGCGGGTGCCGACTCCGACGCCGGGCTGGAGCTGTCCCGCCGTCTGGAACTGCAGGCGCAGTGCTTCTCCGGCATGTTCCTCGGTGCGTCGTCGGCCGCGGGCGGCTCGATCGACCGCAACATCTACAACGAGGCCTGGAACTCCGAGGACCGCGGGGACCACGGCGGCGGTCCGCGCGACCACGGCACCGACGAGCACTCCGCCTCCTGGTGGCGCCAGGGCGCGACGAAGAACCGCGCCCAGCAGTGCAACACCTGGGCAGCGAACTCCACCGACGTGGCCTGACCCGCCACGACGACGACACCCGGACCGTCGTCCTGGAACCGCACGGCTCCTGGACCACCCGGGTCGACCGGTTGCAAGCGGCCTGAACGCGCCGAAGGGCCCCTTGATTTCCTCAAGGAGCCCTTCAGCGCTGTCGGCCGATTACTGCTGGCTGGCCTTGGCCGCCGCGTCCTCGGAAGCGGTCAACGACGGGGCCGACCCCGGCAACGGCTTCTTGGCGGGTTCCTTCAGCTTCACGAGCGTGAGCACGCCGACCGCACCGGCGATCATCAGGTAGTACCCGGGCCATTTGAGGTCCCCGGTCGCCAGCACCAGCGCGCTCATCACCAGCGACACCGTCCCGGCGAACGCGGACACGAAGATGTTGAACGAGATCGACAGCCCGCCGTAGCGGACCTCGGTCGGGAACAGCGCGGGCAGCGTGGACGGGCAGGTCGAGGAGAAGCAGATCAGCAGCAGTCCCATCAGGACCAGGCCGAGCAGCACCGAGATCAGCGACCCGCTCTTGAGCAGCAGCACCATCGGGAGGCCGAGCACGATCAGCCCGCCGGCTCCGACCCACAGGATTGGCTTGCGGCCCACCTTGTCGCTGAGCCTGCCGAGCAGCGGGATCAGCAGCACCCCGAGCCAGAGCACGGCGATCTGCAGCCATTCCGCCGCGGTGGACGAGATCGCCTGCCCGCCGTGCGCGGACATCGTGCGGTCGTCCTTGAGGTAGGTCGGCATGTAGCTGGTGAGCATGTAGTTGGTGACGTTCCAGGTCACCACGAGGCCGCCAGCCAGCAGCATCGTCGGCCAGTACTTCGCGAAGATCGTGCGGACCACGTGCTTGGACTCGGCGTCCTCGCGCTTGCCGGACTCGTCGAGCAGCTGCTGGAAGGCGGGCGTCTCCTCGAGCTTCGTCCGCAGGTAGACCCCGACGATGCCGAGCGGAAGCGCCACCATGAACGGGATCCGCCAGCCCCAGGTGTCCATGAAGGCCGGCGTCGAAACCAGCGGCAGCACCGACGAGACGGTCGCGCCCAGCGCGTACCCGATGAAGGTGCCGAACTCCAGGAAGCTGCCGAAGTAGCCGCGGCGGCGGTCCGGGCTGTACTCGGCGATGAACGTCATCGCGCCGGCGTATTCGCCGCCGGTGGAGAAGCCCTGCAGGACCCGCGCGCAGACCAGCAGGATCGGCGCGGCCAGCCCGATCGAGGAGTACGACGGGATCAGTCCGATGAGGAAGGTGCCGGTCGCCATCAGGATGACCGTCACCGCGAGCACCTTGGTCCGGCCGATCTTGTCGCCGAGCGGACCGAAGAACAGGCCGCCGAGCGGACGCACCAGGAACGCCACGGCGAAGGTCGCGAACGTCGCGAGCTGGGCCAGCGCGGGGTTGCCGGGCGGGAAGAACTGCGCCTCGATGGTGGTGGAGAGGTAGCCGTAGACCCCGAAATCGAACCACTCGGTGATGTTGCCGACCGCGGCCGCGCCGACCGCCCGGCGCATTGTCGCGTCGTCCGTGACGGTGGCGCCGCCCGACGGCCCCCTCCCGTCTGCTGCCTCTGTCACATCGCTCCCTTCGCGTTTTCAGGACTCACTGCGCAGAGCCCCCGCCATCACCTACCGCGAGCGCGTCAAAGCCTAACGTGATGCGTCTCACTTACGCACAGGGGTAGCGGCGGTAACACAGACCGGGGACCATGCGCTGTAGCAGGTAGATACCTGTTCAACCCCATCAACCCGCACGCGTCGGCCAGCGGATCATCCGGATTCGCCGACGGGCATCGACGCATGCAACCCGTGAGGAGGAGCCGCAATGACGGCAGTATTCGTGGCCATCGCAAGCTGTGCAACCGCGGGAGTCGCTGTAGCGGCCACCCTCGCGTCCTACGCGCAGCGCAAGTGGCGGGTCCGGGCCGAGGCCTGACCTGTCCTAAGGCTGAACGATCCCGGCTGCCAGGCCGAGGCCGACCAGGTCCTGCGGGCGCAACCGCAGCTGGTCGGCCACGGCCGGCACGTCGGTCATCGGGCGTTTCAGGATCGCCGCCGCGGCTTCCGGTGAGGTGACCGAGAAGTAGGCGTCCGGGGTGATCCACGTCGCGCCCGGAGCGGCGAAAGCCAGCGCGCCGCCGGAACCGCCTTCGCCGATCACCAGTGTGGTGACCGGCACAGCGGCGGTGGCGATCGCTTCGAAGAGTTCCGCGATCGCTGGTCCGATCCCGCCTTCTTC
Source organism: Amycolatopsis echigonensis (assembly GCF_014174495.1). Taxonomy (GTDB): domain Bacteria; phylum Actinomycetota; class Actinomycetes; order Mycobacteriales; family Pseudonocardiaceae; genus Amycolatopsis; species Amycolatopsis echigonensis. The sequence continues at coordinate 41,790 of NZ_JACJHR010000023.1, forward strand.
CGCTTCGTCGTCGTTCGCCGCGCCGGGAGTGTCCACAAGGGTCAACACCGGAATCCCTAGCCGGGAGGCCAGCCGGACGAGTCGGGCAGCGGTGCGGAAGCCCGCTGGACGCGTCGCAGTGCCGCATTGTGCTGCGTACGCGATCGCGCGGCCGTCTCGCCAGCCGAAGCCACATTGGACGCCTTCGTCCACGTGACCGGCACGGTCGCCCTGTAAGTTCTCTCGCCAGTCGAAGTACGCGTCGAGGTACTCGGGTGCGCGCGCTCGCGAAGGAGCGCGCGCGGCCCGTACGGCGTCCCAGCCGGTTTCGGGCAGCGCGACATCGCGACGGGCCTTGGGCGGGGGAGCGGGGTCTGTCGACGGGGAAGCCAAGAGCTGTAGCCATCGCGCGAGGACGTCACCCAGCTCGTCTGGTTCAACGAGACTGTCGACCTGACCCCACTCCAGCTTCGCTTCGACGGTGTACGCCTCTGCAGGCGAAGTCGCAGGCCGTACGCGAGAGCCAGCGAAGCCAACCTGTGCATCGGGCAGTCCCAACACGACGTCGGAACCGGCACCGAGCGTCGCCCAGCCACCACCGGTGGACGGGTCGCGCAGGACGGAGATCTGCGGGACGCCCGCCGCGCGTGCTTCCGCGGCGGCGCGTGCGATTCGTTGGAGCTGGGAAAGCGCGCGCATGCCGTGCTGCATCCGGCTGCCGCCAGTCGCGACCAGCGAAACCACCGGCAGGCCTCGTTCCTTCGCGTGGGCGAAGGCGGCCTCGACGCGGTCGCCGGTCTGCTGTCCGATCGATCCGCCGAGGAAGCCGAACTCCCAGGCGATCAGCACCGTGGGCACGTCGCCGATCCGGGCCTGTCCGACGACCACCGACTCGGTCTCGCCGGTGCGCGCGGCGGCTGCCGCCCGGGCTTCCGGATATCCCGGCCAGCCGAGCGGATCGTCGGCCGGAGCGTCCGGAAGGGACAGGTCGGTGAACTCAGCGGAGATGGCGGCCAGCAGTTCGCGCGCGGTGGGCCTCATCCCAGCGCTCGTTTCATGACTTTGCCCATGTCGTTGCGCGGCAAGGCATCCAGGTACCGCACGACCCTCGGCCGCTTGTGCGGGGCGAGCAGCTTCGACACGTGGTCGGCGAGGTCCTCGACGGTCGGGCGCGCGCCGTCCGGGACGACCCACGCGACGATCCGCTCGCCGAGGTCGTCGTCCGGTTCGCCGGTGACCGCCACCTCGGCGACGTTCGGGTGTTCCAGCAACGCGTTCTCGATCTCGCCCGCGCCGATCTTGTAGCCGCCGCTCTTGATCAGGTCGGTGGCCTTGCGGCCGACGATCCGGACGTAGCCGTCGGGGTCGCGGGTGGCCATGTCGCCGGTGCGGAACCAGCCGCCGTCGAGCGCGGCGGCGGTCGCGTCCGGCCGGTTGAGGTATTCGGTGAACAGATTCGGTCCGCGGACCTGGATCTCGCCGACCGCGTCCGGCTCGGTGACTTCGGCCCCGGACTCGTCGACGAGCCGCAGGTCGACCCCGGCGAGCGGGACTCCGACCGAACCCGGCTTGCGCTCGCCGTCGGCGCGGACGCTGGTGTTCATCAGGGTCTCGGTCATGCCGTAGCGCTCGACGACCTGCTGTCCGGTCGCGGCGGTGATCCGCTGGTGGTCGTGCACCGGCAGCGCTGCCGAGCCGGAGACGAGCAGCCGCGCGGACTTGAGCGCGGAGGCGAGGGCTTCGTCGGTCGCGACCGCTTCGGCGATCCGGTGGTACATCGTCGGGACGCCGAACAGCATCGTCGCGCCGTTCGCGAGTTCCTCGGTGACGCCTTCGAGCGAGAACCGGCCCAGGTGCCGGACGGTTCCGCCGCGGCGCAGCGGGCCGAGGATGCCGAGGATCAGGCCGTGCACGTGGAACAGCGGCAGACCGTGGACGAGCACGTCGTCGGCGGTCCACTGCCAGGCGTCCTCTAGCGCGTCGAGCGTGCTCGAAATCGCGCGGCGAGGCAGGACGACGCCCTTCGGCGGGCCGGTCGTGCCGGAGGTGTAGACGATGAACGCGGGAGCCTCGGCGTCCGGCTCGCTGGCCGGCGGCTTCCCGTCGCCCTCCAGCGGAATGTCGCGCCGCGGCAGATCGAGCGCGGCGGGCAGTTCGACGCCGGGCTCGGCGAGCACCAGCGCGGGCTCGCTGTCGGCGAGGATGTGGCCGAGTTCGCGTTCGCCGATCTTGGGGTTCAGCGGCACCACCGGAACCCCGGCGAGCAACGCGGCGACCACTGCGACGCTCGTGTGCAGCGTCGGCGTCGCCCACACCGCGACCCGACGGTCCTTGGGCAGGTCGGCGGCCAGCGCCCCGGCGACCGCGCCGAGTTCGGCGTAGGTGAGTTTTCGGTCGCCGAAGCGCAGCGCTTCCTTGCCGGATCCGGCGGCGACTGCGGGAAACAGCGGATCGGGCACTTCGCGGACCTCCTGCGTCACCGGCACCTGGAACCGCACCGTACCGCCTAGTGGCGATCGCCACCTGCGACGCGATTCACAGCTATCGATTGTCAGGGGTACCCCGGGGTCAGGCGAGATTATCGAGCAGCGCGCGCACCCGTTCGACCATCGTTTCGTGCCGGGCCGGGGCGACGTTCACGTACCGTTCGCCGCCGTCGGTTTCGGAGAACGAGAACAGGTAGCGCCCGTGCTCGGTGTCGTAGTACGTGCAGATGTCGCGCCCGTTGATCCGCCGTCCGCCGAGCCCGTCGCGCACCGCCGCGGTGATCTGGCCGCCGCCGGCCCGAGGCAACGCCGCGATGTCGAGCAGATGCCGGACGTCCTGCCTCGCCGGACCGCCGTCGATCGCCAGATTCAAGGCCGATTCTGGCACCGACACCGCTTGGCCCTGCGCGGGCCGGACGCGCGGCAGCTCCTGAATCAAATCCTCAACCAGCGCCTCGGGCCGCGCAGGCCGCAACACCACCGTGCTGGTGGACGGCATGTGACAGGCGAGCACCGCGTCCTTCCGCAACGCCGCGACGACCAGCCGATACCGCCGGTCCCGCCCGCTCTCGACGGTCGCCGACAACTCGCTGGCCCCGCGGCACAACACGGTCATGGTCCGGGCGAACGTCTCGTCCAGACCACCGCGACCCCAGACGCCCTGGTCGGCCATGGCGCTCACCGCGGCTTCGCGGTGAGCGCGCGCCTCCTCGGGGTCGCGCCAGAGCGGGTCGGGAGCGAGTGCGGTCGGGAGCGAAACCCCAGCCAACTCCGCCGCGAGGGGCAGGCAATCGGCCGGGAGCACCACCTCGCGGGCGAGCACGAGCATCGTCAGAGCCCGATCACCGGCGGAACCGCCTTGGGAAGGTCACCGATGAGCGCCGCGTCCGGGTCCTGCTCGACCAGGTAGTCGGCGGTCTCGTGCACAAGGTCGTCTTCACCCTCGCCCTTCTCGCCGCGACCCATCGCGCCGCCGCCCATGCCCGGTGCACCCGCGCGCCCGTTGGCCCCGGCGGTAGCTCCGCCTCGCCCGGCGGTTTCGGCGTTGCTGATGGGGCCGGTGCCGGTTCCCCCTCCTCGGCCGACGTTGTTGCCCGCGTTGCCGCCTGTGCCGCTGCCCGCGTTGCCGCCTGTGCCGCTGCCCGCGTTGCCGCCTGGGGTGCCTGCGTTGCCGCTGCCTGGAGTGCCGCCGATGCCCGGGAACCCTGGCGTGTACAGACTGCTGCCGCCGCCGTTGGGATTACCAGCGCCGGGGTTGCTGGTGTTGAGCGACCAGGAGTTGGGATTGCCGGTGTAGCTGGGATTGTTGGTGCTCGTCAGGTCCGGCGGAACATAACTGGACGTACGAGTGTCGTCCGGCAGGTTGCTGTCGTGCGGCGGAACGTACTGACCCGGCCCATCCGGCGGGTTGCTGTGCGGCGGCGTGTAGCGGCCCGGACCCCAATCGTGGGTATCCGAAGGAGGCATCACCCCCGGCGGCCCAGTGCGATCGTTGGTGTGGTCGCGGTGGCTGGTGCTGCTGCTCGGGCTGCTGCTCGTGCCGTCGGTGCTGCCGGTGTTGTCGCCGACGTAGCCGTCCTCGGAGTACGTGCCAGCGGAGTACGTGCCAGCGGTGCCGCCGGGACCGCCCGGGGTGTAGTGCGCGGGCAAATGCGCGGTGCCGGTGCCGCCGGGCTGGGTGATGGTGAAGTCACCGCCCGCGGAGGGCATCGCAAGCTGCCCGTATTGCGACGGGTCCGCCCAGCGGGCGGAGTTTTCCGTCGATTCCCCGTGATAGGACTCGTAACTGCTGACGACTTCTTGCGCCTTCTTGTTCCACGCGTCGATTTCGTCGGCCCGGTTGGACATGAACGACAGGGGAGTGTCGCTGACCCAGTCGTCCGCCGGTTTGTCCCCGAGATCGCCGACGGACGCGATTTTGCTGCGCAGCCCGTCGAAGGAACTGCCCTGGCCGGAGTAGAGCGCCTCGGCTTGCGCGAGGTGCTGGCCACTGGTCTGGGAAGCCTGGACCAGCGGTCCGGCCCCGACGTAGGCCCGGCCGGCGGCGTCGCCCTTCCAGTACTCGTCCATCGAGCTCTGAAGCTGCCGCATCTCGCTCGCGATGTCCTCGTGCTGAGCGGAGAGGGCCGCCGACTGGTCGGAACCGTGGAACATGCCGCCGGAACCCTTGCCCGTTTTGACCAGGTGAACGATTTCCTGCGGGCTGAGGTTAGCCATCAAGCACCTGCCTTGAGAGTGGTGACGGCAGCGGCCGCTGTTTGAGCTGCCAGTGCGCACGGGTCGTGGTGGCCGGGAAATGATTTGTCGAGCATCACGGAGGCGGTGAAGACCTCGTCGTCTTTGATTCCGACGGCGATTTGGCAGCCGCCGCATCTGCGGTCGTCGGTGGTACCCGCGAAGACGCCGGGGTAGCCGTTGAGGTCAGGTGCGACCTCGAAGTATCCGGATTCGCTGTCGCCTTTCGTGTACGCGCCGCCGAGGCCACCCTGTCCAGGCAGCAGGCCGAGGCCGACGCTGTTGTCCCTGTCGTCGTACCAGGCGCAGCTGGGCGCGACGAGGCCTTGGCCTTGGCGGCGGCGGACGGCGTTGATGAGCTGAGTCGCTTGGGCTTGGCTGAGCAGCGCGCCGGGGTTCTGCTCGTATTTGGCGGCGTCGAGCGGGTTGCTCACCTTGGGCACGCTGCGCGAGGCGCTCGTCGGTGCCGACGACGACTCCGGGGCCGTCTGGATCGGTGTTTCGGTGGCAGACGAACAGCCCGTCACGGCGAGTAGGAGGAGGCTGCCGGTCGCAGTGAGCGCGGGCTTCGCGGATTCTGCTGCTCTAGACAGGCGGATGACGTCCAGTACGGTGCAGGTCGCCATCACGTACCTGCTTTGATCGTCGTGATGGCAGCCGCAGCCGTTTTCACCGCGAGCGAGCACGGGTCGTTGTACAGGGGCGACGCAGACCGGAGCGCGACGGAACTGGTGAACGTTTCGTCGTCTTTGATTCCGACGGCGATTTGGCAGCCGCCGCGTTTGCGGTCGTCGGTGGTGCCGGCGAAGACGGCGGGGTAGCCGTTGACGTCGGGCGCGGCCTCGAAGTATCCGGATTCGCTGTCGCTGTTGGTGTAGGCGCCGGCGAGGCCGCCCTGCCCGGGAAGCAGCCCGAGGCCCACCCGGTTGTTGTCGGCGTCGTACCAGCTGCAGATGGGCGCGACGAGGCCCTGGCTTTGGCGGTTGCGGACGGCGTTGATGACCTCGGTCGCCTGGGATTGGCTGAGGAGAGCGCAGGGGTTTTGCTCGTATTTGGTGGCGTCGAGCGGGTTGCTGACCTTGGGCACGCTGCGCGAGGTGCTCGTCGGTGCCGACGACGACTCGGGCGTCGCTGGGACCGGGGTGCCCGGGGTCGAGCAGGCGGTAACGGCGAGCAGAACGAGGCCGCCGGTCGCGGCGAGAGCGAAGGGCTTCACCGGTTCATCCTTGCTTGCGCAGGCTATTGGTGTTGGCGTGGTCTTGATTCTCGTACTTGGAGATGGCGTCTTTCAGCTTGTCCGCGTAGCCCTGTGCGTAATCCCGCTGCTGCTGGAGGCTGGCCACATACGCGTCAGCGTGGCCGTCAGCGGCCTTTTTCTGCAGCGTGCTGGCCGGATCGTCGGCTGGCGGGGGCACGACTTTCAACTGGCTCGCAGTTTGGATCATGCCATCGAGCTTGTCCGCGATCTCCTGCCATTTCGGCTGCAGCTTCCGCATCGCCGCGATGTCCATCTTGAATCCGCCACCAGCCGCCGCGGCGTTGACCTTTTCGTCCTCGGCCGCGCGCTGTTGGTAGATGCGCGTGCCGTTGGAGTTCATCGCTTCGCCGAACTGCTTGTCCTGGCGGTCGCGCCTGGCCTGTTCCTCCGGGTCGACGTATCCGGCGCGCCCGTCCACTGGCTGGCTGCTGCTGGACGACTGCCCATTGCCCACGATGACGCTCCCCCTCGCTCCCGGCGGCACTGTCTCCGACTGCCGCCGCTTGGACTGAGCTTAATCGGTCGAGGTTCCTCGTGTGGACAAAATCCCCCAAGCCGGGCAGGGGCCAGGAACCGGTCTTGATGGTGGTCAGGGCTGCTGCGGCGGCCTGATCGCCAGTGCACAGGATGGCCGAACTGGTGGAGGTCTCGTCGTTCTTCACGCCGACGATGCCTGACAGCCGCTTTGTTCGCGGTCGTCGGCGGGGCGGGAGCACGGTCGGGTAACCGACGGTGTCCGGTGCTCTTTCGACGCTGCTCGGTCACCCGCGCACGGCGGACGGCTCCGAAGACACCACTGGCCCAGCCGGGGCGGGAGCGGCTGAACAACCCGCCAGAACCAGCGCCCCGCCCAGCGCGGCCGCGAAAGGCAGTTTCGTCACGGAACGTATCTTCCCGGACCCCCAAACCCGCTCCCCGGTCCCCGGCGGACCCGGGCTATCCTGGGAAATCGTGCTGGTATTGGCGATCGACACGGCTACTCCGGCGGTAACGGCGGGCATCGTTGCCGTCGACGAGGCTGAGCTTGTCACCCGGGCGGACCGCGTCACGGTGGATCCTCGGGCGCACGGCGAGCTGATCGCCCCGCACGCGCTGGCTGCCGCGGAGGCGGCTGGGGTCACGTTGCGCGAACTCGACGCGATCGTGTGCGGCGTCGGGCCTGGGCCCTTCACCGGCCTGCGCGCTGGCATGGCCACGGCGGCTGCGTACGCGCACGCGCTCGGCATCCCGGCGTACCCGGTGTGCAGTCTCGACGCGATCGCGGCTGACGTCGTGCGCACGGAGAAGCCGTTTCTCGTCTTCACGGACGCGCGGCGCCGCGAGGTCTACTGGGCTGCGTACGACGCTTCGGGCGCGCGCACGGACGGTCCCCACGTACAGCGCCCCGCGGACATCGACACTGACATCCGGGTTGCGGCGGGCGACGGAGCGTTGCAGTACGCGGCAGCGGTGGGCGTGGTGCCGATCGAGCCGCGGTTTCCGTCGCCGGCTGGGTTGGTGCGCGTCGCGCGTACGGCGCTTCTCGGACGCGCGGAGCCGGAGCCGTTGACGCCGCTGTACCTGCGCCGTCCGGACGCTGTGGAGCCCACGGCGCGCAAGAGGGTGACCGTACTGTGAAGCTCGACCAGTTGCGCCGCGCTGACGTCGCGAGGTGCGCGGAGATCGAGAAGATCCTCTTCCCCGGCGACGACCCGTGGAGTGCGCGCGCGTTCCATTCCGAGCTGGACCAGGGGCATTACTACTTGGCCGCGCGGTCGGACGACGGGCAAACCCTGCTGGGCTACGCGGGGCTCGCAGTGGTCGGTCGACGCGGAGATTACGAAGCGAGCGTCCACACGATCGGCGTGGTTCCGGAGGCGCAGGGACAGGGCATCGGCAAGGCGTTGCTGCGTGCGTTGCTGGCGCGCGCCGACGAGCTGCAAGCGGCGGTCTTCCTCGAAGTACGCACGGACAACGACCCGGCCGTGAAGCTGTACGAAGCGCACGGCTTCCAAAAACTTGGCATCCGGAAGCGTTACTACCAGCCCTCCGGCGCCGACGCGTTCACCATGGCCCGCCCCGCGCAGGCCCCGGCACGAGACGAGGTGGCCGGCTGATGGCGCGCGTCATCATGGGCATCGAAAGCTCCTGCGACGAGACTGGAGTCGGCCTCGTCCGCCTGCACGACGACGGCACGGTGGAACTGCTCGCCGACGAGGTCGCGTCCAGTGTGGACCAGCACGCTCGCTTCGGCGGGGTTGTGCCGGAGGTCGCCAGCCGAGCGCATCTCGAAGCGATGGTGCCGACCGCGGAACGCGCGTTCGCCACGGCTGGCCTGAAACTGTCCGATGTGGACGCGATCGCCGTGACGGCGGGGCCGGGTCTCGCCGGCGCGTTGCTGGTGGGCGTTTCGGCGGCGAAGGCGTACGCGACCGCGTTGGATGTGCCGCTGTACGGCGTGAATCACCTGGCCGGGCACATCGCGGTGGACACGTTGCAGCACGGCCCGTTGCCGACGCCGGTGTTGGCGTTGCTGGTTTCCGGCGGCCACACGCAACTGTTGCGAGTGGACGACATCGCGTCCAGCATCACCGAGCTTGGGTCCACTGTGGACGACGCGGCGGGCGAGGCGTACGACAAAGTCGCGCGCGTGCTTGAGCTGCCGTACCCGGGCGGGCCGCCGATCGACAAGGCGGCCAAGCAGGGCAACCCGAAGGCGATCGCGTTCCCGCGCGGGATGACCGGTCCGCGCGACGCGAAGTTCGACTTTTCCTTCTCCGGCTTGAAAACGGCGGTGGCACGCTGGGTGGAGAACGCCGAGCGTGCTGGCGACGAGGTGCCGGTGAACGACGTCGCGGCGTCCTTTCAGGAAGCGGTCGCGGACGTGCTCACCGCGAAGGCGATCCGTGCCGCGCGCGAACAAAACATTGGAACGCTGGTGATTTCCGGTGGCGTGGCAGCGAATTCGCGGCTTTCCGAGCTGGCGGCTGAGCGGTGCGCGGAGGCTGGCATCGAGCTGCGCGTGCCGCGGCCCCGCTTGTGCACGGACAACGGTGCGATGATCGCGGCGTTGGGCGCGCATGTGGTGGCGGCAGGCCGATCGGTGGCACCGCTGGACTTCTCGGCGAACCCGGGCCTGCCGGTCAACATTGTGTCCCTTTAGGACTCACGAGAGCGGCGGAGTGGGCGGACACCCCCAGCAACGCCTCGATCGCCGAAGCCGACAGCGCGGCGGCGGAGCCGTTTCCATAGGGATTCGCTGACACAGCAGCACTCATCTCGCCGCGAAGAATTCGTGCGGCGGTGTCCGTGATCAGCTCGGTGTCGGTGCCGACCAGCCAAGCGCAACCGGCCTCGACGGCCTCCGGGCGTTCCGTAGTGTCACGCAGCACGAGCACTGGCGTGCCAAACGTCGGCGCTTCTTCTTGGATACCACCGGAATCCGTCAACACGAGCGACGCCAACCGCAGTGCGCGCACAAGGTCCGGGTACTCCAGAGGCTCGGTGACCGTCACCCGCGCGACCCCGCCCAGCACGTCCTCAACCTGTTGCCGCACAGCCGGATTCGGGTGCACCGGGAACAGCACCTGCACCCGCGGATGCGCGTCGACGATCTGCCGCACCGCGGTCAGCGTGCGCGTCAACGGCTCGCCCCACGACTCGCGGCGGTGCGACGTCACCAGCACCAGTTGCTCACCCGCTTCGGCGATTCCCATCTCCAGCAAGGCAAGCGCCGGATCACGGGCGGGCAAATCGCGCGCGGCCACCGCTAGCACGGCGTCCACGACGGTGTTGCCAGTGAGCGTGATCCGGTCCGAAGGCACGCCCTCGGCCAGCAACGCCGCGCCCGCGGCCGCCGTCGGGACCAGGTGCAGCGCGGCGATCCGCGAGATCATCTGCCGTGTGCCTTCCTCGGGGAACGGCGACGCCAAATCGTGCGTACGCAGTCCGGCTTCGAGGTGTACCACCGGAATACCGAGCCAGAACGCGGCGAGCGCACCGGCCAGTCCGGTGGTGGTGTCGCCTTGCACGACGACCGCCGACGGCTGGTAGCGGCGCAGCGCGGCGTCGAGCGCGGGCAGCAGGCCGGACACCAGTTCCGCTTGGGTGCCCGACACCCGCGGCGGCACGTCGAGCCACGCGTCGATCTCGACCTCGAACGGGGCCAGCGCCTGTTCGACCATGCCCTGGTGCTGACCGCTGTGCACGACGAGCGGCCGCAGCCCGGGGCGTGCCTCCAGGGCCAGCGCGAGCGGGGCGAGCTTGACCGCCTCCGGGCGCGTCCCGGCCAGCAGCATCACGTCCAACGTTTCCACCCTTTCGAGTGTCCCGGAAAACCGGGCTGCCGGCGGGACAACGCCGGCAGCCCGGATTCTTCAGCCGTCCAGGCGGGCGAGCCGCCGATTCCGGCGGCGGACGGCGACCAGCGCGACGATCCCGAGGATCACCAGCGCCAGGCCGACCGCGAGCCACCAGCCGACGTCGGCACCGGTGGCGGCGAGGGTGCCCACCCCGCCACCGGCGACGCCGACCCCGGCACCAGGCATCTTGTACATCGCTGCATCACCTCACCGGGGTCAGGCGGCCGAACGACGCCGGGTGAAGCGCAGGCCGACCGGCACCGCGATCGCGGCGAGCACGCCGAAGCCGATCCACATGCCGGCGCCCGAGGCGAGCGGCATCGGCGGAGCGGCCGGACCGCAGGTCGCCGACGACAGGATCACGTCGCCCGAGCCGAGCGAGCCGAGCGCCTGGCCGCCGAGCAGCTTCAGGTGCAGGGCGTTGACCGTGAGGCTGCCGTCGCTGTTCTTGATCTGCTCGTTCAGGATCAGCGTCGCCACGTGCAGCGGGCCGACCTGGACCTGCAGTTCGGTGTTCGGCGCCGGGTTGGCGTCGACCTGGCCGAGGCTGCCGAGGTTCGCGCCGACCAGCGTGGTGCTGCCCTTGACGCCTTCCTGCGTCGCGGTGCAGACGGCTTCGATCGCCTTCGCGCCGACATCGCCCACCGCGGGCTTGAGCAGCGGGAGCCCGACGTCGGCGACGGACGCCTTCGACGTGACCGCGCCGGAGTTGTCGTCGCGCACCGCGGACGTGGTGATCACGCCGGTGGTCAGCACGCCGGGCACGTTCGCGGAGACCGCGGTGTTTTCCTTCGGGCCATTGGTGTTCGCGGCCGCGAGCGGGCCGACGTGCACCGCGGGCTGGCCGAGCAGCGTCACGTTGACGTTGACGCCGTAGGCCGACCCGTCACCGGGAGCGGCGCTGGCCGGAGCGGCTCCGGCCAAGGCGATGCTCGCCACGACGACGGCGAGCATTCCGCCTCGTCGCACGAGGTGTCTCTTCACTGGTCCTCCGATTTTTCTCAGGGCGAGCCGCTGCACGGACGAATCCCGCTGAGCAAGAGTCGGCACGCGGATCGGTTATCGGCGGACGTTCCAGAAATGGCACAGATTTTTCGCTGGATCACCATATCGGGTGATAAGAATTCGCTTTTCCCCAGGTTGGATGAAGTATCACCCGAACGGACTAGCAAGTGTGCGTAAGAATATGCCGAAAGCTGCTCGGGTGTCCCCGCAAAGGGGCTGCCCGGCGAAGGGCGGAAACCGTCGCGGACACGACCGCGGCCGGGTCCGCCCCGGTTCCGCTGGGTTCTTCTCGAGAGGGTCGTCGTGACAGCAGTCAACGCGCCGGTGTCCGGCGCACCCCGGTTTCCGCTGCGTATGGCGGTGTTCGGGGTGCTCGCCGCGGGGGTGGTGCTGGTGCTCGTGGAACGCGGGTACCGGGAGCTGGAGGTGCAGCTGGCCGGGGTCATCCTCCGGGTTGTCACCTCATCGGGGGTCTATGTGGCCGGAAACCGGGAATCGGTCTACTTCGGGTTGTCTGGCGATACTCCATTCGGGTTGCGGATGACTCCGGAATGCTCGTCGGTATTCCTTCTTCTACCGTTGCTATTAGTGACGGCCGCTCTTCTGTGGTTCCGGCCGCAAAATGCCCGCCGGCTCTTTTTCTCGCTGGGAATTTCCGCGATCGCGGTGATTTTGGTTAATCAGTTACGGATTCTCACCATCGTCGGGCTGGTCAACGGCCTCGGCACCGACGAGGGCTACTACTGGGGCCACACCCTGCTCGGCTCGCTGGTCAGCGTCATCGGCGGCGCGATCTCGCTGGTGCTGTTCGTCTGGTTGTCGACGCGGAAGACGAAGGCCGAGAAACGGGCCGCGGCGTGAGCGACTCCGGCCTGAAGATCCTGCTGTCGGTCACGCAGGCGTTCGCGCTCACCATGAGCGTCGCGTTCCTCGTGTACGTCGTGGCGATCGTCGTGCCGTACCTGCGCCGCAAGCCTGCTCCGGTCGGCGACCCGGACGACTTCTCGTGGCACTTCTTCGTCCCCTGCCGCGACGAGGAAGTGGTGATCCGCGAGACGGTGAAGTACTTGCGCGGCACGTTCCGCCACGCGCACGTGTGGGTCGTGGACGACGATTCCGACGACCGCACCGCCCGCGTCGTGCGCTCGGTGTGGCGACGCAACGGCGGCTACGACCCGAATCTCCACCTGGTCGCCCGTCAGCGACCGGAAGCGCGCACGGGCAAGGGAGACGCGCTCAACGCCGCGTACCGCGAGCTGGACGAGTGGCTCGGCCCGGACGCGGATCGGGACCAGGTGGTGGTCGTGGTGGTCGACGCGGACGGCCGCCCCGCGCCCAACTGTCTCGAAGTGTGCGCGGCGGACCACCTGTTCGGCGACGAAACCATGGGCGCGGTCCAGCTTGACGTCCGGATGAGCAACGCCCGCAGCCGTCCGCCCGGCCGCACGTGGTTCTCCCGTGCCTTCGGGCTCAAGCTCGCCCAGTTGCAGGACTTGGAGTTCCGTACCGCGATCGCGGCGATCCAGACGTCGCGCGGCTTCACCGGCACGATCTCCATGGGTGGCAACGGGCAGTTCACCCGGCTGTCCGCATTGGACTCGATCGCCGGGGACGAGCTGGCCCCGTGGCGCGGTTCGCTGCTGGAGGACTTCGAACTCGGCGTGCACCTGCTCACCGCGGGCTGGCGCACCGGATTCACGCCGGATTCGTATGTGGCGCAAGAAGGTCTGTACAGCCTCCGCCGGTTCCTGGTGCAACGCACGCGCTGGGGGCAGGGGACCATGCAGTGCATGCGGTACCTGCGCCGGATCTGGGACTCGCCGCATCTGTCCACTTTGGGCGCCGCGGAGATGATGTACTACCTGGCGCAGCCGTGGATGCAGCTGCTCGGCTCGCTGCTGTACCCGGTTCCGTTCATCATGCTTCTCGTGACGACCGCGGGCGATCCGGGCCAGGTGTGGACGTGGTTCACCGGCGGCGCGTGGATCCTGTTCGCCATCTACGGTTCGTTCGGGCTGCTGCCGTTCGTGGTATGGGGCCCGATCTACCAGATGAAATGCTTGCGCAGCAAGAACATTTTCCGCGGCATCGGCATGGGCCTGTTGTACGCGGCCTACATCTACACCTTCTACATCACGTCCTGGCGTGCGCTGTTCCGGCTCGTGCGCGGTCGCAACGGCTGGGCCAAAACCCGGCGCAACACCGAGGCCAGCGCCGGCGTGAAAGTGGCCCTGGACGCGTGAATGCCCGGGCCGCACGCGGGCGGCCCGGGCATTCAGCGAGCTGAGGTCAGGACGCCGGTTCGAGGTCGACGTCGTCGCGGCTGACGTACGCCACGCGGTGGCCGAGCTGGATTTCCACGTACTTCGCCTTGCCCTTCACGACCTTGTTGGTCGCGACGTCGAAGGACGCCGAGTAGTACTCCGACCCGGTCAGCCCGCCGACCGAATACTTCTGGCCCGCGCCGAGCTGATACGGCAACGGCTTGAGTTCCTGCACCGGAATGTCCTTCGGGTACGCCGCGGCTTCCGGGTACGCGCTTCCGTAGACTGGCACGGTCGCCTTGCCCTCCTTGGGCGTCGCGACGAATCCGTCGGCCGGGTACGCGGTGGGCGCGTCGTCCGGGTTGCGGAACCAGCCCTTCTGGCCGAGGTACCAGATCGCGGTCCAATCGGCCTGGGTGTCCGCGACGGCGTACTTCTGGCCGGTGGCCGCGCGGCTGCCGATGTCCGCGACGTCCATTGTGGACGGGTTAGGGCCGTGCATGCCCACATCGGACAGCAGAGGCGCGGATTCGTCCGGTTCTGTATGCAGCACGACGGATCCCGAACCCCGCTCCGGGCACGGATTCCCGGACCCGATCTTGTCGCAGCCGGTGAACACCGGACGGTTGGCGGAGAACTCCGGGTCGATCATGACCAGGCCGGAATCCGGTTCGCCTTCGTGCTCCAGCGGGGCGCCGAGCAGGTCGAAGTAGTGCGCCCAGTCCCAGTACGGACCCGGGTCCCAGTGCATGCTCTTGATCTTGTCCGCGTTCGGTCCGGGCACGTTGTCGTGGCCGAGGATGTGCGCCCGGTCCAGCGGAACGCCGAAGCGGTGGGCGAGGTAGCGCACGAGCTTCGCGGACTGGCGGTACATCGCCTCGGTGAACCAGGTGCCCTGTGCGGCGAAGCCTTCGTGCTCGACGCCGAGGGATTTCTCGTTCAGGTACCAGTTCCCGGCGTGCCAGCCGACGTCCTTGGTCGGCACGTGCTGGGCGACCTGGCCGTCCGAGGAGCGGACCGTGTAGTGCCACGCGGTCTGGCCCGGGGTCTGGGCCTGCTTCATGACCGAGTCCCAGGTGCCCTCGGTGTCGTGGATGACGATGTAGTCGATCGTCTGGTCGCGCGGCCGGTCAGCCTTGTCGTAGTTGCCGTAGCTGTCGCCGATCTTCTGGAACGGCGCGGGCACCGATTCGCAGGACAGCGACCTCGGGCACTCGGTCGCCGGCGGCTCTCCGGCACGCAGGCCGAGACGGTCCACCTGCGCCCGGTCCGGGGTGACGCCGGAGGTCGCGGCGAGTTTGACGGCCTGGCCGTCGTCGGTCGTACGCGCGATGCCGCTGTTGATCGTGGCGAAGACCTCGTCGGCGAAGGTGCGTGCGCCGGTGACGTCTTCGGAGCCGCTGTATCGCGCGACAGCTCCGTACCAGTCCTTCGCGTTGTCGCTCTTGACGCCCAGCTCTCGCTGGTACTCGGCCAGCAGTGCCGCGCCGCCGCGGATGTTCGCTTCGGGGTCGGTACGGAGCTTCGCCGCGTCGGTGTGCAGGAGCTCGGCGGCCTTGTCGATGGTTTGGCTGCCGGGCGGGGGAGCCGAGGGTTCGAGCGCACGCAGGCGCAGGGTCGGGCGCGAGTCGTCGCCTCGGGGGTCTTCGTCGGGGTTGTCGAACTCGCTGCTGCGCAAGCCGGTGGTGCGGACGTCGGTGAGGTGCATCGGGCCGTACCCGGCGGCAGTGCTGGGCGCGCCGGAATGGGTGTCCCAGCGGGATTCGAGGTACGAGACGGCCAGCAGCACGTCCGTCGGGACACCGAATTCGGACGCGGCGTCGGCGAAGGCACGCTGGCGGGCTTCGTTGGCCGGCTGCGCGGAAGCGGGCACGGCGACCGCGATCGCGGCCAACGCCAGCAGCCCGGTGGTGGCGGCGGCCAGGCGCCACGGGAGTGAGCGGGGCATAGGAGGACTCCAGGAGTGAGATGCCTGTCTGTCCGGATCCAACCAGGAGCAGGGGGAGCTGGTGGGCTTTTTCCGCCGGATGGGGCCGAACGGGCACGCGGCGCTGCCCTGGCCGCCTGCCGCCCCGCGGCGGGCGCTCGTCGCGCGGCCTGGAACAAACGGGCCGGTCAGCGGGTTCCGTCACCCGATTCGCCAGGTCCGGCGGACCCTCCTTGCGAAGCTGGCACTCACATGGCTAGAGTGCTAATCGAACGGCCCGGACACGCCCCGGCACCCGCGACGGCGGGGGTGGTATGAGCCGTAACCAGTCATCATGCCGACGCTTTCGACGACCGTGGAGGTCAACCCGGTGAGCGTGAACATCAAGCCGCTCGAGGACAAGATCGTTGTCCAGACGAGCGAGGCCGAGGAGACGACCGCTTCCGGCCTCGTCATCCCCGACACCGCCAAGGAGAAGCCCCAGGAGGGCAAGGTTCTGGCCGTGGGCCCGGGCCGCATCGACGACAAGGGCAACCGCGTTCCGCTGGACGTGGCTGTCGGCGACGTCGTCATCTACTCCAAGTACGGCGGCACCGAGGTCAAGTACAACGGCGAGGACTACCTGATCCTCTCCGCCCGCGACGTGCTGGCCGTCATCAACTGACGCGTCACTCGCAGCGCAAGGACGCCCCGGGCCCCGCTCATGCCGGGGTGCGGGGCGTTTTGCGTCGCACGACAACCGAAAGGTAAGCGGAAAGCGCTATGCCCAAGCAGATCAGTTTCGACGAGGACGCTCGTCGCGCGCTCGAGCGCGGGGTGAACAAGCTCGCCGACGCGGTCAAGGTGACACTCGGCCCGCGCGGTCGCCACGTCGTCCTCGACAAGAAGTTCGGCGGTCCGACGATCACCCTCGACGGCGTCACCGTCGCTCGTGAGGTCGAGCTCGACGACCCGTTCGAGAACCTCGGCGCGCAGCTCGCCAAGAGCGTCGCCACCAAGACCAACGACGTCGCCGGCGACGGAACCACCACCGCCACGGTGCTGGCCCAGTCGCTGGTCAAGCACGGCCTGCGCAACGTCGCCGCCGGCGCCAACCCGACCGCGGTCGGGCGGGGCATCGAGGCGGCCGCGGAGAAGGTCGTCGAGGTCCTCAAGGCCAAGGCCACCCCGGTCAAGGGCCGTGACAACATCGCCCAGGTCGGCACCGTCACCTCGCGTGACGCGGCGATCGGCGCGCTGCTCGGCGAGGCCGTCGAGCGCGTCGGCGAGGACGGTGTGATCACCATCGAGGAGTCGTCCACGCTGGCGACCGACCTCGTGATCACCGAGGGCGTCCAGTTCGACAAGGGCTTCCTGTCGGCGCACTTCGCGACCAACCCGGAGGACCAGAAGGCGATCCTCGAGGGCGCCTACGTCCTGCTGCACCGCGAGAAGATCTCGGCGCTGGCCGACCTGCTCCCGGTGCTGGAGAAGGTCGTCGAGGCGAAGAAGCCGCTGCTCATCATCGCCGAGGACGTCGACGGCGAGGCGCTGTCCACCCTCGTGGTGAACTCGCTGCGCAAGACGATCACCGCGGTCGCGGTCAAGGCCCCGTTCTTCGGCGACCGCCGCAAGGCGTTCCTGGACGACCTTGCCGTCGTCACCGGCGGCGAGGTGATCTCCGCGGAGATCGGCCGCAAGCTGTCCGAGGTCGACCTCAGCTCGCTGGGCAAGGCCCGCCGGGTCGTCGTCACCAAGGACGACACGACGATCGTCGACGGCGCGGGCACCAAGGACGCCATCGCCGCGCGGACCGCGCAGATCCGCAAGGAGATCGAGACCACCGACTCCGACTGGGACCGCGAGAAGCTGCAGGAGCGGCTCGCGAAGCTCGGCGGCGGCGTGGCCGTGATCAAGGTCGGCGCGGCCACCGAGACCGAGCTGAACGAGCGCAAGCACCGCATCGAGGACGCCGTGGCTTCGACCAAGGCGGCCGTCGAGGAGGGCATCCTGCCCGGCGGTGGTTCGGCGCTGGTGCACGCGGTCAAGGAGCTCGAGGGCAACCTCGGCCTGACCGGCGACGAGGCGACCGGTGTCGCCATCGTCCGCGACGCGCTCACCGCCCCGCTGTTCTGGATCGCGACGAACGCGGGCCACGAGGGCGCGGTCATCGTGAACAAGGTCCAGGAGCAGGGCTGGGGCCACGGCTTCAACGCCGCCACCGGCGAGCTGACGGACCTGATCGCGGCCGGCATCGTCGACCCGGTCAAGGTGACCCGCTCGGCCGTCGCGAACGCGGCGTCCATCGCCCGGCTGGTGCTCACCACGGAAAGCTCCGTGGTCGAGAAGCCGGTCGAGGAGGAGCCGGAGGCCGCTGGCCACGGGCACTCGCACTGACGCTGGTTCGTTCCGCGTTTGCGTTGGCGGGGCGGCATTCCCTTCGGGGAGTGCCGCCCCGCTTTTTTGGTGCGGTGCCGGGCTTTCGAGGCTTTCGTGCGCCAGAGGTTCAGGCAGTGAACCCGCCGTCCACCGTGATCGATGTCCCCGTCAGGTACCGGCCGTCCGGTCCCGCCAGGTACGCCACCGCCGCCGCGATGTCGGACGGATTTCCGTAGTGCCCCAACGCGATATGCGCCAACTGGTCACCGGAGTGCGGGCCGTCGGCAGGGTTCATCTCCGTGTCCGTCGAGCCCGGGTGGACCACCATCGCCGTGATCCCGCGCGGCCCCAGGTCGCGCGCCAGGCCCTTGGTCATCCCGACCAGCGCCGACTTGCTCGCCGAGTACAGGCTCAATCCGGGGAACGGCGAGCGCTCCGCCAGATCGCTGCCGATCGACACGATCCGGCCGCCTTCCTTCATATGCCGTACCGCGGCCCGGGCCGCCACCAGCGGCGCCTTCACGTGGATGGCCAGCGTGCGGTCGATCGTTTCCGTGGCCAGGTCTTCGACCGGTGCCGCCGGGAACACTCCGGCGTTGTTCACCAGCACGTCCAGTCCGCCCAGTTCGGCTGCGGTCTGGTCGACCGCGCCAGTCACGGCGTCTGCGTCCGCGGCGTCGGCCTGCAGCGCCAGCGCGCGTCCGCCGAGTTTTTCGATGGACGCGACCACGTCCGCCGCCCGGTCCGCGGCGCGTTCGAAGGTGATCGCGACGTCGGCACCGTCCTCGGCCAGCCGCAGCGCGATCGCCGCGCCGATCCCGCGGCTTCCGCCAGTGATCAGCGCGACCTTGCCGTCCAGGGTTCCCATGCCCCACCTCTTTCTGTAGCGATAACTAAATAAATAGCCGCGTACGATGGGCGGGGTCAAGACTTCTGTATCGCTCACTAAAGAAGGTGGTCCATGTCACCCCGCGGCCGCCCCCGCGCGTTCGACCGCGAGCACGCGCTCACCCAGGCCATGCTGGTGTTTTGGGAGCGTGGCTACGACGGTGCGTCGCTGGCGGAGCTGACTGAGGCGATGGGAATCAAGCCGCCGAGTCTGTACGCGGCCTTCGGGGACAAGGAAACACTGTTCCGCGAAGCGATCGAGCACTACCAATCCGTGTACGGGCAGTACACGATGCGGGCGTTGACCGAAGAGCCCACTGCGCGCGCGGCGGTCGAAGCGATGCTTCGCGACAATGCTCGCGCGTACGTGGAGCCTGGCCATCCCAAGGGCTGCATGGTGGTTCTCGCGGCTACCAACTGCACGCAAGCCAATGCGTCCGTGTGGGAGTTTCTCGCCGCTTCGCGCGACAACGTGCGACGCCAGCTTCGCGAGCGCCTTCGCCGTGGAGTGGACGAAGGCGACCTTGCGGCCACTGTGGACACTGATGCGCTCAGTGCGCTTTACGCGACTGTCTTTTATGGACTGACCATGCAAGCGCGCGACGGCGTCAGTCTCGACTCGCTGATGACCGTCATCGATCTCGC
Organism: Amycolatopsis echigonensis; assembly: GCF_014174495.1. GTDB lineage: Bacteria > Actinomycetota > Actinomycetes > Mycobacteriales > Pseudonocardiaceae > Amycolatopsis > Amycolatopsis echigonensis. The sequence continues at coordinate 61,175 of NZ_JACJHR010000023.1, forward strand.
GCTTTCGCTGTGGCCCGAAAACGGCGGAGGGGCGGCATCCACAGTGGACACTGTGGACACCGCCCCTTCCGCGCCGTGAAGGAAGTCAGATGTGCGCCATGGTCAACGCGCGTTTGTCCTGTTTGATGATGTGGTCTCGTTCCGATTCGGACAGTCCGCCCCAGATGCCGTAGGGCTCGTGCACGGCGAGCGCGTGCTTGCGGCACATCTCCAGCACCGGGCACGACAGGCAGATCGCCTTGGCCCTGGCCTCGCGCCGCGCCCTCGCCGGTCCCCGCTCTCCGTCCGGGTGGAAGAAGGATCCGCTGTCCATCCCCCGGCACGACCCCTCCAGCTGCCAGTCCCACATGTCTGCGTTGGGGCCGGGGAGCCTGCGCGTGTCTGCCATCCTGACCGCCTCCGTCATCCGGTCGATGCCATTAGCTGCTCTGCTGTGGTGCCGATACTCCATTCGGTGCAACGGCGGTAACGTTAGAAGCGCGCCAATAGTTGTTCAATAGATCGGCGGCGATTCAGCCGTTAGGCATCCCCCAGATGTGTGAGCAGGGCTTTTGGCTCGGGTTGCCGGGACCGCGCGCGGGCTGGATATTGACCGGGTGGGATCCGGATCAGGCGATGGAGAACCCACCCTGCCGGTGGCCTCGGTCGCCCGCCGGCTCGGTGTCGCGCCGTCCACCCTGCGTACTTGGGACCGCCGCTACGGTCTCGGCCCCAGCCGCCACACCGACGGCAGGCATCGCCGCTACGGCAGCTCTGACATCGGCCGTCTCGAACTTATGCAGCGCGCCCTCCTTCGCGGCGCTTCGACGGCGGAGGCCGCGCAGTACGCGTTGGAGCAGATGCCGCGCGCGGACTTCGTGCCAGCGCCTGCCGAGCCTGCTGAAGCGACGAAGACGAAGGCGACGGTCGACGACGTCGAGGTCCCTTCGCGGCTCGCGCGGCGCCTGAGTACTGCTGCGTTGGCGATGGACGTCGGCGCGGTGCAGCGAATGCTCGTTGACGCTATCCGCGAGCTAGGCGTACTTCAGGCGTGGTCGGGCGTGATTGACCCGGTCCTCACCGCTCTCGGCGCGCGGTGGCGAGGCGTGCACGCGGGTGCGGAAGTGGAGTACCTGCTCGCCGAGTGCGTGTACGCGGCATTAATACGCGCGACGCCGGTCCTCGACGAGCCTCGCAACCAACGGCCGGTCCTTCTCGCGTGCGTGCCGGACGAACGGGACAACATGCCGGTGTACGCGTTGGCGGCCGCTCTCGCGGGGCGACGGATCGGCGCACAGCTCTTCGGCATCGCGCTGCCCCAAGAGGTGTTGGCGGTAGCCGTGCGGCGAAGCGCGCCCGCTGCGGTCGTGCTGTGGGCGAATCGGGCGGACGCCGACCCGCGGCTCTTCGCCCGCGTGTCCCGCGGACGGCAGCGGACCCGGCTGTTCGCCTGTGGCCCTGGCTGGGATCCGGCGCTGCTGCCGCCGAAAGTCGAGTTGCTGGGCGATCTTTCCGCAGCGGCGGACCGCGTGGAGCACGTTCTTGTCGGTGCTCCACGCTAGAAAGGTCGAGTGGACGAAGAAGCGCTGACGGCCCTCGCGTTCGGTTCGGACGCCGGGTCGTCGGATCCGATACCTCGCGACGGCTCGCCAAGGCAACGCCTCCTGGCGGCGATCGTGCTGGGCGCGCGAGGCCGGTACGCGGCGGCCGCGGACTTGCTCGACCCGCTTCGGCGCGGCCGGGATCCGCTGACGGCCTCGCTGGCGGCGAGCACACTCGCGTCGCATCGGCGGCAGCTGGGCGCACACGTCTTGGCGCGAAAGCTGGACGGGGAGGCGCTGCTGGCGGTCGGACTGCGCGGGGCGGGGGAGCATCGGACTGGGGTGGCGGGTGACGGCTCTGGACTGACTGTCGGCGGCTGGGCTGCGGTTGGCTCGGGCTCGCTTGGCGTCAACCCGGGCCGAGCTGGGGCCGGGGCAGTATCGGCTGCTGGGGGTGCGGGCTCGGGTAGGGCTGCCGCTGGCTTGGGTCGAGCTGGGGCCGGTGCGGGTTCGGCTGCCGCAGGCGCAGGCTCGGATGGGACCGCCGCCGACTCGGGCCGAACTGGCTCCAGAACAGACTCACCTCGTCTAAAGACCACCGCGAGCCCCGGCGGGCCCCGTTCGGCCGCCAACCCAGGCAGTCTCGGCGTACCAGCCGAAGACCCCCACGGCCTCGACCTCCCAGGCGCCCGAGCCGACGCCCTCCTCGGCCTGGCCGCCGACAACCTCGCCCTCGGCCGTATCTCCGCCGCCCGCCGTTTGGCCGTCCGGGCCGCTCAAGCCGACCGGCGTTGGCGGGCGACCGTTCGCGGCGGCTGGGTCGGAGCCGAGATCGAACTCGCCGACGGCCAGCCCGAAGCGGCCGTCGCCCCGGCCCGACTCGCCTACGAGACCGCCGTCGCCCGGAACGCTCGGCGACACATCGTGAAGTCCGGCATCGTCCTCGGCGTCGCCCTGCTCGCCGCCGGACAGGAGGGCGCGCGGGAACTCGTCGTCGCAGCCGCCGTCGACGCCGAGAAATACGAACTCGATTCACTTAATTGGGTGGCGGCCCGCGTCGCCGCCGATCTGGACCACGACCGGGCCGAGGAGTATCGATTCAGGAGTCGCCAGGTGTTGCACGCAGTGTTACGGCACGCGGATCCTTGCGTGATGCGCATCGCACACGAATCGCCATGGGTGCCTGTCGGACCCGGGTAGGCCTGCGGGAACGAGCGTTCCGGCATCCGGGCTAAGAAACTTCAAAAAAAGCCACCGGATCGTGTCAAGGTTCGGGCTAAAGCGTCCGATAGGGGAAGTGGAATGTCACCCGGCTGCAGGAAGGAAACCCCGTGACGACGGTCTTGATCTGCGACGACCGACGCAGTGTCCGCGAAGGGCTCACCCGTGTGATGTCCGCGGTGCCTGGGGTCAGTCGCATCGACTGCGTAGCGCACGGTGACGAGCTGCTGGCCCGGTACACCCGTCAGCCGGTCGACGTCGTGCTGGTCGGAACGCAACGCGCGGTCCCGACAGGCGTCGAGGCGACCCGCCGGCTCGTCTCCGCGAACCCCCAGGCGAACGTCATCGTCTTCGGAGCCCCGGACGACGCGGGCAGCATCGCGGCCGCCATCGCCGGCGGAGCGCGCGGCTACCTGCGCTGGGACGCCTCCCGGCCCGAACTGGTCGCCGCGCTGGCGCACACCCTGGCCAGCACGTCGGTGCCGGCGCCGCGGCAGCCGTCCGACCCGGGCGTGCAGCTCACCGAGCGCGAGCTGCAGGTGCTGCGCGGCATGAGCCAGGGCAAGAGCAACGGCCAGATCGGCCGCGAGCTGTACCTCTCCGAGGACACGGTCAAGACGCACGCGCGGCGGCTCTTCCGCAAGCTCGGCGTCCGCGACCGCGCGCAGGCCGTGGCGCACGGCTTCCGCCGCGGCCTCGTGTCCTGACCGAGGCTGAGCAAGCCAATACGGGACTTCCGATCCGATTCGGCCGGTGACGAACGGGCCAGGGCGACGCAGCCCTGGCCCGTACCTGTTGTCCTGGCCCCTGCTCTCGTGCCTCGCCCGCGTCCCCACCGCGTGACGGCACTGCCCCAGCCCGTCTGCCTGCGACAATCGCCGTCCGGCCGCGCCCGGCGCGCCGGTCACCACCTCTGGCGGTTGTCTGGTAGGACTCCGACGGTACGGTAGCTGTGACCGGCGCAGGACGGGGACGACCACGCGCCGGATTCTTTGCACGCCTACACGTAACGCTGGGACTGTTGTCTGCGATGGCCACTGTGGGGGATGGACTGGACGAGCCGGTCGCCGCCGCTGTCGAGGGAGACCCTCAGGCAGTCGAGCGGTTGCTGGCCGCCATTCGTCCCCTTGTGGTGCGGTATTGCCGCGCCAGGGTTGGCAGGCAGGAGCGTTCGTTCGCTTCGGCAGACGACGTTGCGCAGGAGGTGTGTCTCGCGGTGCTTACGGCCTTGCCTTCGTACCGTGACCAGGGCCGCCCCTTTCTCGCGTTCGTCTACGGGATCGCCCAGCACAAGGTCGCCGACGCGCACCGCGCCGCGGCTCGCAACCGGGCGGAGCCGGTCGCCGAGATCCCCGACGAGATCGAGGTCGGCGTCGGCCCGGAGCAGCGTGCTCTGCAGGGTGAGCTGAACGAGCGGATGGCGCAGTTGCTGCAGGTGCTGCCGGACAAACAGCGGGAAATCGTCGTTCTGCGGGTCGTGGTCGGGCTGTCGGCGGAGGAGACGGCGGAAGCCGTCGGTTCCACGCCGGGCGCCGTCCGCGTCGCCCAGCACCGGGCACTCGCCCGGCTGCGCAAGGTGCTTGCCGCCGAGGAGGTGATCTGAGTGACCGATCGCGAAGACCGGGACAGAGACCTGTCACCTTCCGCCCAGGCCAGCGGCCTGACCGGGTACGACGCGGAAACCGATGGCGACCTTACGGCCATCCAGGCCGACGACGCGCTGCTCGACGCGCTCGGCGGGACCGATCCGGCTGTCGCCGACGGGCTCGGAGACCAGGAACTGAACGCGCTGCTGCTCGCGTGGCGCCGCGACATCGACAGCGAGCCGCTCGCCGAGCTGGTGGACGTCGACACCGCGGTCACCACGGTGAAGACGGCCACGCTGGCGCGCAAGTACCAAAGCCGCGGCCGCCGTCGCCGCTATCTCGTGCCGGTGGCCGCCGCGTGCGCCGCCGCCGCGATCGCCTTCACCGGCACCGGCCTCGCCGCCCGTGACGCCCAGCCCGGCGACACGCTGTGGGGCCTCACGAAGGTGCTGTACGCCGACCACGCCCGCTCCGTCGAGGCCGCCGCCGCGGCGAAGCTCGACCTGGAGAAGGCGAACCTGGCGCTGGCCGACAACCGGCTCGCGGACGCCCGGCGCGCGCTCGCCGACGCGCAGGCCGCGCTCACCCAGGTCACCGACGCGGACAACCGCAACCAGCTCCTGCAGCAGCACCGTGAACTGGCCGCCCAGCTCGGTCAGCCGACCGCGCCGCCCTCGGGGCAGAAGTCGTCGACGCCGCCCGCTGTGCCGCCGGTGCACAACCCGGTCAGCAGCGCGGCGCAGCCGCCCGGCCAGTCGACGTCGCTGCCGGGCACCGGCAGCGACAATCCGCCGCCGGTCACCTCGGCGACACCGCTGCCGCCGGTCACGTCCACGCCGAGTTCGCCGCCGCCGTCGCCGAGCGCCACCCCGAACGATCCGGGCACGGGCAGCAGTCCGCGCAACGAGTCGTCGCAGGGGGCACAGGCCCCGAACGGCACCAGCGGTTCCTAGCTTTTCCGAAGGTCCCGGCACGGACAGTGCCGGGACCTTCTTCGTATCGCCGGGCGAGGCTGGTTTTCGGAGAGCCCTACGAGACGGCCCACGGGGCAATGCTGCTCACGGTCATCCGGCAGGGCCGCCAGGGCGGGCCGGGGACGTCCGGTCGGTCAACGCGGACGGCGTGACCTGGACGCCCGCGGTCGATCAAGGGCCGAACCTGCCCGGGCGGGCGATGATCGCTCAGCCAGCGAAACACCATCGCTGCCCCAGGTTGTCCACAAGTCGACACACCTGTGGACAACGCCTGTGGACAACTGTGTGCACACATGAAGAAGGCCCTGGTGGCCAAGCTCACCAGGGCCTTTCCTCAGGCTGTGCGGAACCGAACGGGTCAGTACGCGCTTTCGTTCGCCGTGACCCCGTCCGCGAAACCGCGGCAGTAGTCCCAGCTCACGTAGTCGGCCGGGTTCGGGTCGAAGGCCGGCTCGTGCGGGCGCATCCGTCCGTCGGACAGCAGCTGCTCCAGGCTCGCGCGCAGCAGCGTCCAGTCGTGATAGTGGGGTTCGTCGCACTCGCCGCAGTCGACCACGATGCCGCGCACCCCGCGAGGCTCCAGGAGAGCCTGGTACACGGCGAGGTCGGACAGGTCGGCCAGCAGCTCGGTGCGCTCGTCCGCGCTGATCGGCTCTTCCAGGTGGTCGTCGGGGTCGGGGATGGCCCGGGCCGGATCGTCCGGGTCGTCCGCGAACGGATCGGGGGGCAACACATCGTGCGGCACGGCCTGCACGGTACCCGGCGGGCCACCCACCCGGGCCAGGGCCCCGGCCTGGATATCATGAGGGGAAGGCCCGACCACCCTCGGCCCACGCCAGGCATCGCCGCCCGCGACTCCAGCCCACCCCTGCCAGGAAGGCCCTTCGCCCCTCATGACCAGCGAAAGCATCACCCCCGCAGTGCCCAGCAAGTTCGCGATGCTCGGCTTGACCTTCGACGACGTGCTGCTGCTGCCCGCGGAATCGGACGTGGTGCCCAGCGCGGTGGACACGAGCACCCAGCTCACCCGCAACATCAAGCTCAACATTCCGCTGGTCTCCGCGGCGATGGACACGGTCACCGAGGCGCGGATGGCGATCGCCATGGCGCGGCAGGGCGGGATCGGCGTGCTGCAGCGCAACCTGCCGATCGAGGAGCAGGCGGCGGCGGTCGAGGTCGTGAAGCGGTCCGAGGCGGGCATGGTCACCGACCCGGTCACCTGTTCCCCGGACGACACCCTCGCCGAGGTCGACGCGCTGTGTGCGCGGTTCCGGATCTCCGGCGTCCCGGTCACCGACGCCTCCGGCGCGCTCGTGGGCATCATCACCAACCGCGACATGCGGTTCGAGGTCGACCACACGCGGCTGGTGAGCGAGGTCATGACCAAGACGCCGCTGGTGACCGCTCAGGTGGGCGTCACCGCGGAGGCCGCGCTGGGGTTGCTGCGCAGGCACAAGATCGAGAAGCTGCCGATCGTCGACGGCGCGGGCAAGCTGCGCGGCCTGATCACGGTCAAGGACTTCGTGAAGACCGAGCAGTTCCCCCGGGCGTCGAAGGACCCGGACGGCCGCCTCATCGTCGGCGCCGCGGTCGGCGTGGGGGCGGACGGCCACAAGCGGGCGATGGCGCTGGCCGAGGCCGGGGTGGACGTGCTGATGGTCGACACGGCGCACGGCCACTCGCGTGCGGTCGTGGACACCGTGCGGCTGCTCAAGAAGGAACTGGGCGACACCGTCGACGTCGTCGGCGGCAACGTCGCGACGCGGGCCGGTGCGCAGGCGCTGGTCGAGGTCGGCGCTGACGGGGTCAAGGTCGGCGTCGGGCCGGGCTCGATCTGCACCACGCGTGTCGTTGCGGGGGTCGGTGTGCCGCAGATCTCCGCGATCTACGAGGCCGACCAGGCCTGTCGTCCGGCGGGCGTCCCGGTGATCGGCGACGGCGGCATCCAGTACTCCGGCGACATCGCGAAGGCCATCGCGGCCGGCGCGTCCTCGGTCATGCTCGGCAGCCTGCTCGCCGGCACCGCCGAATCGCCGGGCGACCTGATCCTCGTCAACGGCAAGCAGTTCAAGGTCTACCGCGGCATGGGCTCGCTGGGCGCCATGCAGTCGCGCGGCGAGGCGAAGTCGTACTCCAAGGACCGGTACGCCCAGGACGACGTGCTGTCCGACGACAAGCTGGTGCCGGAAGGCATCGAAGGCCGGATCCCGTTCCGCGGCCCGCTGGCGAACGTGGTGCACCAGCTCGTCGGCGGGTTGCGCTCGGGAATGGGCTTCACCGGTGCGGAGACAATCGCGCAGCTGCAGGAGGCGCAGCTGGTCCGGATCACCTCGGCCGGGCTGAAGGAAAGCCACCCGCACGACATCACGATGACGGTCGAGGCCCCGAACTACACGACCCGCTGACCGACGCTGTTCGCCCGCTCCTTCTTCCCGCCACCCTGGATCTCCAGGTGACGGCGAGGGGAGCGGGCGAATGCGGTTTTCCGGCTACCGGCACCGGTTCGATCAGGAATCCGTGCCGCGGACCGATTCCACCGCGCGAGTCTCGTTCTGAGCGCGGTTCCACCCGAGCAGCAGCAACGGCGTCGCCAGCATCAACGCGCCCGCCAGCCCGAGTGCGCCGCGCGTGCCCAGCCAGGCCGCCACCAAGCCCCACAGCAGCGTCAGCCCGGCCGTGCTGGCGCTGCCGCTGATCCGCCACGCGGACAACATCCGGCTCACGTACCCATCTTCGGTTTCCTCGAGCCGGTACGTGGCGATGACCGTGTTGTACGCCGCCGCGCAGACGATCAGGCCGGACTCGACCGCCATCACCCAGAACAGCCCGCCGATCCCGGGCGGCACGAACGCCAGCAGCACCACCCAGCACGACCGGGCCGTGGCGAGGATCGGCAGCAGTCGCACCCGGCCGTAGCGCGGCACCAGCCGGCGGGCGAGCCGGGATCCGACCAGGCCGCCGAGGCACGGGACGCCGAACGCGAGCCCGTACTGCCAGGTCGGCAGGCCGAGTTCGCCGAGCAGCAGCACCGCCAGCAGCGGTGCGGTGGCCATGATCAGGCCGTTGACCAGGCAGCTGTTGAGGAACAGCATCCGCAGCCGGGCGTGCCGGAAGAGATAGCGCCAGCCCTCGACCAGGTCGGCGGCTCGGAAAGCGGCCGGGCGGGCTGGCTTGGGCTCGCGGGTGCGGATCGTCGAGAGCGAGAGGGCGGACAGCAGGTAGCTGACCGCGTCCAGGAGCACGGTGGCGAGCGGGCCGAAGAACCCGATCGCCGCCCCGCCCGCCGGTGGACCGAGCGCGGTCGCGGTCCAGAGCGTGGTCTCGAACCGGCCGTTGGCGGTGAGCAGGTCTGGACCAGCCGCGAGTGATTTCAGATACGCGCCGCTCGCCGAGGTGAACGCGATGTTCGCCGCGGCCACGAGCACCGACACTGCCATGAGCTGGGCAAACGTCAGCATGTCCAGCAGATACGCGGGGAGCAGCGTGAGCAGAGCGGCGAAGCGGACGAGGTCCATGGCGATCAGAACCGGGCGTTTTCGCCGGAATTCGACCCATGGGCCGAGCGGGAGCGCGGCCAGCGAGCCCGCCGCCAGCCCGGCTCCGGCCAGCAGCGACACCTGCGCGGCACTGCTGTGCAGCACCCGTACCGCGACGATCGAGAAGGCGTCGAGGGCGAAATAGGTGCCCGCGATGCTGACCGCGTAGGCCAGCCACAGCCGGTGAAAGTCCTTGCCCAGCGCCAATTCCGTCCCCCTCGTTCAGCCGCGCAGCCAACCATCCGCCCGCGCCGGTGGCAAACAACCGCGCGCACAACCGGTGGTTGTCGCCACCGCAACGGTCCCCCGCGCGCAGGTCACCCGTGCCGACTCGCGACAATGGACCGCGTTGTCGTCAGGCGCGAGAAGGGACATCACGTGCGGGATCTGGTCGAGATCGGCATGGGCCGCACCGCGCGGCGGGCGTATGACCTCGAGGACGTCGAGATCGTGCCGTCGCGGCGGACCCGGTCCTCGTCGGTGGTGTCCACTGCCTGGCAGATCGACGCGTACCGGTTCGACCTGCCGCTGGTCACCCACCCGACCGACGCGATCGTGTCGCCCGGGACCGCGGTGGCGATCGGCGAGCTGGGCGGCCTCGGCGTGCTCAACGCCGAAGGGCTGTGGGCCCGGCACGCGAACGTCGAGGAAGCGATCTTCCGCCTGGTGCGCGCGGCCGAGGACAGCGACGACCCGACCGCGGTCGTGCGCGAGCTGCAGGAGCTGCACTCCGCGCCGATCCGGCTCGACCTGCTGAGCGAGGCGATCAAGACGGTTCGCGAATCCGGCGTGACGGTGGCCGCGCGGGTCAGCCCGCAGCACGCCGCCGAGCTGACGCCGGACCTGATCGCCGCGGGCGTCGAGATCCTGGTCGTGCAGGGCACGATCATCTCGGCCGAGCACGTCCAGCGCGACGCGGAACCGCTCAACCTCAAGGAGTTCATCGGCCGCCTCGACGTGCCGGTGATCGCGGGCGGCGTGAGCGACTACCGCACGGCCATGCACCTGATGCGCACCGGCGCGGCGGGCGTGATCGTCGGGCACGGCTACACCGAGGGCGTCACCAGCACCGACCGCGTGCTCGGCATCGGCACCCCGATGGCGACGGCGATCGTGGACGCGGCGGCCGCCCGCCGCGACTACCTGGACGAGACCGGCGGCCGCTACGTGCACGTCCTCGCCGACGGCGGCATCACGACGTCCGGCGACATCGCGAAGGCGATCGCCTGCGGCGCGGACGCGGTCATGCTCGGCGCCCCGCTGGCGACCGCGTCGGACGCCCCGGGCCAGGGCCTGTACTGGACCGCCGCGGCGGCACACCCGTCGCTGCCGCGCTCGCGCGTGGTGGCCGGCCCCGACTCGGACTACGCGGTGGACCTGAAGACGCTGCTGTTCGGCCCGTCCTCGGACGCGGAGGGCGTGGTGAACCTGTTCGGCGCGCTGCGCCGCGCGATGGCGAAGACGGGGTACTCGGACCTGAAGGAGTTCCAGCGGGTGGGCCTGACCGTCCGCGGCTGACGTTTTCTTAACGGGCCCGTCGCGGGGATCTCCCGCGGCGGGCCCGTTGCTATGCCCAGGTGGTGTAACCCGTCAGTAACTTACCTCTGGTCAGCCGGACTTCCGGGGGTTACCCTCCTACCTGTGACTGCCAGTAACACCACCACCGCGCGGCAAGAACCCGACTACGACGTCCTCGTGGTCGGTTCCGGGTTCGGCGGCAGCGTCGCGGCGTTGCGGCTGACCGAGAAGGGCTACCGCGTCGCGGTGGTCGAGGCGGGCAGGCGATTCGCCGACGACGAGTTCGCCACAACGTCCTGGGATCTCAAGCGCTACCTCTGGGCCCCGCAGCTCGGCTGTTACGGCATCCAGCGCATCCACATGCTCAACGACGTGATGGTGCTGGCCGGCGCGGGCGTCGGCGGCGGTTCGCTGGTGTACGCGAACACGCTGTACCGGCCGCTCAAGCCGTTCTACCAAGACCGGCAGTGGGCGCACATCACCGACTGGGAAAGCGAACTCGCGCCGCACTACGACCAGGCCAGCCGCATGCTCGGCGTCGTCACGAACCCGACGATCACGCCGTCCGACGTGGTGATGCGGGACGTCGCGAAGAAGATGGGCGTCGAGGATTCGTTCCACGCCACGCCGGTCGGGGTGTATTTCGGCAAACCGGGCGAGACGGTGAAGGATCCGTATTTCGGCGGTGCCGGGCCGGATCGGGTCGGGTGCACCGAATGCGGTTCGTGCATGACCGGCTGCCGGGTCGGCGCGAAGAACACACTGGTGAAGAACTATCTGTACCTCGCGGAGAAGGACGGCGCGAAGGTCATTCCGCTGACCACGGTGACGTCGGTAAGCCCGCGCAGCAACGGTTACGCGATCACCCTGCAGAAAACCGGCACTCGTTCACGGCGGTTCCGGACGACGGTCACGGCGTCGCAGGTGGTGTTCGCCGCGGGTACCTGGGGCACGCAGAACCTGTTGCACCGCATGAAGGACACGGCCGTGCTGCCGAAGTTGTCGCAGCGGCTCGGAGAATTGACGCGGACGAATTCCGAGGCGATTATCGGCGCGGGGCGGACCACTGTGGACCCCGAACGGGACTTCAGTCGCGGTGTCGCGATCACGTCGTCGATTCATCCGGACGAGAACACGCACATCGAACCGGTGCGTTACGGCAAGGGCAGCAATGCGATGAGCATGCTGCAAACCGTTGCCACCGACGGGTCTTCGAGCGTTCCGCGCTGGCGGCAGGCGCTCACGTTCCTGGCCAAGCACCCGGTGCAGTCGGCGAAACTGCTCAACGCGTACCGGTGGAGCGAGCGCACGGTGATTCTGCTGGTGATGCAGAGCCTCGACAATTCCATCACCACCTACACCAAACCCGGCCTGTTCGGACGGCGGAAGTACACGTCGAAACAGGGGCACGGCGAGCCCAACCCGAGCTTCATCCCGGCGGGCTACGAGGCGAACCTCCTTACCGCGGAACGGATCGACGGCATGCCGGGCGGCACGTGGGGCGAGATTTTCGACATCCCGCTCACCGCGCACTTCATCGGCGGCGTGCCGATCGGCGACAGCGCCGAGACCGGCGTGATCGACCCGTACCACCGGGTCTACGGCTATCCTGGTCTGTCCGTTGTGGACGGTTCGGCGATCACCGCGAACCTCGGGGTGAACCCGTCGCTCACCATCACCGCGCAGGCCGAGCGGGCGTTCTCGTTCTGGCCCAACAAGGGCGAGGCCGACCAGCGCCCGGAGCAGAGCAGCGGGTACGCCCGGATGGATCCGATCGCGCCGAAGAACCCGGCAGTTCCGGCGAACGCGCCCGCGGCATTGCGCCGTTGACCTAAGATCGTCCGGTGACGACTGCGGCGCTGGACCGGATCCGGGAACTGCACGACGAGTGGGCACGCGTCGCCGAGGCACTGCCGGACGCGGCGTTCGGCGAGCCGAGCGCGTTGCCCGGCTGGACGCGTGCGCATCTGTTCACCCACCTCGCACGCAACGCCGACGCCCTCGGCAACCTGCTGACCTGGGCCGAAACCGGGGTCGAGCGGTCGATGTACGGCCCCGGCAACGCCCGGGACGACGACATCGAGGCCGGGGCCGGTCGCGCCCCGGCGGAGATCGTGGCCGACCTGGTGGCATCCGGGAAGCGGCTGACTGACCACGCCGCACGGCTCTCGGACGAGGCGTGGGCAGCGCGGGTGCGGCACCGGCACGGCGGCGAACTGACCGGCGCGGACGTGCTTACCCTGCGGCTGTCCGAGACCACCATCCACCTCGCCGACCTCGACGCCGGCCACGATCTCGACAGCGCCACCGCATTGCTCGGAGACCACCTCGACGCGGTGATCGCGACGCTGATCCGGATGTGCCCGCGTCCGTTGCCCTCGTTCCGGATCACCGACGGAGTTCGCACCTGGACCCTCGGCGAGGGCGGTGACCTCGTCACCGGCACGCCGGGCTCGGTGCTGGCCTGGCTGACCGGCCGCGGCGACAGTTCCGCGCTTTCCGGGCCGGTGCCGGAGATGGCTCCGCTGCTCTGACCGAGCCTTCAGCCGGCTTGCCGGGCGGCGGCGAGTTCGTCGTCGCCCCCGACGATGCCCAGTTGCTGCAGGATGGCGAGCCGGTCGGTCTGGATGTCGAGTTCGGAAATCCGGCCGCCGGTCACCCGCGCGAGGACGAAACCGCGCCACGTTCCGCGTTTGCCGGTCGCGAACCCTCTGCGGTAGTAGCCGGTGTTGGTCGCGGTGAGCGTCACCGTGGCCGCGACCCGGTCGCCTTCGGCGAGCAGTGAATCGACGTCCACCCGCAGGTCCGGGAACGCGGTCAGCATCTGCGTCCAGCCGGTGCGGAACGCGGCGAGCCCGTCGGTCGACGAGAACAGTGCTACCTTACGCCGTAAGAAACGTCAAGGGGGACCAGTGTCCGATCGGCGGGCCCGGCCGCGTGCGGGGCTGACCAGGGAGCGGGTCGTGGACGCCGCGCTCGCTTTCGCGGACGAGCACGGCATCGCCGCGTTGTCGATGCGCAAGCTCGGCGCGGAACTCGGCGTCGAGGCGATGACGCTCTACCACTACGTGCCGAGCAAGGAAGCGCTGTTCGACGCCCTGGTCGACCGGCTTGTCTCGGCGCTGGCCGGGATCGAGCCGGAGCCGGGAGGGTCCGGCCCGGAGTGGCTGGGCCGGGTGGCCCGGGCGTACCGGGAGCAGTTGCTCACGCATCCGGGCGCGCTGCCGCTCGCCGCGGCCCGGCCCGCGGTCAGCCCGGACTCGCTGCAGGTGCTCGAAACCGCATTGCAGATGCTTGAGTTGCCGCCGGCGCGCGGACTCGACATGGTAAACGCCGTGATGACTTTCGTCCTCGGCCACACGCTCGCCGAGGCTGGCCGGACTCCCGGCACACGGTCCGATATGGACAGTCTGACGCACCTCGACGAGGACCGCTTTCCGCTGCTCGCACAAGCGCTGCGGGGCGGGGCCCGGCACGAAGAGCGGTTCGAATTCGCCCTTCGGGCATTACTGGCCGGACTTTTCGCAACCCACTCGCGGTCTGGGACGTCTGAATGAACATGACACTGGGGAGAAGGACGTTCTTGCGCGCTGCCGGGTTGACGGCGGTCGGTGCGGTGGCCGCGGCGTGCACCGCGAAACCGGGACCGCCGGTGCCGCAGACCAGCCCGACGTCGAGAGTGTCCGTCCCGCCGAGCACCAGCTCGAAGCCGTCCGGACCACCGGACTGGAACGCGTTGCGCGGCAAGCTCTCCGGTGACCTCGTGCTGCCCAGCGACGACGGATTCGCCACCGCGAAGCGGGCGTTCAATCCGCTTTTCGACGGGCGTAACCCCGCTGCGGTAGCGAAATGCTCGAAGCCGGAGGACGTGCAGGCGTGCGTCGAGGCGGCTGGTGGACGGATCCCGGTCGCCGCGCGCAGCGGTGGGCACAGTTATGCCGGGTATTCCGCGCCGGACGGCGGGCTGGTGATCGACGTCGGCGGCCTGGCTGGCGTGGATGTTCAGGGCGACCAGGTCGTGATCGGCGCGGGCGCGAAACTGGGCGACGTCTATTCGGAGCTGGCGAAGGCGGGTCGTTGCCTGCCTGCCGGTTCGTGCCCGACTGTCGGCATTGCCGGGCTCGCGCTCGGCGGCGGAATCGGCGTATTGACCCGGAAATACGGCCTGACCTGCGACCGGCTGCAATCCGCGCAGATCGTCACGCCGGACGGCAAGCTGCGCACGGTGAGCGCGCAAGCGGACGACGACCTGTTCTGGGCGCTGCGCGGCGGCGGGGGCGGAAACTTCGGCGTGGTCACCTCGTTCACCTTCACTACCGTGGAAGCGCCGACCGTCACGGTGTTTTCGCTGAAGTTCCCGTCCGGTTCGGCGAGCGACGTGGTCGACGCGTGGCAGCGCTGGCTGCCGAGCGCTCCGCCCGAATTGTGGTCGAACTGCGTGGTTTCCGGCGGCCCGGGCGGAGCGTGCCGGATCGGCGGGGCGTTCGTGGGCAGTTCGGCGGGGCTGACATCGGCGCTCAGCGGATTGTCGGTGTCGCCGTCCAGCCGCACGATGAAAACCCTTGGCTACGGCGCGGCGATGAACTACTTCTCCGGCAGTTCGGAGCGTCAGACGTTTGTGGCGTCGTCGCGAATCATCACCGACCCGGTGGATGGTGGGAAGATCGCCGATCTCGCCTCCGGGCACAAGGGAATGGACCTGCTGATCGACGGACTCGGCGGCGCGGTGGCCGAAATCGCGCCGACGGCGACAGCGTTTCCGCACCGGAAAGCGCTGGCCAGTATTCAGGTCTACGCTCCGGCCACTGCGGACAGCCAGGAGAGCGCGCGCAAGTCAGTGTCCACTGTGGTCTCCGGACTGGCGGACGCGGGCGCGCGCGGCGGCTACGTGAATTACATCGACCCGGATCTGCCGGACTGGAAGTCGGCCTATTACGGCGACAACGCGGCCCGGTTGGACCAGGTGGCGAAAAAATACGACCCAGACGCGGTTTTCAGGTTCGCTCAGTCCGCCTGAGGCGGGTGCCAGACGTAACGCACGTCTGGCTCCCCCTCTTCATTTCGCTGTCCGTCGGTGTATTCGACCGCGACGAAACCGTGGCGGCGGTAAAACCGTTGTGCTGGCTCGTTGATCTGAAATGTCCACAGGGTCAGCCCGTCAGGTCTGAGCTGTTTGGCCAAGTCCACCAACTGGTCGCCGATTCCCCGACCACGCCACGGAAGATCGAGATAAAGCTGCGCCAGCTCCGCGCCGTCGAGCACGAGCAGTCCGGCCACAGCGGACTCGGCAACCGCGATCCAGGTTTCCTGCTGTGGCACCACGATGTTCGCGAACCACCAGCGCACCGCGTCGTCGTCGTGGACGCGGCGGACTGTCGGCAGCGCGGCGGAGAACGACCGCAGCCACACGTCGGCGATGTCGCGTGCGTCAGCGGCCGTTGCCCGTCGCAGGTCCGCTGTGGTCAGAGGTCGACCCCGGTGAAGACCGTGACCCGTTCCTCGGTCAGGTCGTTCATCGCCGACAGCACGCCTTCCCGGCCGACGCCCGAACCCTTTACACCGCCGTACGGCATCTGGTCCGCCCGATACGACGGCACGTCACCGATGATGACGCCACCAACTTCCAGTTCCGCCGAAGCGTGGAAGGCCAGTTGCACGTCGCTGGTGAACACCCCGGCCTGAAGTCCGTACGCGGACGCGTTCACCGAAGCGAAAGCCTCGTCCACGCCATCCACAATGGACACCGCCAGCACTGGTCCGAAGATTTCCTCCGACCAAGCCTTCGCGTCCGCGGGCACGTCGGCCAGCAGAGTCGGCGCAACCGTTGCGCCCGAACGGGTTCCGCCAGTCAGCACGCGCGCGCCACCAGCCACCGCTTCGTCGACCCACGCGATGATCCGCTCTGCGGCCGCCTCGTCGACGACTGGGCCGACGTCGGTGTTGCGGTCGTACGGATCACCGGTCTGCTGCGCTTCGACGGCCTCGGTCAGCGCGGGCACGAACTCGTCCGAGATCGCCGCGTCCACGATCACCCGCTGCACCGCGATGCACGACTGGCCCGCCTGATAGTTCCCGAACGTCGCGATCCGCTGCGCGGCGCCTTCGAGGTCCGGCCAGTCCCGCAGCACGACCGCCGCGGCGTTGCCGCCCAGTTCGAGGACCACGTGCTTGCGCGCCGCCGCGTCCGCGATCGACCAGCCGACCGGGCCCGAGCCGGTGAACGACACGACCGGCAGCCGCGGGTCGGCGACGAGTGCCTGAGTCTCCTCGTTTCCCAGCGGCAGCACGGAAAACGCGCCTTCCGGCAGGTCGGTCTCGGCGAGCAGTTCGCCGAGCACCAGCGACGACAGCGGCGTGCGCGGCGCGGGTTTGACGATGATCGGCGCGCCGACCGCCAGCGCGGGAGCGACCTTGTGCGCCACCAGGTTCAGCGGGAAGTTGAACGGCGCGATCCCGAGCACCGGCCCGCGCGGCACCCGGCGGGTCAGCGCGAGCCGGGCGTCGCCGGACGGATCGGCGTCGAGCCGCTGGACGTCGCCGCTGAACCGGCGGGCCTCCTCGGCCGCGATCCGGAACACCGACACCGCGCGCTTCACCTCGGCCTCGGCCCATTTCAACGGCTTGCCGTTCTCGGCCGTGATCACCTCGGCGAGCTCCTCGGCCCGCATCGCGAGCCCGCGCGAAACGTGCTCCAGCGCGGCCGCGCGCTGATGCGCGGGAGTGCGCCGGAACTCCTTCGCGACCGCGGCCGCCGCGGCCACCGCCCGTTCCACCTGGTCAGCGCCGGGCACCGCGACCGTCGCCACTTCGCTGCCGTCGAACGGGTGGTGTACCACGAGGGTGCTCGCGCCCTGCTCAGCCTGACCGGCGATCCACGCGGCCCGCGGCTGTGGGGTGATCGTGTCCATGCGCTCAAGGTATTAGGGAGCGCCAGGCCCGGCACGCCGGACTCGGTCCTTCGATTGTGGCACCTGTCCCGGCACCGGGATGACATTTGTCGGGGGTCCGCGGGGACCGCCCGCCATATCGTCAGCGCATGACCAATTCGGTTGCCTCGCGCTGGTCCGCCAGCCCGTTCCGAGCCTTCTTCGCTCGTGTCGGAACACCGCGCCGTCCGGTGCTGACCGGCGCGGTGTTCCTCGTGACCGCGGCCGTGCTTCTGGCCCAACTGGCGGACCCCGACCTGTTCGACCGCTTCAAGCGCGACGCCACGGCGATCGACGCCGGAGAGTGGTGGCGGCTGCTGACCGGCATGTTCTTCCAGGACGGCAAGCTGTTCGGCGGGATTTTCAACCTGGTCGCCCTCGCCGTGGTGGGCACTTTCGCGGAATGGTGCCTCGGTCGCGTTTCCTGGTTCGTCCTGTACTTCGGCTGCGGACTGTTCGGCCAGTACCTCAGCTCCGTCTGGCTGAATCCGGTGGGGGCGGGGAACTCGATGTGCGTCGCCGGGCTGCTCGGCGCGCTCGCCGTCGTGGTGGGGCGGGCGCGCGACGCCGAGCCGCCGCAAGCGCTCTACCTCGCCGCGCTGCTGATCCCGCCGCTAGCCGTGCTCGACACGGTGCTGCACGACAACCACGGCATGCCCGCGCTGCTCGGCATCGCGCTGGGATTGCTGGTCACCGGTTTCGGTAAAGGTCGCGCAGCAGCAGGATCTCCGCGCAGTGATGGATCATCTCTCGGTTGATGTGCAGGACGAGCGCGGCCATCGACAGCTCCGCGTACGGCCCTTCAGCCGGACCGCAGGGACGGGCCAACGCTTCGGCGTCGAGACTGCGTACGCTGGCGATCCAGGTCGCGTACGCGTCGTCGAGTTGCTTCAGCGCTTCGTCGGCAGTTCCCGCGTACGGGAAGTCTTGGTAGGACACCGGCGGCCCGCCGAAGTGCGACGCGGAACGCATGCCCAGCACTCCCGGGATGATGTGGGCCAGACGCCACGCGATCGTGGTCACCGGCGGGGGAGTCGGCTCCGGGAACGAGAAATCGACAGTGAAGTCGCCGGTGCCCGGTTCGTTCTCGCTCGTGCGCGGGCGCACTGTCCAGCAGTCCGCGACCGGCTGCCAGAAGTACTCGTCGTCGGTCAGCCCCTCGAGCCTCGGGCGCACGTGGTTCTGCCAGTGCCAGTCGAGCTGCTCGGCCAGTTCGTTGGTCCAGTCGTTGGTCATGGGAGTGAAGGTAAGCCGGGTCGCGGACAGCGGCTGTCCTTATTCCGGGGGCATTGCCGACGTGACGGGGCCCACCTGGGACGATGGTGGCAAAAGCGCTCATTCGCCTGGAGGTCGTAGGTGGCCACTCCCACCGGTCCGGTACTCGTCATGGACTTCGGGGCGCAGTACGCGCAGCTGATCGCCCGTCGCGTGCGCGAGGCGCAGATCTTCTCCGAGGTCGTGCCCTCCAGCTCGACCGCCGAGGAGCTGCTCGCCAAGAACCCGTCCGCGATCATCCTGTCCGGCGGCCCGTCGAGCGTGTACGCCGAGGGTGCCCCGGCGATGGACCCGAAGCTGGTCGAGGCCGGCGTGCCGATCCTCGGCATCTGCTACGGCCACCAGCTGCTCGCCCGCGCGCTCGGCGGCGTCGTCGAGCCGACCGGTGTGCGCGAGTTCGGCCGCACCGACGTGCGGATCGTCGGCGAGGGCGGCGTCCTGCACACCGGGCTGCCCGGCCACCAGACGGCGTGGATGAGCCACAACGACAGCGTCACCAAGGCCCCCGAGGGATCGGTCGTCACGGCCAGCTCCGACGGTGCCGAGGTCGCCGGTTTCGAGGACGTCGAGCGGCGCTTCGCGGGCGTGCAGTACCACCCGGAGGTGGCGCACTCGCCGCACGGCCAGGAGGTGCTGCGCCGGTTCCTGTACGACATCGCCGGCGTCAAACCCAGCTGGACCACTTCGTCCATTGTGGACGAACAGGTCGCCAAAATCGCCGCGCAGATCGGCGAAGGACGGGCGATCTGCGGCCTGTCCGGCGGCGTCGACTCCGCGGTCGCGGCCGCGCTCGTGCAGCGCGCCATCGGCGACCGGCTGACCTGCGTGTTCGTGGACCACGGCCTGCTGCGGGCGGGGGAGCGCACCCAGGTCGAGCGTGATTTCGTGGCCGCGACCGGCGTCAACCTGGTCACCGTGGACGCGCGCGAGCGGTTCCTGAACGCGCTGGCCGGCGTCACCGACCCGGAGCAGAAGCGCAAGATCATCGGCCGCGAGTTCATCCGCGTGTTCGAGCAGGCCGAGCGCGACCTCAAGGCCCGTGGCGACTACCGGTTCCTAGTGCAGGGCACGCTGTACCCGGACGTCGTCGAGTCCGGCGGCGGCGAGGGCACCGCGAACATCAAGAGCCACCACAACGTCGGCGGCCTGCCCGAAGACCTGCAGTTCGAGCTGGTCGAACCGCTGCGGCTGCTGTTCAAGGACGAGGTCCGCCGGGTCGGCCTCGAACTGGGGCTGCCGGAGACGATCGTGCAGCGCCAGCCGTTCCCCGGGCCGGGTCTCGGCATCCGGATCATCGGCGAGGTGACCGCGGACCGGCTGGAGACCCTGCGCGAGGCCGACGCCATCGCCCGCGAGGAACTCACCGCGGCCGGGCTCGACCAGCAGATCTGGCAGTGCCCGGTGGTGCTGCTCGCGGACGTCCGCAGTGTCGGCGTCCAGGGCGACGGCCGCACCTACGGCCACCCGATCGTGCTGCGCCCGGTGTCGTCGGAGGACGCGATGACCGCCGACTGGACGCGGCTGCCGTACGAGGTGCTGGAGCGGATCTCGACCCGGATCACGAACGAGGTGTCCGAGGTCAACCGCGTGGTGCTGGACGTGACGAGCAAGCCGCCGGGCACCATCGAATGGGAATGAGCTGACAAAAAACGGGGTCCGGACGTCCGGGCCCCGTTTTTGTGTCTTACGGCCGTCGTTTGCGGAAGGACGCGCCGAGCATCAGGATCCCGCAGAACACCGCGCCGCCCGCGATGATCCAGCGGAAGTCGAAGGTGGGCAGCCAGCTGGAGCCGTCGGTGAGGACGTAGCCGGACACCAGCAGGGTCGCGACCCCGACGATCAGCGTGATCCAGTCGACCCCGCGGCGGCGAACCGGGGCTTCGGGCTCGTCGTAGGAGTAAGGGTTCTCAGCCACGGCGCACCTCCACGTGGCCCACGCCGTTGGTGACGTGGAGCGTGATCTTCTGTCCGCCGACGTTGTCGTCGCCGTTGTCGGTCCCGGTGATGGCCGGCTGGCCGACCCCGTTGGACGTGCGGTTCAGGCAGTCGACCTCGCCGGCGCTGTTCTCGCAGGTGAAGGTGACGTCCGCGGTGCGCGGCACGATGACCTCGGTGTTCCCGGCACCGTTCGAGACCGTCGTAGTGACCGGCTCGCTCGCGGTCAGCTGGGTCAGGTCGATCTTCATGTCGCCGGCGGTGTGCCGGTAGACCGGCTGCACTTCGGCCGCCGTACGCGGGGTGGCGGACAGGTCGCCGACGCCGCCGCGTACGTCGAGGTTGTCGAACGTGCTGGTCGTGAGCACCAGCCCGGCGATCGACAGCGGGATCGCGAGCCCGATCAGGCCACGAGCTCCGCGAGCGAACGCCCCGGCCACGAGCCCGACGCCCAGCACGGCGAGCGTCATGCCGATGATGTGCCGCAGCGAGAACCAGTCGAAGCCGTTCAGCGCGAGCGCGACGCCGATGCCGGCCACGATCACCGCGACCCCGAGCGTGGCGGCGCCGATCTTGGACCGTCGCCGCGGCGGCCGGTGTGCATAGTTGTTGTAGTCGCCAGCCGGAGGCGGCGGCGGGACCGGTGCCGCCGGGTCGGGCAGATCCCAGCCCGCCGGGTCGGCGGCCAGCGGGTCCCAGCCCGGTGCCGCCGCCGTGGGAGTCGGGGTGTCGCTGTTCATCGTGAAAGCTCCGGTTCCGGAAGCAGCCCCGTCCGCCGCGAACGCGACGACCGGCGCCGGTCGGTTGTCCTGTCCGCGGGTGCGGTGCAGGAGATACAGGCACGTGGCGAGCAACGCGAACCCGATCAGGCCGCCCCCGTCGAACCAGCCGCCGCCGAACGTCCACCCGACGACCGGAATCAACGCGACGGTCAAGACGGCCGCGAAAGCCTTGGTCATGGTCGACCGGCCCCGCCCGATCAACGCCTCGAAGCCGGAAACCTCGTCGCCCTCTCCGGGGAAGAACAGCCACCCGAGCAGGTAAAGCACCAGCCCGAACCCCCCGAAAACGGTCGCCGCCACCAACGCGACCCGAATCACCACCGGATCGATCCCGTAGCGATCCCCCAGCCCAGCCGCGACCCCCGCGACCTTCCGCCCCGAGTGCGGCCGCCGAGGCCTGCTGGCCCAGAAGTCCTTGACGGTCTCCTCGAACCCGTTCAACGGGTTGCTCCGCGGAGGCCGCACGTCGTTCGCACCACTCATGCCGTACAGCATGGTCGAGGCCGGGGAGGGGCACATCGGGGAAGGTCCCTGAGGTTATCCCGGAGATTGGGTCCCTTGGTCACGGTGTCGTGCGGGATTGCGGAACCCTGAGTCGACCAGCCAGCCCGGCTTGCCACCACTTCGAGGGAACGACTGGCGATCCGGAAACCGTTCGCAGCGCTTCGATGTAGTCAGCGTGACGCTGCGGCTCTCCTAGGCGGGGCCGGGGCGCTGGAGGTTTCAGCCCCGGGGGAGCAGCTTGTCCAACGCCGTCGCGACGTCTTCAGCCTTTTTGCAAGCGGCCGCAGTGTCGTCGCCGATCAGCACGATTACCAGGGCGCGTGCGTTGGGTCCGACCTCCATGCCTATCTGGCATCCGCCCGGAGAGCCCAGGAGGTCACGTTGCTCGATGAGCTTCCGGCCGTCGATGTTTCCTTCGTGTGCTGAATGAGGATTCTGAATATTTTCCGTGTACTTTTGGCCGTTTTGAAGTGCGATGCCGACTTCGGCTGCCGGGTCCCTCGCGGCATTTTCGGACATCTTCTTTGTCCGGCAGCTTCGATTGGAGTCCGCGATGGACGGTTGCGCTGGCGGGAATCCCTGGCCGGCCAGAATTTGATCGACCAGCTGGCACTGGTTCAGCGAAGCGAATGGATTGTCGGAACTGGAAGCGGGGCTGGTGGCTGCCGCAGGTGCCGATGCGGTCGGCGTTGCCGAGCCGTCAACGGTGTTGCTGCAGGCTGCTGTGCCGATCAGGGCCAACGCGGCGCTGAGTAGCCCCGCTGTTCGGCGAGTCTTCGTCACGAATTATCCAGCTTCTTGTTGAGTTCGGCGAACGATGTAGTGTTTTCTGATTCGTTCTTTTTATAGTTTTCGCGCGCGATGGTCAGGGCGTCCAGGGCGGCCTTGACGCCGTTGTACATAAGGTCCAGATTGGGGAGCATCGCGCTGGTGTCCCCTTCGGCGACTGTGGTGTTGAATTTCGCTACCTTGTTGGCATAGTCGGAGCTGCCCATTTGCGCGGTCTGGGTCAAGATATTCAAGTCGTAGCGCATGTCCCGGTAGCCGTCCAGGAAGAAGTTGCACGCTTTCAGATAGGCGTTGAACCCAGCCTCATTGACTGCGAACGCCCCGCTCTGCGCCAATGCCTTCAGCGTGTTTCCAGCCTCGCGTATTTTTAGTGCGGCTTCGTGGCTTCCGGGGCCCTCGGTGAGCCCCGCCAGGAAGGCGTTGCCCGCTGTGTCGGCTGCGGACGAGCTTCCGGAGATCGGCTCCGCGTTTACTTCGATTCCTGACATCGGCTGCTCCTGTGTCTGCGCTCAACGCGCGAAGGCAGTGGGCATGTGGCGAAAATCCTGCGCGGATCAGCCGCCGAGGACCGGGGGAGTGATTTTCTCTCCGTCCGGTCCTCGTTCTGACTTGACCTCGAAGACCTCGTCCGGATCAACCTGTGCCGGGATCTTGTTCTTGTGTTCCTTGTCCTCTTCCTTCTTCTTCCCGGCACCCGCCGCGCCGGTGCCAGCTCCCGCGGCTCCTGGCTTTCCGCCCTTTCCGGCGTTCGCGGCAGCGGTAGCGCCGCGTTCAAGCCGCTCAGCAGCCCCCTTGCCGCCGGATTCGCCCGGCTTTCCGGAACCGCCCGAGCCAGTCCCGCCGGTTACCCGGCCGCCAGCTCCGCCTCGGCCAATACCGCCGCCCGAGCGGGTCCGGGGCGTGTCCTCACCCGCATTGCCAGTGCCGCCGCCACCGCCCAGCGCGAGCCCATCGGGGGACAGGCGGCTGAGGGGGCTGGGCGTCGTCCGGAGGGTGTTGCCGCCGCCGGTCAGGCCGGTGTTGCTGAGCGGCCCGGTACCAGTGTTGACACCCGGCCCCGGAGCGTAAGGCATCCCAGGCGGCGAGACAGCGGGGTTGCCGACGGACGGCGAACCGAACGTGTTGGCCGCGGGCCCGCCCAACGGCGGACTAGTGAAGCCCGGCCCAGGCCCGCCAGTCCCAGGCCCACCAGGTCCGACATAAGGCCCGCTAGAAGCCCCACCCGGCACAGTCACCGGCGAGGCACTGCTCGCCTGCGTGCTGTCGTTGTTCAGCTGCGGCGGCGGTGAATAGACCGGCTGCGTAGTCGACGTCTCGTGATAAGTCGTGTCCAGCCCGTGCATCACCTGGACTGCCTGCTGGTGCGCCGCGTCCGCCTGTTGCTGCTTGGTCGCGATGTCGTTCAACGCGATCACGCCCTGCAATGGGTTGCCGTTCTGGAACTGCTCGGTCGCCTTGGCCATTTCGGCCTTCTGGTCGAACCCGGTCGGCTCCGGCATGTTCCTTTGCGCGTAATCGGCCGCCGCGGACTGCTGGGAGTAGCGGTTCGACACCAGCTGCATCGCGTTGCCGGTCTTTTCCGTGTGGTCGGCCGTGCTCTGGAAGAACGAATGCGCTTGTGCCGCAGCCTCGCCCTGCCACTCGGCGCCCGCGGTGTTGGCCGCGTCGCGGAACTGGTTGGACGCGTCCGCGAGCCAGTTGCCGTAGGTGTTCGTCACGCGGCTGCGGTCGTTGATGCTTTCGAAGTTCAAGCCCTCGTTGACCATTTTGTGCAGGTCTTCGTGGCTGTACGACGCGTAGTTCGCGTCCGGTGTGGGCGCGTCGCTCCGGGTTTGCTGGCCCTGGAGCAACTGCTGGCCCTGCTGGACCGAGTACTGCGAAGCATCCCGCTCGGTGGCTCCGCGCGTCTCCGGCGAGTTCACGCCGACGGCGAAGATCTGGTGCACGTTCTGCGCCCGGGCGTAGTAATCGCCTGCGGACTCGACGTGTTC
The DNA here is from genome assembly GCF_014174495.1 of Amycolatopsis echigonensis. Classification (GTDB taxonomy): domain Bacteria; phylum Actinomycetota; class Actinomycetes; order Mycobacteriales; family Pseudonocardiaceae; genus Amycolatopsis; species Amycolatopsis echigonensis. The sequence goes on from NZ_JACJHR010000023.1 coordinate 85,732, forward strand.
CGCGCGATGTTGCTCCGTCATCCGGCCTCCCCGCCCCGTGTACGCACTGTGATCACTCCCTCCTGCATCGTACCGAGTCCCCGCGGGCGGCAGGGAGGTTCGCGGAATTTCCCGGCGGCCATCTGAGGGAATGGATCAGGGCCTTCCCCGATGTCCAGGCCGCTCCCGCGTGTGACGATGGGACACGTGCAGGACTTTCTCGACATCAGTGCCCCAGGGCGGGTCTCCTCGACCGCTGAGGAGCCCTCGGCACTCATGTCCGCCCAGGCGAGGGAGGTCGCCGAACCCGAACCGCGGCCCAAGATGTACCGGCGACGCTCGGGGCGCGCCGTCGCGGGTGTCGCGAGCGGGCTCGCCGATCACCTCGGGGTTCCGGTCGTCTGGGTCCGCGTCGTGTTCGCGTTGCTGGCCGCGCTCAACGGGGCCGGCCTGCTCGCCTACGGCCTGCTCTGGGTGTTCGTCCCGCAGCGCGCCGAGGAAACTGAAACCGCGCCCAAGGCCCGCGACCGGCAGCAGGCGTACGGGCTGATCGCGCTCGGCATCGGGCTCGCGATCGCCAGCAGCACACTCACCGGGGCCATCCGCGGCTGGGTCGCGGTGCCGCTCGCGCTCGCCGCGCTCGGTGCGGCGGTCGTCTGGCGGGAGGCGGACGAGTCGCAGCGGCGGCGCTGGCGCGTCGGGGCCCGCGACGGACTGGTCGGCGAAGGCGGCAGGCTCGCGGCGTTCGTCCGGATCCTCGCCGGAGTCGCGCTGGTGGCCACCGGCATCGGCTTCGTCGTGTTCGCCAGCGGTGACTTCGACCAGGTCAAGTTCGCGCTGATCGCGGTGCTCGCGACGCTGGTCGGCGTCGCCGTGCTCACGGTTCCGTTCTGGCTGCGCCTGGTCCGCGACCTCGGCGAGGAACGCCAGGCCCGCATCCGCACCGACGAACGCGCCGAGATCGCCGCGCACCTGCACGACTCCGTCCTGCAGACCCTCGCGCTGATCCAGCGCCAGGCCGACCAGCCCGCCGAGGTCGCGCGCCTCGCCCGCGGCCAGGAACGCGAGCTGCGCGGCTGGCTCTACGGCCCCGGCGGCTACGGCAAACCCAGCGACAAACGGACCAAAGAAGAGGAAGAAGGCACCCGGCAGCAGCTGTCCGAGGCGCTCGCCGCGGCGTGCGGCGAGGTCGAGGACCAGTTCGCGATCTCGGTCGGCCAAGTCGTGGTCGGTGACGCCGAGCTCAACCCGCCGCTCACCGCGCTGGTGCAGGCCGCTCGCGAGGCGATCGTCAACGCGGCCAAGCACGCCGGCGTCGACGAGGTCAGCGTGTTCGCCGAGGTCGAGCCCACCGAAGTCACTGTGTTCGTGCGCGACCGCGGCAAGGGCTTCGATCCCGATGTCGTGCCCGCCGACCGGCACGGCCTCGCTGACTCGATCCGCGGCCGGATGGAACGTCACGGCGGCACCTGCAAGCTGCGCACCGCGCCCGGCGAAGGCACCGAAGTCCAGCTCGCCATGCCGGTGAAAGCGGGCAAAGGGGTGGCGTGACCTCGCTATGCTCGGGGACAGGCCAAGCGAGGGAGTGGGCAGTCGTGACGGATAGCCAGCGGGAACCGGTCAAGGTCTTCCTCGTGGACGACCACGCGTTGTTCCGCGCGGGAGTGCGCACGGAGCTCGACTCGATCACCGACGAGGTACAGGTGGTCGGCGAGGCCGGGTCGGTCGCCGAAGCGGTCGCCGGCATCGCGCGCACCCGTCCGCAGGTCGTGCTGCTCGACGTCCACATGCCCGACGGCGGCGGTGCCGAGGTGCTCCGGCGCGTGCGCCCGGAACTGCCGGACGTCGTGTTCCTAGCGCTGTCGGTCTCCGACGCCGCCGAGGACGTCATCGCGGTCATCCGCGCCGGCGCGCGCGGGTACGTCACCAAGACGATCTCGTCGAAGGAACTCGTCCGCGCGGTGGTCCGGGTGGCCGACGGCGACGCGGTGTTTTCCCCGCGCCTGGCCGGTTTCGTCCTCGACGCCTTCGCCGACCGTCCCGGCTCCGCGCCGATCAACGACCCCGAGCTGGATCTGCTCACCCCGCGCGAGCGCGACGTCCTGCGCCTGCTCGCCCGCGGCTACGCGTACAAGGAAATCGCGTCCGAGCTGTTCATTTCGGTGAAGACGGTCGAGACCCACGTGTCGAGCGTCCTGCGCAAGACCCAGCTGTCCAACCGCTACGAGCTGTCCCGCTGGGCCTCGGACCGCCGCCTCGTCTAAGCCGGAGTCAGTTCCTCTTCCGGAGTCACGGCCGGTTTGCGCTGCAACCGGGTCAACGCGACTCCGAGCAGCACCACGACCATGCCCGCGATCACGCGCAGGTTCAGCTGCTCGTGCAAGAAAACCGCGCCCAGCAACACTGACACCACCGGCAGCAGATAGCCGACCACCGACGCGGCCACCGCGCCTTCGCTCGCCAGCAGCTGGTAGTTGAGCGCGAACGCGATCCCGGTCGAACCGAGGCCGAGGATCACCACCGCGATCAGCGCGACCGGGCTCAGGTGCACCGGCGTGAACCCGCCGAACGGCGTGGCCAGCACTAGAAAACCCGTGGCCAGCAGCATTTGCCCGGCCGCGATCGCGTACGGCGAGGAGCCGGTGTTCGACAGGTACCGGCCTTCGTAGACGAACGCGAACCCGTAGCTCGCCGCGGCGGCGAGGCAGGCCAGCGCGCCCCAGCTGAGCAATCCGGACGCTTGCCACGGCGCGAAGATCAGCAGGATTCCGCCGAGCCCGATCACCAGTCCGGCGATCCGCGTCGCGGTCATCCGGCTCGACGCTCCGAGGAACGGAGCCACCACGAGCACCCACAGCGGGGTCGTGGAGTTCAGCACCCCGGTGATGCCGGAGTCCACAGTGGTCTCGCCGACCGCGAAAAGCAGGAACGGCAAGGCATTGTGGAAGAACGCCGCGACGAGCAGGTGCCCCCAGGTACGTCGTTCCGCGGGCAAGCTACGGCGGCCGATCAGGCACAGCGCCAGCAGCACCGTCGCGCCGAGCACGAGCCGCGCGAGCACCAGTTGCACCGGAGAAAACGCTTCGAGCCCGAGCTTGATCCAGAAAAAGCTCGAACCCCACATCAACGCGAGCGCCGCGATCCTCAGCAGCGTCTTCGTCTCGCCCACCCCAGGTTCCTCCTTCGCCTCGCTAGCCAGCTTCGCCTCGGCAAGGTGTAAGGACAAGCGAAAATTACTGCAGGGACGTTTAAGCAAAGCTGTAGGATCGAAGCCATGCTCGACGTACGGCGCATGCAGGTGCTGCGCGCGGTGATCACGAGCGGTTCGATCACTGCCGCGGCAAGGAATCTCGGCTACACCCCGTCGGCGATCAGCCAGCAGCTGGCGGTGCTCGAACGCGAAGCGGGCACGCCGTTGCTGGAACGCGTCGGCCGCGGCGTCCAACCGACCCCGGCCGGGACGCTGCTGTCCGAACACGCCGAAACGCTCAGCGCGGAGCTGGCGCGCGCCGAAGCAGCGCTCACCGAGCTGAAGGAAGGCCGCACCGGCAAGCTCGCCATCCGCTACTTCGCCACCGCGGGCGCGACGATGGTGCCGTACGCGGTGGCCGCGCTGCGCCGCGAACACCCCGGCGTATGGCTCGATCTCAAGCTCATCGACCCGGGCGACCCGCTCACCGAGGTCGAGGAAGGCCGCGCTGACCTGGCGATCATCGTGTACCCGCGGCCGTCCGAGCCGGGCCGGGGCATCGAGCTGGTGCCGCTGCTGGACGACCCGTATCGCGCGGTGCTGCCGCGGGCGCACCGGCTGGCCCGCAAACGCGTCCTCGACCTGGGCGACCTCGCCGACGAACCCTGGGTCGGCGTCGACCCGATCCCCGGTGCCTGCCGGGCGATCCTGGAAGGCGCCTGCGCGTCGGCCGGTTTCCATCCGAACGTCGTGGTCGAGTCCGAGGACTATCCGTCAGCGCAAGGGTTCATCGCCGCCGGGCTCGGGGTCGGGCTGGTGCCGGAGCTCGGTCTCGGCACGCCGCATCCGGGCGTGGTGGTGCGCCGGGTCCGCAATCCGCAGCCGAGCAGGCACATTCACGCCGCGGTGGCCGCGCGGGTCGCGGGCAGCCCGGCCGTCCAGACGTTCCTCGAAGCCATGCAAGAGGCGACCGAGAACGTCGCCTGACGCCGACTCAGACGAACAGCAGCTGCGAAACGCCGATCCCGATCAGGATCGCGCACAGGATCGCCGCGACGGTGAGGATGATCCGTCGCCGCGCCGCCGCCTTCTCTCGCGCAGCCGCCTGCGCGGACGCGGTCTGCTGCGCCGGAGTGGGCGTGTACCGGGCGGTCGGCTGCTGCATTGGCTGCATTGACTGCATCGGCTGCGCCGGCGCGGGAGCCTGCGGCACCTGCTGGACCGGGAGCTGCATCAGCGGAGCCGGCTGCTGCTGCGGCCGGATCTGCTGGGTGGCGTCCGGCTGGATCTGCTGGGTGGGTTCCGGCACGTTGGGCTGCTGCGCTGGGACCGGCCGCGACGCCGGAACGGTCGGCAGGGCGGGCGCGGTGGGCGGAATGAAAGCGGTCTGCTCGCGTCCGAGGGTGATCGCCTTCAGCGCGTGGACGGTGTCGTCCATGGTCGGCCGGGCCGCCGGGTCGGCGCGCAGCATCTTCTGCAACGCCCCGGTGAGCGGGCCCGCGTTCTCGGGCGGCCGCTCCGGGGACTGGCCGTCGTCGCCGAACGGCGGCACGCCCTCGACCGCGGTGTACAGCGTCGCGCCCAGCGAGAACACGTCCGCGGCGGCGGACGGAGGCGCGCCGCGAGCGACCTCGGGCGCCCGGTAAGCGGCGTGCGGACCGCCGCCGGTGATGCCGATGTCGGTCAGCTTGACGCTGCCGTCGTCGGCCAGCAGCACGGTGTTGGGTTCGAGCGTGCGGTGGACGATGCCCGCCGAGTGAATCGACGCCATCGCGTCGCCGAGCTGGATGCCGAGGAACGCGGCCTGCTCCGGGGTGAGGCGGCCGTGCTCGGCGAGGAACACCGACATCCCGCGCGACGGGATGTACTCCATCACCAGCCACACGTCCTGGCCGTCGGGCAGCACGTCGTACACCGTGATCGCGCACGGATGGTCGATCCGGGCCGCGGCCTTGCCCTCTTCCATGGCCATGGCGCGTGCCTGTTCGGCACGGTCCGGCGGCAGGCCGACGGGCAGGTACATGCGCTTGATCGCGACGGTCCGGAACAGCCGCGTGTCGAACGCGAGCCATACGATGCCCGCGCGTCCGCGCCCGATCGGCTGGTCGAGCCGGTACCGCTCGCCGACGATGCTGCCTTCTGAACTCAATGCTGTCCCTGGATCGCTTAGCTGGTCGCGCTACCCGTCGGCGACGCTGGCTGCGAGGTGTTCGACGGCTTCGGCTTGCTCACCGACGACACCGGTGACTCCTGCGTCTGCGACGGCTCCTGCGTCGGAGTGTCCTCCGCCGTGGTGGTCCGCCGCGAGTGCCGCGTCGACTGGGTCTCGCGGGTCGCGCTTTCCCGGGAAGACGTAGGCGGGGACGTAGTGGTTGCTTCCGAAGACGGCGGTGTGACGGACGTCGGCGCGACCGCGGACGACGAAGCGGGCGGTGCCGGCTGCGAAGCGTCGGGCGGATTCCCCGGAGTCAGCAGCCACACGCCGAGCGCGACCAGGGCCGCGACCACGACGGCACCGATGAGCGCGGGCTTCTTCCACGCGCCGGGCTTCTCGTCCTCGTCGTCCTCGGGGGCGGTCTGCACGCGGGTCCGCTGCGCGGGCTCCTCGTCGTACGGGTCGTCCTCGTAGCCGTTCGGCACCGGGACCGCGCGCGTCGCGGCGAGACCGTTGCGGCTCGGGTCGCCGTAGAGCGGCGGCTCTTGGTAGCCGTCCTGGTGGTAGCCGTGGTCGTCGTAGTCGTTTTCCGGGTAGCCGGAGCCTGGCGGATACGGGTCCTCGTCGTAGTACTGCTGCGCGCTCGGGTCGTACTGCTGGGTGGCGCCCGGGTCGGCGAGCAGCGTGCCGGAGTGGCCGGCCGGCTCGTCGTCGTGATGCAGCAGACCAGCGGCAGCCGCGCTCCCAGCCGCGCCGAGCGCTGCCGCGCCGAGGGTTCCCGAGGACGAGGCCATCATCGTGTCGCCGTCCGGGCCGCCGAGCGGGGTCTCGCCGCGCGCGACGGCGGACAGCAGCTCCTCGCATTCCTCGGCGGTGGGCCGGTGCTGGGTCTCCGGGTGCAGCAGCACCGCGAGCACGCTCGCCAGCGGACCGGACTGCCGCGGCGGGTTGATCTGCCCCGCGGCGACCGCGTGCAGCAGGCTCAGCGTGTTCTCGGACAGGCCGAACGGCGGCTGGCCCTCGCAAGCGGCGTACAGCGTGGACCCGAGCGAGAAGACGTCCGATTCGGGGCCGGGGTCGCCGCCGATCGCGACCTCGGGGGCCAGATAAGCGGGGGTGCCGGCGATCATCCCGGTCTTGGTGACCGTGACGTCGTCCTTGGCCCGCGAGATGCCGAAGTCGGTGATCTTCACCGTGCCGTTGCCGGCGAGCAGGATGTTGCCCGGCTTGATGTCGCGGTGCACGATGCCGACCGCGTGCGCCTCGCTCAGGGCGGCGGCGATCTGCGCGCCGATCCGGGCGACCTCCAGCGGCGGCAGGGTGCCCTTTTCCTGCAGCACCTGCGCCAGGCTGGTGGAATCCAGGTACTCCATGATGAGGCAGGGCTGGCCGTTGTCGTCGGTGACGACGTCGAACACGGTGATCGCGTTCGGGTGGTGCAGCCGCGCGGCGATCCGGCCCTCGCGCATGGTGCGCTGCCGGGCGTCCTCCGCCTCGTGGTGCTCCAGCCCGGGCTGGAGAAGCAGCTGCTTGATGGCGACCGTACGGCCCAGCACCTCGTCGTGGGCGCGCCAGACGGCCCCCATCGCGCCGGAACCGATTTTCCCGACGATCCGGTACCGGTCGGCGACCAGACGACCCTCGTCGCTCACGCGACCTCCCTTTGGGGCTCCGACTTCCCGGGGCGGGACTTTTCTACCCCGAAGGGGTGAGTTCGAACCCGCCGCAGCACCGGAGCGTAGGCACCTGCTGTGGACCGTGTGCCGGTTTTGCCGAGACCGACCCGTGACTAGGCTAGGCGCTCACTCTGCGCACACGCACGCGGCACACTCGCCGCGACCCGGCACCACCACGTTCGCGCAGGTCAGGAGTAGACCGCCGACAGGACGCGGGCCTGGGAGATCACATCCTGCTCGGCCACGTCGAACAATTGGGTCACGCGCAACAGGGTGCCGTCGGCCTGGTGGACGAGCGCCACGGCGAAGACCGAACCGTCGTCCTGGACGTGCAATTCCTGGACGTCGATCGAGTCAGCCCCGCTCCACGCGCGGACCAGATCGCCCATCTCGCCGCGCGCGACGTTCGGGGCGAGCAGTGAAAGCGCGTTCTCCGGCTGATGGTCGATCGAGGCGTAGAACTTGCGCACCGCTTCGAGCTTCACCGGGTCCGGCGCGGCGGCCGACGAGGTGGCGGACTTCTTGTGCGATTCCGCCGAGGACGCGGCGGTCGGCGCGGCGGACGACGAGGTGCCGGAAGTGGTTTCCGGAGTCGTGGCCCCCGAATTCAACGGCGTCGTGGCCGCGGCGTCGGTGTGCTTGGACGGCGTCGTGCTTTCGCTCTGCCCCGACGTCGTGCCGCCGTACGAGTGGCTCTTGCGCTGCTGCGGCACAGCCTGGCCGCCGAGCGCTGCCGCGCCGCTGAATCCGGCGGGCATCGCGGTTTCCCCGGCGACCGGCACGGTGGGCCGCGGGCCGCCGCTGAGCAGCGAGGCGGTGACGACGGCGCCCGCGACGAGCGCGCCCGCCCCGACGAGCCCGGCCAGCTTCGCGCGACGGGCGAGCTTGCTTTCGGGCTCTTCGACGGGTTCCTCGGTCTGGACGACCGGGCGGCGGGTGCGCGGCGGCAGGTACTTCTGCGGTTCGCGGAACACCTGCTCGAGATATTCGCGGTCGGCCTCGGCCACGTCGTCGAGCAGTTCCGGCGGGATCAGGTCCTCGACGCGCACGGCGTCGGGTTCTCGCCGGGTTCGCTGCCGTTCAAGCACGAAAGTCCTCGCTCTGGGGGTTCGGGGCGGGACCCGGCACGGTGGCGGTGTCCCCGGGGCGGTCCGGCCGATTCGTGGTCGGATCCGGGCCTCGTAGTCGCCAGGTAACCCTGTGCCGACGGGCGGCCGCCAGACTCCGTCGCCGGAATGCCGCCGTCGTACGACGAACGGCAGCTTATGTCACCCAACCGGACGAGGGAACAACCGCTCACCGCACCGCACGTGCATCGGCATTTGCAGACAGTGTCCTGGTCAGCGGCCGTCGTCGGTGATCTTGCCGTTGTCGTCGAAGGTGAGCGTGCGCTGTTCGGTGCTCTTGCTGCCGTCCTTGTGCGTGACCTCGACGGTGTTCACCGTGGTGCCGTGCTGCGGATCGATGGTGACCTTCTTGACCTCGAAGTACGCGACGTCGGCGTAGCGCTTGCGCAGCCCCTGCGGGCCCTGCTGCTTGAGGTCGCCGGACGTGACCGACGATGCCTCCGACGGGTCGGTGGTGACGGTGTTGAAGAACTTCTCCGAGTTGTTCCCCATCGTGTTCGGGTCGTTGGCGGTGTAAAACGGCGGCTCTTTCGTCTCCCGCTGAGCGGGGGTGACCGGCGGCTTCTCCGGCGGTTCGCTGGACGAGGACGAGTCCGTGGTGGTCGGCGAGGACGTCCTGCTGCCGGTGCCCGTTCCAGGGCCGGACGGCGTGGTCACGTCGGCGGAGCTGCTGCTCGCGGAGCTGTTCGGACCGGTGCCCTGCTGCGGGTGCGTGCCGTTGTCCGAGGTGCCGCCGTCGGGGCTGGTGCTGGTGCCGCCGCGCGGGACGTTGCTGCTGATTCCGCCGTGCTGCCCGTCCGGGAGGAGCGCGCTCAGGTTCGGGTTGCCGCCGTTCTGCCTGCCGGGCCAGCCGCCGCCACCGACCGCGTCGGTCGTCGTGCTGGCAGGCCCGCCGACCAGGAACGTCCCGGCGAACAGCAGGCCGACGACCACCGCGCCGGACGCGCCGGTGGCGAACCACGCGGCCTTGCGCCAGGTCTTCGGCGGGGTGACCGAGGCGGGCACCGAGCCGAGGTCGAACGTGCCGAGGCCGTCCAGCATCGGCGCGGCGTACACGCGCACCTCGTCGTCCTGCTGCTCTTGTTGTTCCTTCGGCGAGACGGACGGCTCGGCGAGGGTGACGCGCTGGCGCCGGGGAGGTTCTTCCGCGACCTGGTTCAGTTCGACACGTTCGCGGGGGCTGTCCGGCCGGTTGGCCAGCGCGGCGGAGGTGGTGGCAACCCGTTCTTGCCGGCTGCGTCGCGTCGGCTGGGGAAGTGCGCTCTCCGGCGGGGCGAAGGCGCGGTGGTCCTCGGGAATCCGGTCCTGCGGGGGAGCGAAGGCGGCGCGGGATTCGGCCCGGCGGCCTGGGGATTCTGGTTGCCGAGCGGCTTGGCGGCGCGGCGGTTCTGCGGGGGAGACGGCGGTCTGGCTGGGTTCGGCCAGCCGATCCGGGGCGGCGGCTCGGCGGCGCGGGGGTTCCGCGGGGGCTCGGCGGATCTGCGGATCAACCGCTGCCCGACGGCGCTGCGGCTGCGGCAACGGGGGTTCGCCGATCGGCAACGTGCCGCTCGCGGTGGGGAAAACCGGCGGGTTGGGGGCCGGGCGGTTCCCGTCGTCGGGCACGCGGTTCGCGCGCGGAGCCGGTGCGCCGCGCTGCTGCGGATTCTCGCTGCCCCGTTGCGTCGGGGCTCCGTTGACGGCCGGGGCAGCACCGGTGCGATGTCGGTGATGTCCGGCGGCGCGGGGCGGCACCACCGGGGTCCAGGTGCCGTCGGCGCGGACGCGGTGCCGTCCGGGAACGGTGACCTCGGCGTCCGGCACCGCGGGCCGGTCAGCGTGCCGCGAACCGCCCATCGTGTTTCCCGTCATGCCGGTCCGACCCCTCCGCGAGGGGGGCGTGACGGCACCGAGGCGGTCGTCAACCCGAACGGAGCAGACGAGCGGAGAACTGTCCTTGCGTCCACACTTGCGAACTCCCGAGCAAATGCACGCGCACGCGGAGAACGACGCGCGGAGCCGCAGCTCCCGCGCGTACTCCGGGCATAGCCCGGCGCAAACGCCAGGGTCCTCACGGACTTCACAGTAGGAAACCGGCAGGCGAATGTCTTCACCCATCCTGCAACTTGCACCGGTTTCACTCGACCGGGCGCGCCCGAACGGGCGGCACGTCACGCAGCGCAGCGTGTCGCCCGGGGTTTGCCCAGTTCGGGGGCCAGTCAGCCGCCGCTGCGGTACTTCGCCTGCGTGGACTGGAGGGCCTTCACCGACGTCGCGCCGCTACCGACCGCGATGACGATGGCGAGGACGTCCAGCACGACGTTGCCCGAAGTGAGCAACCAGGCGAACAGCGAGGCCGCGGTGGCACCGCCGGCCAGCGCCCAGCGGCTGCGCACGTACTGCGCCACCGGAGCCCCGCCCGCCCGCTTCCCCGCCGCGTTGTTCAGCAGCGCCAGGTAGCCGACGTGGCCGAGGGACGCCAGCACGCTCGCGATCGCGATGATGACGGCGATGAGGTTAATCATGTGTCCAGTCTGCCCGGTTTCCAGGCCGCGCGGATCGGGGATGTCCCGGATACCGCGTCAGCGGCCCAGCCTGCCGCGGCCGAGGTTCAGCAGCAGCATCGCCAGCTGCCTGCCCTCCGGGCCCAGCTCGCGGTAGCGCGCCAGCACGTCCATCTCGCGGTTGTAGACGATTTTCGTGCCGCCCGCGGCCATCCGGGCCGCGCCGATGGTTTTCGACACCTCGACCCGGCGCTTTACGAGCCGGAGGATTTCGGAGTCGAGCCAGTCGATCTCCTCGCGAAGCGACGAGATGTCCTCGCCCGCCGGGGTGTGCTCGGCTGGCTGTCCGTCGGCGTTCTGCGTCTGCGCGTTCATCGGGACCTCTCTGAAGTCCGGACTCCCGGTTGCCCAGGGACGGCGAAAGCCCCGGGTCCAGTGGACTCCGGGGCTGCGGGTGATGGCGGGTGGGGCACTACGCGATCACGGGAGCCGGAGTCCGGGTCCCGTAAAAAAATCGCTCGCTGCTGTGCCGCACGGATTCAGTATGGCACAGGCGCGCCCGGCCGCTGCCGGAACGCCCGCACGCGCGCGTGCACGACCAGGCTGAGGAACAGCCAGAACAACGGCATCGCCGGCCAGAAGAACAGCGCGCCGCCGACCGCCCAGCGGACGATCAGCAAGGTCGCGAGCACGGCGACGATGCCGAGGTGGACGCGCAGCGCCGGATGTTCGCGCAGCGCGGCCCGGGTCAGCGGCCAGCCGCCGCCGCGGGGCCGGACCGGCGCTGGCCGCGGAAGATCGGCGGTGAGCTCGCCGAGCTCGTCGGCGTAGCGGGTGGCGTAGACCGTGCGCAGCCGCTCTTCCACCTCTTCGAGAGTGAGCCGTCCGTCGGAACCGGCGGCCTGGATGATCTCGGCGACGCGCTCGCGATCGCCGTCGGAAGCCCTCAGCCGGGCGGGAATCTTGTCGTCCATACCGTTCGATGCTCCGCTCGGGAGCGGCGTCGCGCGTCGGGCGCGAGGCGACACTGCGGCGTACGTCCGGAAGCGCAGGCCGACCCCCGTGGCTGTTCCGGGACTGTCGTACCCCCGGGGTAGCGTTGACAGACGATGGACACCCTCTTCGATCTCCCCGCAGACCCGCCCGCCCGCGCTGCCCGGCCGGGAACCGCAGACCTGCTCGAGGACCTCAACCCCGCCCAGCGCGAGGCGGTGACGCACGCCGGAGGTCCGCTGCTGGTCGTCGCGGGAGCCGGATCGGGCAAGACGCGCGTGCTCACGCGCCGGATCGCCTACCTGCTCGCCGAGCGCGGCGTGCACCCGGGCGAGATCATGGCGATCACGTTCACCAACAAGGCCGCCGCCGAGATGCGCGAACGCGTCGCGGCGCTCGTCGGCAAGCGCGCGAACGCGATGTGGGTGTCCACGTTCCACTCGATGTGCGTGCGGATCCTCCGCCGCGAGGCGAAAACGCTCGACATGTCGTCGAGTTTCTCCATCTACGACTCGGACGACACGAAGCGGCTCATCACGCTCGTGGCGCGCGATCTCGACGTCGACCCGAAGAAGTACGCCGCGCGCACGCTCGCGGTGCACATCTCGAACCTGAAGAACGAACTGGTCGATCCGGAAGAGGCGGCCTCGAAGGCGGCCAACGACCTGGAGCGCCGGGTCGCCGAGGTCTACGCCGAGTACCAGCGCAGGCTTTCGAGCGCGAACGCGTTCGACTTCGACGACCTGATCATGCAGACAGTGTCGTTGCTGCAAGCGTTCCCGGACGTCGCGGAGTACTACCGGCGGCGCTTCCGGCACGTCCTGGTCGACGAGTACCAGGACACCAACCACGCGCAGTACACGCTGGTGCGCGCGCTCGCCGGAACCGAAGCCACCGACACCGGGATCGAACCCGCGGAACTGTGCGTGGTCGGCGACGCGGACCAGTCCATCTACGCCTTCCGCGGCGCGACCATCCGCAACATCGAGGAATTCGAGCGCGACTTCCCGAACGCGCACACGATTCTGCTGGAGCAGAACTACCGCTCCACGCAAACGATCCTGTCCGCGGCCAACGCGGTGATCGCCCGCAACCCCAACCGGCGCGCCAAACGGCTGTGGACCGATTCGGGCGACGGCGAGAAGATCGTCGGCTACGTGTCGGACAACGACCACGACGAGGCCGCGTTCGTCGCCGGGGAGATCGACTCGCTGGCGGAGAGGGGCGAGGCGGACTACTCGGACGTCGCGGTGTTCTACCGCACCAACAACCAGTCGCGGGTGTTCGAGGAAATCTTCATCCGGCTCGGCCTGCCGTACAAAGTCGTCGGCGGCGTGCGGTTCTACGAGCGGCGCGAAGTGCGGGACATGATCGCGTACCTGCGCGTGCTCGCGAACCCGGACGACACGGTCAGCCTGCGGCGCATCCTCAACGTCCCCAAGCGCGGCATCGGCGACCGAGCCGAGGCGGTCGTGGCGACGCATGCGGAACGGGAGCGGATCTCGTTCTGGGCCGCGCTGCGCGACGCGGTCGAGGACAAGGTGCCGCTGCTGAACCCGCGCTCGGCCAAGGCGATCACCGGTTTCGTCACGCTGCTGGACGAACTGCAGGAGATGGCGTCGTCCGGCACCGAGGTGCACGACCTGCTGGAAGCGGTCCTGGAGCGCACCGGCTACCGCGCGGAACTCGAGGAATCGGACGACCCGCAGGACGCGTCACGGGTCGAAAACCTCACCGAACTGGTGACGGTGGCCCGCGAATTCGCCGAGTTCACCGCCGAGGTCACCAACGACGAAAACGCGGAACTGGTCCTGGACGACGGCGTCCCCGCACCCGGCTCCCTGCCCGCTTTCCTGGAACGAGTCTCGCTGGTCGCGGACGCCGACTCGATCCCTTCGCCAGACGGCGGCGAGGAAGGCGACGGTGGCGCGGGCGTGGTCACCTTGATGACTGTGCACACCGCCAAGGGCCTGGAGTATCCGGTCGTCTTCTGCACCGGCTGGGAAGACGGCGTCTTCCCGCACATGCGGGCCCTGGGCGACCCGGCTGAACTGGCCGAGGAACGCCGCCTGGCCTACGTGGCGATTACCCGTGCGCGGCAACGGCTTTACGTGTCGCGGGCGCTCACCCGGTCGGCATGGGGTCAGCCGCAGATGAACCCGGCTTCCCGCTTCCTGGACGAGCTGCCCCCGGACCTCGTCGACTGGCGCCGCCTCGAACCGTCCTCGCCCGGCTTCGGAAACTTCGGCTCTTCTTCCGGCTCCTCGTCAGGCCCCCGAGCCGCGACCACGTGGGGCCGCCGGTCCTCGTCGTCGACGTCCTCGAGTTCGCCGTTCGGGAAGGCTTGGAAGGACACGGTGGCGCTGAAGCTGGACGTCGGAGACCGAGTCAGCCACGACAAGTACGGCCTGGGCACAGTCATTTCCTGCGACGGCGTCGGTCCGCGCGCGACGGCGACGATCGACTTCGGAGCGTCGGGGAAGGTCCGGCTGATGCTGATCGGCAGCGTGCCGATGGTGAAACTCTGACGGCTGCGGCTTTTCGGTTACCGGCGCGGCTACTGCGGCTGGGGTCGTGGCTGTTGTCATGACTGTTTCGGCCGCGGTGATTGCGGCTGGAGCGGCTTGGGGGGCTTTGATCCTCCGTGCCGTGCCGTGCCGTGCCGTGCCGTGCCGTGCCGTGCCGTGCCGTGCCGTGCCGTGCCGTGCCGTGCCGTGCCGTGCCGTGCCGTGCCGTGCCGGAAGGGGCTGTAGGCCCGCGCGGTCTCCCGCCCAGCCCGGAAGCCAGGGTGGCGAGCAAGCCGTGCCGTTTTCTGCCGGAACACGCAAGGGTTTTGGGCAAGCAATGCCGTGTTGACGAGAGCCGTTGCCCAGGGGTCAGGTTCCTCTTGATCCGGTTGTCAGCGCGGGCTACCCCTACTGGCTTGCCTTGGCGAAGACCGGCCACGCCGATACCGCACCACTGTTTCAGGATCCGCTCGGCCTTCGCACGGCGCTGCTCGGCCTCAGCTGCCTCTCCAGCCGTCCTAGCACCGTCACCGCCCTGCCTTTGCCGCTCTCGCTGGGGTCGCGATGCCTTATCCCGCCCCGTTCTGGACATCTTTCGCCGAACCGAGTGAACTCCCCGGCGAACCCGATGATCTTGTCGGTCCCCTCCGGCATACTGAGCTTCATCGAACACAAGTTCGATGAAATGCGGTACGCTATGAAGGGATGCAGGGGGATGGACGCGGTGCTGTTTGGGGTATTTGCCGCTGGGGTACAGGAGTACTTGAGGAGAGTCGCGGGGACGGTTGCTGTGGGGACGGCGACCCGGCCAGCTCGGGACGTGCCAGGGGATGTGGCACGGCTGGCCGCGGCATGGCGCGCGCTGCTGAGGCAGCACGCATTGGGCGCAGACGGCAGATGCGTCGTGTGCGGAGGAACATCGCGCGCCGACGAGGGCGTCGCGCGATGGATGCCGTGGCGAAGACGCGCGGACCTGTGCACGGTGTGGCAGGTAGCAGTCGCCTACTTCGTCCGTCGCCTACCAGGCAATGATCCGTGACGCCGTCGACCGCGTCCCTGCACCTGACTGACGATGTTTTCCCTGCTGGTGCGCGCCGCTTGTTCGGAGCGACTTTCACCCGGGGCGCTGCGGGAAAGGCGGGGATCATGGCCGTATACGTCTCGGGCGGCTGCTAGACGAGGCGGTGCCTGCTTCGCCGAGCAGCGCCTAAGTTCTGCCGCTGATTGAGTCGGCCCAGCGCACATCGCGATGCGGGACAGTCGCCAGGGTTCTTGCGTGCGAAGGCGTTTCCGCCGCGAGCCGTCTAGAGCGATCCGTGCGGATCAAGCTCAGACGGCCTCATTGCGGCGGTAACTACCACTGCGCCGGGCCCCGCCCGACGGGCAAGAAACGCGGGTCGGCTCAGACGTTCACGCCGCGGGCGGCGAGCCACGGGCGCGGGTCGATCTTCTTGGTGCCGTCCTGCCACACCTCGAAGTGCAGGTGCGGTCCGGTGCTCTCGCCTCGGTTGCCGATCTCGGCGATCTGCTCGCCGCACTTGACCTTCTGGCCCTCGCGGACGGAGAAGCTGTTCATGTGGCCGTAGACCTGGATGGTGCCGTCATCGAGCTGGATGCGTACCCAGAGGCCGAAACCGCTGGCGGGGCCGGCCTGGATGACGGTGCCGTCGGAGGCGGCGTAGATCGGGGTGCCGATGGAGTTGGCGATGTCGATGCCGAGGTGGCTCGTACCCCAGCGGGCGCCGAAGCCGGAGGTGAACGTGCCGTGAGCGGGGAGGCAGGTCTTCGGGCGGGAGGCCTCTTCGGCGGCTTGGCGCGCGGCCGCGCTTTCCGCCTGGACGCGTGCCTGGGTGACCTTGGCGGCGTCGGCCATCTTCGCGGCTTCGGCGGAGGGGTCGACGGCGTGGCCGGTCGGCAGCAGTTCGGGAGCTCCCCCGGAGCCCGCGCTGCCGAGGGTGAACGAGGCGCTCGCGTTCTGTGCGTTGGCAAGCGGGGTGGCGGAGGCGTCGGAGTCGCCGCCGCTGCTGCCCTTGAAGGTCTGCCCGGCGGCGGCTGCGGCGAACGCGCCAGCCGCGACGGCCGCGACTACGACTCGCCCGCGAAGGGCGGAGGAGGGCGGGGAGATGCGGTGCTGTCCCCGGACGCGGATGACCGCACCATCCAGTGCGTCTTTCAGCGCCGGGGAAGGGGCTTGGCCGCCGGGGGAGCGGTGTGAAGCCAAGACAGGGCCTTCCATCGTCGGGGAGTCGGGCGGAAGCGGACTCGGGCGGGGGATCCCGTGAACGAACCTCGGGGGTGATTCGCTCAGCGTCGTGCTTCGTGACCTGACTGTAATGGGGACCGGAGGACAGTAACGAAACGGTGCCTCAATGAGCAAGACGCGACCGGCCTTTCGGCCGAACGAGTGGCGCGCATCGAGCTTCTAGCTGTGGAAACTACCCAAAGTTAATCGGAAACTACTTCCCTGATTGTGTGTTGAGTCACATACCTTCGGATGGACCAAGGCCACCGAAGGCCCTCCCGGCGGCCTCGCAGACGAAATAACCGGCCGTCCGGGTGCGTTGAAGCAGTTTCACGCCGAATTATGTGACGCCGCTCACTCGAACCAAGTCTGCTCGGCACTTTTCGAAGGCTTCGCGCCAGCCATCCGGTGACGAACCATCCCGCTCCCATCTGCCTGGACCGCAGACCTAGCCCGTCCGCGGCACTCGGCCGCGTTGAGATGGCTTCGCCTGGTCAAACCCGGTTTCCCGCCAACGCCCAGCCTCTCCGGCTCGGTGCGGCAACCGTCTCTGCGGCCTGCCAGCATCCTCCGACGACCTTGGCGCTGCGGTTCACCGCTTTCGCCCGCAAGGCTCTGCCCCTCGGCCCGCGTCTCCAACCCCCTGGAACCCGTCGGCGGGCAACCTCCGCGACGCAAGTGGTTACCGGCGTCCACGCGGGCTCGGTCAACCCTCTCCCGCTCGGTCGGATCCCCGTTTCCGCTGTTCACGGCGGTGCGGCCGAATGCCTGCCCTCCCCGGCAGGTCTCGGCCGTCCCTGTCCCCGATCCTCGGCGGACCGTCCCCACGGTCTGCCGAAGCCTGTCGCGGCTCCCCTCCGCAAGATGGCCGTTCACCTGCCCTCCCCGGCAGGTCTCGGCCCTCTCCACCTCAGTCCCGGCAAGCCGTCCCCACGACCTGCCGACACCCGCCGCGGCTCCCCTCCGCGACCTGGTCGGGCACCTGCCGCGAACAGGCATCCGACCTCGTCCATCGCCCCCGCGATGTGTCCCCGTGCTTCGTCCCGCGCCGGAGTGACGCCCCGAACGCCACTCTCTTACGCGACTTCCCCGAACTTTTTCCTCGACGCTCCCTCCGGCACTCCGCTCCCTCTGCCGTCGAGACCTCCGGCCCGCGCCCCTCTTACGCGGATCGGCGGATTTTTTCTTCGCACCCGTCAGACGCGCGGGGACGGCCCGAGGTTCATCCGGCGGGGAATTCACCTGGAAGTGCGTTCCGGCCTGGTCGAGGCGGCCCTGCTGTCCCCGTGCCGAGACCGGTCCTTGCTAGCGTCGCGAGCGATGACTCCGCCGACCCCAGAGCCTTCCGACGGCGATTCCGCCCCGGACACCCCGGGCCGTTCCGCCGGACCCCGGCGTCCCAGCCTCGCCGAGCGCAAGGCGGCCGCCCGAGCCCGAGCACGCCGCGACGCCAGCCGGGCGAAATCGGACCCAGCCGACTCGCCCCGTGGCCGCGGGACCGCTTCCGCCGGACGGTCGGCTGACTCGTCCAGCGGCGACGAGCCGAGGTCGGCGAGCCCGGCCGACCGCGGCGGAGCGACTTCTGCCGAAAGCTCGTCCCGCCGCGAAGCGTCGACGCCTGCGGAAGGGGCAGCTGAATCGCGCCGAACTGGGCCGACTTCCGAGGGGAACTCGGCAGACCGTGGCGAGTCAGCGCAAGGACCCGACGAGGTGCGCCGTGCCCGAGCGACTTCCAAGCGAGGCTCAGCCGACCCGCGCGACGAGAACGCAGCAGGAAGCCGAGAAGAAGCGTCGCCCGCCACGCAACAGCGGGACGAGGCAGGCCTGACCAGCAGTCAAAACCCCGCTTCCATCCCGGCTGAGCCGAGGTCCGCGCCCCGCACCATCCCCAGCCGTCGAGAGTCGAGCCAGCAAGGCGAGCCGCAGAACCTCCTGGAGCTCACCGACCAGACCCCCTCGCCAAGGCTTCGAGCCGCCACCGCTCTCCTCGGCGTCGGCTCACTCGCCCTGGCTGCCGGCGCCATCGCACCGGTCTCGCCGGACGCCGGGCCTGGCTACCTCTCCTGGCCGCTCCTCGTCATCCTCGCCGTCGTCCCGGCCGGGATCGCGGTCGCGGCGGCTCGCAGCGGGCGGCACGGGCTCGCCGCTGGTCTCGTCACCGGTCTTGCCGCTCTCGCGCCGGGGCGGCTGATCCTCGATCTCCAATTCCTCGTCAACGGCTCCAGGACCATCCGCCCCGAGCTGTACCTCCCGGACCGGCTTCTCGACCGCAGCGGTGTCGGCATCGGGTTCTGGCTGTTGATCGCCGGGCACCTGCTGACGCTCGTCGCCGGGATCGCGGCCGCGCGCGTCGTGCGCGAACGCAACGAGATCGACGGAGGCGACGACAAACGCCGCTGGCGGTTGATCATTCCGCTGCTCACCGTCGTCGCCGCGGTCGGATTGCTGATGACCCCCGTGCTCTCGGACGACCCGTTTCTCCTTGCGCGGTCAGCGTTTGAGGGTCCCGGACTAGCGCTCGCCGGGTACCTGCTCCTCGCGGGTGCGTTGCCGATCGCGGCGGTGCTCGGGGTTTTCGCCGGATCCGACGGCGTCGCTCGCGGGACGCTCGGCGGGCTCGTCGCGGCGGTGCTCGCGGTCGCGGTGCCGACATTCGTCGCCGGGCTGGCCGTGCCCGGGCTGGAGGTGTCGACGGGCGCGTATCTCGCCGTCGTGCCGATGGTGCTGGTCCTCGTCCTCACTCCACTTGCGACACCGCAGCAGACGCAAACTGAGCGCACCGATCTGGCTGGCGAGGCCCGCGTGCCAGGGCTGACCATCTGGCGCGCGCTCACCGCCTTGCTCGCACTGCTGACTGGAATCGCGGCGACGATCGGCGCGTACGCTCCGCAGCTTGGCACCGGCACGGACAGTCCGGCCCGGTGGCAACTGCTGGTCGCGGCGATTCTTGTCGTGCTGCCAACACCTTTCCTTCTCGCCCGGCGCACGGCGTCAGCCGCGCGCGGAATTCTCGCGGTGTTGTGGGCTGGCGTCGTCCTCGCGGGAACAGCCGTGCTCAGCACGGCCATCACCGCCTCCGAAGCGACGGGGCTCGGCGGGCTCGGCGGCGCGATCAACTACCGCCTCGGTGCGGGAGCCGTTTTCACCGCGATCGCGCTGGGGCTCGCCGGGCTCACCGCGTTGGCCGCGGTGATCACCGGCGTGGTGGAACGCGACGACACCGGTACCGAAGGTCCGCGGCCCCGAGTCCTGCTTCCCGCCGGAATCGCCGCGGTGCTGGCGATCGCGACGTTCGGCACGCCGGTATTCACCGCGCCCGATTACGCGACGCCCGGTCTTTGGTCCGATTTCGACACCCCGTCGTGGGGGTTGCTCGCCGCGCTGCTCGTCGTTCTCGGGACGCTCGGGTTGAGCGTCCGTTCGCGGCCCGGCGCCGCGGCGGCGGGGCTGGCCGGAACGGCCGTGCTCCTCGCGTTGCACGTCGCCGAGGTCCCGTTGGTCAGCTCGGCATTCGGCGGCGCACAGCCGGGCGCGGGGTTCTGGCTCGGGCTCGCCGCGGTCGTGGCGGCAGTGGTCGCCGCCGTCACCGCGGCCGCCGGTGCGAAGAAGTGAGCCCGCGCCGCGTCGTTCTCGTGGAGCTGGCCGAAGAAACCGCGGCGATTCCGTTGGCGCGAATGCTGCGCGACGCCGGTCTCGAAGTCGTCCATGTAGGACACCTCGACACGGCTGAGAAGATCGTGCGCACCGCCGAACAGGAGGATCCAGACATTCTGGGCCTCCTCGGCGGACCGCTCCCCGAGGGGCTTGCCGGAGCGCTTCCCGGCACCACCGTCGTCGAACTCGGCGAGGAAAGCCCCGAAAAGGCCGCCGAAATGCTTGTCGGTGTGCGGTCTCACACCCTCGGCACACCCTCTGACCGCGCACGGTGACCGACTTCACCAGGTGCGGCGTCCCCTGCGTCTGCGCTGGTCGCTAACCTCGACTGGTCCGACAGCGCGGTCCGGAAAACGGACCACCACAGTGGCGTGTCGTCAGGAGACTGGAGTAGTGGACCTCTACGAGTACCAGGCGAGGGATCTCTTCGCCGCCCACGGAGTACCGGTTCTGCCGGGCTCCGTGGCAAGCACCCCGGAAGAAGCCAAGGCCGCCGCGGAGCAGATCGGCACCCAGGTCGTCGTCAAGGCGCAGGTGAAGGTCGGCGGCCGGGGCAAGGCGGGCGGCGTCAAGCTGGCCCAGACGCCCGACGAGGCGAAGGAGAAGGCGGAAGCCATCCTCGGCCTCGACATCAAGGGCCACATCACGCACCGCGTGCTGGTGGCGGAAGCCTCGGACATCGCGTCCGAGTACTACTTCTCCTTCCTGCTCGACCGCGCCAACCGCACCTTCCTCGCGATGGCGTCGTCCGAGGGCGGCATGGAGATCGAGCAGCTCGCCGTCGAGCGCCCGGACGCGCTCGCGAAGATCCCCGTCGACGCGATCAAGGGCGTCGACAAGGCCACCGCGCTCGAGATCCTGAAGGCCGGCAACTTCCCGGCCGAGATCATCGACGAGGCCGCCGACGTCGTGGTGAAGCTGTGGGAGACCTTCGTCTCCGAGGACGCCACCCTGGTCGAGGTCAACCCGCTGGTTCGCGACCCGCAGGACAAGATCATCGCCCTCGACGGCAAGGTCACCCTCGACGAGAACGCCTCCTTCCGCCACCCGGCGCACGAGGACCTCGTCGACAAGCAGGCCGAGAACCCGCTCGAGGCGAAGGCCAAGGCCAAGAACCTCAACTACGTCAAGCTCGACGGCGAGGTCGGCATCATCGGCAACGGCGCGGGCCTCGTGATGTCCACTTTGGACGTCGTGGCGTACGCGGGCGAGAAGCACGGCGGCGTGAAGCCGGCCAACTTCCTCGACATCGGCGGCGGCGCGTCGGCCGAGGTCATGGCGGCCGGGCTGGACGTCATCCTCAACGACACCGACGTGAAGAGCGTGTTCGTGAACGTCTTCGGCGGCATCACCGCCTGCGACGCGGTCGCGAACGGCATCGTCGAGGCGCTGAAGATCCTGGGCGACGAGGCCACCAAGCCGCTGGTCGTCCGCCTGGACGGCAACAACGTCGTCGAGGGTCGCCAGATCCTGGCCGACGCGAACCACCCGCTGGTCACCGTGGTGGACACAATGGACAACGCGGCCGACAAGGCTGCCGAGCTCGCCGCGGCAGGTGCGTGAGATGTCGATCTTCCTCAACGAGAACAGCAAGGTCATCGTCCAGGGGCTCACCGGCTCCGAGGGCATGAAGCACGCGACCAAGATGCTGAAGTCCGGCACCAACATCGTGGGCGGCGTCAACGCCCGCAAGGCCGGCCAGACGGTCACCATCGAGGGCAAGGACCTCACCGTGTTCGGCACGGTCGAGGAGGCCATCAAGGAGACCGGCGCCGACGTGTCGGTCATCTTCGTGCCGCCGAAGTTCGCCAAGGACGCGGTCATCGAGGCGATCGACGCCGAGATCCCGCTGGCCGTCGTCATCACCGAGGGCATCCCGGTGCACGACTCCGCCTACTTCTGGGCGCACGCGGTCGCGACCGGCAACAAGACCCGGATCATCGGGCCGAACTGCCCCGGCGTGATCAGCCCCGGCAAGTCGAACGCGGGCATCATCCCGGCCGACATCACCGGCCCGGGCTCGATCGGCCTTGTGTCGAAGTCGGGCACGCTGACCTACCAGATGATGTACGAGCTGCGCGACATCGGCTTCTCCACCGCGGTCGGCATCGGCGGCGACCCGATCATCGGCACCACCCACATCGACGCCCTCGAAGCGTTCGAGAAGGACGCCGACACCAAGGTCATCGTGATGATCGGCGAGATCGGCGGCGACGCCGAGGAGCGCGCCGCGGCCTACATCAAGGAGAACGTGACCAAGCCGGTCGTCGGCTACGTCGCGGGCTTCACCGCCCCTGAGGGCAAGACGATGGGCCACGCGGGCGCGATCGTCTCCGGTTCGTCCGGCACCGCCGCGGCGAAGAAGGAGGCCCTCGAGGCCGCCGGCGTCAAGGTCGGCAAGACCCCGAGCGAGACCGCTGTTCTCGCGCGTGAGCTGTACAACAGCCTCGGCTGACCAGCAGCGACTCCACTGGCGGAGGCCGGGCACCGACAGGGTGCCCGGCCTTCGTCGTTTCCGGCCGCAACCGATCCGGCGGTCAGTGCGTCCAACGTCGCGGACGCCCATGGCGGATGCGCTAGCGTGCAGTCACTCGTGAGCGGGGGGACGCCGCCGGTGCGCCCCGGGCGTCGCAGGATCCCGAACCGCCGGTCGATGAGACAGGAGAGTTTCCGATGACCTTCCCCAGTGGCGGGCCCGGCTACCCCCAGCAGGGCCAGCCGTCCCAGGGACCGCCCCCGTCGGGCGGGTTCCCGCAGCAGCCCCAGCCGCAGCAGGGCCCGCCTGCCGCGGGCGCCGGAGCGCCGCCGAACCTTCCGCTGCTGCTCTCCCTCGGCGTGGCCGGGCTGGGGCTGGTGGAGTACTTCCTCGGTTTCGCCACCGAAGCGGGCACGGCTGGGCAGCCCATTCTGTTCCTGCTCGTGGGCGGTCTGCTGTCGGCGCTGAACCTGCTGCCCAAGGGACCGAAGACGCTGCCGTTCGCCGCGCTGTTCAGCGTGCTCGGCGGGCTGGGCGCGCTCGACGCCGTCATCTCCGGGCGAACGTCCGCCATCGTGATCGTGGTGCTGATCCTCGGTCTCCTGCAGATGGCCGCGTCGGTCGCCGTGCTGCTCTTCGAGTACGAGGTGCTCAAGCCGCCGGCCCCGAAGCCGTCCGCCCCGGCCTACCAGCAGCCTTACGGGCAGCAGGGCCAGTACCAGCCGACGCAGTACCAGCCGGGGCTCGGCCAGCAGAGCCAGCAGCCGCCGCAGCAGCAGCAGCCGTCCTCCCAGCAGCAGCCGCCCGCGACGCCGCCGCCGGGCGGGCAGGCCACGACGTACGCGCCGCAGCAGGGCCAGTTCTTCCAGCCGCCGTCGGAGCAGAACAAACCGGGCACGCCGCCCGGAGGTTTCGGACAGCAAGGCTGAAAACCCTTCGCGTTACCCACCCGCTGTGACTCTCCGTGTCACAGCGGGTGTTTTTATTGACGTGGCGCCACGACCGGGTGGGCGTTGGATTCACCACGTCAACCGGGCGGCGTGCCTCACCCGGACGGCCGAGCGCGGATGTCATGGTCGGGGACATGCAGGTGCTCACCAGTCCCGGCCGCCCCGCGGGCGACGAGCCGGTGGGCGACTCCCATGACCAGGATGTCCCGCAGGCACCCCGGTTGCGGGTGTTGCTCGTCGCGGCGCTCGGCCCGCTCGTCACCGGTTACGCGGTGGTCGCCACCCTGCTCGCGCTCGTCACGCTGACCGCCGAGCACGCGATCTTCTCCGCGGGCGGCGTGCTGCTGTCGGCGGGCCCTGGCTGGCTGGCCGCCTACCAGGTCGAACTCGGGATCGGCGGCCATCCGCTCGGCATGCTCCCGCTGCTGCCGACAGTCGGCGTGGTGCTGCTCGTCGCGCGGGCGGCGGCCAGGGCCGTGCAACGGCTTCGGTGCGCCAGGCTGCGGCACACGGTCCCGTTGATCGCCACGATTTCCGGCACGCATCTGCTGTTCGGCCTGCTGATTTCGCTGCTGTCGATCGGCGAACCGGTCCGGGCGAACCTCGCGCTCGCCGCAGTGGTGCCCGCGGTGATCTCCGGACTCGCCGCCACCGCTGGGGTGCTGCGCCGGTTCGGAATGCCGCAGGTGCTGGCCGACCGGCTCGACCCGCTGGCTCTTCGCGGTTTGCGCGCCGGCCTGCTCGGGCTGTTCGCGTTGCTGGCCGCTGGCGCTCTGACGCTGACCGCCGCCATGGCGCTGTCCGCGCGCACGGTGTCCAGCCTGTTCGAGCCGTCGTTCGGGAGCAGCTTCGGCCTGTTTCTGCTTTCCGTCCTGTACCTGCCGAACGCCGTGGTCGCCGCGATGTCGTTCGTGAGCGGACCCGGGTTCAGCATCGGCGGCCTCGGCGTGCACCTCATCGGCTACCGAGGCGGTTCCGTCCCCGGAGTTCCGCTGCTCGGTGGCATCCCCGAGCACGCTGCGTCGTGGTGGCCGGTGTTGCTGGTGCTGCCGCTGGCGGTCGGGGTGCTGGTCGGCTGGTCGGTCCGCGCGGTGGACGACGATCCGGCGGCTCGGCTGCGGGTGGTGGGCGTCGCGGGCGCGGTGGTCGGGTTCGGCTGCGTGCTGCTCGGCACGCTCGCTGGCGGACGGCTGGGTGACGGTCCGTTCGACCCGGTCAGCGTGCCGGTCGGGGTGGCGTCGATCGTCGCGTTCTGCTGGATCGTGATTCCGGCCGGGTTCGTGGCCTTCTTCGCGGGGGCGCACGCTCCGATGCGGCCGGTCGGCTCGCTTGAGGTGGAGGACGAGGTCGAGCCCGAAGCCGAGTCCGAAGGCGCTGAGGCGGAGGAGTCCGAGTCCGATGAGGAGGTCGAAGCCTCCGAAGACGTCGAGGAATCCGAAGCCGCCGAAGACTCCGAAGACTCCGAGGACGAATCCGAGGCCCCCGAGGAGGACTCGGACCTGGCTGAGGACGACGATGACTTCGACGCCGAGGCCGACGCGGAACTGGGCCTCGACCTGCCCGAGGACGAGCCGCAGACCGAAGCCGCCGCGACCGGGGACAAGCCTGAAGACAAGCCCGAAACCCCCGCCGAAGAGCCGGAGGCTGTGACCGAGTCCACCGAGGACTCCGGCGACGCGAAGCCCGCCGAGGACGACCGTTAGGGTTGGGGCGACCTGGTGAAGCGCCGTGCGCCCGAGGCGCACCGCCGTGCAAGGAGCCCGTTCTGGCCAGCCGCTTGGAACTGCCCACTCCGGTGAAGATCGTCGTGCTCGCCTCCGGGTCCGGCACGTTGCTCCAGGCTGTGCTCGACGCCGCCGGGCAGCCCGGGTTCCCGGCCACCGTCGTCGCGGTCGGAGCCGATCGCACCGGCATCGAGGCGCTTGCCCGAGCGGAACGGGCGGACGTGCCGTCGTTCACCGTGCGGGTCGCGGATCATCCGGACCGGGCCGCGTGGGACCGCGCGCTCGCCGAGGCGGTCGCGGCCTACCAGCCCGACCTCGTGGTGTCCGCGGGTTTCATGAAGATCCTCGGGCCGGAGTTCCTGTCGCGGTTCGCGGGCCGCGTGATCAACACCCACCCGGCGCTGCTGCCGTCGTTCCCCGGGATGCACGCGGTCGCCGACGCGCTGGCCGCCGGCGTGCGCGTCACCGGATCGACGGTGCATTTCGTCGACGCCGGGGTGGACACTGGGCCGGTCATCGCCCAGGAGGCGGTGCCGGTGGAGACCGACGACACCGAAGACGTCCTGCACGAGCGGATCAAAGCCGTGGAACGCAGGCTGCTGGTTGAAACGATCGAGCGACTCGGCCGTGGTGGGTGCACCGTGGACGGACGAAAGGTGAGGTTTTCGTGAGCACAGCACAGGGACGGCGCCCGGTCCGGCGCGCGCTGATCGGCGTCTCGGACAAGGCCGGCCTGCTCGAGCTCGCGACCGGCCTGCACGCGGCCGGCGTGGAGATCGTGTCGACCGGCGGCACGGCGAAGGTCATCGCGAACGCCGGGGTTCCGGTCACGCCGGTCGAGCAGGTCACCGGGTTCCCCGAGTCGTTCGACGGCCGGGTCAAGACGCTGCACCCGCGCGTGCACGCCGGTCTGCTCGCCGACCAGAGCAATGACGACCACGTCGCGCAGCTCAAGCAGCTCGACATCGCGGCGTTCGACCTGCTCGTGGTGAACCTGTACCCGTTCCAGGCGACTGTCGCGTCCGGCGCGAGCCCCGAGGACTGCGTCGAGAACATCGACATCGGCGGTCCCGCGATGGTGCGCGCGGCCGCGAAGAACCACGGCAGCGTCGCTGTCGTCGTGGACCCGGCGCGGTACGCGTGGGTGCTTGAGCAGGTCTCCGCGGGCGGCTTCGAACTCTCGGACCGCAAGCGGCTCGCTGCGCAGGCGTACGCGCACACGGCTGCGTACGACACGGCTGTCGCGTCGTGGTTCGCCAACGCGTACGCGCCTGCGGACGACAGCGGCTTCCCGGACTTCCTCGGCGCGACGTGGGACCGTGCGGACGTACTGCGCTACGGCGAGAACCCGCACCAGAAGGCAGCGCTGTACCGAAGCGCGCAGCCGGGCCTCGCGCACGCGGAGCAGCTTCACGGCAAGGCGATGTCGTACAACAACTACGTCGACACGGACGCCGCGCGTCGCGCCGCCTTCGACTTCTCCGAGCCGGCTGTCGCGATCATCAAGCACGCCAACCCGTGCGGGATCGCTGTCGGCACGGACATCGCCGAAGCGCACCGCAAGGCGCACGCCTGCGACCCGGTGTCCGCGTACGGCGGCGTGATCGCCACGAACCGGCCGGTGAGCGTCGTGGCGGCGGAGCAGATCGCCGAGGTGTTCACCGAGGTCGTGCTCGCCCCCGACTTCGAGCCGGAAGCGCTGGAGATCTTGCAGCGCAAGAAGAACGTGCGGCTGCTGAAGCTGCCCGCGCTCGAGAACGCGGCCCCGGTGGAGGTCCGGCCGATCTCCGGCGGCGTGCTCGTGCAGACAGCCGACGCGATCGACGCCCCCGGCGACGACCCGGCGAACTGGACGCTGGCCACCGGCTCGCCCGCGGACGAGCAGACCCTGGCGGACCTGGAATTCGCGTGGCGGGCCCTGCGCGCGGTGAAGTCCAACGCGATCCTGCTGGCGCACGAGCAGGCGACCGTAGGCGTCGGCATGGGACAGGTCAACCGCGTCGACTCGTCGCGGCTGGCGGTCTCGCGGGCGGGCGACCGGGCGAAGGGCTCGGTCGGCGCGTCGGACGCGTTCTTCCCGTTCCCGGACGGGCTCCAGGTGCTGATCGAGGCCGGCGTGCGAGCTGTCGTGCAGCCCGGCGGGTCCATCCGCGACGCCGAGGTGATCGCCGCCGCCGAGGCCGCCGGGATCACGCTGTACCTGACCGGGACGCGCCACTTCGCGCACTGATTGTTGTGCTGGCCGGCCGGGACTTTCGGGTCCCGGCCGGTTTTTCATCCCTCGCGCAGGATCGCGTAGACGACCTCGTCGCGGTAGCCGCCGTCGCGCCAGGTGACCTGGCACAGCAGGCCTTCGCGGTGGAAGCCGACCTTCTCCAGCGTGTGCTGCCCGGCGAGGTCCTCGCTGTCGACGAAGGCTTCGAGCCGGTGCGCGCGGGTGTGCCGGAAGAGCTGGTCGACGAGCAGTTGGTACGCCTTCGCGTCGGTGCCGTGGCCGTGATAGTCGGGCAGCAGCGCGACGCCGACCCGGAAGCACCCGCCGGCGGGCCCGCCCCGGTCGGCCGCCTCCCAGGTAGCCATCCCGGCGACGACCGAGTCGACAGTCACCGCGACCGCGCTTGATGCGGGGCTGAGGAACCCGTCCTCAGCGAACCGGCGTCGTGCCTGCGGTCCGGTGAACCTCGTCCACTGGAAAGTCCCGGCGCCGTCCGGGTCCGTGGAGAACCGGTCGAGTACGGGCAGGTCAGCTTCGGCGAAACCCCGCAGGGCGATGTGTCCTGTCTTCATCAGGGTTCCCAGTGTAAAGAGCGGTTTTCCTGGTGTCCGGTGATCTTCCGGGTTCTTTCTCCGTTCGCGCTTGACAGCCGGGGAGGGGCGGGCGAGACTGGATGGTGTCGAACGGGTGTTCGATTCTGTTCGGCGCAGCGGTGTGTTTTTGGGTGTGATTGTTGGGTGACCGTGCGGTTTCCGCACGGATGAGGATGCGGAACCGCCTTCCCCGCGGTGTCGGCGTCCGTCCCGGGCTTTGGTGTGACGACCTGGCCCGGGACGGGCCGTCGGTCGATTCGGAGGAAGGGAGGAAACCGGTGACGACCGGAGCGGCTTCGGGGGCTGCTTCTTCGGGGATTGCTTCGGAGATCGCGGGAAAGGCTTCAGAGGCCGCGGGGGCGGTTTGTGAAGCCGGGGTGACCTTCGCGGACGGTTCGGGTGCGGCTGGTTCCGGAGCGGGTGGCGCTTCGGCTCTGGCTGGTTTTGCTGGAGCGGGAGGTGCTTCGGCCCTGGCCGGGGTGGCTTCGGGGACTGTGGCGGCGACCGGGTCTTCAGTCATGGCCGGGACGGCTTTGGGGGCTTCCCGGGCTAGGGAAGCTCGGGCTGCGTTCGGGGCGGCTTTGGGTGCGAGTGGCGCTTCGGCTTGGGCTGGGGAGGCTTCGGGTGCGAGTGGCGCTTTAGCCTTGGCCGAGGCAGTGTCTGGCGTGGGCGGTGCTTCGGCCTTGGCTGGAGTGGCGTCTGGCGCGGGCGGCGCTTTAGCCTTGGCTGAGGCGGCCGTGGGAGTTTCTGCGACGGGTGACGCTGTAGCTGCGGCCGGGGCGGCTTCTGGAGTGGGTCGCGCTGCGGCGGTGCCGGGAATAGGCGGCGTTTGGTCTCTGGCCGAGGCCGCTTCTGAGGCGAGTGGCTCTTCGGCCGTGCCCGGAAAACTGAGCGCTCCGGTTCTGCCCGCTGACCCTGCTGCGGCCGATCCCCTTGGCGCTGCGGGGATTGCGGCCCCGCTGAAGAAACCTGGCCGGTCGTCTCGGGAGGTCTTTTCCGCCGCGGAACCCCAGGCTTCCGCGCCCACGAGCGTGCCGGAGGCGCGGCCGGCACGCTCGTGGGAAGTACTGGTGCCGTGGTCGGCGATCGAAGCATTGGCGAAGGAACGGACGCCGGTCGCCGCGATGTCCTCGGGTTCGCCGAGGTTGACGTTCTCGGTGGGGGAGACCGGATCCCGTACCCGGCTGAGTTCTCTGGACACAGCGTTCGGACCATGGACGCCATCCAGTTCCAGCGGGGCTGCAGAAACCGCTTCGTCGACCGGGCTTCGTTTGCAGGCCCGGTCAGGCCCATCGGCAGAACCCGGTCGTAAGCCCCGTTCGTTTCCCGCCGGGACTGCGTTATCTGTTGGCCTGCACGGTGATTCACCGGCTCCGCTCCAGCCGGCGAGTCAGCCGGATTCACCAGCACGCCCGCAGCCTTTTGGCTCACCTGCTGACCATGATTCGCCGTCTCGTTTATGTTCGTTTGCTCCAGCCGACTTGAGCCTGGAAACTTCGCCCGAGTCGCAGACCCGGTCAGGCTCATCGGCAGAACCCGGGAGTGAGCCTCGTTCGTTTCCCTCCGGGACCGTGTCATCTGCTGGCCCGCGCGGTGATTCACCGACTTCACTCAAACCGGCGAGCCAGCTTCGCTCGTTCACTCCAGCCGACTCGAGCCCGGAAACTCCGCCCGCGCCCTCGACCCCGAGTGCGCCGCTGGCTGGCCTACACCCGCTAGTTGACTCGCCTGAGCCGACGACTTCGGACGAGCCGCCCACCCGGCTTCGTCCGCCGATCCTGGCTGATTCGTCAAGGGATCCGGAAACTCCCTCCAATCCACCGTCTCCTCTGCGTCCGAAAACTCCTTCAGGCGCTGAACCGGATCCGGCAACTCAGCCCGAAACTCCGCTCACCCCTCCGACCCCACTGCACCCGACACCCTCACCCGACCCGGCAACCCCCGAACCCTCGAAACTCCGTCCTCCGACTCGGCTCCATCCCGCTGACCCATCCTCACCGGCGGATCCGGCACATCCGTTGGCCAAACTGACCGCCCTCCCCGGCGTCAGCACCGCCAGCACCGTCGCCGCGGAGCGGGCTTCCCGGGCCGACTGGGGGCAGGCCGCCGGGCGGATGCTTCCCGTCGCCCCGGCCCTGGCCGATCTCCTGCCCGGGGCTGGGTTGCGGCGCGGGAGCATCGTCGCGGTTCACCACTCCACCTCGCTGCTGTTCGCGTTGCTCGCGGAGGCGACCGTCGCCGGGGCGTGGGCGGCGGTGGTCGGGGCCCCGTCGCTGGGGATTGTCGCGGCGGCTGAGCATGGGGTCGCCGTTTCGCGGCTCGCATTGGTTCCTCAGCCGGGGGCCGAATACCAGGCAGTGATGGCCGCTTTGCTCGACGGCGTCGACCTCGTCGTCACCGAGCCTCGGTCAGTCCGGCCGGACGTCGCGCGCCGGCTCGCGGCGCGGGCTCGGCATCGCGGGGCGGTGCTGCTTTCGTTGGGGCACTGGCCTTCCGCGGACGTCGAACTGCACTGCACTCCAGGCGCTTGGACCGGGGTGCTCGAGCACGGCGCCGGACACCTCCGTTCCCGTCCGGTCGAAGTGCACGCCCGCGGACGCGGTGCAGCGGCCCGGCCCCGGTCGGCGCAGGTCCTTCTGCCCGGTCCGGACGGGCGGATTTCCCGCGGCGAGAAGCGCGTCGCAGCACGGGAAGAAGCAGTCGGGTGAACCGAAATGTCCACAAAGGACAGCAAGACCCGCGTCGCCATCCAGCGCGGATGCTGGTGCTGTGGTGTCCGGACTGGCCCGCGGTCGCTGCCGTCGCCGCGGCGGGGAGTGTGCTTACCCGGCCGGCGGCGGTGTTCCACGCGAACCGGGTCGTGGCGTGCACCGCGGTCGCGCGGGCGCGGAACATCCGGCGCGGCATGCGGCGGCGGGAAGCGGAATCCCAGTGCCCCGACCTGGCGGTGTTCGGCGTTGACGAGGCGCGGGACGCGCGGTTGTTCGAGAACGTCGCGTCGGCGGTGGAGGAACTGGTCGTCGGGCTGGAAGTGGTGCGGCCAGGGCTGCTCGCGGTTCCCGTCGCGGGGGCGGCCGGGTATTTCGGCGGCGAACCGCGGCTGGCGGAGAAACTGGTGGACCAGGTGGCCGCGGCAGCCGGGGTCGAATGCCAGGTCGGCGTGGCGGAAGGGCTGTTCGCGGCGACCCTCGCCGCGCGGCAAGGCGCGCTGGTCGAGCCGGGGCGGAGTGCCGAATTTCTCGCCCCGTTGCCGGTGACCGAGCTGGACCAGCCGGATGCTGAGCGAGCGGATCTGGTCGACCTGCTCGTCCGGCTCGGATTGCGCACGCTCGGCGCCTTCGCCGAACTCGGCGAGCGGGACGTAGCCGCTCGGTTCGGGCGCACCGGCGTGCTCGCGCACCGGCTGGCCCGGGGCCTGTCCGACCGGCCGCCGTTGCGCCGCAGCCCGCCGCCGGAACTGTCGCTCGCCGAATCGTTCGATCCGGTGCTCGCCCGAGTGGATGTCGCCGCGTTCGTGGCCAAAAAACTCGGCGCGCGATTCCACGCCGCGCTCGCTGATCGCGGGCTCGCGTGCACTCGATTGGGTATATACGCGACCACCGAGAACGGCGAACAGCTCGGTCGCGTCTGGCGTTGTGCGGAACCACTGACGCCGCAAGGGGTTGCGGACCGGGTCCGGTGGCAGTTCGAGGGCTGGCTCAAGGCCGCGCCCGGCGAACGGCCCACGGCCGGGGTCGCGCGGTTGCGGCTCGAACCGGAAGAGACTGTCGAAGGGAGGTCATTGCAGCTGGGGCTGTGGCGGGGAAGCGATCCCGGCACTGGCCCAGGCGAGGACGAGGAATTGGCTGCCGAACGGGCTGGCCGGGCGTTCGTGCGGGTGCAAGGCTTGCTCGGCCCGGAGGGCGTGGTCACGCCGTTGCTCGACGGCGGGCGTGATCCGGCGAGCCGGGTCCGGCTCATTCCGTGGGGCGATCCGCGGGAACCTGTCGGACCACCGGACGCCACGTGGCCTGCCCGGTTGCCCTCCCCGTCCCCGGCGACGGTGCTGGAACAACCGTTGCCCGTCCAGGTCATCGACGACCAGGGGCGGCCGGTCGGCCTCACCGCGCGCAAACGGTTGACCGCGCCGCCGCACGGACTGTGCGTCGCGGGCGGGCCGCCGCGGCTGATCACCGGATGGGCCGGTCCATGGCTGGTCACGTCGGGCCGTCGTTCGACCGGACCACAGCAAGCCCGGCTGCAACTAGTGCTTGCGGCAGGGGAAAACGAGGCACCGGAGGCAGTGCTCGTCCTCTGCTCCGGAACGGAAAATCCGGTGTGGACAGTGGAGGGAAGTTATGACTGACGGACAAAGACTGCGAACGGGTCGGCAAACCGGAAAACCCGGTGAAGACAACGGAAGGAAACCACACCTGATGGACTACGACGTGCCGGTGCCCCGAGTCCCGGTCGAACCGCCGTGCCCGTTCGACCCGGTGCCGGTCGCGCTGCTGATCCCGGAACCCCGCCGGTCACCCGAGAACCGGATGGACTGACGATGGGCTGGAACAACCCGCCGGTCCCGTGGAAGGACCTCGCGCGGGCGCTGTCGGGCGGGACGCCGCCCGGCGACCACGGCGACAGTCCCGCGTGGGGACGCAAACGCGAGGCGTACCGCCGCCCCGCCGACATCCCGCCGCCGCGCAGCGACCTGGAAGCCGGGCCGCGAGTGGCGTACGCCGAACTGCACTGCCACTCCAACTTCAGTTTCCTCGACGGTGCCAGCCACCCCGAGGAACTGGTGGAGGAAGCCGCGCGGCTGCGGCTCGACGCGATCGCGCTCACCGACCACGACGGCATGTACGGCGTGGTCCGTTTCGCCGAAGCGGCCAAAGAACTAGGCGTCGCCACGGTATTCGGCACGGAGCTGAGCTTCGGGCTCTCCGGTCCGCAAAACGGCGTCGCCGACCCCGAAGGCGAACACCTCCTGCTGCTGGCCCGCGGCAGCGACGGCTACCGCAGCCTGTGCCGCGCGATCACCACCGGGCAGTTGCGGGGCCACGCCGACGAAAAAGAGGAACGCGCCGAGAAAGGCCGTCCGATCTACGACTTGTCCGCCGTAGCGGAGGAAGTCGCGGGGCAATGCGCGGTGCTTACCGGCTGTCGCAAGGGATCCGTGCGGTCCGCATTGGTGCGCGAAGGCCCGGACGCCGCGTTCGCCGAACTGCGGAGGCTGGTCGATCTCTTCGGTCAAACCCAGGTCTATGTCGAATTGATCGACCACGGTCAGCCGCTCGACAGCACGCACAACGACCTGCTCGCCGAGATGGCCCGTGAACTCAAGCTGCCCACCGTCGCGACGACTGCCGCGCACTACGCGCGTCCGGAACGCGGCCGGCTGGCTGACGCCCTCGCCGCCATCCGCGCCCGGCGCAGCATCGACGACCTCGAAGGCTGGCTTCCCGGGGACGCCGCCGCGTTCCTGCGCTCTGGCAACGAAATGGCGGAAGTCTTCCAGCGATACCCGGGCGCGGTGCAGCGGTCAGCATTGCTGGGCATGT